>NZ_VOQB01000009.1:0-284680 GCF_009377275.1 Shewanella sp. YLB-07 | reverse complement strand
TTGCTTCAAGGCAAATGAATTCAGAAAAGCAATACCAGAAAGGGCCGTTAGCTCAGTTGGTAGAGCAGTTGGCTTTTAACCAATTGGTCGAAGGTTCGAATCCTTCACGGCCCACCACTTCTGAGGTGGATTTGCTTCAAGGCAAATGAATTCAGAAAAGCAATACCAGAAAGGGCCGTTAGCTCAGTTGGTAGAGCAGTTGGCTTTTAACCAATTGGTCGAAGGTTCGAATCCTTCACGGCCCACCACTTCTGAGGTGGATTTGCTTCAAGGCAAATGAATTCAGGAAAGCAATACCAGATAAGGGCCGTTAGCTCAGTTGGTAGAGCAGTTGGCTTTTAACCAATTGGTCGAAGGTTCGAATCCTTCACGGCCCACCACTCCTTGGTGGTCACCTTAACTCTGGTTCAAATCGATTTTCCTTTCTAAAATTTAGTTCTTATATAATCTACCCAATTAGTGATTCAGAAAAGCAATGCCAAAAAGGGCCGTTAGCTCTGTTGGCTTCTTATAAGTGCTTGGTTGTATATGAAAAGGCAGTTGGCTTTACTCATTAGGCCAATTGGTCGAATTCTTCATTTTAGGCAGCAAGAAGCCACCACTTTTTTAGTGATCCCCCTAATTCTGGTTTAAATCGATTTTCCTTTCTAAAATGTTAGCCCTTACATAATCCACCCAATTAGTGATTCAGAAAATTAAGCAATGCCAGAAAGAGCCGTTAGCTCAGTTAATGGTTTTTTATAGGAGCGCAGCAGTCTTGGTATTAACTCTTATTACATACAAGGGGGCGAATCCTTCACGTTCGAATAGTTCAAAGCCTTGTACTTAACGCTACAGCATTTCAGAGATAGCATCTCAAAGAGAGTGCCCGATAAAAGCGGTAGCTTATTACTTCAGATCTCGCTGTTATACTTTTGTCTTATAGACGTATTGCCAATGTTGTTCGATTGTTATCTAGTTCATATTATTGTAAATAATATAATAATGTTACGGGAGAGAGATAATGAGACAAGCAAAGATGAGCCTTGTGGCCATGGCGACTATGCTAGCAGTCAGCTCAGGGGCACAAGCAGGTGATACAGAGTTTAAATTTGGAGGTTATGTCAAAGCTGATGTGATGTTCAGTGATTACAGTAATGGCGCTCCTGATTCCGGTAACCTGTCCAGACAGTTCTATGTTCCTGGTACCATATATGGTGATGCTAGTAACGGCAATGAAGTTGTAGACTTTCAGGTTCGTGAGACCCGTTTCAATTTTAAGACCAGCACAGATCTCGACGGCCATAAACTCACGGGTTTTATCGAACTCGATTTTATGACCCATACCGATGGTAATGAGCGAGTATCTAACAGTTATTCTCCTCGTATCAGACAGGCTTTCGTCAGTTTTGACAACTGGACAGTGGGTCAAACCTGGACAACTTTCCAGAATCCCGGAGCACTTCCTGAGAACCTGGACTTTGTCGGTGCAGCAGAAGGTACACCTTTTGTTCGTCAGACTATGGTGCGTTATACCAATGGCGGCTTCCAGTTCGCGATAGAGAACCCAGAAACCACAGTGAACAGTTATGCTGGCAGCAGCGGATCAAGTTCCCGTATTACCAGCGGCAGTGGCATGGTACCAGATTTTGTGGCTCGATATAATTTCAAGACTGAAGGCGGCGCGAAATTCACCGTTGCGGGCTTGGCGAGACAGCTAAACGTTGAGATAGATAATCTCGATACCCAAGAGATGGGTTATGGTGTGAGCTTCACAGGGGTCATTCCTGTTGGTGACGATGACATTAAGCTCTCTGCTACCGCTGGCGATGGTTTAGGCCGTTACATGGCGCTGAACTATGCTAACGCCGGTGTATTAGATGCCAACGGTGAAATTGAAACCATCAGCTCTTATGGTGGCTTTGCTTCATATCGTCATTGGTGGACTGATCAGTGGCGCTCAAGCTTCACGCTTTCGGGCTTTAAGGCTGACAATAATGAAGCACTAACGGGGGGAGGGGTAAACAAAGAATCTTATTCTGCTTATGTAAACTTACTCTATTCACCGGTTAAGCCTATGACAGTGGGTGTCGAGTATATGTATGCAGAGAACACCAAACAAAATGGGGATAATGGCGAGTTAAATCGTGTCATATTCTCTGTGAAATACGTGCTCTAATATCAATCGATACATCCGTTTATAAAACAGTAAGATCAAAAAAGGAGGCTTAGGCCTCCTTTTTTAGTTGAGAATTGAGAATGCAATCTTATACGTTAAGCCGGAGCTGAAAGTAATTGATTGTCTCTGACATACTGTTCAAACTCAGTGCAACCACCGACATGTTCTTTGTCGATGAAGATCTGTGGGACAGTTTCAACAGGCTTACCGACTGTTTTTTCAAGATCCGCTTTGCTAATCCCTTCTGCATGGATATCGATATACTTAAACTTAAAGTCATCGCGAGCTTCAACGAGTTGCTCAGAAAGTTGTACCGCTCTAACACAGTAAGGACAGCCTGGACGGCCAAAGATTACGACAAACATATTAACTCCTGAAAATTTAGTCGCTACTTTTATACCATAATCGTGCTTAAATTGCATATTCTCTATTGAAGAAACTTATTCTCAGTTTGGTAGCGGCCTTGATAATCGAAGAAGGTTTCCTGCAGATCCCAACCCTTTTTATGCTTTTTGAGTAGCAACATATCTGGTTTACGAAACAGGTCTCGGGTTGCAATAACTTCTTGTACCTTGCTGTATCTTGGATGCTTTAGCCCAGGTGTTCTGGTGTGCGACAATACGAATATGGCATAGAAAGCGCGGATCTGCGCTTTGGTTTGAAAATTGAAGTACTGACAAAAATCGTTACCGTCGGTGTCTATGTATCTGATTTTTAGTCTGTCCTTATCCTCTTCGAATAACATGGCGTCACATTTAAACAGATGATGATGTTTCTGCTGCAGTACCTCTTTGAGGCGTTTATCGGGATCGATCAGCACGGCATCGCAGCTATGACAGATCTTAGCGGCAATATCATTTTCTTCACCGCAGTTTGGGCAGACTTTAGATCTAAACCTGAAATCACATTGCTTCTTCTGGCCACCTTGTTCGATTAACGCCTGACAGCGTCTACCGAAGTGCTCGATGATGTCGCCATCGTCATCGACCAGGCCCCAGAAGATATTAGCGAAATCGCACACTGGGCAATGTACCTGTACAGGAACAGATTTACTGTTCGGTTTATTTTGACCCACTTCAGGAAAGTAGAGATCGTAGCCGTTAGCGGCATAGTCAATGATGAGGCACTCAGATTTTCCCTCGCATATTCTCAAGCCCCGACCGACCATCTGCTGGAACAGGCTCACCGAAGCTGTCGGACGTAGAATGGCGATAAGATCCACATGAGGCGCATCGAAGCCTGTGGTTAATACCGCGACGTTTATCAGGTACTTAATCTTCCTGGCCTTAAATTGCTCAATCAGGCTATCGCGCTGCTCGGTACAGGTCTTGCCTGTGATCAGCGCGGCTGACTCTGCAGATAAGAGTTTGAGTATCTCTTCGGCGTGGCGTACTGTGGCGGCAAAGATGATCACGCCTTGTCTGCTAGCGCCTATCTGCACCAGTTGTTTAACGATGGCCGTGGTTGCTCGGCCGCAATGGCTGAGTAGGTCATTGACTTCGGCTTCCTGATATTGGCCGCTAGTTGAGGCTTTAAGGGAACTGAAATCATATTGGGCACTGAGACCATCGAATATTTTAGGTGTGCTCAGGTAGCCGCGTTTTATCAAGGGGCGCATGGGGAGCTCGAAGATGCATTGCTCAAACACCGCCTTGTCCAGATTGCCAACCTTGCCATGATAGTGGTGACGATAGATCCAACCGAGATCGAGTCGGTAGGGGGTTGCTGTGAGTCCCAGCAGCCTGATTTTGGGATTGATGCTCTTGAGGTGTGTTAGCAGCTGTTGATATTGGCTGTCTTTATCCTGACTTATCCTGTGACACTCATCTATGATCATCAGGGAAAATGGGCTGCTAAACTTCTCCGGCGCTCTTACCGCAGATTGAATGCTGGCGACTATGGTTTTGTCTTCGGTGGATTTTTGCTTCAAGCCGGCAGAGTAGATCCCGGCGGCCGTGGTTAATATGCCGACTTTCTCGGCATTTTGTGCAACCAGTTCTTTGACATGGGTCAAGACCAAGACTCTGCCATTGGCGATTCGGGCCAGCTCGGCAATCACTATGCTTTTACCCGCTCCCGTAGGTAGCACCAGTACTGCTGAGTCCGGGCTTGCCTTGAAGTGTTTTACCGCCGAGTCGACCGCTTGTTGTTGATAGTCTCTTAATTGCACAAAAATCTGCTGTTCAAAATACCGATGGCAAAGCATATCAGTGGGATGATTGAGTCGCTATGTTTCCCGTTAATTAATTTGCCACTCATTAATTTTATTGGGACAATAAAAAGCCCCTCATGTGAGGGGCTAGCAAGATTACTGTCTATCTTCGAATCATGACTCGCTGTAAATCAGTTATTCGCTGCGGTTCAGACGAGACTCAATCAAGACATCGATCACAGCCGGATCGGCTAGTGTCGATGAGTCACCTAAGTTGGTCACTTCATTGGCTGCAATCTTTCTCAGGAAACGGCGCATGATCTTACCCGAACGAGTCTTAGGCAGGCCGCCAGCCCATTGAATGAGATCCGGTGTCGCCAGGGCGCCAATCTCTTTTCTCACCCATTTTCTCAAGTCTTGGCGAAGCTCTTCAGATTCTACCGTGCCTCTGGTTAGCGTGACATAAGCGTAGATACCTTGACCCTTGATGTCATGGGGGTAACCCACAACAGCGGCTTCTGCCACACTTTCATGTGAAACTAAAGCGCTCTCTACCTCGGCGGTGCCGAGTCTGTGGCCAGATACGTTGATCACATCATCGACACGTCCCGTTATCCAGTAATAACCGTCTTCATCACGTTTAGCGCCGTCACCGGTGAAATACATGCCGCGGAAGGTCTTGAAGTAAGTCAGTGCAAATCTGTCATGATCACCAAAGACGGTACGCATCTGTCCGGGCCAAGAATCGAGTATAACCAGGTTGCCTTCGGCTGCACCTTCTATGATGTTACCCATGTTATCGACAAGGGCTGGTTGTACGCCGAAGAAGGGGCGGGTAGCCGAGCCAGGCTTGGTATCGATGGCGCCAGGAAGCGGGCTGATCAGAATACCGCCGGTTTCGGTCTGCCACCAGGTATCGACGATTGGACACTGCTCGTGACCTATGACTTCGTTATACCAGCGCCAAGCTTCTGGATTAATGGGTTCACCCACGGATCCCATGATGCGCAGTGAGCTGCCATCGAATTTATCAAATTGTTCCTTGCCTTCTGCCATCAGAGCGCGAATAAGAGTCGGTGCGGTATAGAGTATGTTGACTTTATGGCGATCGACAATTTCACCCAAACGAGAAGGTGTTGGGTAGTTAGGTACCCCTTCGTGGATCAGTACGGTTGCGGCATTGGCAAGCGGGCCATAGACCATATAGGAGTGACCGGTGATCCAACCCACATCTGCGGTACACCAGTAGACTTCACCGTCTTTGTAATCGAACACATATTCATGGGTCATGGACGCGTAGACCATGTAACCACCTGTAGTATGTAACACACCTTTAGGATTACCGGTTGATCCCGAAGTATAAAGCAGGAATAGAGGATCTTCGGCGCCCATCTCTTCGGGTACGCAATGCTCAGAAGCTGTTTCCATGACAGTATCCCACTTGATGTCACGGCCTTCTTCCCAGTTGATATCACCACCGGTACGCTCGAGAACGATGACACGCTCTACACAAGTCACATCAGGGTGTGACAGTGCCTGATCTATATTGGCCTTGAGCGGAATAATGCGACCTGCACGCACGCCTTCATCGGCGGTGACGATAACCTTAGAGTTACCATCTATGACGCGTGTGGCAATGGAGTCCGGTGAGAAACCACCAAATATCACTGAGTGAACCGCACCAATGCGAGCACAGGCCAACATGGCAACGGCAGCTTCCGGGACCATAGGCATGTAAATGGTGACCACATCGCCACGTCTCACACCTTGGCTTTTTAATGCATTGGCAAACTTACACACATCTTTGTGTAATTCACCGTAAGTAATGATGCGTTGATCTTTAGCATCATCGCCTTCCCAGATAATGGCGACCTTGTCGGCATTTTTTTCAAGGTGACGGTCTAAGCAGTTGGCTGAGGCGTTGAGTGTGCCGTCATAGAACCAATTGATTGACAGGTTATGATCGTCGAATGAGGTTTTCTTTACCTTAGTGAAGGGCTTAATCCAATCGATGCGTTGGCCGTGTTCTCTCCAGAAACCTTCAGGATTCACAATCGACTCTTGGTACATCTTTTTGTATTTTTCTTCGTTTATATGTGCGTTTGCAGCGATTTCGCTGGGAACTTTATAGAGAGACTGCGTGCTCATGGGGCTTCCCTTATATCTAATGAGATTGGGTTCAGTATGTAGGTTTCGGGGCTATTTGCTCTATTAGACCTTGGTCTAGTACAAAAATATCCTTTGTTTTTAGTCTGTTGTCAATAAACTCATGTCTGGATTTAATCTTCTATTTAACGCACAATGAGCATAAAAAATGAGAGTCATATGAATCTGACCATAGTGGTTGGCGTTATTGCCGTTTTTTATGTTTGTCTGCTCTTCCTGCTCGCGTGGGGGGCGGAGCGTTGGTTCAGTAAAATAACCAAGAAGATCCAGGTGTGGATCTATGGCTTGAGTCTGGCTGTTTACTGCTCATCCTGGAGTTTTCTCGGCACTGTTGGCCAGTCGGCCCAAGACCTCTGGTCTTTCTTGCCTATATTTATCGGCCCCATCCTCATCTTTACCTTAGGCTTTGGCCTGCTGCGAAAGATGGTGATTGTCTCTAAAACCCATAACATCACTTCGGTGGCGGATTTTATTGCCGCCCGATATGGCAAATCTCAACTACTCGCGGTAATCGTCACCTTAATTGCGCTATTTGGCATCATGCCCTACATCGCCTTGCAGCTTAAGGCCATGGTATTTAGCCTTAATCTGTTTCAGCCCGATGACTCTCCCTTCGATGGTGCCCAGATATCCTTGATTATCACAGCTGTACTGGCCGTGTTTGCCATCTTATTTGGTACCAGAAAACTCGATGCTACCGAGCATAATCCCGGCATGATGTTGGCCATAGCCTTCGAGTCTTTGGTCAAGTTAGCGGCATTTTTACTCGTCGGTGCGGTGATAAGTTTTGGTTATTTCGATGGTTTCGGTGATATCTGGCGCCAGGCGGCGGAGCGAAACTTGATCAGCGAGCCCAGCCTCAGAGTGGAGTCCCTGATGCCTCAGCTCTTGGTGGGAATGGCGGCTTTCCTGTGCATGCCCAGACAGTTCCATGTGATGATGGTGGAGTGTATGGATGAGAAAAGTCTATTAAAGGCCCGCTGGATATTTCCCATCTATCTATTGCTGTTTGGCTTGTTTGTCGCGCCATTAGCCTTAGCTGGAAAGCTGATTTTAGGGGATTCGGTAGCCGCCGATACTTATGTGATTAATTTGCCTTTAGCCTTAGATCAACCCATGTTGGCCGTTGTGGCCCTGCTCGGTACACTTTCGGCTGCGACCGGCATGGTGGTGGTGGCAGTGGTGACCATCAGCGTGATGGTGAGTAACGAATGGTTGGTGCCTATCATGTTACGCACCGGGAAAATTAAGCAGAAAAATTTCAGTCAATTTTCTCAGTTTTTACTCAATGCCCGCCGCTTGTCGATCATTGTCATCTTAGGCTTAGGTTATTTCAGCTATCTCACCTTTATGGACAGCGACTCCCTCTCGGCGCTGGGGATGTTATCCTTCGGCGCTTTCGCTCAACTGGGGCCTGCGCTCATAGGTGGTATGTATTGGAAGCATGGCAATCGCTCTGGGGTGTTACTTGGTTTGCTTGTTGGCTTCGGTCTCTGGTGTTACATCTTAATCAAGGGAGCGTATGATGCCAGCGGTGTGTTTGGTAGTGACTTTGGTCTGCTGGAGACGATTAATCCCAATGTAAGAGATATTTTAACCGCCTTACTCGCCAACTTAGCTTGCTATATCTTAGGCTCTATCTGGTTTAGGGCTGGGGTATCGGAGCGTATTCAAGCCAGTGAATTTGTTACTCCCGGGGAGTTGAAGAATAGCAGCAGCCGCAAGGGAGCACCCATCTCTCAGCAAGATCTTTTGATCCTGGCGAGCCGCTTCGTTAGCCCGACTCGCGCCTATGAGAGTTTTTCTCGATTTTCCGAAGAAGCAGTGAAGAGTGACAGTTGGCATAAGGCGGCTCCTGCCGAGCTTATCGCCCACACTGAGCATATTCTGGCAGGGGTATTAGGCGGCTCGAGTGCAGCCTTGGTGATGGATTCTGTGTTGCAGGGCAGGGATCTGGCACTCGATGAAGTGTTTAATCTGGTCGATGAAGCCTCTTCCAAGATAATTCTCAGCCAAGACATGTTGCGCGGCGCCATAGAACACGCCTATGAAGGCATGAGTGTGGTGGATAAAGACTTAAATCTGGTCGCCTGGAATCATAAATACTCTGAGCTATATCAATACCCGCCAGGTTTCCTCAAAGAGGGAATGCCCATCAGTGAGGTGGTGCGTTTTAACGCCGAACGTGGTTTTTGTGGTGTGGGTGAAATAGAGGATCAGGTTAATAAGCGGGTGCAGCACATGATAAACGGCACCGCCCATGTGTCGGAGCGAGAGAGGCAAGACGGCAAGGTGATCAAAATACAGGGCAATCCTATGCCGGGTGGTGGTTTCGTGATGACCTTCACCGATATTACTCAGTATCGTGAGCACGCTAAGGCCCTGCAGGAGGTGAACGATTCTCTGGAGGCGAGGGTGAAGGAGAGGACCTATGAGCTGGCGATGTTAAACAGTCAGTTATTGGAGTCTAAAGCTCAGGAAGAGATGGCTAATGCCTCTAAGAGTAAATTTTTGGCAGCAGTGGGCCATGACTTGATGCAGCCCTTGAATGCGGCGAGATTATTTACCGCCTCCTTGTCTCAATATCCAAACTTAGATCAGGAGAGCAAGACGACACTCTCCCATGTAAACAGCTCGCTCAAGATTGCCGGTGAGCTGCTCACGGATTTGCTGGATATCTCTAAGTTGGATTCGGGTGTGGTGGATGTCAATCGTCGTGACTTTGCTATCTCAGAACTGCTCGATGGCTTGGCGGTAGAATTTGCTGCCATGGCCCAAGATTATCAGATCAAGTTCAGTATGGTGCCAAGTATAGCCTCCGTTAACTCAGATCTGAGTCTGCTCAGGCGGGTATTGCAAAACTTTTTGACCAATGCCTATCGCTATGCCAAGGGTAATCGCGTCTTGCTAGGCTGCCGTCATCGGGGAGATTATCTTGAAATCCAGGTACTGGATACGGGGTGTGGTATCGATGAGAGTGAAATTTCGGAGATTTTCAAAGAGTTTAAGCGTTTGGATAACCCCACCAGTAAGAGCGTCAGCGGCCTGGGTCTTGGTTTAGCGATTGCCGATCGGATCAGCAGAGTATTGGAGCATGAGATCAAGGTGGATTCAATTCTTGGTCAAGGTTCAGTTTTCTCAATCAGAGTCCCTATGGGCAAAACAATTACTGAGACGCAGGTGAAAAAAACGGCGGCCATGATCCAGCCTTTAGCCGGTGTTAAGGTATTGTGTATCGATAATGAAGAAACAATTTTAGCGGGGCTGGAGAGTTTACTCAGCCGTTGGCAGTGTGAAGTGATCTGTGCCACCGATCTTGCCGATGCCAGGATTAAACTGGGTCTCAAGGGGGTCGCACCAGACATCGTATTAGCCGATTATCATCTGGATAATGATGAAAATGGTGTCGATGCTATGGATGGCATACGTGCCCTATATGGTAGCCATCTTCCCGGCGTACTTATTACTGCCAATACCAATAAAGAGCTGGTGGATGAAGTTGAGCGTAAAGGGTATCGCTATATGGCGAAGATGGTGAAGCCCGCCGCGTTGAGAGCCTTAATTTCGAGTCTGGTTAAATAATACCAAGATTGAGGGCTGAATATGCCAGCTTGCAATGTGATCGTCAGCTCTTATCGAGTCGTCCTTTTATGAAGGTGTTTTGATAGAATAATGTGGGCCTATTTTTTGGAGTGGAGCTAGATGAATACAGTAGTCGTCAATAATAGAGTTACAGTCGATAAAAGAGTGGTAAGGCCTTCGAAAGTCGTGTGTGTGGGACGCAATTATGTCGAGCACATTAAGGAACTCAATAATGAGGTACCCGATGAGATGGTGCTATTTGTTAAGCCAAATTCGGCGATCTCAACTGAGTTGGTGAGTTTTCATCAAGAGGCGATACATTATGAGGCCGAGTTATGTTTTGTGGTTGAAAATGGACAATTTAGTGCCGTAGGTCTTGGGCTAGACCTCACCAAACGTGGTTTGCAGAGTCGGCTCAAAGCCAAAGGGCTTCCCTGGGAGAGAGCCAAGGCATTTGATGGCTCTGTGGTATTTTCTGAATTTGTTGCCATTGAGAGTGTAAGTGAGAGCCTGACATTCGAGCTGATGATCAATGATGTAAGAATACAAGTTGGCACTATCGCGTTAATGCTGAATAAACCCGAGCAAATCTTGGCCGAGATACAGAGTTTTATGAGTTTAATCGACGGCGATATCGTGATGACTGGCACGCCGAAGGGGGTTGGAGTCGTTAACAGAGACGATAAGTTCAACGCTAAGCTTTACGATAAAGAGCTGTTACTGACACAAGCTTGTTGGACGGCTCAATAAGTCCCGTATTCTACCTTCTTTAAAATTGTTTAAGCCTGTTTAAGGCAAGACGCTCAGTCTCGCCTTTCTGTCGACTGCTTTCTGTTGCTACTTTCTGTTATTAAGAAGTGCCCACTTACGTAAAAAATAAATGACTCTAACTAGGGCCTTTATGTTTGAACTGCCTTCACATGGCCTTGAAGAGGTCATGTCTCTCGCTATTTGTAAAATATTTCAATCAGTGTGTTGACGAAAAAATAGCCTGGTATATACTTAAATTTTTTACGCGTGTAAAAAATGTAAAACAACCGAAACAGAAAGATTTGCCTTAGCAAACAGACGGAGAGCCTATGCCAGAACAACGCTGTGATTCTTACTACAACGCCACCATCAATGATGAAACACATTATCCTCGGCTGGAGGAAGACATTCGGGTCGATGTGGTCATCATAGGCGGCGGGTTTACCGGCGTTGCGACTGCGGTGGAGCTAGCGGAAAAAGGAATAAAAGTTGCCATCCTAGAAGCGAACAAGATAGCTTGGGGCGCTACCGGGCGTAATGGCGGCCAGGTGACCGGCAGTTTGTCCGGTGATGCCGCCATGACGAAACAGCTGCGAAATAGCATAGGCACCGAAGCGGAAGATTATGTCTGGGATCTCAGGTGGCGCGGGCATGAGATCATCAAGAGCCGGGTAGCCAAATATAATATCGACTGCGATCTCAAGTTTGGTCATCTGCATACCGCTTACAAACCTGCTCACATGGCAGAGATGGAAAAGACTTATGAAGAAGCGCTCTTAAGAGGCATGGGTGATGAGGTGCATCTGTTGTCGAAGCAGGAGATCCCTGACTATCTGGAGACGCCCCTGTACCATGGCGGACTACTCAATAAACGCAATATGCACTTACATTCGGTAAACCTGTGTATCGGTGAGGCGCGGGCGGCAGAGATGCAAGGTGCATTGATCTTCGAGCACTCGGCTGTCATTGATATCTGTGATGGTGACTTAGCAGTAGTCAAAACTGAGCATGGCTCCATCACCGCCAACAGCGTACTATTAGCGGGAAATGCCTACCATAAACTGGCACGCAATAAACTCAGTGGCCTCTTGTTTCCCGCATCTTTGGGCAATTGCGCCACGGTAAAGCTCTCTGCCGATGTCGCTAAGGCGATAAATCCTCATGATGTTGCTGTGTACGACAGTCGGTTTGTGCTCGATTATTATCGAATGACGGCGGATAACCGGCTTATGTTCGGTGGTGGTACAAATTACTCGGGACGGGACTCTAAAGATCTGGCAGCTGAATTACGCCCGGCAATTGAGCGGACATTTCCTCGTCTGAAGGGAGTCGATATCGAGTTCGAATGGACAGGTATGGCCGGTATCGTGGTTAATCGTATTCCACAGCTGGGTAAAGTATCGGCTAATGTTTTTTACTGCCAAGGATACTCGGGTCATGGGGTGGCCACGTCCCATATCATGGGGGAGATCATGTCCAAGGCAATCATAGGTCAGCTAACTGAATTTGACTTGTTTGCCGGGATGAAACATATCCGCATTCCCATGAATGAATGGCTGGGCAATCAGGCTATGGCACTGGGGATGACTTACTACCGGATGATGGAACATTTTCGTTAATGTCCCCACATTGAGTTTCTATGCTAATCCATAAACTAAAAAGCCAATCTAAATAGATTGGCTTTTGCTTCAATTACGTCTGAGTTTGACTAGAGCTCTACTTTTTCCATCTCTAACTGCTGCAACGAGATAACGGCTTGGGTGCGATTTCTCACGCCTAACTTACGAAATATCGCTGTGGCATGAGCCTTGATTGTGGCTTCCGATACACTTAAGTCATAGGCAATTTGCTTATTGAGTAAGCCTTCGGCAAACATCTGCAGCACCTTGTATTGTTGTGGAGTGAGATCGGCAAGCTTACTGGCCACAAGAGCGGTAGCATCTTCCTTTATCTCCTGTATCTCGGCATGATCCGGTAACCAAATATCCCCATAGAGTACCGAGGCCAAGGCGGCAGCCAGTGTTTCCATCGAAGATGACTTAGGAATAAATCCTGAGCTACCATAATGGACGGCACGGCTGATGGTCATATTATCTTCATGGGCGGAGATAACGATGACTGGAAGATCGGGAAAGTGGGTTCGCAGATGAATAAGGGTCGAATACCCGTGGGAGCCAGGCATCTGAAGATCTAACATGACTAAATCATAGGCCTGCTGTTTATTTTCAAGCAGGCTCTGAAGTGCATCGGCACTGTCTGCTTCGAACCAGTTGGTGTTTGAGAAGGGACCACTCAAGGCTTGTCGTAAGGCGTTACGAAACAGCGGGTGGTCATCGGCAATAATAATGTTTAAATTTTCTAGCTTCATGGCTTTATATTTTATTTCGTTGCGCGTGAAGATTACATCAATGTAACAGAAAAAGTATGGGGGGGACTATTGGTTTATGGGTATTTGGCGGTGATTTAGCCTTAAAGCCCGATTTTATTCGACTTCGGTCTAACTAGAGGCATACGGAGTTTCAGGGGATGAAAACTATCGGGACAATAATCTGGTCATCAAGGCAGTGATTATTGTCACCGCCTTTTATGATTTATGACCCTTGCGTCCAGACTTGGGTGGGTTGTCTGTCATCATCTATGGCAACGAAGGTGAAGACGCCTCGAATAGCATGCTCTCTGTGGTCTCTATACATGTCTTCGACAAAGATATTCACTTCGACTTTTAAAGAGGTATTACCCACATGGATAACCCTGGCGATGATTTCGGCCAGGCTGCCAGCAGGAATAGCCTTTTTAAAGTCAATCCTGTCCGAGCTCACTGTAACCAGAGGCTTACGGCAGAAGCGAGTGGCGGCGATAAAGGCGGTTTCGTCCATCCAGGCCAAGGCTTCGCCACCAAAGAGGGTGTTGTGGTGGTTGGTGATGGACGGAAATATGGCCTTGATGACACGGGCTTCGGATTGTTCTATACGGGCATTCATCATTGGTGAGCGAGATTCGGGCGTTTGGGATAATGGCATACGGCAACCTAAGGTTATGCTAGTTCAATATTGGCGGAATATAGGCGGAGAATTATAGTGAAACTTCCTGTCTAAAGGAATCATTATTAAACGAGTGTTTTATTGCCGTTTTTAAAACCGATTATCTATGATTTAGCGGTGTCATTTGTTAAAAAATAAGCTGATATTGAGCTTATTTAACCTGAGTTGATTGTATTTAAAATAATAAATACGCATCTATTTCGCATAGTTCATCGCTTGTGGCGTATTTGTTAGTCTTTGAAAAATAAATGAAAAGTTAGCTAAGTTATAAGAGGTGATTTTATTATTATATTAAACTAATAAACAAATTCAGAATATGAGTGTAGTTTAAATAGTATCCAAACCACTTCATAACCAATGGCTTGAAGTGAGCGGGTGTAAATACCGATGAAGTTATCTTGCCGTTATGGTTGTTGAGTTTTGTTGTCTCTGTATTTAGGTATTTCGGTACAACTAAATAATAATAGGAATAATCAAATGAGTAACAAAACTGCATATTTGGGCAGGCGGCACCGCCTCGCTTTATTAATAAGCACATCGCTTTTGAGTCAAGCCGTGGTCAGCCAAGCTTACGCTGTCGATTGCCAAGGGGTCGCACCTTGGCTAGCCGATACCGTGTATGCCAGTACCACACAGGTCACAGAGAAAAATACCCTCTTTCAAAATAAATGGTGGACCACCAACGAGTCACCAGCGGATGCCGGTGAGTGGGGGGTGTGGGGGGTGTGGGAAACCTTAGGTCAATGCGATGGAGCCTCAAATCAAGCGCCTGTGGTGAACATACTCGCGCCTCAAGCAGGTAGTACAGTCAACCTAAATGATTCGATGGTGCTTAACGCCGAAGCGACCGACAGTGATGGCACGGTAGACAGCTTGATGTGGACGGCGAACAATATTCCGGTGACCAGCCCTTGGTTAGCACACCTTCAAGGCGCCGTGGTATTGAAGGTCACCGCTACCGATAATGATGGTGCATCGACTGAGCAGCTGGTTAATATTACTGTGGTGAATAACCAGAATTTATCGCCTGAGACAGCTATTATTTCGCCAATTAATGACAGCGCTGTCACATCCGGAGACTCGATTCTTATTACTGCAAATGCATCGGATCCCGATGTTGGCGACAGCATAGCTAAGGTTGAGCTGCTTGTTGACGGCGTGGTTGTGAGCACAGATACTAGCGATCCCTATGAGTTTAGCTGGATTGCTAGCTATGCGGGAGATCATAGTCTGCAATCGCGTGCATTTGACTCTCAAAATGACAGCGCTGTCTCTGCGTCAGTCAATATAAACGTTACAGCGGCCAATCAGCTGCCGAGTGTTGAATTAACCTCTCCGAGTGCCAATTTCAATTTGGTTGTCAATGGTGAACTGTCTATCGGTGCCAATGCCTTGGACAGTGATGGTGATATCGTCTCGGTGAGCTTCTTCGCCAATGGTGTCTTGATAGAAACAGACACCCTAGCGCCGTATTCGACTCTGTATAGCACAGCGCAAGTGGGCGATCTGTCTATTACGGCCGAAGTGACCGATAACCTGGGGGCGAGTGCGCTTTCGAGTGCCATTCTTGGTTATGTGGGTGATAGACCGACAAGCCATGAAGCCTGTCGTCCCGATGGTTTAGAAGGGGATTCAGTTTATTGTGATATTTATGATGAAAATGGTCGTGAGAAGATGGGCGCCGATCATGCGCGCCGCGTAATTGGTTACTTTACCTCCTGGAGAAATGGTACCAACGGCCAGCCAAGTTATCTGGTGAACGATATTCCATGGGATAAGATCACCCATATTAACTATGCATTTGCCCATATCGATGGCAATAACAAGGTATCGGTTGGTGATCCAAACAGTTTGGAAAACCCCGCAACCAGCATGACTTGGGCGGGAGTGGTCGGCGCCGAGATGGATCCTGAGTACAGCTATAAGGGACATTTCAACCTGCTTAATAAGTATAAGAAGTTGCATCCTCAGGTGAAGACCTTGATCTCAATCGGTGGTTGGGCCGAGACCGGTGGCTATTTCGATGATACTGGTAACCGTATTGCCAGTGGTGGTTTCTATGAGATGACCAAGACACAAGCTGGGATCAATACCTTTGCCGATTCTGTGGTGGAGTTCTTGCAAACCTATGGTTTCGATGGCGCAGATATTGATTATGAGTATGCCACCTCGATGGCTAAATCCGGTAATCCCGATGACTTTGCCGTCGCCGATCCGCTCAGAGCGACCCTATTTGCTCAGTACGACACCTTGATGAAAACCCTGCGTGAGAAGCTTGATACTGCCGGTAAGCAAGACAATAAGCACTACATGCTTACTGTTGCCGCCCCTGCATCTGGCTATTTGCTGCGCGGCATGGAAGCGTATCAGATGACGCGATTCCTCGATTACGTCAACATTATGAGTTATGACCTACACGGTGCCTGGAACGATTTTGTCGGCCATAACGCCGCGCTTTATGATACCGGCGAAGATGCCGAGCTGGCATTTTGGGATGTGTATTCGACTGCGCAATATGGTGGCATTGGCTACCTCAACACCGACTGGGCCTATCATTATTTCCGCGGCGCCATGCCAGCGGGCCGTATTAATATAGGCTTACCTTACTATACCCGAGGTTGGCAAGGAGTCACTGGTGGGTTAAACGGTCTGTGGGGTAAGGCGGCATTACCTGATCAAGCCTCTTGTCCATCGGGTACCGGTGAAGGCGACAATAATTGTGGTTATGGTGCTCAGGGGATAGATAACCTCTGGCACGATCTTGATAAAAACGGCAACGAGATGTTCGCCGGATCTAATCCCATGTGGCATGCCAAGAACCTGGAACAGGGCATAACCGGCAGTTACCTTGCCAGCTATGGCCTAGATCCTATCAATGATCCTGCCGATGAACTGACGGGAACTTACGAGCGTCATTACGATAATGTCGCCCAGTCTTCCTGGTTATGGAATCCATCAAAGCAAGTCTACCTGTCTACCGAAGATGAGCAGGCGATGAATACTAAGGTTCAGTATGTGGTCGACAAAGGTATCGGTGGCGTGATGTTCTGGGAGCTGGCCGGTGATTTTGACTGGTATCCAGAGCGTAACTCTGGCCAAGGCGAGTATTTCATCGGTGAAACGATGACAACGATTGCCTACGATAAGTTTGCCAGTGCGACGCCTTACGGCAATACCGTCAGCAACTCTCCTGCGCTGGCTAACGCCTTAGCCTTGAGCGCGAACTTGTCGGGTTACAAGGTGGGTGACAGTAATTATCCCATTACGCCGACACTCACCATCAGCAACAACAGCCAGAGCACTATACCTGGCGGTGCCGTGTTTGAGTTTGATATCTCGACGTCGACGTCATCTCAAATAAGCGATCAATCGGGCATGAACTTAGCGGTTGTTACCGATGGGTCAAACGCGGCTTCGGGTAACGTCGGCGGCCTGGAAAATGATTTCCATCGGGTTCGCTTTACTTTGCCTAGCTACAAGTCTATCGCGCCTGGTGCCGATTTTGGTGGCACGATTAAGTATTACTTACCTGTGTCTATGCCTTCGAACTTCACCGTGTCATTTGATGGGGTTACCTATGACTTTGGTCAAGCAGGGAGCACAGTGCCGGGTGAATGTGAGCTGGATCCAACGGCGCCGGGTTGTGGTGATACCACACCACCAATATCTGATTCATGTCGTGATGCCAATATCGAACCGTCCGTTATCCCGGCTTATCCGAACTTCCCTCAAACAGACTGGGCGGGAAATCCCAGTCACGCCACTGGTGGAGACAGGATGAAAGATGAGACGGCCGTATTCGTTGCGCTTTGGTGGACCAATGCCAAGCCAAGTGCCTCGAGCGGCGATTGGGACTTTGTTTGTAACCTGAACTAGGTGATGAACTAAGTCATTAACTGCGTAAGTCATCAACTGAATCAGTTTTTTAATTAAATAACTGATTGGCTAAGCCAGTATTTGAGTGAACCAAACTAAAGGAACGGTTCGCTTAAATACTGACTCCAGATCGCTGCAATGGACCTAAGTCGCGACAGAGCCGCTTATTCAGGCAATCAGTATCAGGCCAAGTGGTGGCTTTTCCCTTGTATTACCCGTTTTTGATTGAGGCAGACTCAGTGGTACTGCCTAATCGATGAGTGAGAAACAATGAAAAACTCAATTCAAATTATCATCAGTCTCGGCCTGACAATGGCCTTGCTAAGCAGTCAGCTCGTTCAGGCTCACGGTTTTATGGAAAATCCTAAGGCGCGTCAGCAGTTTTGTGTCGAAGCGGGGGGCTATTGGTGGCCCGAAGACGGCTCGGCCATCCCGAATCTGGCTTGCCGGGTGGCTTTTCTTGCCAAGGGCACTAAACCTTTCGTGCAAAATAACGAATTCTCGGTCAATGTTATCGATTACCACAATATCGAAGCGGTAAAACTGGCTATCCCGGATGGTCAGCTCTGCGCCGGTGGAGACATTGACAAGTCCGGCATGGATATCGCCTCACCATACTGGCAGCGTAGCCTGATCACCCCGGACAGCGAGGGTCATGTGACTGTGACTTTCGATGCTCATACTCCCCATAACCCCAGTTTCTGGGAGTTTTACCTGTCCGCCCCCAGTTTCGATGCTGACACGGAAACTCTGAGTTGGCAAAAACTCGCGCTTATTGCCGAGGTGAGCGATGTTGCTGTCACCAGTCTCGATGGCCGTAATGTGTATCAGATAAGGGTTCCTTTTCCTCGAGACCGCCTTGGTGCTGCGACCTTGTATACTCGATGGCAGCGTGAAGATGCCGCTGGTGAAGGTTTTTACAATTGCAGTGATATTACCATAGTAAATGAGACTCAACCTTTGGAGTGGACCGAGTTAGACCAATATATCGTCAACGGTTTAACGGCTAATGAAGGTGATGAAGTCTGGTTCCGTCTGTTTAGCCCCCAGGGGGATGAGTTGGTGTTTGAGAAAATTACGGTAGAGCAGTCAAACCTGGCCACTGAGATATGGGCTAAACAGCTTTCACAGCAAGTGTCGGCTCAATATTTTTCAGTAATACAAGTGGGAGTTAAATCTAGTGGTGATGCAATTGTCTATTCAGAGGATCTGGCTCTTAATAAAGTGTGGGTTAACCAGTTAGGACTCACCTTCAGGCTGGATGTGAAAACGCCCACTGAGCCACCTAAAACATGCACTCAGTCTCCATGGGATGAGTCTGGTACCTATAACAGTGGCGATCTCGTGGTATATGAGTCACTCAGCTATCAAGCCAAGTGGTGGACTCAGAATGAACTTCCATCCGCGTCGGGCGTGTGGCAGTTATTGGGAGCGTGTCAATGATCTTGATGGATTTTTAGATCAAAAAAAGGCTTCTTAGCAATGCTGAGAAGCCTTTTTTACGGGATTAGCCTTTACGAGCTAAGTTTATTTATTCTGTCTCTCGACGCTTTAGCGAGAGAGCGAAGCAGTTTCTCTGAGTCTTCCCAATGCAAACAGGCATCTGTGATGCTCTTACCATAGACCAGCTCCTCACCAGGGATCACCTTCTGGTTACCCTCTTCGATGAAGCTTTCGGCCATGATACCTGCGATAGCCGTCGAGCCTTCATTCATCTGTTTGATGATGCTGTCGGCGACGATGAGTTGCTGGGCATGTTTCTTCTGGCTGTTGCCGTGGCTGAAGTCGACAACCATACGATGGGAAACACCTAAGCTTTTCAGTTGCTCTGCAGCGGCATTAACGTCTTCGGCGTGATAGTTAGGTTGCTTACCACCCCGTAGAATGATGTGGCCAAATGGGTTACCACTGGTGCGATAAACCGCCATGGCGCCATCTTTATCCGGAGAATAGAAGATGTGCGGCTCTTTCGCAGCGCGCACGGCATCGATGGCAATATTGATGTTGCCGTCGGTGCCATTTTTAAAACCAACCGGGCAAGATAGGGCCGATGCCATCTCACGGTGAATTTGACTCTCTGTGGTGCGCGCGCCGACAGCGCCCCAGGTAATGAGGTCGGCGATATACTGACCGTTCACCATATCGAGGAATTCGGTTGCGATAGGCAACTTGAGTTCGGTAATTTTTTGCAATAATTCACGGGCGAGACGAAGTCCCTTGTTGGCGTTGAAACTGCCGTCGAGATCGGGATCTGAGATGAGTCCTTTCCAGCCGACTGTGGTTCTGGGCTTCTCGAAGTAGACGCGCATCAGGATACACAGATCGTCTTTCAGCTCCATATGCAGTTTTGCCAAGCGCTCCGCATATTCTACGGCCGCCTTGGTGTCATGAATTGAGCAGGGACCTATAATAACCAGCAGTCTTGGGTCTTCACCGGTTAAGATAGCTTCGACTTCGCGTCTCTGTTGAACCAGGTAGTCGGCAGCCTCTTGGGTGAGGGGATATTCAGAAGCTAATTTAGCCGGAGAAATTGCCTTACATAATAAAGTGGTGCGTAGTTCGTCTGTTTTAATGGTCATTCATTGTACCGAGCGTTCGTAAGGGCATTTAGCCTGATTGCTTCGGATTATAACGAATAGTTTAAAGATGCACAGCGCCTTAATCACGAAAAGTGAGGTTAATTTCGGCTCTCTGTGCATATAAGTTGCCAAATAAGTGAATATTTAAGCAGTTTCAGCCCTACATCAGAACATATGACGTTTCAGTCCGGTGACATCGAGGATCTTAGTGGCTATCTCTTCGACCGAATGATTGGTGGTGTCGACGTAGGGGATACGCTCGCGTTTGTACATCATCTCTACCTCTTTAACTTCGATACGACATTGACGCAATGAGGAGTAACGGCTGTTCTCCATGCGGCTCTGGCGTATCTCATGGAGGCGTACCGGATCTATGGTTAGACCGAATAGTTTTTTCTTATTTCGTTTGAGCTCAGGGGGAAGTTTGAGGTTATCCATGTCATCTTCGACAAAAGGATAGTTGGCGGCTTTAATACCGAACTGCAGCGAAAGGTAGAGGCTGCTTGGGGTCTTACCACAACGAGACACACCTAATAGAACTAGATCGGCACTATCTATGTTCTTTAATGTCTGACCGTCATCATTATCCATGGTGTAATTGATGGCTTCTATTCTGGCCTCATAGCCTTCATTATCCTTGCCGTGAGTTCGATGAACCACGGGAGAGGCTTTCATTCCCAATTGTTTCTCCAATGGGGCCACAAAAGTGTTCAAAAAGTCATAATCTATGCCTTCACTGCTGAAGATGATGTCTCGAATCTCAGGTTTGACGATAGAATGGAAGACTAAGGGACGTTCACCTGTTGTAATAAAACAATCATCTATTTGGGCTTTAATTGCTTGAGCTTTAGCTTCTGTTTCGACGAATGGAATTGTAAGTGCATCAAATTCAACGGGAAACTGTGAGAGGACTGCATGGCCAAACACCTCTGCTGTGATGGCGGTACCGTCTGAAATATAGAAAACTTTACGTAACATTTTGACCTCTTGTAGTAATAAAATTACAAATAAAATTATAGATTTACGCTTGTTGCGATGGAGTGTAAAATGCCGCTGCCCTCCTGTGAAGGGGCCACACTGAAATAAACTTGCGGAGATAGAACTGTGCAGCAATATGTACTCTGGTATCAAGAATTAGGCATGGGTGACGTCAACAAGGTCGGCGGTAAGAACGCTTCTCTTGGAGAGATGATTAGCAACTTAGCTAATGCAGGCGTTCAAGTGCCTGGCGGTTTTGCCACCACCTCTTACGCGTTCAACGAATTCCTTGAACAAAGCGGACTGAACCAGAAGATATACGACATTCTAGATATTCTAGATGTAGATGACGTGAACGCACTCGCTACAGCCGGTGCACAGATCAGACAATGGGTGATAGATACCCCATTCCACCCCGAATTTGAGCAGGCCGTAAGAGATTCTTACGACAAGCTTTCCTCTGAAACTAAGGATGCATCTTTTGCGGTTCGCTCATCGGCGACAGCAGAAGATATGCCCGATGCTTCATTTGCCGGTCAGCAAGAAACCTTCCTTAACGTTAAAGGCTATGACGCGGTTCTGGTAGCGATGAAGCATGTATTTGCCTCCTTGTTCAACGATCGCGCTATCTCTTATCGTGTTCACCAAGGTTACGACCATAAAGGTGTCGCCCTGTCAGCCGGTGTGCAGCGCATGGTTCGCTCTGACACCGCCGCTTCTGGTGTTATGTTCACCATGGACACCGAGTCAGGCAATAATGATGTGGTATTTATTACCTCTTCATTCGGCCTGGGTGAAATGGTTGTTCAAGGTGCGGTTAACCCGGATGAGTTTTATGTCCATAAGCCCATTTTAACGGCCGGTCATCAAGCCGTTGTTCGCCGCAATATCGGTAGCAAGCTCATTCAGATGGTGTATTCCGATGATGAGGCCCATGGCAAGCAAGTCAAGATTGAAGACGTTGCCGCCGATAAGCGTCGTCAGTTCTCTATCAATGACGATGAAGTCATGGAACTGGCTAAACAGGCCATGGTCATCGAAAAGCACTACGGACGTCCAATGGACATCGAGTGGGCTAAAGATGGCAATGATGGCAAGCTTTACATCGTTCAGGCTCGCCCTGAGACTGTGCGTTCTCGTGAAGATGTGCAGTTGATTGAGCGCTATCATCTTAAGACTAAGGGTGAGGTACTCTGTGAAGGCCGCGCCATCGGTCATAAGATAGGCAGTGGTGTGGCTAAGGTTCTGTCTTCAATCGCAGACATGGATCAGATTAAAGAAGGTGATGTACTGGTTACTGATATGACGGATCCCGATTGGGAACCTATCATGAAGCGCGCCAGTGCCATTATCACTAACCGTGGTGGTCGTACGTGCCACGCGGCGATCATAGCCCGTGAATTAGGCGTGCCTGCTGTCGTAGGTTGTGGTGACGTGACTGAGCGTATTAAGACCGGTCAAAAAATCACAGTTTCTTGTTCTGAAGGAGATACTGGCTTTATCTATGAAGGTATCCAGGACTTCGAAGTCACTTCATCTCGTGTAGATTCTATGCCTGATCTTCCAATGAAGATCATGATGAACGTGGGTAACCCGGACAGAGCGTTCGACTTTGCCCGTCTTCCTAATGCCGGCGTTGGTCTTGCACGTCTTGAGTTCATCATCAACCGCATGATAGGTATTCATCCTAAGGCGCTACTCGAGTTTAACCAGCAAGATGCTGCGCTTCAGGAAGAGATCAACGAGATGATAGCGGGTTATTCATCGCCGGTTGAGTTCTATATTGCGCGTCTGGTTGAAGGCATGGCGACTATCGCATCGGCTTTCTATCCGAAGAAAGTGATTATTCGTATGTCTGACTTTAAGTCGAACGAGTACGCTAACTTGGTCGGTGGTGATAGATACGAGCCTGAAGAAGAGAACCCTATGTTAGGTTTCCGTGGCGCTAGTCGCTACATCTCTGATTCTTTCCGTGACTGTTTCGCACTCGAGTGTGAGGCTATCAAGCGTGTGCGTAATGAAATGGGTCTGACTAACGTCGAGATCATGATCCCATTCGTTCGTACTTTAGGTGAAGCGGCTCAGGTGATTGAACTGCTTAAAGAGGAAGGTCTGGAGCGCGGTAAAGATGGTCTTCGCGTCATCATGATGTGTGAACTGCCTTCTAATGCACTGCTTGCCGAGCAGTTCCTCGAGTACTTCGACGGTTTCTCTATAGGTTCTAACGATTTGACTCAGTTGACGCTAGGTCTGGATCGCGACTCAGGTATCATCAGTCATCTGTTTGATGAGCGTGACGAAGCTGTTAAAATCCTGCTGGCTATGGCCATTAAAGCCGCTAAGGCTAAGGGTGCTTATGTCGGGATTTGTGGTCAAGGACCTTCAGATCATGCCGATTTTGCTGCCTGGTTAGTGGAGCAAGGCATCGATACTGTTTCACTGAACCCCGACACTGTGATCGATACCTGGCTGTATTTGGGTAAAGCACAGAGTTAATTATTCTTTACATAGAATAAGCTAATCTTAAAAGCCGCTATATAGCGGCTTTTTTTTGTGTCAGATTTTTATATAATAGCGGTATAATTACATAAATATAATAGACAGAAACATATATGTTACCTAACGCTAAGTTGCCCAAGTTATCACATGAAAACACCCTCGAGCCTGAATACCTTGCCTTCTTAATCGCACTCGAACGCAGTGAGTTCAGCGGTGACATAGACAAGCGTTACAGTGCACGCTTAGCTCAGGCAACCGATAACTCTGTCTATCAATTTCTACCCCAGGCTGTTCTTTACCCCAGAAATCAACAAGATGTTGCCCTTGCCCTTTCGCTTGCTTCACGAAAAGAGTTTGATAGCGTGGTATTCAGTGCTCGTGGTGGCGGCACCGGCACCAATGGTCAGTCACTGACCCATGGTTTGATTTTAGATCTGTCCCGCTACCTCAATAGCGTGCTGGAGATCAATGCCGAGGAGGGCTGGGTGAGGGTAGAGGCCGGTGTGGTCAAGGATGCCCTCAACGATGCGCTCAAGGATCATGGCTTCTTTTTTAGTCCAGATCTTTCCACCTCCAACCGTGCCACCATGGGGGGCATGATAAATACCGATGCTTCCGGGGCTGGCTCGCTGGTCTATGGCAAGACTTCCGATCATGTACTCGAGCTATCCAGCGTGTTATATGATGGCAGCGTATTGAATACTTATGCAATTAAGCGTGAAAAACTGAAAAATGTCGAAGCGCTCACTAATAACCCACTAGGTCAGCAATTAATCGCTAAGATTGCCGATATGTGCAGTGTCAATCGTGGTGAGATAGAAACGCGTTTTCCTAAGCTCAATCGATTTCTCACCGGCTATGATCTAAAAAATGTCTGGAATGATGAACTCACCGAATTTAACCTGTCGCGTATTTTAACTGGCTCCGAAGGGACCTTGGCGGTGATCACCGAGGCTAAATTGGATATTACGCCTCTGCCTGATGTCCGCATGATGGTCAACATCAAGTATGACTCGTTCGAATCTGCGCTGCGTCATGCTCCCGAGCTGGTTAAAGCCAACGCGACAGTGGTAGAAACTGTCGATTCTAAGGTCCTCAATTTAGCGCAGCAGGATATTATCTGGCATTCTGTCTCAGACTTGATTAAAGATGTTCCTGGTAGTCGTATCGATGGCCTGAACATGGTGGAGTTTGCCGGTGAAAGAGAAGAGGTTGAAGCGAGAGTATCAAAACTTATCTCCAGCCTAGATGCCCAGCTAGCGGCAGGTTCTTGTGGCTTACTTGGTTATCAGCAGACCAGTGATAAAACCAGTATCAATATGATCTACGCCATGCGTAAGAAGGCGGTTGGCTTGCTAGGGGCGATGAAGGGGCGACGTAAGCCCATAGCCTTTGCCGAAGATACCGCCGTACCGCCGGAGAAGTTAGCCGACTTTATCATGGAATTTAGAGCCCTGCTCGACAGCCATCAGCTTCAATATGGCATGTTCGGTCATGTAGATGCCGGGGTATTGCATGTGAGGCCGGCGCTGGACATGTGTGATATCAATGACGAGAGGTTATTGAAGCGAGTTTCCGATCAAGTCGCTGAGCTAACCCTTAAATATGGCGGCCTTATGTGGGGCGAGCACGGTAAAGGAGTGCGCGGTGAGTATGGCCCGGCGGTATTTGGTCAGCATCTGTATGGCTTGCTCGAAGAGGTGAAGGGATTGTTCGATCCCCATAATAAACTCAATCCCGGCAAGCTGGTGGCGCCTAAAGGCACTGGTGCCTTGATCTACAATGTCGACAGTGCCAAACGTGGCAGCCTAGATCGACAGATCCCGATACAGACTCGAAATGCATTTCCCGATGTGATGAACTGTAATGGCAATGGCCTGTGTTTCAACTACAGCAGCTATTCACCCATGTGCCCTTCATTTAAGGCCACAGGTGACAGAGTCCAGTCGCCGAAAGGTCGTGCGGGTCTGATGCGAGAGTGGCTTCGCCTGCTTGAGAAAGAGGGGGTGGATGTCGTAGAGCTTGCGAAGCAAAAACCTCAGGGCTTGCTACAGAGGGCACAAAATAGCTTAAAAGCTAAGAGTGAATACGATTATTCACACGAAGTCATGGAGTCGTTGAAGGGCTGTTTAGCCTGTAAGGCCTGTGCATCTCAGTGTCCGGTTAAGGTCGATGTGCCTAAGTTCAGGGCACAATTCTTCAATATCTACTATCAAAGGTATCTGCGTCCGGCAAAAGATTATCTGGTGGCCGGCATCGAGGACTCTTTACCCTTGATGGCCATCGCGCCCAGACTCACCAATGCACTGGCGCAAAACAGCGTCAGTCAATGGGTGATCAAGAAATCCTTGGGTTATGTGGATGCGCCGGCTTTATCTGTGCCTACTCTGAAGCAGCAATTAGATGGTCATGCTTGCAGAGGTTATGATCTTGAGGCGCTGGAGGCGATAGACGATGATGAACGTCATCAATATGTCTTGGTGGTTCAAGACCCATTTAATAGTTTCTATGAGGCCGACACGGTTTACCATTTCATCAAGCTCATTGAAAAAATGGGGCTTAAGCCTGTGTTGCTGCCTTATAAACCTAACGGTAAGCCCATTCATATCAAGGGGTTCTTGGATAAGTTTGCCAAGACTGCTCAATCATCGGCAGATTTTCTGACCAAGTTGCACGCATTGAACATGCCCATGGTAGGCGTAGATCCGGCCATGGTATTGTGTTATCGCGATGAGTATCGGGAAGTTTTAGGTGATACCAGAGGCAATTTCGAGGTTAAACTGTCCAGCGAGTGGCTGCTTGAGGCGATAAAAACCATGCCCGAGGTAGGGGAGGCGCTCAAGAACACCAGTTTTACTTGGTTTAGTCATTGTACTGAATCGACTGCTAAGCCAAGTACTGGCGCCGAATGGAAGACGATTTTCTCTCACTTTGGTGCCAAACTTGACACTGTGAGTCTAGGTTGTTGTGGCATGGCTGGCACTTATGGCCATGAACTCGAGAACAAGGAGCGTTCTAAGTCCCTGTATGATATGTCATGGGAGCAGGCCATGAAGGCCGTGCCTCAGGAGCAAATATTGGTTTCGGGTTACTCTTGTCGAAGCCAGGTGAAGCGTTTTGGCGGTTTCAAGCCGAGGCATCCCGTGCAGGCGTTATTGAGCTTAATTTAATCATTGTTGAGTATGAGATAAAAAGGCTAGGTTACCCTGGTCTTTTTATTAGCCTTTCCACTGCCCTTTCTATTGGCCTTTCTACTGGTAATAAGGGGAGGGCGGCATAAGGAGATGAGATGAGTAAAACATCGGAAAATAGCAAGGCAGATAAAGTCGGTAGTGCATTGAAGCAGTTGAGGCAAGATAATGCCCTATGCACTGAAACTGTGTTATTTCATATCGACAATCAGGGGCAATGGTTTTACCAAAATGAACCCCTACCGACAAAATTTGCTCGTCTGTTCAGTAGTATTCTTCAGCGTATCGATGCAGAACATTTTTTGATCACGCCGGTTGAAAAGCTTAAGGTGTCGGTGGAATCTGTTCCTCTCATTATTGTTGATTATCAAGCGCTAGAAAGCGGCAGTTTTGAGCTGGTGACAGGCCTGGATACTTACTTTAATATTGAGGGTGTGAGCGCCTTTACCATTGAAGAGGATGGCGTCTTCGTTGAGCTATCTAATGGGCTGGCGGCCAAGCTCGGCAGGGCTTGTTATTACCGATTCGTAGAAGAGTATGTTCTTGAGTGAGCTGGTATAAAGAAAATCTAGGTTAACGCTTTGATGTTATATCGTTTTCATAATTAGTTTTGAGTATTGCTAGTTTCTTGTGAGCTTAGTGGTAGTATTAAATTAGGTTCTTATTGAATTGGAGGTGCTAGTTGAAACATTATGAAAGTCTTGGCTACTTGGTATCTCACTTGAATATTGACCTGCAAAATGCACTGGATGAGAAACTCAAACGATACCAACTCGATATTAAGCTTTGGCCGGTTCTTTTTGCTCTTTGGCAAGAGGAGGGGATAACGCAAACTGAGTTATCTAAGCGTTGCGATGTTGCTAACTACACCATGACTCGGTTATTAGACCAACTTCAGACACAAGGTTTAATCCATCGCCACCAAGAGGCCGACAATCGTCGTGCTTTTCAGATCTTTTTAACCGACATTGGCAAAGCCCTAGAACAAGATTTAATCCGTGAAGCCGAAAGGGTCAATGATAATTTTCTGGTCAATTTGTCTGAAGATGAGCAAGCGTCTTTTATCCTTATGCTCAATAAGATCAATCGCTTTCCCACCTGATCGGTTAAGATACCTGCCATTGGTCACAATAGGCACAGCTTCAAATGTCAAAATCCACTGTAATACTCGTCTTTTCTCTTATGCTGAGCGCATGCTCTGTTAATATTCAGAAAACTGCCGAACCGTCATCCATAAAGCGGGTGAGCGAGAAAAATACTGCCCAAATTTATGTCACTAAGGTCGAGCTTGCAAGGGGTTACACTCTGGTGGTGTCTGAAGGCCCGTTGGAACCGAGATCTATCGGAAGTGTTACCGTAAACTGTATCGGGATTTAAGCGTAGGAGACTTCGTCTCTGCAGTGTCATATCCCAGAGATGGGACGATATTAACGTCGTTATTGATTGAACATGGCACTCATAAACAAAAGCTGTCAATTACCACCATCACGGCAGGCAGTGGCAATTACCAAACTAGCCAGCTTATCTGCATCCAAGGTGAAAAGCTCAGCCTTTGCTAGCTCAGAGCGATAGAGGTGTATCCATCACCTTACTGGTTTAGTCTGATCCCTCTTATTGAATAAAGTGATCAATTTAATAGCAGCAAGAGTAAGCCTGACAATGTGGTGAAAATGACGAGATTTTGCAGCAACTGTCTACTCTTGCTCAGGTTCTCTTTCCCCTGGTGAATGCTAGTGATTAGACTGTTACTCTTATAAATTCGACAGATCATCTCTTCGGATGTTGGATCTATAAGTAATTGAAAACGACAGGGATTACCATCATTGAGCCGGATGTTGTGTTCACTGTTATGGCCAAAATTTAGTTTTCTTGAAACCCGTTTCCCATTGACAAAAACTTGCTCTAAACCACACCAGTTACTGGCCTGAAGTTCTATCATGTCTTGGTTGAGATCATACCTGAAAGTCACCATAGCATTTTCCTATGCGAGTAAACGAGCCTCTAAGTTAAGCTGACAAATATGACATTTTCCAGTACGGTTTGATTAAATTTCTATGTCTGACTTGTATCTATTTGCCTGCATTGAAAATTTATTTTTAGAAATAAAAAATGGGACAAAAAATTAATTTTGTCCCATCAATATAGTGAAAAAATCTGTAGTAATTTTACCGATATTTCCTATTTTTTTGCCGCTTCGATGATCTTGCGGGCCATCTCATCGGCAATAGAAGCGGTAGTGCGATCTTGCTCATCAGATGCAGTAAAAATAGTCATCAAGGTGTGGTAGATTTCTTCGACTTTTTTAGTCGATGCATTGGCATCATAGTCTTTTTCGAAAGAGACATTGATGATGCCACCGGCATTGATCACATAATCCGGCGCATAAAGAATCTCCAGTTCTTTTAGCTTCTCGCCGTGACGTGCTTCGGCTAACTGATTATTGGCACAACCTGCCACTATGCTGGCCTTAAGCAGTGGGATAGTCGTATCGTTAATCGTTGCGCCCAGAGCACAAGGGGCATAAATATCGACATCTTGATGATAGATATCTTGAGGAGCAACGACTATGGCACCAAATTCGGCGGCTGCCTTATCTAGAGAAGCCTGATGTATGTCAGTGACGATTAGCTCAGCCCCTTCCTCATGGAGGTGACGACACAGGTAATAACCGACATGGCCCACACCTTGGACAGATATCTTGAGTCCTTTGAGTGAGTCGACACCTAGCTTATGCTTCGCCGCCGCTTTTATTCCTAAAAAAGTACCCAATGCGGTGAAAGGTGATGGATCGCCACTTTTTCCTTCGAGTCCTGCCATGTAAGGCGTTTCTTCATGAGCGATCATGATATCTTTGGTCGACACCCCGACATCCTCTGCGGAGTAATATTTCCCCCCCAGAGCGTCGATGCAGCGACCAAAGGCGCGAAATAGGGCTTCACGGTCTTGAAGCTTAGGGTCTGCGATGATGACAGACTTACCGCCTCCCATGGTGAGGCCCGCGAGGGCGTTCTTATAGGTCATGCCACGTGATAGGCGTAACACATCGTTTAATGCCTCATCATCAGACTCATAATTCCACATCCTACAACCGCCAACGGCTGGCCCAAGATTGGTGTTATGAATGGCAATGATGGCTTTTAAGCCACTTTCCTTGTCTTGACAAAATACGACCTGTTCATGATCGTCGAAAGAGATATGATTAAATACAGCCACGTACTGTTCTCCACTTGGGGATGTAAACGCCAGAGCTCAAAGAGATGCTCCGACGGCTTGTTATATTTATTGCAGAACGATAGCATTTAGCGATACTCTCAACAAAGTAAAGATTCGGATTAATTGTGATCTGTGTGGCAATCTAGCTTTCCACTTTACGTCAACGTAAAGTAGTAGTGGTTTTAATGTCCAAATTGCATTAGCCAGCGAAGCGAAATCAATATGTTTACAATAATAAGATAGGAATTCAGTATGACGGAACAAGCAGTCGATCAAACTCAAGCGCTAACAGCAGAACAACAAGAAGAGCTGAGACAGGAGTGGATCAGAGAGCATTTTCAAAAGGCGAATAAATTCTTAGCTGAAAAAGGCATCATTCCTAGCAAGGTCATAGCCGATGAGAGCCGTTACCTGGCGCCCTACGTCGCGGTTTGGAAGATGCAGTCTAAGCAGCCTAAGAAGCAGACTTTTTGGGTGATGTCTGGCGATCTACCCTCGGATTATGTTGATGTAAAAGTGGCGGCAACAGCCCGTGAGGCATTGCGTCACTTCTCTATGATGTGGCAGTTGAAAGCGGAAAACTTACAAAAAAGTGGCGCCACAAGAGAGCCTACTCAAGCTAAATTTGCTCAACTTTTGGTCTCTAGAGCCGAAAGTTTGTACCACATTCATAACGATGAAAAACTCTGGGGCTAGTGGTAGATTATTCTCTGTTTTAAACACTGCACATAAAAATGGCACCTTATTTGAGGTGCCATTTTTGATTCTGCTAGCTTTACGTGAGCTAAGCCTAAAGGAACTCAGCTTAAGCTAGATAGTAATAGCCTAAGTTAAGCATAGTGAGCAGAAACTTTGTCACCTCTGCTGAGCGGATTAAGCCGAGCACTTTATCATTATCCAGACTCATCTGATTGGCGATATAGCTCAGCTCATCTTGGTCTATGTTTAACTTGAACTCCTCACCGTTAATGAATAAGCGTGATTGAGTATCGTCCTCGAGACTGATAACTTTTAAGCCTCCAATTCGGACTAACTGAGCACCTTCCGACAGGGCAGAGGTTAAATCTGCCGTCGAGTAATCTTGCTCTGGCTCGCACAAGTCCAACTCGAAACGGTTCTGACTCAGCAGTTGGCCTAACATCTGCTGGTAATGCTGAGGCTGTGCTAATAAGTCTTTGAGCAGATCCAGTATTCCTGTTTGATGGTCTATGGAAAGACTCGCTGGAAACTCAGGCTCATTTGCAGAGATAAAACGCTGTAAGCCCGTGTTGGTATCAAGCAGATGATCCGCCAGTCCACTCATCAGCTCTTGCTGACTCGGTGCTCTAAAGCCTATGGAGTAGCTCAAGGCCGTTGTGATAGTTTCCCCTCTGTGTGGGTAGCCAGGGGGGATATACAGCATGTCGCCTTTTTCCAGCACCACATCGATAATAGGCTCGAAGTCGTCGATGAGTGCGGTATGGGTATCGCCACCACGGGGAGAGTAATCTCCTCTCGCACCCACTTTCCAACGGCGTGTCCCATCTCCTTGAAGCAGGAAAACGTCATAGTTATCGATATGAGGTCCGACGCCGCCTCCAGGTGTCGCAAATGACACCATGAGGTCGTCGAAGCGCCAATCTGGGATGAATCTGAAGGCTTCGACTAATGAGACTGAATCCGGGTGCCAATGATTGACGGCTTGCACTAACAATTGCCAATTATCTTCACCAAATTGATCATATTCTTCTATGGGGCCCTGAATGATATCCCAGCCATCGCCTTTGGTTATGATAACCCGAGAGGAGAGCTCTTCTTCGCAGGCGAGACCCGCAAGCTCATCGGCGCTGATAGGATCGATAAAATCTGTGAAGGCATTTTTGATGACTAAGGGGGTCTGCTGCCAATGCTGTGCTAGGAAGTCTTGAGTATTGATATTCAGTTTATACATAGATGCTTATTGATAAGGTCATAAAAAAGGCGGTAAGGATAAGCTTACCGCCTTTGGTGTAGTTTGTCTTATAGACTATTAAAGCGTTACTTTAGTTCATCTACGAAGGCTTCGGCGCGGCCAATGTAGTTGGCTGGCGTCATCTTCTTAAGTTCAATTTTCACTTCAGCTGGAAGCTCCAGACCCTCGATGAATACGGCTAACTGCTCGCCATCGATACGCTTACCGCGAGTCAGCTCTTTAAGCTTCTCATAGGGCTTCTCGATGCCGTAGCGGCGCATCACGGTTTGAACTGGCTCTGCCAATACTTCCCAGTTTTTGTCCAGCTCGGCTCTAAGCTGAGCTTCGTTAACTTCCAGCTTGCTGATCCCTTTCAGGGTTGACTGATAAGCGATCAAGGCATGTGCCATGCCTACGCCTAAGTTACGCAGCACGGTAGAGTCGGTAAGGTCACGTTGCCATCTCGATACTGGCAGCTTAGCGGCTAAGTGCTGCATCAAGGCATTTGCTATGCCTAAGTTACCTTCCGAGTTCTCGAAATCGATAGGGTTAACCTTGTGAGGCATGGTTGAAGAACCAATTTCACCGGCTATGGTTCTCTGCTTGAAGTGGCCCAGTGCGATATAGCCCCAGATATCACGATCGAAGTCGATCAAGATAGTGTTGAAACGGGCGATGGCATCAAACAGCTCGGCGATATAATCGTGAGGCTCAATCTGAGTGGTGTATGGATTCCAGTTTATGCCCAGACTTGTGACGAAACGCTCGGATAATGTGTGCCAATCGACTTCAGGATAAGCTGATATGTGAGCGTTGTAGTTACCCACGGCGCCATTGAGCTTGCCCATGATTTCGACCGCTTGGATCTGCTTAAGCTGACGCTCCAGACGAACTACTACGTTGGCCATCTCCTTACCTAAGGTCGAAGGTGAGGCGGGTTGACCATGGGTACGGGACATCAGTGGCACTGTTTTGTGCTCGACTGCGAGTCCCTTGATGGCATCGATAACCTTCTGACAGTAAGGAGCCAGCACTTGCTCGCGAGCTTCGGTTAGCATCAGAGCATGAGACAGGTTGTTAATGTCTTCCGAGGTACAGGCAAAGTGAACAAACTCCCCGATAGCGGCCAGTTCGGCATTATCGGTAATCTGCTCTTTGATGAAGTATTCGACCGCTTTCACATCATGATTAGTGGTCGCTTCGATAGCCTTAACTCTCAGTGCATCTTCTTCACTGAAGTTATCTTTAATTTGATCCAGAAGGGCTAATGCCGTTTCGCTGAACGGTGGGACTTCAACTATTTCTGGGCAGCTGGACAACAGCTTTAGCCAGTTTATTTCGACTTGAACACGGTACTTGGTCAGGCCGTACTCGCTGAAAATCCCTCTTAATGAGGCGGTTTTACTACCATAACGACCGTCTACGGGAGAGATAGCAGTTAGTGCGGAAAGTTCCATTAGAAGCTCCTTAATGAACTTGACTTATTATAGGGTGAGGCTTTTTTTAGCTATATCGACTATTGTTTTTCTGGCGAAGACAAGGTGTCTACGCTTGCCTCCTAATTGGCGCCATAATACTGCGCTGCGCATGGCAGAGAGTAATAGGGCTCGGATTTTTTCCTGTACCTGAGACTGTTTCAGATATTCAGGGTTACCCGATATCTGGATTTTAGGACCTAAGTTACTGATAATATCGCTGTAGATGCCAGCAAAATTGGCAACTACCTGTTCATCTGTGATGGCGAAATGGTGCAGTTGACGGTGCACCTGATTGATTCTTTCGGCCAGGATCCCCATAGCATTACCTCGGGACAACTTGCGTTCCAGAGCCAAAATGCCAATAAGGTAACGTGTGACCTCTACATCTTTCTCTTTGCCGTCGCCTAACTGATTGACTATCAGTTGATAGCCTTTTCTTAGGGCAACTTTATCTGCGTAGACATCTGATGTGCTCTCAGGTTCAGTGACTAAGACCGTGTTCAGGCTGGCTGCGAGACTATCAGTATCAGCACTTCCGTGTCTGGCAATATGTTGCACCTGGGCGATGGCCTGTAAGATACCTGCGAAGGCCATTGTGCGTTCATTTAGTTGCTCGTTCACGGATTACTCTCTGATTAATGAGTCGATGATGCCGCCGCCTAAGCAGAGCTCACCAGAATAGAAGACAGCCGATTGGCCTGGGGTCACGGCCGCAACAGGTTCATCAAAAAGGACTCTTATTGTGTCTTCGCCTTTATCATTGGTTTCAAGGAACAGGGTGCAGGCTACGTCTCGTTGACGATAGCGGGTTTTTACCGTGATTTTTGCTTCATTGATGGGGCCTTTTCTGTCGACCCAGTGGAGCTGATCAGCATAAAAACCCACGGACATTAATCTCGGGTGAGTGCCACCTTGGCCGACGACTAAGACATTTCTGTCCATCTCTTTATCGACAACATACCAAGGGTCGTCATTACTGTTCTTCATTCCGCCGATACCTAGGCCTTTACGCTGGCCTAAGGTGTGGTACATGAGTCCCTGGTGCTTGCCGATGACTTCGCCTTCTGCAGTTTCTATATTGCCGGGCTGGGCAGGTAAGAAGGTGCTTAAGAAGTCGGTGAACTTTCGCTCGCCGATAAAACAAATTCCGGTACTGTCTTTCTTGTCATGGGTGATGAGGCCCATCTCTTTGGCTATCTCTCTGACTTCACTCTTCTCGAGCTCGCCCACGGGGAAGAGAGAACGGGCAATCTGCTGATGACTGAGCGTGTAGAGGAAATAGCTTTGATCTTTATTGCCATCGACACCACGTAGCATCTGACTTTGACCTGTTTCATCGCTGCGGCGTACATAATGCCCCATGGCGATATAATCGGCGTCGAGAATTTCATCGGCAAACTCGAGAAATGCTTTGAACTTGATCTCTTTGTTACAGATGATATCTGGATTTGGAGTTCGACCAGCCTTGTATTCGGCTAGGAAGTATTCGAACACATTGTCCCAATATTCGGAGGCGAAGTTGACGGTATGGAGCTTGATGCCAAGCTTGTCACATACAGCTTGGGCATCTTTTAGATCGTCTGCAGCAGCACAATATTCATCGGTATCATCTTCTTCCCAATTTTTCATGAAAAGGCCTTCGACCTGATAACCTTGCTTAAGTAGCAAGTAAGCCGAGACTGATGAATCAACACCGCCGGACATACCGACAATGACTTTTTTACTGCTATTTGCTGTGGGTTCGATAAATGCCATAGATCCTAAAACCATTGAATGTGTCTTTAATCGCTGATTTACTTAGAGAAGAGCCCATGAATCAAGCACAAAATTCTGCGTTGACCGTTTTCAAACAATGAGCAAAATAAGCGACTTTTTCGGGGACGTATTCTATCACGCATTATTGTTCGGGGCTAACTTGAGATAGTCATCATTGAGCACTTCCAGCGGATAGTGAATTTTATTCAGGAAATCATCTATGCAAGAGAGCACTAGCGGGCTTCTCAAACGGCTTCCCAGTGCCGAAATTTCAGCATAGGTCAACCAATGTGTGTCCTGAATTATCGGATCTTGTGGTTGAGTCTGGGCACAGTCTTCGAGTGTCACATGAAAGGTGAATCGTAAGAAGGTGAGGGATTCATTGGCAGAAAACTGATAAATGCCCGTTAGGCCTTGGGGGATTATTTCGAGCCCAGTCTCTTCCCGAACCTCTCTCTGGCAGGCCTGAAGCAAACTTTCTCCTAGCTCCAGGTGACCTGCAGGTTGGTTATACCGTCGTTGACCTTGGATAAGCTCTTCGACAATCAGATATTTACCCTGGGACTCTATGATGCAGGCAACAGTTACATTGGGTCTATATCTAGGTGTCATTTCAATGCCCTCAAGGGAGTGATTGTAAACTTGTCTGTGTTAGCCTTTGGCTTTCATATCCAGGATCCGGTATTGGCCGATATCGATATCGTCCAGACTCCATTGATCTATTTTATAACGGATCAGTCTGAGGGTGGGAAAACCAATATGGGCGGTCATGCGTCTCACCTGTCGGTTGCGGCCTTCACAGATCTGTATCTCAAGCCAGGTGGTCGGAATATTTTTACGTTCACGGATAGGGGGCTCTCGGTCCCATACTCTGGGTTCTGAGATGATGGATATCTTAGCGGGTAGCGTGATGCCATCTTTCAGTTCTACACCGTCACGCAATGCCTGTAGCGCTGCTTCATCCGGTGCGCCCTCCACTTGAACCCAATAGGTTTTGAAGGTTTTTTTCTTCGGCTCAGTGATTTTTGACTGCAGTTTTCCGTCATTGGTCAGTAGCAGTAGGCCTTCACTGTCTCTGTCTAGACGACCGGCGGCATAGACATCTTTCACGGGAATGAAATCCTTGAGGGTCTTTCGGCCTTGTTCATCGGTAAATTGACAGAGTACATCGAAAGGCTTGTTGAACAGAAGGATCACTGGATCTTTAGCTGCGGGCTTGCTTCTGGTGGGTTTTCCAGCTTTCGCCCCCAGGGTACTGTGCTTCTTATGAGTGCTGACTTTCTTCTTATCACCCCAAGTAGAGATTTTATCTGCTGAGGACTTAGCACGGGTTTTTTTTAACTGTTGTTGATGAGGAATAGTATGACTCACTCTGGCTATCTTCTGGCATAGTATGGCTTGATGCGAACATTGTACTTGGCATTCGCCATTAGTGGAATTTGAAAATTGTCAGGAATGTTTTATGATGTTGGCCATTAAAATATGATCTATCTCAAAACGTCATGTTGTTTTGAGAAGTTCAACGCAGGTATTTACGCGTTAATATAGGCGTTAAAGTCTTATTACTGCAAGGGAGTACCTAATTTTGAGTCATAGGGTTTACTCTCTATCTAGCTTGCACAAATTCAGTTGCCCACCCTGAGGTGGGAGACTCAATGATGTATTTATAAAAAACTGTATTTAAATAAAAAGCAGTATAAAAAATAATCAAAAGTATCTTAAATTCTTATTATTAATATAATGTAGGACGGAAAATGACCGATAACTCATCAACCATTATTTATACTGAAACAGACGAAGCCCCCGCGTTAGCGACCCTGTCTCTGTTACCTATTATTAAGACGTTTACACAAGCGGCTGGTATCAATGTTGAAACCCGTGACATCTCATTATCGGGTCGAATCATTTCACTCTTTCCTGAGAAATTGACTGAGTCGCAAAAAATTGCGGATGCACTGGCTGAGCTGGGTGAGCTTGCGGGTAAACCCGAAGCCAACATCATCAAACTTCCCAATATCAGCGCGTCAATTCCTCAACTGAAAGCCTGTATTCTTGAGCTACAACAGAAAGGTTATGATATTCCTTCATATCCCGATGAGCCGACTAATGCTGCAGAGAAAGATGTTCAAGCCCGTTACGACAAAATTAAAGGCAGCGCCGTAAACCCGGTGTTACGCGAAGGCAACTCAGATCGTCGTGCGCCAGGTTCTGTTAAAAAATATGCTCAGAAGCATCCGCACTCTATGGGAGCTTGGTCTAAAGACTCTAAGACTCACGTTGCACATATGAATGAGGGTGACTTTTACGGCAGTGAAAAATCTGTCACTCTGACTGAGGCAACTCAAGTCAGTATCGTCCTTAAAACGAAAGAGGGCGGTGAGCAGGTATTAAAATCTGCACTTCCTTTGAAAGCGGGCGAAGTGATCGATGCTTCAGTGATGAGTAAGCAGGCGTTACTCGCGTTTTTCGAGCGTGAAACTCAAGATGCTAAAGCGCAAGGCGTGCTGCTTTCTTTGCATTTGAAAGCCACCATGATGAAAGTATCGGATCCTATCCTTTTCGGTCATGCGGTTAAGGTCTACTACAAGGACTTGTTTGCTAAGCATGCAAGCCTGTTTGAAGAGCTGGGTGTCGATGTGAACAATGGTCTGGGTGATATCTACGCTAAGATAAGCACATTACCAGCTGAGAAAAAAGCCGCGATAGAAGCCGACATCGCGGCTATCTATCAGACGCGCCCTGAACTGGCTATGGTCGATTCAGATAAGGGCATTACTAACTTGCACGTGCCTAGTGATGTGATCATAGATGCGTCTATGCCTGCCGCCATTCGCACCTCAGGTATGATGTGGGGACCGGATGGTCAGCCTCAAGACACTAAGGCCATGATCCCGGATCGTTGTTATGCCGGTGTATATCAGGAAACTATCCAATTCTGTAAAGAAAACGGTGCCTTCGATCCAACCACTATGGGCAGTGTGCCTAATGTAGGCTTGATGGCTCAGAAAGCCGAAGAGTATGGTAGCCACGATAAAACATTCGAAATATCTGCCCCTGGCAGTGTGAATGTTATCGATGCTAATGGAAACACGCTTTTATCCCACGATGTTGAAGCGGGTGATATCTGGAGAATGTGCCAGGTTAAAGACGCGCCTATTCAGGATTGGGTTAAGCTTGCAGTCAAGCGTTCACGCCTATCGAATACACCTGCGGTATTCTGGTTAGATGAGAAACGCGCACATGACGCTCAAATCATTAAGAAAGTGAATCAGTACCTTGGCGATCATGACACGGATGGCCTGGATATTCGTATCTTGTCACCCATAGAGGCTACTCGTTTCACCCTGCAGCGCACTAAAGATGGCTTAAATACTATCTCTGTGACGGGTAATGTTCTGCGTGATTACCTAACGGATCTGTTCCCCATTCTTGAGCTGGGTACCAGTGCTAAGATGCTTTCTATCGTTCCCTTGATGAATGGTGGCGGTCTGTTTGAGACTGGTGCGGGCGGAAGTGCACCTAAGCATGTACAACAGGTCGAGAAGGAAGGGCACCTGCGTTGGGATTCATTAGGTGAATTCCTGGCCTTAGCCGCATCGTTAGAGCATCTGAGTCAGACGACTAACAATGCTAAGGCGCAAGTACTGGCTGATACACTCGATGTGGCTATCGGACAGTTTCTCGATCAGAACAAGTCACCTTCTCGTCGAGTGGGGCAGCTGGATAACCGTGGCAGTCATTTCTATCTTGCCATGTACTGGGCTCAGGCTGTCGTTAGCCAGTCACAAGATGCTGAGCTTAAGGCGCAGTTTGCTGAACTCGCAGAAGCTTTGGCTAGCAATGAAGACAAGATTGTTGATGAGTTAAATTCGGCGCAAGGCAGCCCTGCAGATCTGGGCGGATATTATCGTTTAGATCCTGTAAAGGCTGCTGCCGAGATGCGTCCGAGTGCGACACTTAACGCTTTGTTTGTTTCTTAAAGTAGAAATCTAAGCTGAGGTCGATTTACCGTTTCGGCTTAGTTTTAGCCTGTCATGGCTCGAAAGCGTCAATAGGTTTTGGGTGTGAAAATCAGGCAATAAAAAAGGCAGGGAGCTCCCTGCCTTTTTTTGATCTTGGCCACTAAATTAATTAATTGTTGATATTACTGACGCGTGCATACCTTTTGGACCCGCTTCTACTTCAAATTGAACTGGTTGGCCTGCTTTTAGAGTTCGATAGCCTTCCATTTCAATGGTAGAATAGTGTGCAAAAACATCTTCACCGCCAGCATCAGGGCAAATAAACCCGAATCCTTTGGCGTTGTTGAACCATTTAACAGTTCCGTTTGCCATACTTCCACTTCCTTCTGTTGTTTACTTACCAGTAAGATAGTAAAACTAAATGAGCGGGCTGATCCACCGCTTGTTGAACAGAATGAAAGCAGTTCGTATGTAAGTCAAGCGCATTTTAACAAAGAATCAACATTTAAGTTGAAAATTTGTATCAATTAGTGTGTGAGATATGAGATGTTGAGTAAAAGGTTCAAAATTTTTATATCGATTGGTACAAGCCATGACAAGAGGCTAATATTGAAACATGGGTAAAGTAGGAAATATTGAACACGTAGAAGAGCGTGTTGAATCGGAGTTGATGCCACCTTCGATGTATAAGGTAGTGTTAAACAATGATGATTATACTCCGATGGATTTTGTGATTGAAATATTACAACTTTTCTTCAAGAAAAATGAACAGGAAGCCACAGATATCATGTTGGCTATCCATCATCAGGGCAAGGGAATTTGCGGCGTTTTTTCATTTGGAATTGCAGAAACTAAGGTTGCTCAGGTAAATCAATTTGCAAGACAAAACGAACATCCGTTACTGTGTTCTTTAGAGAAAGCCTAAATTTAGGTTTGTTACGTTGTATATTTAGGGGGTGCTTATGCTAAACAAAGATCTCGAAGTCACCTTAAACCTGGCGTTCCAGCAAGCCAGAGATGCGCGTCATGAGTACATGACGGTAGAACATTTATTGCTGGCCTTGATTGACAATCCGGCTGCTCAAGAGGCATTAGTCGCTTGTGGTTCGAATTTGGACAAGTTGAGGGAGGAGGTATCCAGCTTCATTCAACAAACCACGCCCATCATTGCTGATCCTGAGGATGATAGAGAGACTCAGCCTACACTAGGCTTCCAGAGAGTGCTTCAGCGGGCGGTGTTTCATGTACAGTCTTCGGGCCGCAATGAAGTCACGGGTGCCAATGTGCTGGTTGCTATTTTTAGTGAGCAGGAATCACAAGCGGTTTACTTATTACGAAATGCCGAAGTCACTCGACTCGATGTAGTCAATTTCATCTCTCATGGAGTGTCTAAGAACGAAGGCGACTCGGCAGCGAATCAAGAGCGAATTGAAGATCATAGCGAGTCAGAAGAGGAAAAGAGCAAGCTTTCTCAGTTTGCCGACAATCTCAATGAGCGCGTAGAACAAGGGCATATCGATCCCCTTATCGGACGCAGTGAAGAGATTGAACGTGCGATTCAGATCCTTTGTCGCCGCAGAAAAAACAATCCGCTGCTGGTGGGGGAAGCGGGGGTGGGTAAGACGGCAATTGCCGAGGGACTTGCCTATCGTATCGTTAAGAATGAAGTGCCGGAAGTGATGAGTGGTGTCACAGTCTATTCCTTGGATCTCGGGGCTCTGTTAGCCGGAACTAAGTACCGCGGCGACTTTGAGAAGCGCTTCAAGAGTCTGCTTAAAGAGCTTGAGAGCGATGAGAAGGCGATCCTGTTTATCGATGAAATCCATACCATCATAGGTGCCGGCGCAGCGTCGGGTGGGGTGATGGATGCGTCTAACTTGCTAAAGCCTTTGCTGTCTAGCGGTCGGTTAAGATGTATGGGCTCGACCACGTTCCAGGAATATCAGAGTATTTTCGAGAAAGATCGTGCCTTGGCCCGACGTTTCCAAAAAATTGATGTTAATGAACCTTCCGTGGCTGAGACGACCAAAATATTGCGTGGACTAAAGTCTAAATATGAAGAGCATCATGGGGTGAGGTACACCATGGCGGCTTTGAGTGTTGCGGCTAAATTGTCTGATAAACACATTAACGATCGTCATCTGCCCGATAAAGCCATCGATGTTATCGATGAAGCTGGTGCCCGAATGGCGATGCAACCCGCGAGCAAGAGAAAGAAGACTATCGGTCAGGGTGAGATTGAATCAATTATTGCTAAGATTGCCAGAATACCTGAGAAGTCCGTATCAGCCACTGACAAAGATATGCTGAAGAACCTAGACCGTAACCTTAAGATGGTGGTGTTTGGCCAAGATAATGCGATTGAAAGCCTTAGCGCTGCGATTAGATTGTCTCGTAGTGGGTTGAGCGGCGAAGAGACACCCGTTGGTAGTTTCTTGTTCGCAGGTCCTACCGGTGTTGGTAAGACCGAGGTGACCAGTCAATTGGCTAAATGTCTCGGGCTCAACCTGGTCAGGTTCGATATGTCCGAGTATATGGAGAGTCATACTGTGTCTCGGTTGATCGGCGCTCCTCCTGGTTATGTTGGCTATGATCAGGGAGGATTACTTACCGATGCGGTGATTAAAAATCCGCATTGTGTGGTGTTACTCGATGAGATTGAGAAGGCGCATCCGGATGTTTATAACTTGCTGTTGCAGGTGATGGACCATGGCACCCTGACGGACAACAATGGCAGGAAAGCGGATTTCAGGCATGTCACCCTAGTGATGACCACCAATGCGGGTGTGCAGGAGACTGTACGCAACTCCATTGGCTTTAAGCAGCAAGATCATAGCTTAGATGCATTATCTGAGATCAATAAGATTTTCTCTCCGGAATTCAGAAACAGGCTAGATGAGATTATCTGGTTTAATCATTTGGATATGACTGTCATCGCTAAAGTTGTTGATAAGTTCTTAGTGGAGTTGCAGGCTCAACTCGATGATAAAGCCGTGACTCTGCATGTCAGTGACGAAGCGAGAACCTTATTGGCTGAGAAGGGCTACGATAAGTCTATGGGAGCTAGGCCTATGGCAAGGGTAGTTACTGAGCTTATTAAGCGACCGCTGGCGGATCAGATATTGTTTGGTGATCTGGAGAAAGGAGGCGAGGCACATGTCGATGTCGTCAAGAAGGAAATTGTGATCACGACCGACAGAGTGGAAAAGGTGCTGAACTAGTCGGATAAAAAAAGAGTAAAAAAAAGGCTGCAATTGCAGCCTTTTTTAATACGATAAACTAAAAAAACCGGTCTGGCCGATTTTAAAAATTTTGTGATAGCTAACTTAGCGTGAACGGAAGACGATGCGACCTTTGCTCAAATCGTAAGGGGTCAGCTGAACTGTCACTTTATCACCCGTTAAGATACGGATGTAGTTTTTACGCATTTTGCCTGAGATGTGTGCAGTCACAACGTGACCGTTCTCTAGCTCTACACGAAACATTGTGTTCGGCAAGGTTTCAAGGATCGTGCCTTGCATCTCAATGTTGTCTTCTTTCGCCATTAATCAGTTATCCTGTTAGCCTTCAAATGTTAAAAACGGGCGTATCATGCCGCAATTTCGCCTTGCTGTAAAGAGCAGGTTAACTTATCGGTGTTAAATAGCGCGCTCCTTGGCCGCACATACTCAAAAACCAATAAATTATTTCTCATCAGGTGTTTGCAGCCAGCCCGAGCTGGTTAATATTTGATAGGGGGTATAGTCTCTTTTATAGTTCATCTTTCTCGATTCATCAATTTGATAGCCTAGATAAACAAAATCTTTTTTCATCAATTTAGCCAGACGACATTGGAGCAGAATGAGCAAAGATCCTAAAGAGCGCTTGTGTTCCTCGGGAGCAAAAAAGCTATAGATTGCCGATAAACTGTTAGGCAGAATGTCGGTGACAGCCACCCCTACCAGTTTGTCTGCATTCCATAGTTCAATAAATACCGGGTCTAGCCAACCAGAGCCAATGAAATGTTGATATTGCTCTTTGGAAGCCGGGTACATGGGCCCATCACTGTGCCTTTGATTGATATAAGTTTCGTACAAAGTATAGTGATAGTCGGCTTGTTTGCCGATTATTTTCCACACCAGATCTCTGTTGTTTTTCAGGGTTCTTTTTTGTCGCCTCGAAGGTGTGAAACTCGCGCTGGGTATACGAATGGGCAGGCAAGCGTTGCAATGGGGGCATTGGGGTTTGTAAATGGTGCCGCCACTGCGTCTAAAGCCCAGTGACAATAACTGCTCGAACAAGTTTATGTCGATACTCTCTTCCTGAAGCATCAGGAGTTGCTCCATTTGAGTGTCTAGGTAACTACAGGGAAAGGTTTTAGTTATCCCTACTGAAACTTGTTGTGATTTAGAGCTCAATATAAACCTCGTTGGGTAACCAAGTGTTGACTGAGACATCACCATCACGGAAACGCTTGAGTAAATTGATAAAATCTTTTCTTTTTAATGCCGTAGCGCCTAGAGAGGCTAAGTGTGGGTTCATCACTTGGGCATCGATTAATTTGAAACCGTTTCTCAATAGATGCTGATGCAACATCAGCATGGCTGCTTTAGACGCATTGGTTTGGGTGTGGAACATAGATTCGCCACAAAAGACCTTTCCTATGACTACGCCATATAACCCCCCAATGAGGGCGCCATTATCCCAAACTTCTACTGAGTGGACCTGTCCTTGCTGGTGTAGTGCCAGGTAAGCTTGCTGGATTTCATTGGTGATCCAGGTGCCATCTTGTGCCACTCTTGGCTGAGCGCAGCCCTTTATGACCTCTTCGAAAGCATGGTTTATGCTATAGGTCCAAGTTTGTTTTTTTAAATATTTTATTAAACTTCGACTGACTTTCATGCTTCCCGGGACAAATACTGCCCTAGGATCCGGTGACCACCAAAGGATAGGGTCATCGAGATTAAACCAAGGAAAAATACCCTCATAATAAGCATGGAGTAATCGAGCTGGTTGCAGGTCCCCCCCTATGGCTAATAGCCCGTTAGGATCTGTCAGTGCCAGTTCAGGTTCTGGAAACTGTTCGAATTGATGATTTAAATAGGACAGTGAGTTCACAATTGAGTAAGATTATCTTTAGTAGACCTTATTATAATTTAGCGGAAAAATGACTATGTTGAAACCTAGTTTTAATCTATTACTCTCCTTAGTGGTGGCTTTGACGGTCACATTTTCACTGAATTCCGCGGCAGCCTATCAGAGAGATCAAGCCGTTCCCGTAGAGAAAGTCCTTTATGGTGACCTGGTATCGGTGAGAAATATCACCGAGAAACAACTCATAGAAGATCAAAATCAAGGATGGAAAACCTTCGGTGGAGCCTTGATTGGTGGCGTTATTGGTCATCAATTCGGCGGCGGTAGCGGGCAAGATGTCGCGACAGTTTTAGGCGCCTTGATAGGGGCTGGCGTGGGTCATAGATATGGCGATAACTCTTATTACCAAGAGCTGAAACTTGTTGAACTCATGATCAAGCAGGAGGATGGCCAGCAGGTGATGATTATACAAGATCTCGATTCAGGCATGATATTCAACGCTGGGGATGAAGTGAGGGTCGTGTATCTTCAAGGAAGCGTTAGGGTCGATATCGCCATGTGATTTACCCGTATAGCCATAAAAACAAAAAGGAGCCTCAGGCTCCTTTTTGTTTTTATGACTTCAGAATAAAGATTAGAAACCGCGAGGTAACTGACCTTTTCCTGCTAGTTTTTCACGCCATAGCTCTTTTGGCGTCTTACCGCCTTTTGAGCTTGAAGTGGTCACGGCTTCGGCTCTAGTCTTCTTAGTCGGCGTTGTTTTAGCTGCCGCCTTAGGTTTAGCCGTCTCTGCAGCTGGTTTAGCTTGGGTTTGAGTCACTTCAGCAGAAGCTTCACCGCCACTTAGCTCGGTTAGCATAGTGTCGAGATCGCTAAAGCGTAATGACTTACCGCCATCGATTTTGTACCAGCTTCCTTTTTGTTCAATCGTTACAGTCGAACCTTGCTTGGCAGCAAGAGCAGACTCTAATGCGCTGATAACCTCTTCTTTGGTCAGTTTTGACATAGTAATAACCTATTTATTTTTTAATGTTAACTTGAAGGTTTGGACTAATTTTATAGGCTAAACCAGTAAAATGTCCAATTTTCACTGAAAATCGCCCGTATTTGCTGGTTTTTACGGCTTATTGACAGGTAATTGATAATTAACTTGATTTTAAACCAGTTAATTAAAGGTTGTTAAAATGTCACTTGGCTATTTTTTGAAGTGTGAGCGGGTTAAATCTGTGCCGGGATTAGTACATGGGTTACACTTAAACTGTATTTTTATAAGGGCGGTTCAATGACACGTAACGAGTTAGCAGAATATCTTGCAGAGTTTTTACAAGTGGGTAAGTTTAAAGATTATGCGCCTAATGGTCTGCAAGTTGAGGGACGAGCAGAGATAAAAAAAATCGTTACTGGGGTCACCGCCTGCCAGGCGTTGATCGATAAAGCCATCGCTCTCGATGCCGATGCGCTGTTAGTACACCACGGATTCTTCTGGAAAGGGGAGAGAGAGGTGATAACAGGCATGAAACAGAGACGGATAAAAGCATTATTGACCCATGATATTAATCTTTTTGGTTACCATCTTCCCTTGGATGCGCACCCCATGCTGGGCAACAATGCCGAGTTAGGTCGAAAGCTAGATATTTCGGACGCTGAGCCAGTTGAAGGAATTGCTCAAGGATTAATTTGGCAAGGACGTCTCGATACGCCTGTCTCTGCTGGGGTTTTTGCTAAATCTATCAGTGAGATACTTAATAGAGAGGCTCTGCATATTGGCGATCCAGCTGCTGAAATACAGAGTATTGCCTGGTGTACCGGCGGGGCTCAGGATTATATCGATGATGCGGCGAGCTTAGGCGTCGATGCATTTATCAGTGGTGAAGTGTCGGAGCGTACCTTTCACAGCGCTCTTGAGTTGGGGATACACTACTTTGCGGCGGGTCATCATGCGACAGAAAGGTATGGTATTCAGGCCCTTGGTGAGCACCTTGCGCGTGAGTTTGATATCGAACATGAGTATGTCGACATCGACAATCCTGTTTAGGTTTAGGCCTACTGGCTTAAGATTGATCCATCTTGGACTCAATAAACTAAGCAGTCGCAGACAGACCGCTTAGTTTATGATGAGTACTAATCGGTGTGAATACTTGTTTTTTTCTGCATGGCGATTTGAGCTTGTTGCCGAATGACGCTGTGCCAAAAACTTGCGCCTAATTTAGCTATCACTCTTGATTCACCATTGAGTAACATGGCCATGCCGACTTTTAACCGAGGAGAATAGGCGACTTCGGCGACATAACCTGCAACCCAACCTGCATGATATATTAATTTTTCCCCTTCAAAATCATACACACGCCATCCTTTGCCGTAATGAGCATCATTCAGATAAGCTTTCCATTCCCGGCGACGCAACTCTTTACTCGTTCGCACTCCCGGGGTTTGAATATCCGCCAATAAACTTGGGGATAACACATCTGGATTATTTCCCAGGTTAGCCATTAACCATTTAGAGAGATCGGTAATACTGGCATTAACCCCAGCGGCAGGCTCGACTTGATAGTAGTTAGGTTTTACCTTGACCTTTTTAAAACCCGAACGTGTCTTGATATGCGGACTGGCTCTATTATCTGTTGCCATAAAGCTCTCCATGCCTATTGATGCGGTATCCATATGTAGGGGCTCAAAGATACGCTTCTCCACCAAACTAGCGTAGCTGTCGCCAGTTTGTTGTTCGATCACAGGTTGGATGAAAGAAAATGCGATATTTTGGTAGCTATAACACGTACCCGGTGAACACATAGGGGTTAATTTTTTGAACTTAGGAATGATCTTCTCAAGTTTACCGTTGGCATTGAGAATATTGTCATAACTGTTTGGCATCAGGCCTGTGCTTTGTCCTATGAGGTGTCCAAGTTTAACTTGCTGACTCATTTGTGGATCGGCGAGGTGAAATTCGGGCATATACTTACGTAGTGGATCATCCCATTCAAATTTATTTTCATGAACCAGCATGCTTGCTAAGCTGCCCGCGAAGGTCTTTGATACCGAGGCGAGCCTGAAAACAGTGTCTGTGTTGATATTGAGACTAGCGCCTTTTTGGCGCTTGCCATAGGCGCTCATTTTTATAATTTTATTATTGTCGACAATAACGAAGGCGCCACCAGGTACCTTGTTTTTCTTCAATTGAGCATGAAATTGCGACTTAAAACTGTCACCGATAGCCTGATAGTCAGATTGGGCGAAACTTGTGGCAGAGAAGATTAAGCTGGCGAGGGGAAGAGTAAGTAAAAATAAAGACCAGTTGGACATGACGAAAAAATCCCAAAAATAAAATCTAAAGAAACAAAAGGCAAGATAATTGATCATGTTAGCAATAAATGAGGCCAACAAAAAACAGTCAATTGACAAAAATGGGTATTAATGAATCTTTTGTGTGAAAAATAAACGTTAAAGCGACAAGCAATAAACTGAAATCACAATTAATCTGAAAAACCTATTTTAGAGCGATTAGGTTATGGCAAAATAATGAGATGAGCTTGTAGCATTGTAGGTATGTGATTACTCTGGTTCATTCCTCAGATAATTAAGACATCGATATGAAGTTGGCATTGGTTAGTGATCCAAATACTGAAAATGGCCTTGCCGGAATAAAATATGTGTTGGATGCACAGGGTTCAAGCTCGAAACACATAGGCTATATCGCCTCACAGCCAGATCCTGCCAGAGATTACTACATACCTACTCAACACATGTACAGCAAGTTAGGTGATAGACTCGATTGTTATCTGGAACTGGAGTCAGGCTTCAATGAAGTTAGCTTGAAGCAGTTATTAGCGTGCGATGCGATTCACTTATCCGGAGGTGATACTTATCGTTTCCTCAAGTGGCTTAAATTTCGTGAGTTACTCCCCGTCCTTCATCAGTATGTGACTGATGGTGGCGCACTTATCGGTGTCAGTGCTGGGGCGATGATCATGACGCCCTCAATCGATACCGCGATTTTATGTGGCGATATCAACCACATGGGATCACAGGACCTGTCGGGCTTATCTCTGGTGCCATTTCATTTCGTACCCCATGTATTACTAGCTGAAAAAACATCGAATATGGCAAGGGAATTAGCCGCACTTTCTGCCGATTTATCACGAGTGTATTTTTGTGGTGATAATACCAGCCTGGTCATTATCGATGGAGATCTAGTTGAACTTGGTGAGCCATTCTCTTGGGTAATGAATTAGCTTATATCTAATCTATAATCTGTTTCTGAATCCTAAATTGAGCAGATATAAAAAAACCGCCAATAGGGCGGTTTCAGTGTGTAGCATATGTTAGCGGTTTAGCACTGCGTTAAACCGAACGAATCCCGCTTCTAGATCGGCGATCAAATCATCCGCATTTTCCAGACCTATGTGCAGTCGAATAAGAGGTTTACTGCTATCCCAGCTTGTGGCCGTTCTGATCTTGTCGATACCGAAGACGCCTAAGATCAGACTCTCGAACCCACCCCATGAGAAACCCATCTTGAAGTGATCCATGTTTTCCACCAAGGCGGTAACAGACTTAAGGTCGCCCTGTTTTAATACGAAAGAGAATAGGCCGTTGGAGCCACTGAAATCTCGTTTGAAAAACTCATGACCCGGACAAGTCTCAAATGCTGGGTGCCTTAAGTGATCCACTTCCGGGCGAGTCGCTAACCAGTTTGCCACTTTTAACGCGTTCTGTTCATGCTGTTGCATTCGCACGCCTAGGGTTCTCAGCCCCCTACTGGCGAGATAGACGTCATCGGGGGAGGTGCACTGTCCCATGAGATAGCTATTCTCTCTCAGTTGCTCCCAGTGCGTGTCGTTTGACGTCGCTGTGCCTAACATCACATCTGAGTGACCAACAATATATTTAGTGGCCGCTTGAATGGATATATCCACGCCCATCTCGAAAGGACGCGAATTTATCGGTGAGGCCCAGGTGTTATCCAGCATGACAATGAGGCCATGCTGATGTGCTATTGCGCTCAGGGTCGGGACATCCTGAATCTCCATGGTGACTGAGCCAGGTGACTCTAAGAACAAGACTTTGGTGTTCGGTCTGATAAGTTCTGCGATGCCTTCACCTATCATGGGATCATAATACGTGGTTTCTATGCCAAAACCTGCGAGCAGCTTGTTGCACAGATCTCGGGTTGGCTCATAGGCACTGTCGACCATCAACAGGTGATCGCCTGCTTTTAAAAATGATAATAGTGCACCGCTGATGGCCGCAGATCCAGATGGGTAGAGTGCAGTGCCGCTGCCACCCTCCAGTTCGGCGATAGCCGCCTGAAAAGCAAAGTGAGTGGGGCCACCACGTCTGCCATAAAACATTTCGCCGTTAGCGCGGTTCTTGGTGGCAAAACGCATCTCTTCCATAGTGTCAAAGATCATGGTCGATGCTCTAAATACAGGGGGATTGATCACACCCTTAGTCCATTTCTTGTCACGTCCAACGCTGATGATCTTGGTTTCTTTTTTCATAGGGCATACTTCCAGAAACGAGTAGGAGAAATAATGGGTTTTAGCCATCTTAACATCTAAATGGCTAAAGAGAAGAGTGAGTGCTGTTTGCTCTATCTCTGCTTTTTAAGATAGATAGATAGAGCGCTTCACCAACATTCAGTGAGTTATGATGATGCTTAATCTTTTATATAAGGCAGTGACACCAAGATCTCTACGCCTGAATTGACTAAATTAGCGCCAGCTTTACCGTTTTTATCTGGAGTCTGTAGATCTCTTGCCTTGATGGAGCCTTTGTGGAAGTCAGTGATAAGCCGGGCGATATAGAGTCCGAGGCCTAAATGGGGCTTATCTTGGGCTTTTTGTTGGCGTACAGAGACCATAGATTCGAAAATTTGTTCAGCCATTTTTTCGGGTAATAGGGGGCCGAAGTTTGAAATGGTCAGCTCTGCGTGCCTGTGCTTGGCCGTTAGGGTGACTGTAATGGGCGTATTGTCGGTACTGAATTCTAACGCGTTGGCAATCAGCTTATCCATGAGCTGAGCGATATACTCGGGCACACCACTCATAGTCAAGGGCTCCTGTATGATTGATACTAGGAATTCCTTGTTGGGATAGGTGAGCTGATAACCTTGCATACAACCTGAGATGACCTTGGATAGGGGAAATATGTCCACTTCGGCTTGAGATAAGCTCTCCTCCAGACGCGTGGCTTCACTCATGTTATTGAGGATCATATTGAGTCTGCTAACGCCTTCTTCCGCCCTATCGACGTATTTTCGGGTGTCAGGATCTAATTGTTGTAGGCTCAGATGCTCCAATGAAGAACGCACTACGGCCACAGGGGTTCTCAGCTCATGAGATAAGCGCGAAGACATATTCTCCAGGTAATGGGTGTATTGGCCCAGACGGCCGACAATACTGGCAAAACTCCTCGAAAGATCGCCAATTTCATCTCTGACTTCAGAGCCCTGGATGGTTTTTCTGATCCGGCCTTGGCTGTCTATGGCTTCTTCGGTTTCATCCCTGAGTTTTCTTATCCTGCTGGATATACTGGAAGCGAAAAAGAACAGGGCTAAGGTGCCCATGCTCATGATGGTCAGGATGACGTTAAATAATTTCTCTAGCGCCTTGTTACGCAGAGTACGAATGCCATGTGTGGTCTCCTCGGCTATCACCACCCCCATGACCTTATCGTCAATCCAGATGGGACTGGCTGCTGCCAGTATGACGGCTTTATTGTCCGGGGTTAATCGCCAGGTGGAGCCTTGTCTGCCGGCGAGTGCATTCTTGATGTGACTTCCTTTGAGAACGGTAGAGTCCTGCAGGGAGTCGATAAAATCTTTTGGTGGGGTGGTTAAGATTTTATAATAGAAGCGGTGAAGGTAGTCCCGCTTAAAGTGACCCCAAAACGAGTCATCGGGTGTGTCTTGGACAGTTCGAGTCCAGACACTGCTACTTGTACGAATGTCACCGGACTTGGCTAATACGCGTCCATGTTTATCGACTACCCAAATACGCGAACTGTTATGGCTCATCCCTTTGATGATGCTTTCTATTTCAGGAGAAGGCACCAGGACTGTACCCAAATTTTCTACATCATCGATGGCCGATGTGCCGACGATGGCATCCAGAGTGCGTGTCTGCTTATTATTGACATCATAGATGGCGAAACCCAGTTTGCTACCTACCATATCCAGCGGCATGCGTATCTCAACATTGTAACCGGCTTCAGTCTTAATCCACTTTCCCTGAATTTTAAGCTCTGGCGTGACAGGCATTCTTTTTTTAGGGTTTTCAGGCAGCTTATATGAACTCACCCAGCCATCTCTTTGAGTGGCGATGATATAGCGTTTGAATTTACCATCGGGAGCCAATGTGGCAATGGCCAGGTGGTCATTGACATCGATTTTGAGACTGTTGCTGCCACGATAGATCACATGAGGATCTGTCACTTCGAAGAAGGCGTAGAGGAAACCAGCATATTTACCTACCATATGCTTAAAACTGACGTTTAATGGAGCGTCGGCTGAACGTTTAAAGATCAGATGGTCTTCGCCATAATTGATACTTCGGTGGCGGTAAGAGGCCCAGTCACTCAATTTTCCATCGAGTTGAATGGGTCCGGCTAAAGGGTAAGCATATAGGTCGCGCCCCTGTTCTACCTGAGTAAGAAAACTGGCCTGTATGTCAAAGAGGCTAGGGCGTTCATGCAGTGCGGTTGCGAGCGCTTGCGTGGTGCCTTCGAGTGTTTTTTCCTGACCGTATCTCAGGTATTTTTCCATCTCCCACACATATTGATAGCCTAACCAGGGCAGGCAGAGGAGAAATAAAGATAAGATGGCGACTTTCGATCTCAGGCCTATGGGAGGATGAAATTTAGATAATTTGTGTTTCAGCAGAAAAAAGAGTTCGCTCAGCCTGTTCGCTATTTTATAAAATTTGGCCGGGGTTATCTTGACCAGTTTTGTTTTTAACCAGCCCCAATGCTTGCGCATGCTGTTTTTTGTCTTGCTAACGATGAGGAAAGCATACATAGAGGCTTTAGCTCTGATGTCCAAGAGGCGATATAACACTAGCGATACTCTTTGTTTAAACATATTAAGCGGCGTTGATTAGTCGAGCTTAGCCCTGAGGGTCCCATCGGTATCCCATACCATAAACGGTATCTATACAGTCGAAATCTGCGTCGAGGGCGAGGAATTTCTTTCTAATTCGTTTCACATGAGACGTGATGGTGCTGTCATCGACAAAAATTTTAGCTTCCTGCATTAATTCTTGTCGATTTTTAACATGCCCAGGGCGTTTTGCCAGTGCGTGCACCATCCAGAATTCGGTCACAGTGAGTTCAATATGCGTCTTGTTCCAATACACTTGCATGCGGTTGATGTCGATGACCAGCTTATCTCGTTCCAGCAGGTTTTCATCTAATATCTCTTTGCCCTGCAACTCTGCACGACGAAAAAGGGCGGCCAGTCTGGCAATCAAGTGTGGAAAACTGACATCCTTACTCAAGTAATCATCTGCGCCCAATCTGAGACCACATACGGTATCAAAATCACTGTCTCTGGCGGTTAAAAAGATAATAGGCAGGTTGCTCGACATGGCCCTGAGGGACTGACACAGGGTGAACCCACCGTCAATCTCATCTTCTAGCCCGATATCTATGATCGCCAGATCCGGGAGTCGGGTCAAAAAAGCCTGCATCGCCATAGGGCGATTAGCATACGCTTGGACGCTGTAGCCTTGCTGTTGTAATACTTCTTTATAGTTTTCGCGAATGGCGACTTCATCTTCAACGATGGCGATACGTTTCATGACCTTTAACCTTTTAAAGTCGATTATCTTGACACTAGCTAATTGATAATCGTCGGCAGCTTACTTTATTGCCGGATAACCCTGTTGGAGTGTGACTATACAGCAAAACAACGAGGTAAAAAGCCAACTTAAGTGATTGCCTTTTTGTTGCCACAATTGATACCCGCAATGCCATTTTTCCTCCCCGTCAAAGTCATCTCTATTCGTTTTAATGTTCATATCGAATTGAAGCGAACTCTTCGTTCACAGAACACATAAATAACATTAATGACAGTAGGAAATAATAAGATGAACAAACAATTGATTGCCGCATTAGTGATGAGCTCATTAACATTTTCGAACATGGGCTATGCATCAGACACTGAAAATCAAAGAGAGCACCATGAAGAGTTGATCGGCGTGGGCTCGGGAATTGTCCTAGGCGCGGTCGTCGGCGGGCCCATTGGCGCTATCATCGGTGCGTTTACCGGCGGCATTATCGGTAAGTCGGTTGGAGATGATACTGAGATAGAATCTCAACAGGTAAAGTTAAGCGAGCAAGAAACCACCATTCACCAACTCAATGAAGATAACCAGTCTCTGGCGCTTATCTCTAATCAGTATGAATCGGTGCAAGATGAACTGGCCGAACTCAAGTTGGCCAGGCAGCAGAAGTTGACGGAGTTAGAGCTGGGCTTAAATATTCAATTTAAGACAGGCTCTTCTCAGTTAGAGACACATTTCCAACCTCAATTGGATGAATTGGCGAGTGCACTGCAGATGTCTGATGACCTCAGGTTAGATCTTACCGGATATGCGGATCGCCGGGGAGAGTCGACCTACAATCAGGCTTTGTCTGAGCAGAGAGTGGCCGAGGTGAAGAACTACCTGGTGAGCAAGGGGGTGAATGAACAAAGATTAACTGCTAGTGCATACGGTGCCAGTGCGCCGATAACCGTTGAGCAGAGCTTTGAGAATGACTTCTTCGATCGCAGGGTCACGATTAAATTTGTGTCACAAGATACGGCCATTGCTGCCAACCATTAAGCGGTTTTCATAATAAAGGAATATAAAGATGAGAACAGGTTTGTGTCTAGATCATTATTTGAATTTACAAGCCCCTCTTAGGAGGGGGCTTAACTTCGCCATATCCGGGATAGTCATCATGATGGCATCTTGGATAAATGTCGCTCAGGCCATGAGTGCCGTTGAGATAACTCAAGGGAGTTTTGTTTATCACAGGCAAGGAGAGAGTGAGCCTCAGGTGGCGATGCCGCTTAACACAGATGTTCAGATGAAGGTTTCTGGCTGGGTTAATCGGGTCACAGTGACTCAGACATTCATAAATGATAGTGACGATTGGCTTAATGGTAGCTACCTGTTTCCTTTACCCAATGAGGCTGCCGTGGATCATATGCGCCTGATCGTTGGGCAAAAGGTAATAGAGGGGCAAGTTAGAGAGAAGGAAGAGGCCAAAAAACAGTTTGAACTGGCTAAAGCTACAGGTCAAAGAGCCAGCTTGGTGGAGCAGTCGAGACCCAATATCTTTACCACATCTGTTGCTAATCTGGGGCCGGGTGAAACCTTAGTGGTGCAGATAAGCTATCAAGAGCTGGTGAAATATGAAAAAGGTGAATTCAGCCTCAGGTTTCCTATGTTAGTCAATCCAAGATACGTGCCCAAACAAGGAGGCGGGAAGAATAATTCCTATCCTTCTACACAGAGAATGTTGGCACAGCTGGTTGACCCAAGTTATGGCTTTGGGGAGTTCAGAGCAGCAGGTCCTAAGGTTAACATTGAGATAGATCTCGATGCGGGCATAGCGCTCAGTGAGATAACCAGTGTTTACCATGATATTGATAAGCAGCCGGTGACTAATACTCAATATCTGCTCAAGTTAGCGGGCGATACGCCTGCCAACAGAGATTTTGTCCTCAGATGGACACCTGTTTCGGGGAGTGAGCCCGTTGCGGCCATCTATGCCCAGCAGGGCCAAACCCATAAGGATGCAAACTCTTCACCAGAGGACAGCGACTATGCCTTACTGATGTTGATCCCCCCAGAGGTTGGTGCGATCAGCGCGATAGCCAGAGACTTGATACTCGTTATCGACACCTCGGGGTCCATGTCCGGTGAGGCAATAGCACAAGCCAAGAAGGCAATGGGCTATGCATTAGCCGGATTAGGGACGCGTGACAGTTTCAATATCATCGAATTTAATTCAAATGTGCACGCTTTATCTGCACAGTCTCTGCCTGCCACGGCAAAAAATATCGGTAGGGCTAATCAGTTTATACGCACCTTAAAGGCCGATGGGGGCACAGAGATGGGTTTTGCACTGACTCGTGCGCTCGCTCCCGGGATGCACTCGGCTTATCAGCAAAATGAAGATAATTCAGACCCAGACAGTACCCGGTTGAAGCAAGTATTGTTTATGACCGATGGGGCCGTGGCGAACGAGAGAGATTTGTTCAGTCTTATCGAGGAGCATATAGGTCATTCGAGACTGTTCACCATCGGCATAGGCTCGGCACCTAATTCTCATTTTATGGAAAGAGCGGCTGAGCTAGGTAGGGGGAGCTTCACCTACATAGGTAAGCTGGACGAGGTGCAGCAGAAAATAGAATCGCTACTGTATAAAATTGAGCATCCTCAAATCACTGATATTGAACTTCGCTATGGCGATGGCACTATTCCCGATCATTGGCCGATCAGTATTGCGGATCTGTATGCTAATGAACCCTTGTTAGTCGCGATAAAGATGCGTCCCAAGATTTACCAGGCTTCGGCCTCTGAGTTAATCGTATCGGGCATGATAGGTAACCAATATTGGCATAGCAGTTTGTCTCTCAATGAGCGCAAATCCGCTGCAGGTTTAGATCTTGTCTGGGCCAGAAAGCAGATAGCCGCATTGGAGATGAGTAAAAATGGGGCTAACCAAGCCAGAGTAAAAAAACAGGTGACGGCTTTGGCGCTCAAATATCACCTGGTGAGCCAGTATACTAGTTTAGTGGCGGTTGAGAGCATTCCTGCAAAGCCTTCGTCTGTGGTGTCAAATAATGCCAGTGTGGTGCAGTCCACGCCATTTGGCTGGCAACCCCCAGTGGGCTATTTGCCTCAGACTGGGGGGGAGAGTCGCTTGCTTATCATGATGGGCATGATCTTGTTGGGTCTAGGTTTAGCCTATCTGGCAAGCTTTAGCCTTGATAAGGGAGCTGGGTTGAGTATGCTCCGTAGTTTAGCTGCTCAGAAAAGGCGACAAACAGTGTCAATTAAGACTGGCGGTGACGGACATGTGTCAGCAAAAGGCCTGGAGACATGAGTCGTTTACAGGGCTGGCGAACCGGGCTTTGCTGCACTGTGATATTGACCGGACTGTTATTCTTGGGAGGAGGCTCATATATGCAGGCTAAGGCGTACTTCGCACAATATCTCATTGAGCAAGCATGGCGACAAACCTTAGAGGATAAGCGACCCCATAAACCATGGAGCTGGGCCGATACTTACCCTGTGGCTAAACTGACCTTGATGACGGCAGATAATGTAGACAGTGAAGACAGAACTTTTTATGTGCTGTCCGGTGCATCGGGCAGAAATCTAGCCTTCGGGCCAACTATGGTTCAGGGCGGAGGCTTGCAGACCCAAGGGGGGAACAGGATCATAGCGGGTCATAATGATACGCACTTTTCTGTGCTTAACGGGATTAAAGCAGGACGGGTGCTAAAATTTCAAGACGCAGATAAGCAGACGAGTCTGTACCGGGTATCCTCGACTCAAATTGTGCACGAATCTGACACTCGTGCGTTGATGCCAAGTTATCATGACCAGCTGACCCTGATCACTTGTTATCCATTTAATGCCCTACAAACAGGCAGCCCGTATAGACTCATAGTGAGGGCGCTGCCTGTGTAGCGACGAATGTTCTAGCTGGGAATGGGCATGACCCTGTTTCGCCCCAGACGTTTGGCCTCATAGAGAAGTTTGTCCGCTCTCTCTATAAGCTCAGCGCCCTCGAGGTTTTTATCCCACTGTGCGACGCCAAATGATGCAGTGATCTTATTGATTCTAACGTCTTTTCTTCTATCTTTAAGGGAGACTTTTTCCAGCCCCCTGCGCATGGCTTCGGCCAGATGACGAGAGGAGCTAAGTTGGCTTCTAGGTATGATGACGGCAAACTCCTCTCCACCATATCGATATATTTTTGCACCATCTCTGCAGGCTTCCTGCAATCGCTTAGCGACCGCTTTAAGGACTTGGTCGCCTAATTGATGACCATAATTGTCATTAAATGCCTTGAAATGGTCAATATCCACCAGGATGAGGCATAAGCCGTCAGGTGATTGACTCAGGGAGCCTCTTAGATCGTTATCGAATGCGCGGCGATTGAAGATACCCGTTAGTGCATCGTACAGCATGATTTGTTCAGATTTTGCGAGTTGCTGCTTTAATGCATCTATCTCTTGTTGGGCTTTACTGAGTTGGCCAGTGAAATATTGTGTGCTCGAACGTATGTCGTCGGACTCTTTGACTAAGCTTCTGACGATACCGAGTACCTTCTCTAAACTGACGCCTTCCTCTTCTATCCGGTTTAACTTCTCGAAATTACTGTCGATACGGCGCTGAAATTGAGTGGCGTCTAAGTTAGTATCCTTGAGAGAGTGAGATAGTTCTGTCGCCATAGCCTCAAGGTTCTGTCGCATGTCGAGGACATCGACTTCGATGGGATCTGACACGTACTCACGATATAGCATCTCTGCATTCACGGGCGGGCAGGTATGATGCTGCTCAATAACCGTGTCGAGTCGTTTATTTAATTCTGGGCTTTGCTCTGAGACATAGGTATACCAGAGCGCGTAATTGGTTGGCGTGGTGGGAATTTGGTGCTTCAACATCAAAGGAACGGCTTTTTTTAAATTTTTTGCCGCTATTTTTATTATTTCTCTAGACATAAATCTCCCAAGACTAATACCAATCTAAGCTTCCCAGACTAATACCGATTTAAGTAAGTATAAGCACTTTAGTTGGTAAATGAGAGCATAGTTAATGAGCCGAATAAAGAGCAGCCAGAAGGGGGGATATTTTCCTCCTGGTCATGCTTAATTTGTGAGGTTATTGTTGGCTGAGTTGGACTGGTGCCCATGTTAACCATTTAGCTTCGAGTTTTTTATGTAAGGTGAAACTCGCGTCTGATGTCAGCATGTTACTCGTCATGGTTTGCTGCTCGGTGACTACACCTACGCCACCCGCTAGTATGCTCTCTAATGAACCTGTCTCAATCTTAGCTCCTGAAAAGAGACCTACATCGATTTTTACACCAGACAGATCCCAGAATTGACTAGTTTGGTTGACCAGGTGACGATATTCCCCATCGATATGGGCGAACATCTGTACCGAGTTACCCGTATCGGCTAACTGATAAGCATCGATAGCACCAATGCTTATGCCCCTAAAAAAAATAGGGGTTCCGGCTTTAATTGAGCCCAGATTAGTGTCTTCGAGAGTGAATTGTAACCAGTCTTTTTTGGCCTGTATAACTGGGGTCACTTCACCGATAAACTGAGTACGGATTTGAGTGCTTACCCCAGGTTTGACGCCGATATAGGGGCCGGTTATTAAGGTTTCAGGCGCTTTAATACCGGCGAGAGAAATTTGAGCGTCGACGAGGAAATACTCGGCGTCTTCTTGAGTAAAATGTTGGGCATAATCCCCATATAGATAGGCATCAACGCTGACGCTTATCAGGTCTTTATTCAAGGTGACACGTTCGACAGCGCCCACCTTGTGGCCTAAGTAACGTATAGGGGCCTTGGCCGCTAACTTGACATCGGCGGGGAAGGTGAGCTTGATGGGTTTTGCCTGAGCCAGTGCCAGGGATTTAGATTCATACAGGTGAGTTTGAGAGCCTATATCCTCATCGTCGAGCAATCCGAGTGTGATGCTGCCTTTTAATGCTCCCTGTATAGGCGCTACATCGATTTCTATGCCAGAGAGACCGGCATTGACTGTGACGGCACTGTTTCGCCAAAAAACGCTATTGGTTTTGACTAATGGCTTGAATTGGTTTCGAATGCTGATGTTAATGTTGAAGTTTTCATTAGCCGAGCTCCAGTTAACCTCGTCGACCTGGCCTATCTGCATTTTTTGATAGTAGACAGGCGATCCCGATGACAGATCTGCTCCATCGGTACTCATCAGGGATAATGTAAACTGATTTAGCTTGTCAAAATAATCATCAGCCGCATCTGTTGAGAGAAACAAAGCCAGTTGTGCATGATTTTTTGCCACGGTTTTACTGGCCCCCTGAATCAGGCTGATAGCGCCTTTTGTCAAGGTCGATAGGTCACGGGTTTTCACTGATATACCATCGAGGGATGCCTCGATTGACAGGGCCGATTCGGGGATGAAATAGCTATCGGTATTAACTAAATCAGTAAACTCAGGCCAGATCTCAATCTGGTATTCTACGCCAGTTAATGCCTGATTAAGGCTGACGGAATTGACCTTGCCAATGGCCAATTGCTTATAACGAACTTCGGCCCCTATCCCGACTCCCGGGTTATTCTCGGCGGTTAAATTTAACAGTAATTTAGATTGTGCGTCTTGATCCGGTGCTATCTCCAATAAAGGGTATTGCTGTTTAGGCTCTCCGCTTCCTGGTGAAAAGTTAATGACACTACCTGTGATCAAGCGCCCCGCATGCTTGATACCAGACAAGGATATATCGGCACCCTCAAGCCAGAAGTGAGACGTACCTGAGAGCAACTGGGCATATTCTTTATCAATTTTGGCGGTGAATTCCACACCTGTATCGGTTAGATGTGTATCTGTGATACGACCTATATTGATGCCTCTGAAAACGATGGCCGTGCCGGTAGATACAGCATCCGATTCAGTGGCTGTCAGAGCAAATTCGATGCCACCTTGGGCTAATGCTTGACTGTCATAGACTCGGTAACTGTGTCCATTTTCGGCTCTTTGAGAGTCATCGGAAGAGCTAAAACTAAGGCCTCCGGCAAGAATAGACGACAGGCTTTCGGATCTTATCTCTATGCCAGAGAGCGAGGCGGTGATATGGAGTCCGGACACGTTCCAGAATTGAGAGTCCGTCTTTACCAAATGAGTGTATTGCTTCTTGATAAATGCGCTCAGTAAAATTTGCCTCGAGCCTTCGAGATGATAGCTGATGATTTCTCCGACGGGGATCTGTCGATAGAATATTTGTGAGCCTACATCCAAAGACCCTAAGGTATCGGCTGTTAATTCAATGACTAAACCATCGCTTCCCGGCAGCATGGCTGGGGCATCCGTTTCGGCTTCGAAAAAGGATTGAGACTGACCTCCACCAGGTTGAATGGCGATATAATTCCCTGAGAAAAGCGCATCTAAACCTTCTACCCCTGTGATCGAGGCTTTAGGTGTGACTAGCCAAAATTTGGTTTGCTCATTCAAAAATGGATCCGCTCGGTAATCCATCTTTAGATCGACATTAACGCCTTGTAGCTCGTCATCGATGCCAATATCGACGACTTTACCCACCGTCAGCCCTTGATAGCGTACTAAGGTCTTACCGACATCAATCCCAGTCGCGCTGGGGAAGTGGATACGCACTTCAATACCGGCTTCTCTTATGCTTTTTATGCCTAACCAGGACCCTAGGGCAATAGCCACAAGGGGGAGAAGCCAGATAGGCGAAAAAAGCTTCTTCTTAACTACTTTCGGTGTTTCTATTTGTGTCATCTTGCGATTCCAATCGATCCCAGAGTAAACGAGTATCAAGTACTTTAGCGGCAATTTGTGTCAGTAAAATCACTAAAGCAAATGCGGTAGCGGCAGGTCCGGGCTTTGCATCGAGCAATTGCCCCATATTGACCACCGCAGCGGTAATAGATATGACAAACAGGTCAAGCATTGACCATCGACCTATCCATTCAATAACATGAAAGCCGACCATCAACCTCTTCTTGGAGATGGGCAGACGGAAACTGATGGCTAGCAGATAAATAGTCAAGCCACAGATTTTTAAAATAGGAACTAAGATACTGGCGGTAAATAATATGACTGCAATCGGCAGAATATTCAGATCGATAAGGTGGGTGATACCGGTAAAAATAGTATCGTGACGTGTCTGTCCCTGACTGGTAAAGATAGTGATCGGATAAATATTTGCCGGGATCAATAAAATGGCGGCGGTTATCAGCAAGGCCCAACTTTTTTGCAGGCTGGAATAATCACGAAATGCGAGTGTTGAGCCACACCTTGAACAATGGGTTGCCTTGTGGGACATCAACTGTTGGCATGAAGGACAGAGCGTCAGGCCTAAATCTTTCCCTTGGTTTCTCTGTGGCTGCTCAGAGGGGCTAGTCATCTAATACACTCCACATATGTTCGAGATGATATTCACGCTGTAAAAATAGGGTTACCAGAAATAACATGGCAAAACAGAAGGTGCCCATTCCCAGATAGATATCGGTATAGTCCGTGAGTTGAAAGACGGAAACGAAAATACTGATCATATAAATTTCTAACATGGTGAGTTGTGAGAGTAGACCATGATATTTAAGCAGGCGCTTCAATATATCTCGAAAAAAAGGCACCTGCAGTCGATACTTGATAATTAAAATTTGCGACAGCACAGATAAAAGCAGTAAACCAGGTGCGATGACCGCCGAGGTGAGAACGGCAATGGCGACGACCCAATAACCTTGGTTTGCTACAGCCATGGCACCTTCGGATATGGTTGTGGTCCTGATGCTGCCAAGAAAATGTAACTCGAGAACGGGGAGTAAGTTTGCCGGGATGAAAAAAATAATCGCGGTGAGGCACAGGGCTAACATGCCGTTTAAGGAACAATATGGTGCATCATAGATGGGAGTATGACATCGAGGGCATAAGGCACGAACAGACGAAGGCAAGGCTCGCTTCCTTATCACAAGATCACAAGAACGACACAGGGTCACACTGGTATCTGCACACTCATGTTCCGTAAGTAATTTCACCCTTTCTTACACATCCCTTTTCTTGTTAATACTTGGCTCGACGAAATGTGTTAATTCGTCTGAACTGCTTGTCATTGAGTCATGCTTAGTTGGAAAAACCTGATAGATATCACTCTATAATCAGACAGATAATATCAGATTTTCCAGAATACTTGCATAAGAAGTTATTTTTATGAGACCCTACAACTGTATATATAAACAGTGAGAGGGACGTTATGGCGGTTGTAACTAAATTTGTAGTGGTCAGAGAGGGGGTTGAGAAAATGACATTCACATCTAAGAAGGAGGCTGATGCCTACGATAAGATGCTTGATATCGCCGATAACCTAACCCCCTTCTTAGCTGAGTCAGAATTAGAGATAGATGAAGTCACCTGTGAAAAACTGAGTTTTTATCTTGCTCAACACAAGGACTTATTGCTCAGTTTGCTTAAAGGCGTGGTACCTCAGAAAACAGAGACGACAGAAATTAAAAAAAAGACTAAGAAAGCCGACGCTAAAAATGTCGATACAAAAAAATAAAGTGTTAGGAAGTTTGTATGAAAACTGAATTTTATCAAACGCTGAACCGTCAAGCACAAGCCCTTCTTCAGGGGGAAGATGACTTAGTGGCAGCGATGGCCAACTTTTCCGCCTTACTCAATGACTCACTCGAAGATCTAAATTGGGTGGGGTTCTATCTGCTAAAAGATGAGCTGCTAGTGTTAGGCCCATTTCAGGGCCGGGTTGCCTGTACGCGTATACCACTGGGCAGGGGAGTATGTGGCTCGGCGGCATCAGAGAAAAAAACACTTAGAGTGGCAGATGTTCATCAATTTTCAGGGCATATTGCTTGCGACGCGGCGAGTAATTCTGAAATAGTCATCCCCGTTCTTAGGGATAACCGACTCATCGCCGTTTTGGATATAGACAGCCCTAAGCTAGCTCGATTCGATGAGAACGATCAAATTGGGCTAGAAAACTTAGTCTCAAGCTTCGAAAATGCGTTATTTGGCTAAACTATAACCAATTTTTCATAATTCGTGTTCGCAATCGTCAAACTGGGGTTTATAATAGGCGGTTCGAATACTAAGGACGTCGAGGATATCCCTCATTTGGGAATGAATGCTTGGCGTTTGTTAATTGTAATTGCTAGAGTATGTCTGCCGTGTTTGAGCTGCGTCTCGATAATTCTGTTGAGGATTATCTGATTGAGCCCGCGAAAGACAAATATAAACGACACTGTATAGCCTACTTTCTGTCTAGGCAGTGCCCCTTTTAAACTGTGGAAGAAATAATGGAATCAACAGACAAGTTGACCGACACCAACGCAATTCTTGCGTATTTATATGAAACATTTCCTTTGTGCTTTATTGCCGAAGGCGAAACTAAACCTTTAAAAATTGGATTGTTTCAGGAGTTGGCTGAAAGGTTAGCTGATGATTCTAAAGTCAGTAAAACTCAATTGAGAATTGCTTTGAGACGCTATACTAGTAGTTGGCGTTATCTGAAGGGCGTAAAAGCAGGTGTTCAGCGAATCGACCTCGAAGGAAAAGAGTGTGGTGAGTTAGAGCAAGAGCATGTCGAACACGCGCAATCGACGCTTAAAGAGAGTCAGGAAAAAGCAAAGGCGAAACGCGTAGCGAAAGCGGCGGCGGCAAGGAAGGAAGGGCAAGCTGCTAAGCAAGCCAAGAAACCCGCGCCTAAACGAGTCAAGCCAGTGGCTAAAAAGCCAGCGAAAGAGCCTGCGCCTGTTGTTAATTTGACGCCAGCAGTGTTAAATGAGCTGAAACAAAATCAGCGTGTTAGTGTCAAACTAGGTAAGTCGCCAGTTTCTGGTGTTATCGTTGATATTAAGAGAAATGATGTTCAAGTCCAATTGGACTCTGGCCTAACCATAAAAGTTAGTGTTGAGCACATCATGCTTTAATTTTAGTAAAGGAGTAACTTGTTGATGCGAAAAATTTCCCTGGCTGTCTCAATCGCCAGTATTTTTGTCGGATTCTCGGCGTGGGCGTTAACCCCTACAATTCCATTCAGCGAGTTACCCGCCTTAACGCAGGAGCCGCAACACAAAGTTGCGAGCAAGCGCGTGACTGGCCTTTTCACTCGTTCTCACTATCACAGATTCGATTTAGATGATGCGTTTTCCGAGCAAGTGTTTAAACGATATCTAAAGCAGCTCGATTACCGACGTAATGTGCTGCTTCAGAGTGATCTGGACAGCTTTCAAGTATTTTCTAAACAGTTCGATGACATGCTTAAGAGTGGTGATTTAACACCTGCTTATAAGATGTTCGAACGGGTTCAAAAAAGACGTTACGACCGTTTTGCCTACGCACTCACCCTATTAGACAAAGAGATAGACTTTACGGTCCCTAATGATAAGTATCAGTATGATCGTGAAGATGCGACCTGGCCTAAAGATGAAGCGGAAGTGGATGAGCTTTGGCGTCAACGTGTCAAATACGATGCATTAAATCTTAAATTGACCGGTAAGACATGGGAAGAGATCGTTCCTGTGCTTGAAAAGCGCTATAACAATGCGATAAAACGTTTGAGTCAGACTAAGAGTGAAGATGTATTCCAAGGTGTGATGAATGCCTTCTCTCGTACGGTCGAACCACACACGAGTTACCTTTCCCCCCGTAATGCCGAACGCTTCCAGATGGAGATGAACCTGAGCCTTGAGGGGATCGGTGCGGTACTGCAGATGGATGATGACTACACAGTTATCAAGAGTCTTGTGGCTGGTGGCCCAGCTGCGACCAGTGCAAAATTATCTCCAGAAGATAAAATTATTGGCGTAGGTCAAGAGGGTAAGGAGATCGTCGATGTTATCGGTTGGCGATTAGATGATGTGGTCGAACTGATAAAGGGCCCTAAAGGCAGTAAAGTTGTACTGCAAATTTTACCTAAAAAGGGTGGCTCTTCGGCGAAATCTTTTGAAGTCGTCATCGTCAGAGATAAAATACGTCTCGAAGACAGAGCGGCAACATCCGAAGTGATAGAGCCTGATAATGGCCTCTACGCAAATCGTAAAATTGGCGTCATTCAGATCCCCGGTTTCTATATGGACTTATCGAAAGATGTGTCTAAAGAGCTGGTTAAACTTAAAGAAGCCCAAGTTGAAGGTATCATCATCGACCTTAGGGGAAATGGTGGTGGCGCATTAACTGAGGCCACTTTGTTGACTGGATTGTTTATCGAGCAAGGTCCGGTGGTTCAGATTAGAGATGCTAACGGTAAAGTTTCTCAGAATCGTGACAATGATGGCCGAACCAGCTACAGCGGTCCATTGACTGTGATGGTGGACAGATACAGCGCATCGGCATCAGAAATTTTTGCTGCGGCACTGCAAGATTACGATCGTGCGCTAATTGTAGGTGAATCTACATTTGGTAAAGGTACTGTGCAGCAACACAAGAGCCTTGGTCGCATCTATGACATGTATGAAAAACCTATCGGCCACGTGCAATACACCATAGCTAAGTTCTATCGCATCAATGGTGGCAGCACTCAACTCAAAGGTGTGACACCCGACATATCTTTCCCGAGCGCATTAGAGCCGGGTGAGTATGGTGAGGCCGAAGAAGAGAATGCACTGCCTTGGGACAAGGTGCCTGTGGCTCAATACGGTACGTTAGGAGACATTAATCCTAATCTGGTGACTAGCTTAGACTCTAAACACCAAGAACGTATAAAAACCGATGTAGAGTTTGGATATGTTAACAAAGATATCGCCGAGTTTAAGCTGCATCACAATGAAACTACTGTGTCATTAGTCGAGAGTGAGCGTGTTGATGAGCGCGAAAGCAATGAAAAGAAACAGCTCGAGAGACTCAATGAACGTCGTGTTAAACAAGGCTTAGAAATCGTCAAAACATTGGATGATGAAGATGAGACGAGTAGCGATGATAAAGATGCAAAGTCGGATGAGGAAGAAGTTAACATCCCAGATGCCTTCCTCGATGAAACTGTCTATATCACCTTAGATCTTGTCGACATAGAAAGGCTTGCCAAGAACGAATCACACTAGATTGATATGATTTTTAAAAACGCGCTTCGAGCGCGTTTTTTTATATTTATTATTCAGCTTATGACGACATAAGCGTTGAAAAGGATTTAAGGTCTGTTTATGACACAAGCACAAGCAAAATACCTAAAAGACTACGCCGCACCTAGATTCAGCATCACTCATCTGGACTTGAGCTTTAACTTAGATGGGAAAGAAACTCAAGTGATCGCTAAGAGCCAGGTGGTTAGACGAGACAAACAAGCGCCAAGCTTGTTACTCGATGGTGATGAGATGAAAGTCTTATCGGTGAAGATCAATGGTGAAGATGTCAGTTACAAGCAAGGATTAACGAGCCTGAGTATAGATACAGAGCTCGATGAGTTTGAACTCGAGATAGTGACTCAGCTAGACCCGGAGGCAAACTTGAGCCTCGAAGGCCTCTACATGTCAGATGGGGCATATTGTACTCAGTGTGAGGCCGAAGGCTTCAGACGAATCACCTACTTCCTAGATAGACCCGATGTGTTGGCCATCTATACGGTGCGTATAGAAGCCGATAAGGCCGCTTTCCCTTATCTTTTAAGCAATGGTAATCCGGTCGAAAAGGGCGATCTCGATGACGACCGTCACTTTGCCAAGTGGCATGATCCATTTCCTAAGCCTGCTTACTTGTTTGCCCTAGTTGCCGGTGATTTTGACTTATTAGAAGATGAGTTTATTACCCGTAGTAATAAAGCCGTAAAATTGCAGGTTTTTGTCGATAAAGGGAATTTAAATAAAGCGCATCATGCTATTGCGTCACTGAAAAAATCCATGGCGTGGGACGAGTCACGCTTTAATCTCGAGTATGATCTCGATATCTACATGATCGTAGCGGTGGATTTTTTCAACATGGGTGCCATGGAGAACAAGGGACTCAATGTTTTCAACACTAAATATGTGTTAGCCGATACCAGCTCTGCTACCGATGATGATTACCATGGCATCGAAGCTGTAGTGGGACATGAGTATTTCCATAACTGGACAGGAAATCGGGTGACTTGCAGAGACTGGTTCCAGTTGAGCCTCAAAGAGGGGTTAACAGTGTTCAGAGATCAAGAATTTAGTTCAGATCTGGGATCGAGAGCGGTTAACCGTATTCATGCCATTAAGGTGATAAAGAATCAGCAGTTTGCCGAAGACTCAGGCCCAATGGCTCATCCTATACGTCCCGAATCTGTCATCGAGATGAATAACTTTTATACGGTCACTGTATATAACAAAGGTGCCGAAGTGATTCGGATGATGCATACCTTACTCGGGGAACAGAAATTTCAGGCCGGAATGCAGTTGTACTTCGAGCGTCATGATGGTCAGGCGGTCACTTGTGATGATTTCGTTGCCGCAATGCAAGATGCGAGCGGCGTAGATCTGGTTCAATTTAGGCTGTGGTACAGTCAGTCGGGCACCCCAATGGTGACGGTTGAAGAAGATTATGATGAGGCAAACGCGTGTTACCGTTTAAGGATTAAGCAGAGCACTCCTGAGTCGGCCGAGCAAAAAGACAAGCAAGCGCTGCATATTCCCTTCGATTTGGAGTTGTTATCCAGTCAAGGTGAGTCGATGTTGAGCGAAGTGCTCGATGTTAAACTGGCAAGCCAAGAGTTTACCTTTAATGATATCAATCAGAAACCTGTGCCATCTTTACTGCAGAATTTCTCTGCACCAGTTAAATTGGTATTCGACTATTCCATTGAGCAATTGGTCCATCTAATGAGATTTGCCAACAGTGAAGTCGCTCGTTGGGAAGCATCAGTGACTCTGGTAAGCCAGTCGATTTGGGACAATGTCGCTAAGTTACAGCTCAATCAAGCCATGCATGTCGATCCCAGAGTCGTTGATGCCTATCGAGGTGTGCTGCTCTCTGAAAGCTTAGATCTTGCCTTAGTCGCAGAAATCTTTACTTTGCCGAGTGTTTCCGCCCTCATAGAGCAAGTTGAATCGGTAGAGCTCGATGCCTTAGCGACGGCGCGAGACTATGTAGCAGAAGAGATAGCCAATGCCTGTGAAGATGAGTTACTCACTCGCTATCGTGAACTGGTTGGACTCGATAATGCCGCTGCTCGTGCGCTTAAAAATATCTGTCTACTCCTGCTTCAAAAAGTCTCTGATGAATATCAAGACTACGCCGAGAAACAGTATCGTCACGCGGAGAATATGACTGATAGTTTAGGGGCGCTTCAAGCCGTGAATGGTGAGGCATCACCTATCAGAACTGAGCTGATGTCTGATTATGAAACTAAGTGGAAAGCGACGCCATTAGTGATGGATAAATGGCTGACGTTACATGCGACTTGTGGTGATGATAATTGTCTGGACACCTTAGTGGCCTTGACTGAACATGAGTCTTTTAGCTACTCAAATCCTAATAGGGTTAGATCATTAGTCGCTGCTTTCGCCGCCGGTAATCTGGTTCAATTTCATGATATCCAAGGTAAGGGCTATGACTTTTTAACCGATGCGATCATCAAGCTTAATAAGGTGAACCCTCAGGTAGCTGCGCGTATCATTACGCCTTTGATTCAATTTAAAAAGTTTGATTCAACCAGACAGGCTATGATGAAAGCATCCCTCGAGCGTATCTTAGGTCTACCAGATTTGTCGAAAGATCTGTATGAGAAAGTGTCCAAGGCACTTGTCCTCTAAATTTGGAAGTGATTTTTGACCATACCAGCCACTAGCAGCTTAGGTTTCTAGGGGCTTATATCTCATTTCTTGTAGTTGCCCCTATGATTTTTTATTTTTCACTCAATGTCACTTATCACGATTTCCAGCAATTCTACCGGGGTGAGGTGAATAAGGTCGAAGTCCATGACCGTAATGGCAGAACCTTGTGGATCCATGGTAGACATTTTCGCCGTTTCTTAACACGCTCAGGTATTGTGGGTCAGTTTAAGATGGAGATAAACGCTCAAGGTGAGCTTGTGTCACTTTGTAAACTCTAAACTATTATAGAGTAATTACTTCAAACGAACGATTTATTACTTCCTTGCTTCTCACTCTCTCTATCTGTAGTTAATTAACTGTATTTACAGTTAATTAACTTGCCTTATCTGCATTATAATTTCCATCTAGTTTCAATTTTAAATCAAGTGTTTGAAATAATGCTTTAAAACCAGCTAACGTCTTTAATTCTTTAGAAGATTTTCTTAAATTCCGCCTTGCTCATCACATGTAATTGCTGTAACAATGGTGTTACCTGCACGCTAACAAGATGTTGGTTGCCATTCCTAATAACAAGAATTCAGCAGGTTACGGAGAAGCGCTAAAATGAAAAAGGTTAACAACGGCTTTACGAAGTCGACACTTGCTTTAGGGATCGTAGCGGCACTGAGCATGGGGATCTCATCCAGTGTCAATGCTGTATCTTTTAATTGGGGAGAAGTTGAAGGTACGTTCGATTCTACATGGTCAGCGGGTGCAAGCTGGCGTGTAGAGGGGCGTGATTGGGACAGCCACATAGGTAAGGTCAATCACCCACAATTTGATTGGTCTAACTATTCTGCATTTGGTGATACCAAGTACACGTCGGATCAGATCTGGGCACAGCCCGGCTCTTATTCCAGTAACGGTGACTTGAGCAATCTACTCTATTCTCAGGGCGATACTACAGCAGTCGTGTTTAAGGGCTTGCATGAGCTATCGCTTAAGTATAAAAATTTCGGTGTGTTTGCTCGTGGTATGTATTTCTACGATCAAAAAGCCAATAACGGCAGCTATGGTTTTAGCGACCCGTTGACAGGAAATGAGTACGACCCCTGCGCCGATTCCAAATCTTCAGAGGTGCAATGTAAAGACATTCGCCTGTTAGATGCTTTCGTCTATGGTGATTTCGATTTTAACGATGGTGCCAATCCCCTGTCTGTTCGAGTCGGTCAACAGGTGGTTTCCTGGGGGGAAAGCACACTCATCCCCCATGGTATCGGCGTGATCAATGCGGTGGATTTGAACATTCTCAATGCGCCAGGCGCCGAGCTCAAGGAAGCGTACAGACCTCAAGGTATGGTTTGGGCATCTTTTGGCGTCACAAATGAACTTTCGGTGGAAGCTTTCTATCAGTACGATTGGGAGCCAGTTTGGGTGCCAACACCAGGTTCATATTTCTCGACTAATGATTTCGCCGGTTACGGTGGTTACGGCCAGAATGCCCAGCTAGGTTTTCAGTCTAATCCTGACATGAACCTTGAGTTTCTTGAGGGTGAATATAATAATTTAGCACAGCTAGTTGCTGCTGGAATGTTCGATACAAACGGTGAGTTAGATATCAACAAGTTTCGCGATGCAGCCCTAGCGTATTCTACAAAAGCCACGTTAGTCCAAGATCAAGCCAGTGCCAGTGATTCGGGACAGTACGGTTTAAAGCTTGGCTACTATGCACCCCAGCTGGGAGAGACCGAGTTTGGCCTGTATTACATGAACTATCACAGTCGTCGTCCGTTAATTAGCGGGACGACAGCAAACTACACAAACGAAGCTTTACTCAGGGATGGTGAAACACTTCGTGGTGCTGTGGGAGCTGTAGATAGGGCTACACTATTAGGTTTGGAGAGTTTCTCTAAGGCGCAAATTGAGTATCCGGAAGACATTCAGCTCTATGGATTTAGCTTCAACACGCTTATCGGTGATACGTCGGTGGCGGGTGAGATTGCCCATCGTCAAGATGAGCCTCTGCAGATTGACGATGTGGAACTCCTGTTCGCCGCCATGCCGCAACAGCTGGCTAATGCAGGTCTCAGGCCAGATCTTGATGGGATATCTCAAATGGACAATGTTGCCCCGGGCCAATATGCCGAAGGTTACATTCGCTTAGATACTACACAGGCTCAGGCGACCTTTACTCATCTATTTGGTCCGACATTCGGTACCAGTAATCTGGTGATGTTGGCCGAGATAGGTGGTGTCTGGATCCACGACATGCCAGGATTTGATGAGCTAAGACTCAATGGTCCGGGTACAGCCCGTTCAGGTGGTAATCCTGATATGCCGGGAATTATCGAAGCCGTTCACAATGGCCCTGAGACTAACCCATTCCCGACGGACTTTGCATGGGGTTATCGTCTGGTTGCCAAAGCGGATTACAACAACTTGTTTGCCGGGGTAAATATGTCGCCGCGGATAATTTTCTCACATGATGTTGAGGGTATCACTCCCGATCCTATGTTCCTGTTCACCGAAGGCAAGAAGTCAGTGTCTGTAGGCGTTAACTTCGATTACCAGAGCCGTTGGGGAGCAGATTTTTCCTATAACAGCTTCTTCGGTGGCGTAGGCACAACAAATCAGATGTCAGACCGTGATTACGTGTCATTTAACATCAAATATTCAATCTAAATCACAAGGACAATAATAATGAAGAAACTTGCGATATTGTCGGCGGCTGTGATAGTTGCTTTGAGTGCACCGAGTGCATGGGCAAAAGTTACAGAGGCAGAAGCGGCTAAATTAGGCACTGAATTGACGCCTCTGGGCGGCGTTAAGTCGGCGAATGCCGATGGGTCAATTCCAGCCTGGGATGGTGGGATAACAACGCCTCCAGCTGGCTATAAGAAGGGGATGCATCATCCCGATCCGTTTGCTGGTGATAAGATAGAGTTTACTATCACCAATGTTAACAAGGATAAGTATAAAGCCCATCTTACCGATGGTCAGATCAAACTCTTTGAACTGTATCCTGACACTTACAAGATGAATGTCTACCAAACAAGACGTACAGCTTCTGTGCCTCAGTTTGTCTATGATGCAACTAAAGCGAACGCGACGCGTGCCGAGTTGGTTTCCCAGGGTAATGGCGTGAAAGGGGCATCTATCGGTGTACCTTTCCCGATCCCTGAGAATGGATTAGAGGTTATCTGGAATCATGTACTGCGTTTTCGTGGTGTCGATGTAAAAACTTCCCGTAGTCAAGCCGCGCCTACGGCTGGCGGCAGCTATACGTTGGTTGAAACTACCGAAGAGATACGTTTTCAGTATTCACGTCCTGAAATGACGCTGGATAAGCTTGCTGCTTCAAATACTCTGTTTTATTTCAAACAAGTTGTGACTCAGCCTGCTCGTCTTGCGGGTACGGCTCTGCTCGTTAAAGAGACCATGGATCAAGAAGCTTTGCCAAGGCAAGCCTGGACCTATAACACGGGACAGCGTCGAGTGCGTAAAGCACCTAATGTGGCATTCGATACGCCGGGTTCGGTCTCTGATGGCCTGAGAACAACGGATGATTTTGATATGTTCAATGGCTCGCCTGTTAGATATAACTGGGAGCTTATGGGCAAAAAGGAAATTTTTATTCCTTATAACGATTACAAACTTCATTCAGATCAACTGGAGTACGATCAGATAATTAATCCGGGTCATATCAACCCTGAGTTTGTTCGTTGGGAAAAGCATCGTGTTTGGGTGGTTAAGGCTCAACTTAAAGAGGGCATGCGACATATCTACAAGACGCGCGTCTTCTATATAGATGAAGATTCATGGCAGGTATCGCTTGCCGATATGTACGATAACCGTGATGAGCTATATCGTGTCGCGGTTGCACATGCAATTAACTACTACGAAGTACCAACACATTGGAGTACGTTAGAGGTCTTCCACGATCTTCAGTCCCGTCGTTATATCGCCATGGGCCTAGATAATGAAGGCCGCATGTATGATTTCGATGCCAAGCTCAGTGAAGCTAACTTCACTCCGGCAGCATTGAGACGTGCAGGTATTCGTTAACCCTCAGTTCCAAGGGGCGGTTTACCGCCCCTCTATTCTTTAAGGAAGTCTGTATGTTGTTTAGCATGCTTCGATCAGTATCTATCTGTCTGTTTTTAGTCGTTTTGTCACAAGCTGGGGCGCTGGCTAATGAGGCCTATGATGTCAAAGGTCAAATACAAGCTTTAGCCATTGATTCTATTATTCTCGATATTGCGACTAATGGAGACACAGTTCTGGCCGTGGGCGAACGGGGCCATGTTTTTATCTTCGATGAACAGGCAACGCCCCAGTGGCTGCAAGTGCCAAGCCCAACCAGCGCACATCTCACCAAGGCATTTTTAATCACCCCTCAACTTGGCTGGGCCGTTGGCCATGATGCGACCATAATACACACCCAAGATGGAGGGAAAACCTGGCAGTTACAGATGGAGTCTAAGGAAATTGAAAAACCCCTATTAGATATTCATTTCTTCGATGAGCTAAATGGCATTGCGGTCGGTGCTTATGGGCTGTTTTATCGTACTAATGACGCCGGTGCACACTGGACAAGTGAGTATCATCAAGAATTATTATTCGAAGAAGATGTCGACTACTTGGCCGAATTAAAGGCCGAGGACGAAGCGCTCTATTTGAGTGAGCGAAGCACCTTGCTACCACACTTTAACCGGGTTATTTCAACGATAAATGGCCAGTTGGTGATGGTGGGAGAGCTAGGTCTAGTGGCAGCTTCCAATGATCAAGGGCGGCAATGGCAGAAGCTAGATTTTATCTATGAAGGCTCCATGTTCAATGCTGTCTATGTTAAAAATTCATTATTTGTTATGGGGTTGCGGGGACATGTGTTTAAAACTGACGCAAGTCTGACAAACTGGCGTGAAATCTCATTACCTGTGACCTCTACCATCAATGGCGTCATGGTAAAAAAGGACGGCAACCTTCGTCTCGTCGGTAATGCTGGTGTAATTATCGATGTAACGTTAGCGGGTAAAAGCCAGCTGATCGAGCAGCGCCAAGGTGAGAATTTAGTGTCCATAGTTCAAGATCCCCAAGGTCATACCTGGATTGCAGGTACCAAAGGCCTCTTCAAACAACAATAATAGGATCTTAAGATGTTAGAAAAATTAGTTAATGGATTAGAATCCTTTTTATTCAGGCGACGGGCCTTCGTCATCTTGCTATTTATGTTAACTACCATTTTCTTGGCGTTTCAGGCCAGTAATTTGAAAATGGATGCGGCTTTCATCAAGAATATCCCGCTCAATCACAGTTACATGCAAACCTACTTGAAGCACCAAAATGATTTCGGCGGTGCCAACAGCATCATGGTTGCCGTCGAAGACACGAGCGGTGATATTTTCAATGAAAACTTCTTCGATGCGTTAAAGAATGTCCATGATCAGCTCTTCTTCATACCGGGTGTCGACAGGGCGCAAGTTAAATCCCTGTTTTCCCCTTCCACACGTTTTACCGAAGTGGTAGAAGATGGTTTTGCCGGCGGCCCGGTCATTCCGGCAGACTTTTCTACCACTGAGGCAGGCCTGGCGGTTGTTAGAGACAATATAGAAAAAGCGGGCATCGTCGGTCGACTCATTGCTGAAGATTATTCGGCCGCTATGGTCAAAGCTCAGTTAATGGACTTCGATCCCCAAACTGGCAAGCCACTCGATACCTTAGCGTTCGCGGCGCAGCTTGAAAAAGAATTGCGGACAAAATATGAAAACGAACATATAAAAATCCATATCATAGGCTTTGCCAAGATGGCGGGGGATGTGGCCGATGGGGCTAAGGGCGTCATGCTCTTCTTCCTTATCGCGATTGTCGTCACAGCGATCATGGTTTACCTCTTCTCTAAGTCATTTATTCTTACCTTGTTGCCCTTAACCTGTAGTTTAATCGCAGTGATCTGGCAGTTGGGCTTATTGACTGTAGTGGGCTTTGGGCTAGACCCTATGTCGATTCTGATCCCATTCCTGGTGTTTGCCATCGGGGTGAGTCACAGTGTGCAGATGATCAATGCCGTGCGCCGGCGAGTGCTCGAAGGGGAAACGAGTAAGGCCGCTGCTGCACTTGCTTTTAGAAGTTTATTGATCCCAGGTGGCATCGCGCTTCTGTCCGATACCGTTGGGTTCTTAACCCTGTTATCTATAGATATTGGCATCATCAGAGAGCTGGCTATCTCTGCCTCTCTGGGTGTTGCCGTTATCATATTAACGAATCTGATCTTATTGCCACTCATCATCTCCTATACCCAAGTATTGGCAGTGAAATCGAGTGATGCCTCAATTGAGCGTACCAATCGAATCTGGGAGTTTTTGTCTCGATTTGCGACAACAAAATATGCTATCTGGGTGTTAGTGACGACAACGGCATTATATGCCTTAGGTTTGCAGCAAGCTAATTTAATGAAAGTGGGTGACTTACAGGGCGGGGCCCCCGCACTGCATTTTGACTCTCGCTACAATCAGGATACTTTTTACATCACAGATAAGTTTTCAATCACCACTGATGTGATGACGATTATCGTCGAAGCCTTCCCGGAAGCTTGCACTTACCACTCAGTGTTAACACAAATAGATGAATTTGAATGGTTAATGAGTAACACTCCTGGGGTGGAGACCACAGCCAGTTTGGCGTCGGTTGCCAAGCGAGTGAATGCCGGCTTCAATGAAGGCAATCCCAAATGGCAGATTTTGCCTCGAACCACAGCGAGTCTGGTACAAGCGGTTGGGCGTGTACCGACGAGCTCCGGGCTACTTAATAGTGATTGTTCTGTCATGCCTATTTATCTTTTCTTGAAAGATCACAAGGCTGAGACGATAGAAGTTGTCATCGATAAAGTGAAAGCATTATCTGCGACGATGAATAATGACAAGTTGCAGTATCGACTCGCGTCGGGTCCTGTTGGCGTGATGGCCGCGACGAATGAAGCTGTGGCTGCGGCTCAATTACCTATGATGTTATATGTCTATGGAGCTGTATTCTTCCTCTGTCTGATAAGCTTTAAATCTCTTAAAGCGACGATATCTGTCATCTTGCCTTTGTATGTGGTGTCTACCTTGGCCCAGGCCTTGATGACACAACTCGATATCGGTTTGGCTGTGAGCACCTTACCTGTGATAGCCCTAGGTGTCGGGATTGGTGTTGACTATGGTATCTATATCCTTTCCACTATGGCAGGCAGGCTAAGAGAGGGAATGCCGGTGCAACAGGCGTATTACGAAGCTCTGGTTGAGCGAGGCAGTGCGGTTATTTTTACCGGACTCACCTTGGCTATCGGTGTCAGTACCTGGTTCTTTTCGGCGCTTAAGTTTCAAATGGATATGGGAATACTGCTAACATTTATGTTTTTAGTAAATATGTTGGGGGCCATAATTATTTTACCAGCAATAGGCGCGGTTCTGTGGCGAAAACCCAGAGAGGTATAAGTTAACAGGGAGCTTAGGCTCCCTTTTTATTGCGCTGAAAATGAATAGTTACGCTGTTATGCCGATTGATTTTTCATCTAGGGGGGCTAAATACTGCTGTTACTGGTTTTAAGGTGGATCTACCACTAAAATAACTCTCGAAATGTGGCAGCTTTAGTAATAAACTTCGCCCATGACCTAGGTCACACTATTTTGACTGGTCATTTGTAATAAGCATCCCAAAAATTATAAAAGCGCTGCCATAGACCCTTAAAGGAAACAGCAACATGGCCTTGAAAGATGCAATGCCTTCAGTACTGCTCGAAAACGTAGTCAATCTTATTCATTCAAAAGTTCCTACAACACAAGCAAAACAGGTCGAGCAGTTTGCCACCTGTCTGTATGCCCACATGTCGAAAGACGATCTTAAGTCCCGTAACGACAGCGATCTTTATGGTGCCGTATTAAGTCTGTGGAATGCCGCGAATATGACCGTAAAAGGCGAGTCACATATTCGGGTTTTTAATCCCAGTCAGTCGAAGCATGGTTGGCAATCAACGCATTCAATCATCGAAATCATTCAACCAGATATGCCTTTCTTAGTTGACTCTGTGGGTATGGCGCTCAATCGTACCGGGATTACTACCCATATGATGTTGCATACTCCCTTGTCGATTAAGCGAACCAAAGGTGCCATCACTCAAGTTATCTATGGCGATGACGTCAAAGGGAAACTGGAAAAGGTTGCCGTATTCCTTATTGAGATAGACAGACTCAGTAGTAAAGATGATATTAAACAGATAGAAAAAGAGATTTCATCTGTACTTGGTGATGTCGCTGCCTCGGTCAATGACTGGCAAGCCATGTCCGTTAAGCTTGATGAAACGATTAAAGATCTCGCTATACGCCCATACCCAGGTGAAAAGCAAGAGCTTAAAGAGGCCACTGACTTTCTTAACTATCTGAATAATCATCACTTCACCCTGTTAGGGTATCGCCGCTATGACTTACATAAAGTTGAAGGCGATCTAGAGTTGATTCCTGATACGTCATCAAGCCTAGGCTTAATGAACATACCTGGTAAACCTCAACCAGATACTGGATTGTTATTATCTAACTTTTCGGAAAGCGCACGCAAAGAAGCCCTAGATCATAGCTTGCTACTGCTGACTAAGAGCAGCGAAAAAAGCCGGGTCCATCGTCCCGCTTATGTGGATTATGTTGGCGTAAAGCGTTTCGATAAGAAAGGTAATGTGATTGGGGAAGACAGATTCTTAGGCCTTTATGCCTCGAATCTGTATAACCGTAGCCCACGAGAAATCCCATTATTGGCCGAAAAAGTGCAGCGCGTGCTGGACCGCTCAGGTTTAACACCTCGCTCCCATGATTATAAAGCCTTGATGCACATACTCGAGACCTTGCCCAGAGATGAACTCATACAGGGCAATGTGGAAGAGCTGGCTTATGTCGCTCACGGCGTACTTGAGATGCAAGATAGGGATAAGTTAAAGCTGTTTGTGCGTAAAGATGGCTTCGGACGCTTCTTTTCTTGTCTGGTCTATGTGGCTAAAGACAGATACAACACTAAGTTACGTGAAGATACTCAACGTATTTTGGCTCAGCATTTTAAGAGCGATGCCGAGGTTGAGTTTACGACCTATTTTTCTGAATCAACACTTGCGCGTACTCACTATATAGTGAAAGTCGACAATAACAGTATGGATGTAGACGTGGCTGCCATTGAAAATAATTTAACCGAAGCTGCTCGTTCTTGGGAAGATAAGCTTAATGATTCCCTTAGCAGTGCCCGTGGCGAAGAGTCTGGCACCAGGCTAATGAAGCGTTATCTCACCGCATTCCCACGTAGCTATCAAGAAGATGTATTACCCAGCTCGGCGCTTGTGGATATATTGCAGCTCGAAGCCTTGGATGATGCCCATAAACTGGGAATGCTTTTTTATCTACCCCAAGAAACAGCATTAAGTAACAGTAAAGTGCGCCTGAAGTTGTTCCATAAGGATGAGCCAATCCATCTTTCAGATGTCTTGCCTATGCTGGAGAATTTCGGTCTTAGAGTGATCAATGAGCGTCCCTATGAGATAAAAACCGCCAATGGTGATACTTATTGGATCTTAGACTTCCTCATGACTGTTCAGGGCTCCACCACTGAAAATGTTGCAGAGAGTCAAGACAGATTCCAGGATGCGCTTTCTCAGGTATGGAAAAAGCAGCTTGAAGATGATGGTTTTAACCGTTTAGTCTTGGCAACGGGTCTTACCGGTCGCGAAGTTTCTATACTGCGTGCTTATGCGAAATACATGCGTCAAATCGATGCGACTTTCAGCCAAGCCTATATCGAAGAGACATTTACCCGCTATCCTCAGCTCGCCGATCTCTTGGTTAAAATGTTCATTCGTAAGTTTAACCCCAAACTTAAGACCCGCACTTTGGGCAAGTTTGTTGAACAGATAGACTTACGATTAGACGAAGTATCTAGCTTAGATGATGACAGAATTATTCGTCGTTATTTAGACCTTATCAATGCCACATTAAGAACTAACTTCTATCAAACTGCCGATGACGGTGCTGTTAAGCCTTATGTGTCATTTAAGTTTGCGCCGGAAGAGATTCCCGAGATGCCTCGTCCGCTGCCCAAATTTGAGATATTTGTCTACTCACCAAGAGTAGAAGGTGTACATCTTAGGGGCGGAAAAGTGGCCCGTGGTGGCTTACGTTGGTCTGACAGACGTGAAGATTTCAGAACTGAAGTGTTGGGCTTAGTTAAAGCCCAGCAAGTTAAGAATACCGTGATCGTTCCCGTTGGAGCTAAAGGTGGATTCGTCTGTAAACAGCTTCCAACAGACGGCGGCCGTGAAGCCTTCTTCTCGGAAGGTCAAGCATGTTACCGGATATTCATTCGCGGTTTGCTCGACATCTCAGATAACATCATAGAAGGTGAAGTTATTCCACCAAAGAATGTTGTACGCCATGATGATGACGATCCTTATTTGGTTGTTGCTGCTGATAAAGGTACGGCGACTTTCTCTGATATCGCCAACAGTATCTCTGAGGAGTATAATTTTTGGCTAGGTGACGCATTTGCCTCGGGTGGTAGCAATGGCTACGATCATAAGAAGATGGGGATCACGGCTCGTGGTGCCTGGGAGTCGGTTAAACGTCATTTCCGCGAAATCGGTATCGATTGTCAGACAACGGATTTCACCTGTTTAGCCATTGGTGATATGGCGGGAGATGTATTTGGCAACGGCATGTTGCTCTCGGAGCATATCCGCCTCGTTGCGGCTTTCAACCATCTGCATATCTTCATCGATCCAAATCCTGATACAGCATCCAGTTATAAGGAGCGTGCTCGTTTATTCGACCTGCCTCGTTCTAGTTGGGATGATTACAATAAGGAATTGATCTCTAAAGGGGGCGGAATATTCTTACGCTCGGCTAAGAAGATCCCTCTGTCTGCAGAGATGAAGGAGATGTTAGGCACCAAGAAGACGACGATGACACCGACGGAGCTACTTAAAGAGCTGTTGAAGATGAATGTCGATCTTATCTGGAATGGTGGTATCGGTACGTATGTGAAGGCATCGACTGAAACTCATGCGGAAGTGGGTGATAGAGCGAATGACGCTCTGCGTGTCAATGGTGATGAGGTTAACGCAAGAATAATAGGTGAAGGTGGTAACTTAGGTTGTACTCAGTTAGGGCGTATTGAGTATGCTACCCATGGTGGCCGGATGAATACCGATTTCGTTGATAATGTCGGTGGTGTCGATTGTTCCGATAATGAAGTGAATATTAAGATCTTGCTTAATGCTTTGGTTGCCGACGGTGAGATGACGCTTAAGCAACGTAACCGTCTCTTGGTTGAAATGACAGATGAAGTAGGCCGTATAGTCCTTCAGGATTGTAACGATCAAACCCGGACAATCTCAGTGACTCAGGTTCGTGGGGCTGAGCAGTTAAAAGAGCAGATCCGCTTCATTCATTATCTGGAGAAAAATGGCAAGCTAGATAGAGGACTTGAGTTCCTGCCTTCGGAAGATGATCTGGCAGAACGCTTAGCGAACGGTAAGCCGTTGACTCGTCCAGAGTTATCTGTGCTGGTTGCGTACGCAAAAATGGTGCTTAAAGAGCAGTTATTGACACCAGAAATTACCGATGATCCTTTCTTGAGTCAATTACTGATTGCTTATTTTCCACAGCAATTACAAGAGAGATACAGTGATCGCATGGCTGCACATCCTCTGCGCGGCGAGATCATAGCCACCTCATTGGCTAATGAGTTGGTTAATGATTTGGGCCTTAACTTTGTTCAACGTATGCAAGATGAGACTGGTGCCTCAGTCGCGGAAGCCGCGATTTGTTATACTATGGCTCGTGAAGTATTTGGTTTAGCTGATTTAACGAAAGAGATCACCTCACTCAATGGTATTATCCCCGCGGTAGTTCAGGGCGAGATGTTGCATCAATTACGTCGTAATATTCGTCGAGCCTGTCGCTGGTTCCTGCGCCATCGTAATCGCAGTCACAGCATTGAGCAGTCAGTCGCGTTTTTCAGTCCTGTGTTCGCGGATTTAAAAGCGAATGTTCATGGCTACATGGTTGAAGCTGAAGTTAAAGGCATACAAGCTGAAATTGCGGCACTGGTGAAAGAGGGGGTCAATGAACCTATAGCGACGAATGTGGTTAACATGAGTACGCTATTTTCGGCACTGGATATTGCTCAAATTGCTGAGTTAGAAAGTAAGCCTATTGCACTGGTCGCACAGACCTATTTCAAGTTAGGCGCACGTGTTGACTTGCATTGGTTCCTCGATCAGATCAGCGAGCAACCGGTCGCCAACCACTGGCAAGCACTTGCCAGAGCGGCATTTAGAGAAGAGTTAGATTGGCAACAGCGCTCACTGAGTTCAGTGGTGCTAAGATCATGTACCTCAACTTGTGATGCTGATACCATCATCGATCAGTGGATAGACTCCAATCAGGGTTTATTGGAGAGATGGTTCCATATGCTCGCAGACTTTAAAACTTCGCAAAGCCATGAGTTTGCCAAGTTCTCTGTCGCCTTACGTGAGTTAAATCTTTTGATTCTTCATTGTGAAGGTTAAAAGTAAATAATAATATTAATCAGCCCTGGCATTTGCCGGGGCTTTTTTCGGTCTAGGAGAAAGCATGTTTTACAAAATCGCTCAAAAAGTCATGTTCCAAATGGATCCTGAGAGAGCGCACCATATCGCACTCAGCAGCCTTAAATCCACGGCGAATAGCCCGTTAGATTGTTTCTACGCTCAGACGTTTGAACAAGCACCTGTTGAGTTTATGGGGATAACCTTCCCTAATCCTGTTGGCTTAGCCGCCGGTATGGACAAAGATGGTGAATGTATAGACGGTTTTTATGCTATGGGCTTTGGACATATCGAAGTGGGTACAGTAACACCTAAGCCCCAGCCAGGTAATGAGCAACCACGTCTATTTAGATTAAAGCCTGCAAAAGCCATTATCAACAGAATGGGCTTCAATAATAAGGGAGTCGATAATCTTATTACCAACCTCAAAAAGGCAAAGTCTGGTGCCCTGGTTGGTGTCAATATCGGTAAGAATAAAGATACTCCGGTAGAGCAGGGCAAGGATGATTATCTTATCTGTATGGAGAAGGTGTACCCATATGCGGCTTATATTACTGTTAATATTTCCTCTCCAAATACACCAGGTTTGAGAAGTATGCAGTATGGGGATCTGCTCGACGATCTATTGAGATCACTTAAAGAGAAGCAGAAATATCTCGCACAGAAGCATGGGAAATATGTACCTTTGGCATTAAAAATCGCGCCTGATTTAACCCCTGATGAAATTGAAAAAATTGCTGTTTCGCTCATTCGCAACAAATTTGATGGGGCTATTGCGACCAATACGACCCTGAGCCGTGATGGTGTTAGCGGACTTATCAATGCAAATGAGGCTGGTGGACTAAGTGGTAAACCACTGAATTCATTATCTACATCTGTAATAAAGCAGCTTTCTGATTGTCTTCAGGGTGAGATTCCGATCATAGGTGTTGGTGGAATTAACTCTGCAGCTGACGCGCTAGATAAACTCGATGCGGGAGCCAGTATGGTGCAAATATTTTCAGGGTTTATTTATCAGGGACCTGAATTAATTAAAGATATCGTCAATGCATATCGAGTTCGCTAATTAAAAGATCGTTTTCCAGATCCTTTTTAAGATCGCGCGATCGCAATTTGATCGCGCATGATCGATGTAAGGTGCTGTTATATTAGTCAATTTATTTTAATTATATTTTGATATTGAGCAAAATATCGTCTATTATCGGCTTGTATTCTATATGACAGGTAGATGTTATGTTATTAATGCCAAAAAGGGATTGGCAATGGAAATATAATGATGCGTATGGTGTGTTAAGCGTCTCATTAGGTTCAGAGATGGAGTTTCTGACTCCTTATAAAATGAAAGTTTTAATTCCTGATGCTTTGATGGAGTTAGAGTTTAATATGGATCATGCTAAATTTTATATTGATTTTCTAGATCTTCTTTCAAAGTCATTACACATAACGGGGGCTTTACAAGTTCAGCTAGCGCTCAATGCCACGGCTGCCCATTTTTTATTAAAGCCACAAATGCCTAAATCATGGTTTTTCTCTACCAGTAGTATGTGTGTCTTTAGTGAACTCGGTAAAATTTTTCAGTTATCTTGTCTGGGGAGAAAAGCGCAGGTCTTGGTTGTTGAGACGAGTGTTCAAGCCTCACTGGTGATGCTACTGGAGAAAGAGTTACAGCTGAGTGATAGCAAATCACTAGGTCAATTCGAATGTATTAAAGTGATGCACGATAGACTGCATCCAATTATGGTTAATCGGCAGATTGTGGCAGCATAGTTTGCCTGTTCAGCCATACTTCACAGTCCATTTCCATCCTATTCCCCTCATAACTAGTCTAGGTTTAAGTCATTCACTTTGATTTAGTCTGCCAAAATACCTCAGAGTTGAACACTTTCTTATACTGACAGGTATGGCTTTAAAAAGGAGAACCATTCCCCACTCGTTCGCCTTAAATTAGTCCGTCAAAATTACTTTGAGCAGATTACTTTACTTAAACTGCATAGGTGTAAGAGTGCGGTCTTTGTACAAAACATATGATAAGAACTGGAATAATCTCCATGAGAGCCAATAACTTTTTATCATTTCAGTGCTCATCAAGGTATAATGTCTGATTAATTTTTACTGTGTGTCTATCTATACGATGTTAAAATTTTTTGCTGCGGCTCCTAGGGGCTATGAATATGCGTTATCACTCGAGTTAGCTGAGCTCGGTGCCTCTGAAATCAAAGAGAGCGTGGCGGGTGTCTACTTTACGGCATCTCTTGAACTGGGTTATCGAATTACGCTTTGGTCACGTTTGGCGAGTCGAATCATTTTCGTCATACATAAAGGGCCATGCGAGTCACCTGAGCAGCTCTATAATGCTGCTTACGGTATAGATTGGCAGATGCAGTTTTCTAATCGCAGCACATTTAGCATCGATTTTCATGGTCAAGGTGGTTTCATCAATAACACCATGTACGGTGCACTTAAGATAAAAGATGCCATCGTCGATCGTTTTCGTGACGATGATTTTTCAAGGCCGGATGTCTCTCGCCATGATGCTGACTTTCGAATCGACGCACACTATCGTCGTGGAGAGATCACCATAGGGTTGAATTTTTCCGGACCAGCTCTGCATAAGCGTGGTTATCGCTCGACCACGGGTGAAGCCCCTTTAAAAGAGAATCTTGCCGCAAATATGTTGGTTCGTAGTGGGTGGAAGAAAGAGCCGGTTTCACTGCTCGATCCTTTCTGTGGTAGTGGCACTATCTTGATTGAGGCTGCCATGATGGCCTGTGATATTGCGCCGGGTCTTCATCGTGAGCGCTTTGGGTTTGAGCATTGGCTGCGACATAACGACAAACATTGGCAAGAATTACTCAATGAGGCTCGTGCCAGAGCCTCTATTGGCATTACCCGCTGTACCACTAAATTTTATGGGTCAGACATAGAGCCTCATCTCATCTCTATCGCGAAACAAAATGCAGAAAATGCCGGTGTGAGTGACTTAATCGAATTTAATGTTAGCGATGTCTTAGAGGTTAAAGTGCCGGAAGCATCCGGTTACCTTATCAGTAACCCCCCATACGGTGAGCGTTTAGGTACAGTTACTGAGCTGCTTCAGCTCTATTATCAGTTGGGTGATAAGTTTAAGTCTGAATTTGGTGGCTGGAAATTGGCCATGTTAAACAGTGATAAAGAGCTGTTATCCGCCTTGAAGCTCAAAGCTGATAAACAGATGAAGATGAGTAACGGTCCACTGGATTGTGCATTCAATCTCTATACTGTTCATGCCGAGAATACTCGCCGCGTCGACCCTGAGAATATCAAGGTAGAAGGGGATGTTAGCGATATCGCCGTGCCTTTCGCTAATCGGGTAAAAAAGAATTACAAGCAACTTAAGAAGTGGGCTAAAAAAGAGGGGGTCGACAGTTACCGTATCTATGATGCCGATTTACCCGATTATAAAGTTGCCATCGATAAATATCTGGATTATGTCGTTATCCAAGAATATACCGCGCCAATGGATATTCCCGAGTCAGTGACTAAGCGTCGTCTGACCGATGTGCTGATCGCTTTACCGAGCGCGATTGGTATCGATCCTAAAAACATCATTTTGAAAAAGCGTGAACGTCAAAAAGGCACTAATCAGTATGAGAAGCTCTCGACGGCTAAGCTTGAGCTAATCACGACCGAATATGACGCCAAATTTAAGTTAAACCTTAAAGAATATCTGGATACCGGCCTGTTCCTCGATCATCGTCTCACCCGCAAACTTGTGGGTGAAAAGTCTAACAATCGCGATGTCCTCAATCTGTTTGCCTATACGGGGACGGCTTCTGTGCACGCCGCGCTCGGTGGGGCTAAAACGGTTACGACCGTAGATATGTCTAATACCTATATTAGCTGGGCTAAAGAGAACTTTGCCTTAAATGGGCTAAATGACAATAAGTATTCGTTTGTACAGGCGAACTGTTTGACTTGGATCAAACGTACCCATGATACCTATGACTTTATCTTCATCGATCCACCGACGTTCTCAAACTCGAAGCGCATGGAAGACTCCTTCGATGTGTTACGTGATCATGTCGCTTTACTGACTGACTTGATTAAGATTCTTAGGCCTGGTGGTGAAATCATCTTCTCCAACAATAAGCGTAAGTTTAAGATGGAGATAGAAGCCCTCGAAGCTGTTGGCATTAAGGTTCAAAATATCGATAGTCAAACGTTACCTATGGACTTTAAGCGTAACCCACAGATCCATAACACTTGGCTACTAACACATGCCGAGTAAGTCCTATATCTTGTTCCACACAGATGCCTGTCATCTGTGTGAGCTAGCCGAGCAGCTGATTGTTATGTCTGGTATCTCATATATAAAAACGGACATCTGTGATGATGAAAAGTTAGCCGATCAATATGGCATTAGTATCCCTGTGCTAAAACAGATAGATTCTCAAAATGAGCTCAATTGGCCATTTGATGAAGATGTATTAAAGAAATTTTTAGGAGCATAAATTGAGTCTTGTTCGTATTAATAGTGGCTCTCTAGCCTATGGTTACACCCCACTATTACAAAAAGCTGATTTTACCATTGAACCTGGTGAGCGCGTCTGTATCGTTGGCCGAAATGGTGCCGGTAAGTCCAGCCTGATGAAAGTATTGAGCGGTGATGTTTTGCTCGATGAGGGCGAATTTAATATTGCCAGCAACGTTAAGGTGAGTCGTTTACAGCAAGATCCACCCAAAGCCGAACAAGGCTCTGTCTATTCCTATATCTCTGCCGGCCTTCAAGAGGTTGGCGAGAAGCTAGAACGTTATCATCAGCTGGCCCACGATGTCGGCACCGCAGAGCCGGAGCAGATGGACCGCATGCTTAAGCAGATGGAGCGGCTTCAGGAAGATATCGATCACCTCAATGGTTGGCAGTTAGACAATCGGATTAATCAGAATTGTGAACTATTGGGTCTAGACCCCGACAGTGCCTTGACAGAATTGTCGGGTGGCTGGCAACGTAAGGTCGCCTTGGCCAGAGCCTTGGTCAGTGAGCCTGACCTGTTATTACTCGATGAGCCTACCAACCATCTGGATATCGATACTATCGAATGGTTGGAGCAGTTTTTGTTAAGTTACAAGGGCGCCATCGTGTTTATCAGCCACGATAGGGGCTTTATTCAGCGCATGGCGACCCGCATCGTCGATCTCGATCGCGGTGTCATCACCTCTTGGCCTGGTAGCTATCAGGTATATCTCGATGGCAAAGCCGAGTGGTTACGCGTCGAAGCCGAGCAAAATGCGCTATTTGATAAGCGATTAGCGGAAGAAGAAACCTGGATCCGTCAAGGTGTGAAGGCCAGACGCACACGTAACGAAGGTCGTGTTCGTGCATTAAAGGCGTTGCGAGTCGAACGTATGGCGCGCCTCAATCGACAAGGCGGCGCTAAGATGGCCGTGGCCGATACAGATCGATCCGGCAAGCTTGTTTTCGATATCGAAAACCTGAACTACAACCTGCCAGATAAGAACTTGGTGAAGAATTTTACTTCGGCTGTGATGCGCGGAGACAGAATAGCCCTGATTGGTCCCAATGGTTGCGGTAAATCGACCTTAGTCAAACTCTTGATTGGTCAGCTAGAGGCTCAGTCGGGTAGTATCAAGATAGGAACTAAGCTCGAAATTGCCTACTTCGATCAGTACAGAGAAGCGCTCGATCCTGAGAAAACTGTGGAAGAGAACGTAGGTGAAGGTAAGAAAACCATCACCATTAATGGCCAAGACCGTCATATTTTGAGCTACCTACAAGACTTCCTCTTCTCGCCGATGAGAGCGAGAACGCCGGTGAAAGCACTTTCAGGTGGTGAGAAAAATCGTTTATTGCTCGCACGCCTGCTGTTAAGACCGGCTAACTTAATTATTCTCGATGAGCCAACTAACGACCTTGATATTGAGACCCTGGAATTGTTAGAGTCTTTGTTAACCGATTATCAGGGAACCTTACTCTTAGTGAGTCATGACAGGGCCTTTATCGATAATACAGTGACCAGCAGTTGGTGGTTCACCGGTAACGGTGGCTGGAGTGAGTATGTCGGTGGCTATGAGGATGCCGTGTCTCAAGGGGCTAAATTTTATTCTGAGGAACCTCAGGCAACAAAGAGTGTCCAACCTCAGAAGGTTGAGGTTAAACCCGCAGAAAAACCAAAAGTCGAAAAGAAGTTATCTTATAAACTTCAACGTGAACTCGAAGCGCTACCAGCTAAGATGGAGCAGTTAGAAACGGAAGTTGAAGTTTTGCAAGAGAAAGTGAGTGCGCCAGATTTTTATGCTCAAGATCAAGATAAAATTAATCTCCAACTCGGCCAACTAGCCGACAAAGAGCAGGAGTTGGAAGTGTGCTTCGAGCGATGGGAAGAGTTAGAGTCGCTCAAGTAATACAAAATTAAAACTAGAAATAGTATGGGAATAGCGTTAATGAAGTTGAAACTGGATAAAGCCTTATCATTAGTTGCAGTAGGTGTAATTGGTGTTTTGCAAGGTGCCAATGCAGCACCTATATATGAAATTAAAAACTTAGACGAAATTTATAGCCAGACAGACGGCGCTGAATTAATCGGCACATTAAAAGGCACTCGTAGTGGCTACGGCATGGCGATTAACGCTAATAATGAATCTTTAGGTGTGGCAAAAGGTAAAAAATACCTGAGCGTGTCTGAGGATGATGATGGTGTTATCGATATCGAAGATGGTATCGCACCTGAAGAGAGAGTCGTCTTTTCCATTAATACGCCGATTAAGGCTAACAACTTCACCTTTACTGCTCAAGACAATGATCCATCTAAGCCTTGGCTACCTGTATTTGACAGCGTCAATGGCACAACACCACCTGATGAAACCGACCCCGAAGTTCCAGAGACTATTAACTCTGTCGATGCCTATTATTATGGTATCAATGATACGGGCGTAAAAGTGGGTTCAATGACTTCTGAAGAGCAGACTGAGCCCTATACAGGCAGTACGGCCGATCAAGAGTTCTGGTACTACAGAGAGTTCGAAGAACGTGGCTTCGTTAAAAATGCCGATGGGATCGAAACTCCGTTAATTCCTGCATTAACCACTTATACCAAAGATGATACTACAGTTAATGTTGGGGGATATTCAGTAGCGGCTAAAGTGAACGCTAGTGGCCTAGTCGTAGGCTATGTAGGCACTGAGTTATCTCAGAATGCTAAAGATCGCATCGATGGTTGTGTCACTGGTGACACCTATCCACTAGATGTTTGCGTGCAAACGTTGCAGTTTCCCTATGACCAGTACGGTAACAATTATGTTAACTACCAAGTACGCGGTTATGTGTGGCAGTTAACTGCGGATGGGACAGGTGTACAGACTGGGACTGAGTTACCATTAGGTTTAACCCCTGATTCTAGTGATACAAGAATTTTTACAGCTCAAGGCTTGGGGGTCAATACGGCTGGGACTGTTGCAGGACGCTCTCATGTTTACCGTAGAGGCGATACAGATAAGCTAGCTTATGATGCCGCCTATTGGACTAAGAATGATGCCAGCGGTGAGTATGGCTATCACTGGATAGACATGATAGATGATAGATATCAATCTATTGCCTATGATATTAACGATAATGGCATCTTAGTGGGCAGTTATAAGCAATTTCTGCAAGGTTACGAAAGAGATAAATTCTTCTATTTCGATATTAATGGGACTGAAGAGATAGTTACCCCCTATGATTTTAGCAGTAGCACTGGAATCTCTGATTTAAGCAGTAAGCCAAAAGATATCAATAACAAAGGTCAGGTAGTCGGTTATATCGAAACCACCCACGATAAGGATAAGCCGCGTCCTAAGGCGGGCTTCTTGTTTGATAAAGAGACTGACGACTTTAGGAACCTTAATCAGCTGTTAACTTGTGAGTCTAAGGGCTTCAAGAAGGTCGATGATAAGTGGATACGCAGAACAGTTGAAGTCGCAGATGGCTCAGGTAAGACATTAACCTATAATGAAGACCTAGTGGTTGTCGAAGCAAACAGCATCAATGAAGATGGCGTCATTGTCGGCACCGTGTTTGTGCGTAAGCCTCAGTACAAATTCGATTCTGATGGTAACTTGGTCATAGGTGATAACGGCCTGCCTATCTTCGAAGTGAATGGCTATGGTGATCCACTTACATCTTACCTACCTCGCTCTGTGGTATTACAAACAAATGGAGCCGACGCGACCGATGAGTGGCTAGCCGCTAATAACTGTGTCGATAACAATGAAGACCCTGAAGACTATGAGCGCAAAGGCGCGGCCAGCTTTGCCTGGTTATTTGCCTTACCCTTACTTTGGTTCCGTCGCCGCAACTTATAGAAATAGTAAGAATGTTCATTTGAAATAACTAAGGTTAGTGCTTGTAATAATGAGTGCAGACTCTAGTAGAACAAGTTCATAGAAAAGTCGAGGCAATAGCCTCGATTTTTTTTGTCTAAAAAACTCAATAGCTTAAAAAATAACCATGAAAAATGGTTAAATTTTGATTGATCTTGAGTCGAAAAAGATCTATTTCTATCAGGTGAAGCTATTGCTTCTTTGTATGTAAAACAGAGGATGCTTGCATGAAGAGACAAAAAAGAGATCGTTTAGACAGAGCTTTTTCGAAAGGATTTCAAGCCGGAGTTGGCGGCCGCTCAAAGGAGAATTGTCCGTACTCGACACTTGATTCTAAGTCACAATGGTTAGGGGGGTGGCGCGAAGGCGTAGATGGCCGAATAACTGGCTTATTTAATAAGTAACGCAGCATTTTGCCCTCCTGATAACAGATAACTGTAGTCGAAGAGGGCATTTTTATATCTGGTTTATTAGGCTTAAAACCACAGGCGTAGAAATAAAGTCTAGAAGTTGCTGGTATCTGTGAAGATGCCGACTTTCAAATCTTTAGCGCTGTAGATCTCGCGTCCATCGACTTCCATGGTCGCATCAGCGATACCCATGGTGAGTTTGCGGTAAACTTTACGCTTAATCGTCAGCTTATAGGTGACTTTCTTAGCATCGGGAAGTACTTGTCCGGTAAATTTAACCTCTCCCACACCTAATGCTCGCCCTTTACCTTCGGCGCCTTCCCAACCGAGGAAGAAACCTACTAACTGCCACATAGCATCCAGACCCAGACAACCCGGCATAACGGGATCATTTTCGAAATGACAGCCGAAAAACCACAATTTTGGGTCGATATCCAATTCAGCAACAATTTCACCTTTTCCGAATTCACCACCATCGGCATTTATCTTAACGATGCGATCGATCATCAACATATTGTTTATCGGCAGACGTGGCGAGTCTTTACCGAATAACTCAGCATGACCACAGGCGATAAGCTCTTCTTTACTGAAACTGTTTGCATTACTCATTGATTTACTTCACTCCAACAATATGAGCAGCCAAGATTAGCGAACACGTGTACGCTAAACAACTCCGATCAGCTAGAAAACTTCAATTTTCGGAGCAACTTCTCAAAAAATGTACTTTCTTCATCGGAATAACCCGCTAAATTTGCTAATCGACCCTGAACCAGACCATAGAGGGACTCTTCAGGAAAATCATTATTCTCATCGGCAACACCGGCAGTGACCTTCATTAGTAGCTCGACGGCTTCATCGATATGTTCTATTTGGAAAAGGCTAAACTTTTCGGCTTCAATCGCTGCGACGAGTTTCGCTGAAAGGTTGAGTTGTTGGGTGTTGGCTGTGGGGATTATAACCCCTTGATTGCCCGTTAGTCCGCGACGTTCACATAAGTTAAAGAAGCCTTCAATTTTCTCATTGACGCCCCCTATGGCTTGTACTTGACCGAATTGATCTATGGCACCGGTTGCCGCAATACTTTGATTAATCGGTTTCTCTGTAATTGCAGATATCAAACTGCAATATTCAGCAAGCGAGGCGCTGTCTCCATCGATCTCTTGATAGGATTGCTCGAAGACGATGTTGGCATTTAAGTGTAGTGGGGCATCTTTACCAAAGATGCGATATAAGCAAGAAGATAAAATCATCATTCCCTTAGCATGGATATTTCCCCCCAGTTCAGATTTTCTTTCTATGTCGGCGACCTCTCCATCGCCATAATGAACCGAAGCGGTAATACGTGCAGGCTCTCCATAGCAGTATTCAACCGTTTCGAGTACCGTCAGACCGTTAATTTGACCGATCCTCTCGCCATCTGTTGGTAAGTTTATAAACTTATCATCGAAGTTTTGTGCCGATAGTGTCTCAGAGGCGTTATGGCGCAGCTGATAACGCGTCAAGGCGTAGGCGATATCGTTAGCCGAAATGTCAGACTCTCCACTATATGCGCGAGCCTGAGATAAGAGTTGCCCCACTTGAGATGATAGCAAGGTCAGGCGTCGCTGATGATCGGCTAATCGTGCACTGTATAGAAACAAAGGTGCTAAGGCTGATTGAGATAGAGATACTTGATTGAGCGCGGCAACAGAAATTAACCAGTTGCCATATTCTTCTTCGGTGTGATGGGTCAAATCCAGTTCGTAGCTCATCTCTCCCAGAAGAGGAAAATGAGTTGAAAACTGACTCTCTTCTATCCAGCAGGTACTATATTGAGTACTGCTGCCGACGAGTACAATCTTGCAATTGAGGGGCACAGGCGGAAGCTGAGAATGTATTCTATAACTCTTAGATGACAAAATATTGAGTAGCAGATCCCACAAACCTTCTCGCTTCCACAGGGAGTCAGCACAGATAAACAGGGTATGGCATTGGGCTAGTGCGCCAGCTTGATATTGGAGTTTATCGAGATTATCTGCATTTATAGGATGTTGGCTGGTATTTAAAAATCTACCGACTAAATCAGTACGTTTAATATTACCCGATAGGTAAGCGTAAGTTTGCTTTTTATGGGTGAAAACTAGCGATTCTTTCTCTTCATCCTGTACTAAGTCTTGTTCATCTATCCACTGAAATCTAGGTGTGTTGCTATCATTTGAACCAATGAGCAGCTGAGAAGCCTTATTATCTTGCTGGCTAGCTAACGCATCAATGAATGCTTTCCTATCTATACCGGCAAAATCTGCAAGATACATATGCTGGTGTGGGGTTTTAGTCAACAGTGTGAAAGCGTCAACGACTCTCTCTTGACCTAAAAGCAGACTGTTCTTTTCGTTTTTTAGTGTTGAGAGTACAGGAAGGTTATGCTGAGGCGTTAATGATGACACTGGAATGACGTTTGGATTCATAGAAACATTAGCTACTTTAAAAATAGAAATCAGAATTGTGATTATTGATATGTTAGCACATCGAGTGTATAGCCCATATTCTAATTGAAGCTTAGACTCTGAGTTATGAGAGAAATTGCAGTAATTAGAGCTCGATAGGTGCAGACTAGACTATTTAATACCAATTCCACTAAATAGGTGATCAATTCAGAGCCATTCAGGCTTTTCAATTCAAGGCGCATTAATGAGGAAATGGTTGTTCCCTTTTAAGTTAATGCAACGCAGAAGTGGAATGTCTGAGAGGTACACATAGTGCGGGGTTCAAAGCACTTTATGCTGCGTTAGATACTTTAGATATAGAATAACTATTAGCTTCAAGCATCCGCCTTGCCTACAGCGCTTTGAACTCCCGCTGAAAGATCACATTATTAGTGGAACTGGTATATTAAAGCCAAGCTTAAGCATCTGCTATCTTCCACGAAATATTGTGTGTTACCTAGCCACTTAACCCAAATCTTAAAAAAAGAGTTTACTTCGAACTTAGATACTTATAGTATTCGCAGCGTTCGGAGAGATGGCAGAGTGGTCGAATGCACCGGTCTTGAAAACCGGCATGGGTTTATAGCCCATCTAGGGTTCAAATCCCTATCTCTCCGCCACATTTAAGAGAAAACCCCAGCAGAAATGTTGGGGTTTTTTCGTTCGTAAATATATATTTTTTGAGTCATGGGTTTATAGCATATCAATGTAGGGTTCAAATCCCTATCTCTCAGCCATATTCAAGGAAAAATGCTACTCGAAAGAGTAGCATTTTTTCGTTTTAGAAGATGATAGGAATATGAATCTTTGGTTCCTATTGTTTGAAGTCAGCTATCTCTTGGCCACATTCAAGACGAAGCCTCAGCAGAAATGTTGGGGTTTTTTCGTTTTCTGTTTTGTGCATTTTAGATAGTAAAAAGAAGCAGCAACAAAATCTCATTCATCGTCTGAGTATTCGATTCAGGGCTGAAAGCATTTACCTGCCAGTTATTTGGCTTTCTTATTGCGCTATTTAATGCTCGACTATCGAGTTAATCATGATGGGTTTAATCTATGTCTGCATAAATAAAAGAAATACAATATCTTGATTATTATCTACTCAATGTAAGGGCTTACCTGCGATTAATCAACTAGCATATTAAAAAACGAGCTTTCTTATTGAGGGTTTATGGGCTAAATTAGCATTAAATAAGAATTTGAATCAGGCAAGATTCTTCACATTTACCCTAAGGTAATTTGAATTGATTTCAGTATATTTAGTTGATGATCATGAGCTAGTCCGCACCGGAATTCGCCGTATTCTTGAAGATGAGCGGGGCATTAAAGTCGTGGGCGAAGCGGGCGATGGTGAAACAGCGGTTCAATGGAGTAGAAGTAACGAAGCCGATGTCATCCTGATGGACATGAATATGCCTGGGATCGGTGGCTTGGAAGCAACGCGTAAAATTTTACGTTATCAGTCACATGCAAAAATTATTGTACTAACAATTCAAACTGAAGATCCATTCCCGACCAAGGTGATGCAGGCTGGTGCATCTGGCTATCTTACCAAAGGTGCGACACCACCTGAGGTGTTACAGGCGATTAGGCAAGTGGCACATGGGCAAAGGTATCTTTCTCCGGAAATCGCCCAGCAGATGGCTCTGAGTCAATTTAACTCGAGTGATGAGAATCCATTCCAATCACTCTCTGAGCGTGAGTTACAGATCATGATGATGATCACCAATGGCGAAAAGGTGAGTGAGATTGCTGAGCAACTTAATTTGAGCCCTAAGACAGTAAATAGCTATCGCTATCGTTTATTTGCTAAATTGGGTATCAATGGTGATGTTGAGCTGACACGCCTCGCGATCCGTTATAAAATGCTTGATGCAGGGCAGTTCTAGTCATTTAACATGACTAATGTTAGAAATTCGTTAGTCATGAATAAAAACTATCGCGATTCATTAGCGTAAACAACTTTAGCCATTTTACCTATGCCAGTTCAGTTTGATTCAGTCCTTTTTTTAAAAAGTGTATCCTCATCGCCGGGCGTTTATCGCATGTATGACGCAGAGGATGCCGTCATCTATGTGGGTAAGGCCAAAGATCTTAAGAAACGCCTAAGCTCCTATTTTCGTAAAAACCTTGACCATGTAAAAACCCAAGCCCTGGTCTCTCATATCGCTAACATCGATGTGACTGTGACTCACAGTGAGACCGATGCGCTGATCCTCGAAAATGATTATATCAAGCAGTATATGCCCAGATATAACGTGTTACTTCGAGACGATAAATCCTATCCGTATATTTTACTGAGTCATCATAAACACCCTAGACTTGCCTATCATCGTGGACCTAAGAGAGACAAAGGGGCCTATTTTGGCCCTTATCCAAATGGTGGTGCTGTTAGAGAAAGCTTGCATCTGATGCAAAAAATATTTCCTATCAGACAATGTGATGATCTTTATTATAAATCTCGCTCTCGGCCATGTTTACAATATCAGATAGGTCGTTGTAGTGCCCCTTGTGTAGATAAAATCAGTAGTGAAGAGTATGAAGCTCAGGTCAAACTGGCAAGCTTATTTCTTAAGGGTAAGAATCAACAGGTGATGGTTGAGCTAGTGTCGAAAATGGAGGCTTGCGCGCAATCCCTTGAATATGAAAAAGCGGCCAGCTACCGAGATCAAATATCTGCACTGAGAAGAGTGGCTGAGCAGCAGGAGGTGTCAGGTACCTCTGGTGATATGGATGTGATTGGTGCTTATTACGCATCGGGTGTGGCTTGTTTTCATCTGCTTTTCATACGCAATGGTAAAATTTTTGGTAGCCGAAGCTACTATCCAAGTGTACCGGCTCAAACCGATATGGATGAAGTCTTGAGTGCGTTCATGATCCAGTTTTACCTCAATGGCGATAGTCAAAGGACGCTGCCGAAAGAGATTTTATTGAGTCAGAGCTTCGATGATCTGCCCCAGTTAGAGAAGGCGATACAAACGGCGCTGGATAAAAAGGTTGAGATTAAAACGAATGTACGAAGTGAGAGAGCGAATTTTTTACGCTTAGCCGTCACAAACGCGACTAATGCGGTGAATACCCGATTGTCTCATAAGAATACCGTCGAACAGCGCTTCTTATTACTAGAAGAGGCCCTGGAAATGACGACGCGAGTCCAAAGAATGGAATGTTTCGATATTAGCCACACTATGGGAGAGAGCACTGTGGCTTCCTGTGTTGTTTTTAATCGAGAAGGTCCGAACAAGGCTGACTATCGTCGTTACAACATTAATGGTATTACGCCAGGTGATGATTATGCGGCCATGAAGCAGGCGATCACTAGGCGGTTTGATAAAATTGATAAAACTGGCAAGATCCCGGATATTTTATTTATCGATGGAGGTTTAGGTCAGCTTAGAATTGCACAAAAAATCGTAGATGAAAAATTCGCTGATATTGATACGGCTCCTATGTTAATCGGTATCGCTAAAGGAGAGGGGAGAAAGCCGGGCCTGGAAACTTTGATCTATGGTGAAAATGAACTTTCTTTCTCTATCGCGGCAGACTCAGGTGCTTTGCACCTGATACAGCATATTCGTGATGAGTCTCATCGCTTTGCGATCACAGGTCATAGAAATAAGCGACAGAAGACACGCAATACTTCTACACTCGAATCCATTGCCGGTGTCGGACCTAAACGCCGCAAGGCCTTGCTACAATTTTTAGGTGGAATACAGGAAGTGAAAAGCGCAAGTGTGGCAGAAATGGCGAAAGTGCCGGGGATCAGTGTAGACATAGCGCAAAAAATACATGATTTATTACGAGGCTAGTCAGGTTTTTAGATAGCGTTAACGATTGAAGCTTGAATTTTGGTGAAACGACTCGCTTTCTCTACGGGATCGAGGGACTGAGTTGTATTCGATTCAACACATTGCTGATGATTCTCATCGCTTGGGCATCACAGGCACCATAGCAATAAGTGACAGGAAGTAAATGATCGTAGAGATGTAAGATTTACGCCTTTAAGGTCATTGTGTGTACAGTCATAAGGTCGAAAAGCGTTACCAACTTTAGGCGATGCACAGTAAATGAAGGGTGCAAGCGTGACTGATATGAGCAAAAGAGCCCCAGATTAGACTCGAAATGGCATAAACAATACATGATTCATTGCGAGGCTAGCTAAATTAAGGCAAAATTGGCGCTGCTTTTAAACTATTGGTTTTCTCATGCCGTTTAATATACCTATAGCTTTAACTTTGTTCAGAATATTTCTGTTACCTGTGTTTATAGTGGTTTTCTACCTTCCTTACTCTTGGGCGCCTTTTGCAGCAGCCTTTATTTTTTGGTTAGCAGCTGTTACCGATGCATTAGATGGCTATGCAGCTCGAAAATTAAAGCAGTCTACTCGATTCGGTGCTTTTCTGGATCCCGTGGCTGATAAGATCATGGTTACCACCGCACTCGTTCTGCTGGTTGCCGATAACAATAATATATGGCTCACATTACCGGCATTATTCATGATTGGTCGCGAGATAGTTATTTCGGCGCTACGTGAATGGATGGCTGAGATTGGTAAGAGAGGGGCCGTTGCTGTCTCCTGGATCGGTAAATATAAGACGGCGGCACAGATGGTGGCTATCACAGGTCTTATTTGGCATCCCAACGATCTCCTTACCTATGCTGCATACGCACTATTTTACGTTGCCACAGTCCTCACTTTTTGGTCAATGATGAATTATATCTTGGCCGCTTGGGGGGATTTGACGGCGGAATCGGGTAATTAAAATGCAATGAGGCTATTTAGTATTCAAGCAGTCATTTATCGGCAAATATGCGATTGACTCTTGATGCTAAATCGGTAGAATGCCATTTCGCAGTCAGGGGAAAGCTTCTTAGGAAACAACTTGCTGCAAAATAAGATGTGTATTGATGTAAAGCGACATTAGCTCAGTTGGTAGAGCGATACCTTGCCAAGGTATAGGTCATCGGTTCGAACCCGATATGTCGCTCCAATCATACAGGTCATAGGTTCGAACCTCTCTTTATAAGAGAAGGTCGCTCCAATAATACAAGATAAAAAATTGGCGCGATGGCAGAATGGCTATGCTACGGATTGCAAATCCGTCTATCTCGGTTCGACTCCGGGTCGCGCCTCCATATTTAGATTGTGATGAGTTTGGCTTTTTATTAAGAGCAAAACAGTATTAACTACCGATAATACGTATCATCAAAGTCAACGAGTTTGCCCGAGTGGTGGAATCGGTAGACACAAGGGATTTAAAATCCCTCGCTTAATAGGCGTGCCGGTTCAAGTCCGGCCTCGGGTACCATCATTTAAGCCCTGACAGTAGTCAGGGCTTTTTTGTATCTAAATATCTAGAAATAGATTTAAAATCCCTCGCTACTCTTCATAGGGCATTTCAATCAGTTTGATCAAATAGTCGATCGTACCAGCTTAGTAAGCTTTTAATATATCGAGCCGTCAACATGACGATAGGGGATTTGGTAGCAGAAATTAACTCCGCAATCTCATAGCCATCCATGTCGGGCATGTTGATATCGAGTAAGAACTACTGCAAATTTATCAGCTTAGATAATGTCTTACAGCCTGAGCTGGCCAGTACAAGCTGGGTATTTGTTAAGGGCTGTAATGCCCTTCGCCAAGGTGATATGATTATTGTGCAGATCATCAAGGATGAGAATTTTGTTTACGTGCAGGACCATTTTCTCATCATACGTTTATCTTCCTTGAGAACTGTGTCGAGAGGTCTTTGATTAACTGAGTGTAGACCAGGATTTGATAACCTCCTTAATTCTAGGGTTATGTATTTAAACCGTTTTGTTCTGTGACCTAGGTTAAGAATTTAGATAATTTGCTACCAAGTTCGTGACTCTGAAAGCCTGGGTACGATATAATGTATACGTTTTATTTTGTATCAGTAGTAGAAGGTTGTTGGTTATGAAAGGTGTTGTTTCAAAAGGTTTTACCCTTATCGAGCTTGTGGTCGTTATTATTATTTTAGGTATTCTAGCGGTTATTGCCCTGCCTAAGTTCATCAATTTAGGTCAAGATGCCCATGACTCGGCGGCTAAAGGGGTTTTTGGGGCATTTCGCTCCGGGGTCACTATGTATCACAGTTGCTGGGCAGCATCGGGAGCCAGTGCTCGTGTTGAAGATCTGGTCTGTTATGGTGATGGCACTGTAGACTCGAGTGTTACAGGTTATCCCTTGAGTACGACTAATGGCGGTGATGGGACTATATTATTCGGTGATAGTTGTAAAGAAGTGTGGCAAGGGCTGCTTGAGGGGGATGACTATGTGTTAGCTCCTCATGCCGATGCCTCATTTGGTGGTCAGACTGATATCATTTACTGGTATGGTGCGGGCTCCTCAATCAGTGGCGGTTCGTATTGTTATTATAATTATATATCCGATGATCGCTCTAAGGGCTCAGAAAATTGGCAGCTCAAATATTTCCCCGGCTCAGGTGAAACTGTGATCGTTCGAGCAACCTTAAGCTAACCATTCATTCTTTTAAGTGATTGAACCTCCATTTTAAATGGAGGTTCGAAAAATCCTCCTTTCGTATTCTACTCAGCCCACCTTAAATTTTGCCATACTTAAACCACTAGCCAGATATGTTTACAACTGGTGAAAATTCGGAGATTGCATCTGTCGATCATGGAGGTGAATTTATGTTTACAAGGTGTTCGAGTGCAATGGTGTTCGCTGTCTTAATTATTTTGTTCTGTACCAGACCACTCCTTGCTATGGATAGCTCAGAAGCCGCATTTAATTCTTTGCTCTATCAAGTTCAATTTGTACGATTAATTAAACCATCAAAGCAAATTGAACAAGATTATAGGGCATTAACCTTAGGGCCCATGAAGTTAAAACAAGCCAGAGTCGAGCGGATTAAATCTGAGCTGCAGCAATTTTGGGCATCCCTAGGGATCCCTACCAATGCAATGAACATGAAAAGCTCGGAGAACTTGTTTCAACAGGTTATTTCCCTGGAGCCACTCTCTAAGGATTATCTAGCCACGAGTAATAAGATCCGCTATTTACTCTGGCTAGATCAGAAAGGGGACTGGAGTGAATTAGCCTCTAACTCTTGGTTAAAGCTGGGCGATAAACATAGCTTAGTACCTGAAATCAGTCGCAGATTAAAGGGGCTAGGCGATTTGAGAGAGTACAATCCGGTCAGTATACTGTTTGATGCTAATGTTAAAAATGGTGTTAGACTTTTTCAACAGCGTCATGGTTTGAAATTAGATGGCATTATTGGCCCCGAAACGCTTCGCTGGATCAATATTAAACCCGTGAAGCGGGCTGAATTGTTAGCGATTAACTTTATAAATAAGACCCGTTACTTAGCCTCAATTGAACCTAGTTTTTTAATTATAAACATTCCAGCATTTGAATTAGAACTTATCGATAATGGTCAAGTGGCATTGCAGTCTCGGGTGATAGTGGGTAAACCCTATCGTCAAACTCCACTATTAAGCAGTCGAATTTCAAACCTGGTGATCAATCCAAGCTGGCGTGTCCCCAGGCGTTTATTAACTCGGGATCTCTTGCCTAAAGTCAGGGAAGATGGCGGTTATATTCAGGATCGAAATTTTAATGTTTTCGATCGTCAGGGAGAAATGGTGAGTAAAACCGCGCAAGAGTGGCAAGATTTAGCTCATGGTCATTTTCCCTATCGTCTCGTTCAAAAGCCAGGAGAAGGCAATACCTTAGGACGCTATAAGTTTTATTTTGAGAATAAATACAGTGTCTATCTACACGATACTGCCGACAAGGAGTTGTTTGAAGAATCTAACCGTGCACTTTCATCCGGGTGTATACGTATTGAAAATGTCGAGGGACTAGCCAACTGGATGGCATCTAATCTGGTAACTGATAAACAGACTTGGGTCGATATGCAGACTGAACGACAAAAGACTCAATGGTTTTCTTTAGATCAGAGTCTACCCGTTCATTTGGTTTACTGGACCGCTTGGGTAGACAAGTGGGGCGCCGCTCAATTTAGAAATGATATATACCATAGAAATTCAACACTTAACTTAGCATCGGCTCGTGCGTCTCCATGAGCCTGTGATGCTTATCGTATACCTTTATTATTGTTAACTTGATATTTGTCAGGTTTCAGTTTAGTTTGTCTGCTGTTTTGCTTGAAAAATAATCAATGGTGGTAGTGTGTCTGTAGTATGTCCAACTCGTAGGCAGTTGTTGCTAGGTCTTAGTGGCGCTGCAATGTTTTCGATGGTTCCTTCTAAAGTTTATGCAAGTCGTTCGACGAAAGGCGTTCGTCGTTTAGGTTTTTATAATTTGCATACCGGGGAGCGTGGGCAGGGAAGCTATTGGGTGGATGGAAATTACCAAAGTGAGATTTTGTCAGATTTTAGTCATATTTTGAGAGATCATCGACGTAATGAATCGGCGCCTATGGATAAGCGCCTCTATAATTTGCTATTTAAGCTCAAAGAGTCGCTAAACATAGAGCAGGAATTCAATGTTATCTCGGGATATCGCTCACCTAAGACTAACGCCATGTTAGCGGCTAAAAGCAGCGGTGTAGCCAAGAAAAGCTATCATATGAAAGGTATGGCTATGGATATTGCGCTTGAGGATGTGAAGTTGACTGATCTTCGAGATGCGGCCATTGAACTTAAGTTAGGCGGTGTCGGTTACTACCCCAGATCTGGGTTTATTCATGTCGATACCGGTCCGGTCCGTACTTGGTCATAAATGATTGATGAATCTTTACGGTCGTCACAATAAAACAGTTTGTTAGCCCTATGTCATTATGCTATTATTTCGCCGCGTAAAAACGTCTTTGCTGGTCGAAAGTAGGGACACTCTGAAATTAATATTATTTTTTAAGTGAGAAAAACATGTCTTATACTATTGCTGCTGAAATCCGCACTGAAATCGGGAAAGGTTCGAGCCGCCGCCTACGTCATGCGAACAAAGTTCCTGCTGTTATCTATGGTGCTGGTAAAGAGCCTATCTCTATCAAGTTTAACCAAAAAGATATCATCAACATCCAAGAAAACAAAGAATTCTACACTGACGTTCTAACTATCGCTGTAGATGGTAAAGAAGTGAGTGTTCGTGTTCAGGCAATGCAGCGTCACGCATTCAAGACTCTTATTGAGCATGTCGATTTTACATTCGCATAATTTTTATATGTGAATGTTAAAAGCGCCTGTTGGCGCTTTTTTTGTGCCTGATTTTTATCGAACTACAGGTTATCGGACTCCTTTTCTTTATCGGGACAAGCAGCGATAATCGTGGCGACTCCTTGCTCGTTAACCTCTTCCAATCTGATGTCAAATCCCCAGAGCCTGTGCAGATGTTTTACCACCTCCTGGCAACTTTTAGCTAAAGGCATTCGATTAGTTGGAATATGTTGTAGGGTAAGTGAACGATCGCCGGTGACTGCAACTTGATGGATCTGAATATTGGGTTCAAGATTGGAAAGATTGTACTGTTGGGATAACATTTGACGTATATCTTGATATCCCTGCTCATCATGAATCGCTGAGACTGAAAGGTAGTTTTTCTTATCATTATCCAAAATACTGAACAATTTAAATTGCCTGATGATATTAGGTGACAAGTATTGGCTAATGAAGCTTTCATCTTTAAAATTTTGCATGGCAAAATGTAAAGTCTCTAACCAGTCGCTGCCAGCAATATCAGGAAACCACTCTCTGTCTTCATCGGTAGGATCTTCACAGATCCGTCTGATATCGATAAACATGTTGAAGCCCAAGGCATAAGGATTAATGCCATTGTAGTAGGGGCTGTTGTAGCTTGGCTGCACAATAACATTGGTGTGGCTCTGCAGAAACTCCATCATAAATCTGTCTGTCACTAAGCCATCATCATAGAGGTGATTTAAAATCGTGTAATGCCAAAATGTGGCCCAGCCTTCATTCATGACTTGGGTTTGTTTCTGAGGATAAAAATATTGCCCCATTTTCCTTACTATCCGCACTATCTCTCTTTGCCAGGGCTCCAATAAGGGCGCATGTTTTTCGATGAAGTAAAGTATATTTTCCTGAGGTTCCTCAGGAAACCTTAACTCGGTTTTTTCGTCCTGCTCTTGATGTGCCTTAGGCACGGTGCGCCACAGATCGTTGACCTGACTCTGGAGATATTCTTCACGCTCTTTCTGCCTGAGCTGCTCCTCTTTAAATGAGATCTCACTCGGCCGCTTATATCTATCGACCCCATAGTTCATCAGAGCGTGGCAAGAGTCTACTATCAGCTCAACCTGCTCTATGCCATGGAGCTCTTCGCACTGGCTGATATAGTTCTTGGCAAAAACCAGATAATCTATGATAGAACTGGCATCGGTCCAGGTTTTAAAAAGATAGTTATTTTTGAAGAAACTGTTATGACCGAAACTCGCGTGAGCCATCACCAAGGCTTGCATGGTGATGGTGTTTTCTTCCATCAGATAGGCGATACATGGGTCAGAATTGATGACAATTTCGTAAGCCAGTCCCATTTGACCGCGTTTATAACTCTGTTCAGTCTCAATAAATTTCTTACCGAAGGACCAATGGGTGTAGCCTAAAGGCATGCCGATACCCGCATAGGCATCCATCATCTGTTCTGCGGTGATCACTTCAATTTGGTTGGGGTAGGAGTCGAGCCGATAGTGGGCGGCAACCCTCTCTATTTCGGTTAAGTATTTCTGCAGCAGTTCGAAGTTCCAATCTGGCCCATCATCGAGCGGTGTCCGTTTCTTCTTGTTATCCATAACGCCCCCTTATACAGCTTGCTTCTTGAAGAGTTCTCTAAACACAGGATATATATCTTCTGCTTGTTTGATATGCTGTACGGCTATGTTATCGAAAGACTTCTGTAGGCCCTCATATTCGCGCCACAGTGTCTGGTGAGCTCGGTTGGTGATCTCTATGTAGCTAAAGTAACGCACTACAGGCAATAGTTTCTTCTCCAGTATTTGCTTACAACCGGGTGAGTCGTCGGCCCAGTTATCACCGTCAGATGCTTGCGCCGCATAGATATTCCACTCACTCTCCGGATAACGTTCCTTCTGGATCTGGTGCATCAGTTTCAGCGCACTGGAGACTATGGTGCCACCGGTTTCTTGTGAGTAGAAGAACTCATGTTCATCGACCTCTTTTGCTTGGGTATGGTGACGAATATAGACAACGTCTAAATTCTTATAGGTACGGGTTAGAAAGAGGTACAGCAAGATATAGAAGCGCTTGGCCATGTCTTTCGTTGCCTGATCCATAGAGCCTGATACGTCCATCAGACAGAACATGACGGCCTGACTCGAGGGGACCTCACGTTTAGCAAAGTTGTTGTACCTTAAATCGAATGTGTCAATAAAAGGCACTTTAGCTATCTTCTGTTTTAGCTCTTCAATTTGCTCTTTCAAAAACAATATACGTTCGGCTTCGGCGCCCGGGGTATTCTCGAGCTCTTCGAGTTCAATCTCTAGCTCACCGAGTAACTTCTTCTTACTCGAAGACATGGCGATACGTCTTGCCAGTGAAGACCTCAATGAACGGACAATATTGATATTGGCTGGGACACCATCATTGGTAAACCCGGCTCGATAAACCTGATATTCGACTAATTTGTTGAGTCGATTATTCTGCAGGTTAGGTAGTTCTAGATCTTCAAAAAGCAGTTCTAAGTATTCGTCTTTCGAAATTTGAAATACGAAATCGTCGTCGCCTTCTCCTGAATCGGAAGCATCTCCCTGACCCGAACCTTGGCCTCCACCGCCCGGCGGACGTTCAATCTTGTCTCCTTTGATAAACTGATCGTTGCCGGGATGGACTCGTTCTCTTATTCCACCTTGGGCTTGATGAAATGAAGGCTCACTGATGTCCTTGGTGGGAATACCAATTCTCTCGCCCTTATCGACATCGGTAACGCTACGACGCGTCACCGCATCACTCACGGCTTTTTTAATCTGTTGCTTGTAGCGATTGATAAATCGTTGACGGTTAACCGTACTTCTTCCCTTAGCATTGAGTCTTCTGTCTATGAAATTCGCCATGCGCACCTCCTGAGCATAACCGGAAGCGTGTCTTGCTCCCGGTCTGCCTATATTAAGAAGACTTACGTACTCTCAGGTACCATTCAGATAGGAGTCTGACTTGCTTCTTGGTGTAGCCTTTCTTCATCATTCGGTTGACAAAATCATCGTGTTTACGCTGATCATCCGTGGATGTTTTGGCATTGAAAGAGATCACAGGGAGCAGATCTTCAGTATTAGAGAACATCTTCTTCTCTATGACGGTTCTGAGTTTCTCATAACTAGTCCACAGAGGATTTGAGCCCTCGTTATTGGCCCGCGCCCTGAGTACAAAGTTGACAATTTCATTCCTGAAATCTTTGGGGTTGCTGATCCCGGCGGGTTTTTCGATTTTTTCCAGCTCAGCGTTGAGTGCGGAACGGTCGAAAAGCTGGCCGGTATCAGGATCCCGATATTCCTGATCTTGTATCCAGAAATCGGCATAGGTGACATAACGGTCAAAAATATTTTGTCCATACTCAGAGTAAGACTCCAAATAAGCTGTTTGTATCTCTTTACCGATAAATTCCACATATTTAGGGATCAGATAACCCTTAAGAAATTCCAGATAACGTTCGGCGGTTTCGGTGGGGAACTGCTCTTGTTCGATCTGACGTTCGAGTACATAGAAGAGATGTACAGGATTGGCCGCTATTTCAGTCTGATCGAAGTTAAATACTTTAGATAATATTTTAAAGGCAAAACGTGTCGATAGGCCCTGCATACCTTCATCGACGCCGGCATAATCGCGATATTCCTGATAGGACTTTGCCTTAGGATCTGTGTCTTTCAGGCTTTCACCGTCATAGACACGCATCTTGGAGTAAATGGATGAGTTCTCGGGTGACTTGATACGGGATAACACACTAAATTGGGCTAAGGTTTCCAGTGAGCCCGGCGCACAGGGGGCATTGGTTAGCTCAGAGTTAGACAGTAATTTCCTGTAGATCTGGATCTCCTCAGACATCCTCAAGCAATAGGGCACTTTAACGATATAAACCCTATCCAGAAAAGCTTCATTGGTTTTATTGTTGCGAAACGTCGTCCACTCAGACTCATTAGAGTGAGCCAGAATGATGCCGCTGTAGGGCAGGGCAGATAAGCCCTCGGTGCCATTATAGTTGCCTTCCTGAGTCGCCGTCAGTAGTGGATGAAGCACCTTGATTGGCGCTTTGAACATCTCGACAAACTCCATGATGCCTTGGTTTGCCCGGCACAGGGCGCCAGAGTATGAGTAGGCATCGGCGTCATTCTGCGCAAAATGCTCAAGCTGGCGAATATCCACCTTACCGACCAGAGAGGAGATATCTTGATTGTTCTCGTCACCAGGTTCAGTCTTGGCGATGGCCATCTGATCCAAAATGGAGGGGAAAACCTTTACCACCTTAAATTTGGAAATATCGCCGCCGTATTCATGTAGACGTTTTACTGCCCAAGGAGACATGATGCACTTAAGATATCGGATGGGAATATTGTATTCTTTTGCCAATAACTCACTGTCTTCATCAGGATTAAATAAACAGAATGGGTGGTCGTTAACAGGACTTCTAACGCCATTGGCGGTTAGCACATAGATAGGGATTTTCTGCATCAAGTCTTTCAGTTTCTCAGCCAGAGAAGACTTACCGCCACCGACTGGGCCGAGGAGATACAATATCTGTTTCGATTCCTCTAAACCTTGTGCGGAATGTTTAAGGTAAGCTACGATCTGTTCTATGGCCTCCTCCATACCGTAGAAATCTTTGAATGCCGGGAACCGAGAAATCAGCCGGTTTGAGAAAATACGACTGAGAATTGGATCCTTGGAAGTATCTGTGATTTCAGCGTCACCGATAGCGAGTAGCAGCCGTTCGGCAGCCGATGCATATGCACTTCGGTCTTGTTTGCTGATCTCTAAAAACTCTTGCAGAGAATACTCTTCGTCGAGTTTCTGTTCGTAGCGCTGTTGGTAATGCTCAAAAATGCCCATATTCCACCCCCTGAAACGCCTAAAAAGTGTGTAAGCGATAACGGAAAACCAGTCTCCTACTTTTAATATTAGACCTAAAAAATAAACTGTGTCATAAAAAAGTCAAATAAAACAAAGAGAAACAGTTGCAAATGCAACTGTTGCACTTGTAGTCAGGAGGCGTTTCAGTGGAACTTACCGGGAAGAATAAAAAAAAGGAGCCTAAATGGCTCCCTCTTGTCTGTGTGCTAGGTTTTTACCCAGGCATTATCTTTCGGCGAGTTACGCGAAATTTTGATTAACGAAATCCCAGTTAACCAATTCCCAGTAATGGGCCAAATAATCAGGACGTACGTTACGGTAATCGATGTAGTAAGCATGTTCCCATATATCGACTGTCATGATTGGGGTAACTGTGCTATCGGTCAAAGGTGTAGCAGCATTGCTAGTATTAACAATCGCTACGCTACCGTCAGCATTCTTAACTAGCCAAGTCCATGCGCTACCGAAGTTATTGACGGCCGAATCGGTGAACTTAGCTTTGAACGCTTCAAAAGAACCAAAGGCGTCATCAATCGCCTTAGCCACTGCACCCGTTGCTGCGCCGCCACCATTAGGTGATAAGCAGTTCCAGTAGAAAGTGTGGTTCCAGATTTGTGCGGCATTGTTGAAGATACCGCCAGTTGACGTTTTGATGATCTCTTCAAGGCTTTTTTCAGCAAGTTCAGTGCCGTCAACTAGACCATTTAGCTTAACAACATAGGTGTTGTGGTGTTTGCCATAATGAAATTCAATAGTCTCTTGCGAGATATGAGGTTCTAGTGCGTCTTTTGCATACGGTAATGCAGGTAGTTCAAAAGCCATGAGTTGCTCCACTCTAAGTTAGGTTTATTATATTTCTAGAATTTAATTCTACTTGAAAATTCCTTATCAGTATCTTCAATTTCTCGATTAAATCAATAAAAATGTTTATATTTAATAACCTTTTAAAAAGTAGGTTTTTTTTATGGGTAAACCTGAAGTACAATAGGAGAAATTATTAGTAATTGTGCGTGCAGTTTAGGAATTGAAATGGAAACAAACGAAACAGTAGAGAAAATCAAGGCACAACTCGCCGAAAACCCAATCATAGTCTACATGAAAGGTTCTCCCAAATTGCCTAGTTGTGGCTTCTCATCCCAGGTTGCTGAAATCATGATCAACTGTAATGCACAATTTGCGTTTGTTGATATTCTGCAGAATCCGGATATCCGCTCTGAACTACCGAAATACGCCAACTGGCCGACTTTTCCTCAGCTCTGGATTGAAGGTGAGTTGATCGGTGGTTGTGATATCTTGACTGAAATGTACCAGAAAGGTGAGCTGCAGACGCTTATCACTGAGACAGCGGCAAAATATGCTTCTGAAGATGAAAAGAACGCTTAATTTTAGTTAAGCGAGTCAGTCAAAAAAAGCCTTTCATTTGAAAGGCTTTTTTATGGGACTAGCATTTTACTTATTAGTATTAAGCCGGCTCTGACTCAGTGTCTTTAGACATAGGTAATAACAAGTTCATGGTGATCGCTACGATACCGCACAGACTGATCCCGGTCAGGCTAAATGAGCCGATACCCAAGGCCATGCCGCCGATGCCAAATACCAGAGTGACTCCTACGATACAGAGATTTCTTGGCTCGGTGAGATCCACCTGATTCTTAATTAGTGAGTTTAACCCTACCGCTGCAATCGATCCGAACAAGAGGCACATGATACCGCCCATCACAGGGACGGGGATGGTCAGCATGATGGCGCCGAGCTTGCCAACAAAGGCGAGAATAATGGCGGTAATGGCAGTCCAGGTCATGATCACTGGATTAAACGACTTGGTTAGGGTGACTGCACCAGTTACTTCTGAATAGGTCGTGTTTGGTGGTCCACCGAAAGCCGAGGCGGCAATCGTTGCTACACCGTCACCGGCAAGGGTTCTGTGTAGTCCAGGCTTCTTCAGATAATCTTTCCCCGTAACGTTAGAGATAGCCAGAATATCGCCGATATGCTCCACGGCTGGCGCAATGGCGACGGGGATCATAAATGCAATGGCATGCCAGTTAAATTCCGGGGCGACGAAATTGGGCATGGCTATCCAACTGGCTTGGGCGACTGGGGTAAAGTCGACGATGCCAAAACTGAGACTTAAACCATAACCCACTAGAATACCGGCTAAGATGGGCATCAATCTGAAGATCCCTTTAGCAAAGATGGCGATGCCTATTGTGGTAAGCAGGGCACCGAGTGAGATGATTAACGCGATATTTTGCTCCACTATAACCAGAGAGCCATCACCACTCTTGCCCATGGCCATATTCACGGCGACCGGGGCCAAACCCAGTCCTATTACCATGATAACGGGCCCGATAACGACGGGGGGAAGTAGACGTTTGATGAAACCATCACCCCGAACTTTGACCAGACTGGCTAAAATCAGATAGACAACACCGGCTGCCATCAGTCCCCCCATGGTAGATGGGATCCCCCAAGTCTGTACGCCGTACATGATAGGGGCTATAAAGGCGAATGAAGAGGCGAGAAAAATGGGGATCTGCCTTTTAGTGATTAACTGGAAAATCAGTGTGCCTATACCTGCGGTAAACAGGGCAACATTAGTGTCTAATCCTGTCAATAAAGGCATTAATACCAAGGCGCCAAAAGCCACAAACAGCATTTGAGCCCCTTGAAGGGCGAGGGCGAAATTTTTCATTATTATCTCTGTTATTGGGTACCTGGCTAATGTTAACAGTATGAGAAAACTTTCATAGTAATTAGTGTCATGCTGGCTTGAATTTTAGGTAAAAACAAAAAACGATACAGAAAAGATGAAATAGCCAAGTGAATTATCTGGAGTGAACAAAGATGTGATACAATTTTGTTATCTTGTCTCCCGTTAGAACAGTGAAGATGCTGAAAACCCTATTAAACTCTTCGATTTTTTGTGCTGGCTATTTATTGTTACAAACCAATCTAGTGAGTGCTGCCGAAGTTTACCAACTCGATGAAACCTTGGTTCCGGTTGAGTCCCGCTCCGCTGCCCAGCGACAAAAAGCCATTTCAATAGGGCTGAGAGAAGTGGTTCTGAAAAATTCAGGCACCAAAGCATCCATCTCTCATCCAAGTGTTCAGGCCAAGGTGAAAAACCCCTCCTCATTACTCAGTCAATTCGGATACAAGGAGATCGACGGCGAGCTTTTTTTACAGGTCAGTTTCGATCATCAACGTATTATCCAGCTCTTAAGAGATGCTCAATTACCGGTCTGGGGCAAACAGAGGCCTTTGACCTTGATATGGCTCGTTGAGGACGATGCGGAAGCAAGACAGATCGTCAATGATGAATCTGTGCTCGATAGCCGGGAGCTGTTCCAATCTGCTTCAGAATCGAACGGGGTACCTTTACTGTTTCCTATCATGGATCTCGATGACAACATGAATGTGACCCTCAATGATATTCGCGGCAAGTTTGTCGAACAGGTGGCTAGGGCATCTCAGCGTTATCAGGCTGATTATTTCGTTATGGCGTCTATCGACACGCGTGGAGAGTCCGTCGAATATAGCTTTGCCTTGTATCCCAAATCCACTGGCGAAACCATGTCGACCCCACTAACGAGTAAAAGCAAAGTGGTTAAAGATCTCGATACTGCGGTGAATGAGATTATCTCAGGGGTGAGTGAATTTTATGTTGGACGCTATGCGATTGCGGACTCGGGCAGCGACCTAGATAGTTATGTAACGTTTGTTGATATTACCGAACTCAAACAAGTGGTCGAAATTGAGAAATATTTTAAGCAACTCAGTGCCGTAAAATCAGTTCAGCTGACACAATTACAAGGCACTTCGGCTAAGTTTAAATTGGATCTATTCGGCACCGAAGAAGATCTACGCAGATTGATGAAACTCGAACCTAGAGTCAGTGTCTTGGGTGAGTCAATGCCTGTGACACCGACCGATGATGGATTTGATCCACTGCCTTCTAACGAGGTGCAAGGCCCCGAGTATCGCTGGCAAGGCTAGATATAGAATATGAATTTTTAGGTACTCGTGTTAAAATGAGCCCTAAGTGTTACCCGTGTAATTGAGAATTATCTGAGTGAAATCTAACTCGCCATTACAACTGTCTTTGCCTGTACATCTACCCGATGATGAGACTTTTAACAGCTACTATCCCGCAGCGGGTAACGATGAGCTTATTCAAAGCTTACAAGCCTGCGCCGAAGGAGCAGCCCATCAGGCTGTTTTTCTTTGGGGGCCAGTTAAATCGGGTCGAACCCATCTGATGCACGCTGCCTGTGCCCATGCGAACGATCTTCAAAGAAGTAGCTTTTATTTACCATTAGGCATACATGCCAGCATTTCTCCCGCGTTATTGGAAGGTTTAGAGCAGTTAGATCTGATCTGTATCGATGATGTCGATGCCATAGCCGGTCATCCTCTTTGGGAAGAAGCAATTTTCGACCTTTATAACCGAGTCTCTGAAAATAACCAATGCTCCTTGATCGTCAGTGCCAGCATTTCACCCACAGATTCTGGCTTTGTGCTGGCCGATCTCGTTTCTCGTATGCAGTGGGGCCTCAATTATCAGCTACAGCCCATGGCCGATGAGGAGAAGTTGGCGGCGCTGCAGCGACGTGCAGCCATGCGTGGTCTGCAACTCGAAGACGATGTGGGGCGTTTCTTGCTAAATCGTTTAGCCCGAGACTTGAGAACCCTGTTTGATGTGCTTGATAAGTTAGATAAAGATTCACTCGTTCATCAGCGTAAGTTAACGATCCCTTTCGTTAAGAAGATGCTCAGGCTGTAATGATACCAATCGGTATTACACGTCATGAAAAACCGGTAATGACCTATGTTATTACCGGTTTTTTATGCCTGCTATTTATTGGTGTTAATTCATCTTATGCCTATCGCCACTAATCCTCAGCTCGGGGATAAATCGTTCTTGAGATACTTCTCTATCGTCTGACGACACTGGGTTTCTTTTCTGCAGTGCCTGGGATAACTGAGGTGAAATAGTCAGATTATCTAACCAAGACTGGCCTTGAGTCATCTGGATTGGTTCCGGTAAATCCCCGATAAGCTGACTGCCATCTAAAGCCGGTAAGATTTGATTGATAACGAAGGCCGCTCTTTGAGGGATCGTAGAGCCTGGACTCTTCTCACCTATGCGTCCGCGTTGTCCCCAGTCAACTATGATACTGGTAGCTGTGGCATTGTCCGGGTTATCTGTGATACCAACATCGCGTATTATACCTAATCTGTAGCTCATCATGACCTCTTCAAACAACATGGCGGTATCTTCACGGCTGGTTGAATAGGCGTAATAGTCCGTTGCACTGTCCTCGGAGAAGAAGGCGGTGATGTCACTTGGCAGATAAGCTTGCTGCGCAGCTGTGGCGGTTTTTCCCCTGAAGCTGACGTCGGCGAGACTATACATCTCGTCGCTTAAAAGGGGGTACAGAGACGTGACTCGATCGGATATTAACTCGCCGGCCGAGCTTCGGCGATTATAGTGATCTAACAAAGTTTGGTCATCGACGGGGATGGTGTCGTAAATCGAACTCGGGAAGAAGTCATTGGCATGGGCGAGCTCATGAAATAATAGCGAAGACAAGTCTGGACTCATCTGGGCCATACTGCGTTCGGTCCTAAGCTCTCTTGGGCTCGAGTATGATACATAGACATTATCTTTTACATAACGCCAAGGCATGATGAATCCTAACTGATTGCCAAATGCGCTACGAAAATCGGCTGCTTCGTTGATCACATCTCGCTCTTCGGCGAGTAACCATAGGTCTGTGGGATCTAAGTATATCGCGCCTGTGACAACCCAATAAAATGATGGGCGAATATCATAGCTGATCACTATGGCGGTTACCGATTGTAATAGTTGAGCAAAGTCACTGTCTGGATCCATTTTATCGAGAAATGTCTCGAAATTGTCTCCCATCCATTGATGAGACACCAGGACTCTCTCCATGATCTTCTCTTTTTCAGAGAGGGAGATCGTCTGACCGAGTAAGGGTAACTGCTGGATGCTACAGGGGGAGAGCAGTTGATTGGAATAAACGCACGAATTGAGTGCGCTTCTATAGGATGAGTTCTCTCTGTAGGCAAATGTACGGGCGACAGGTTCATCGAAATAGGGGGAGGTAATGACAGACTCATTAGTGATTAGCATGAGGACCTCATCGGTAACCTCTTCACCATCGACGCTGCCAGTTGCTCTTAATATGGCGATAGTATCTGAGTTAACTGCCGGGGCCTTAAATTGAGGGCGTTCAATATTACTGATATCTATGTTTAGCTCGGGCCCCAATGCGATACACCAGCTAAGCGCAGATGGGATTTCATCTGCATTGACGCCGACTCTATCGGTTCTGACACTGACATCGTTACCTTCAACCACCTGTTGGTCGCTGCGGACATTGAACTGAGCTGTAGCCATTGCCGAAACAGAGATATTGACGGTTTCATTGAAGGACATTCCGTTACCTGAAACATTAACGGAGAAGCTATAGTCTCCAGCATCGGCAAATTGAAATGCTAGAATAGGACTTTTTACCGATTTCAGTATGAGGGACTGACCCGCTGTTTGTAACCACTCAAAGGCAAGGTCTCTACTATCCGAGTCACCTATTCTTGCGACTATGGCGGCGGATTGATTGGCGTTATAGTTGGGTTCGATGACAAACTCTAAGGCCGAAGAGGTAGATATAACCGTTAATTGAGTTTGCTGCTCGCATCGAGTTAAATTTGGTGGCGGTGGATCGATAGGCGTATTGTTATCTCCATCTGAACTCCCCCCGCCGCAGGCTGCTAGGGCTAAAACACTGACTAGGGGAAGCGTGTTAAGTTTCCACATCTAAGGGGACTCCCGTTATTGATTAGTTTAATTATTATTTTAACTAAAATATAACACGAGATTTAACATTCAAGCACGAGTTTTACTCAGAATTCTTGTGACACTAAGTAACGGAATAATAAGGGCTATAAAAAAGCGCCCAGAGGCGCATTATTGTGTTTATTCATGAATGTCGGTTACGTCTTTTTCTTCTTTAACCCTAGACCTAATTCTTTGCCACGAATACGGGCATAAAATGGAAAGCCTATCAGCAGGGCACCTAGCAGGAGTACCTCTACCAGAGCAAACAGGAAATGGTCTTCGGTGACGTAGATTAAGGTGAGACCATGAAGCATATACAAACATATGATGTAGCTAGCCCAGGCATAGGTGTAGGGTTTACCTTCGATGATGCCTTTCAAGGGGAAGAATAATGGGATGATCCACATCGCAGTAAATACCAGAGAATATTCTCCCGTGATCCCTTTGTTGATAAACCAAGCGCTGAGCATTAATACTAATGCCAGATAACCAGCTCGGCATAGTTGAAATAAACGAGTCGAATTCATTGAACAGCCTTATAAAATCGCAAGAACATTTTCAGGAGGACGGCCGATAGCGGCCTTATCGTTGGCCAGCACTATGGGGCGTTCAAGCAGTTTAGGGGTATCGACGATAGCCTGAATGAGTTGTTCTTCAGTCAAGTTGGTGTTGGCTAAGTCTTGCTCTTTATATTCAGTCTCCTTGGTGCGCATTAATTCTCGCGCACTTAAACCCAGTTTAGTGAGTAAATCTTCAATTTCATTCTTGTTGAGAGGAAATTTCAGATACTCAACTATTTGGATTTCGCAATCTCTTTCCTCTAATAAAGCAAGGGTTTGACGGCTTTTAGAGCAGCGTGGGTTATGAATAATACTGACCATAGTCATAGGCTAATGTCCGAATGAAAATATTGCCGACATCATACTCGAAAAGGTGGCCAAAGTCACAATCAGAAAACATGGGTAATGGGTTAAATTGGGGGTGTATCTTGGAGGAATTCACCATGATACCTGTGTGTACAAGGGAGATGATTGCCAGTGAAAGTCAGTGACCTCGACACAAGGTCACTGACATTATTAAACTGTTACTGAAGTGCCTCTATTGCCGACTTAGCCTGCTTGAATTGTCGAATTCTAGCCTCGATCCTGGCAAGTTGCAGCGGCTTTTCTTGGGACAATCGATAAGCGAAATTAAGTTGGTCTATCGCGCCTTTATAATCTGCACCTAGCGCCATAGATTCTGCGTTGACAAAATGTTCCATCGCTTTATCGCCAGTCTTTTTATATGCATCGCTGAGCAAGAAGAAAGGCAACTGATTTTGTTTGTCTAAGAAGATGAGTTCCTCGAGCAAAGGGATGGCTTTCGTTGCCTTGTCTGCTTCAATATACACATGGGCCAAGTTAGTGTTAATTACCTGAGAAAATGGCTTAAGTTCATGTTGTTCCTCGAGAAACTTTATGGCTTCATCCGTTGCTTCTCGCTGCACTAATAGATCTGTCTTGGTATCGATATAAAATAGGTTGTTTCTATCTTCTTTTAACAAGTTATCGATAATTTCTTCGGACTCATCGAAGCGCTTAACTCTAAATAAGGCTAAAGCCTTACCGTAAAGGGCCGCATTTTTGAAAGTATAAGTTCTTTTTCTGAGCTGTTTGTCGAATAGGGCGAGGGCGGCTTCTTCACTGTAGCTGGAGAATCTGACCTGAATACGCGCCTTGGCTAATTGAAAGTCGATATTATCCGGCACATATTTGTGAGGATATTGAGCTGCCCTGTAACGGGCTTCAGTAATTCGTGACTCGGGGAGTGGGTGAGTCAACAACATCTGTGGAGGCTTGCTGGTGAAGCGGTAGCGAGTGGCTAGTTTAGCGAAAAAATCAGCTGCGCCGTTGGGATCGAAGCCTGCATCCACCAAAATTTGCATGCCTATTCTGTCAGCTTCTTTTTCATGAGCTCGGGTAAAGTTAATTTTGGCCTGAGTCGATAGGGCTTGTGTGGTGGCCAGTGCAGCCATCCCCGCCTGTGGTGACGCTATTGTCAGGAGTATAGCGCCTAACATGCCGACAATCGTTGCGGTCGAACTCTTATCTTGGGCTTCTAATGAACGGGCTAAGTGTCTTTGGGTTACGTGGGTAATTTCATGACCCAGTACCGACGCTATCTGGCTCTCATTATCGGCATTTAAAAACAAACCTGAGTGAACGCCGACGTGTCCTCCGAAGAAGGCAAAGGCGTTGATTTCATCATTTCTTAACAAGAAAAAATAGAAAGGGGTCTTAACGCCTGTCGCATGAGCCACCAGTTTATTACCCAGTTCAGTTAAATATTGACTCAATACCGGGTCGTTGAGCATGGGAGCTGAGGAGCGGATCACCCGCATATACGCATCGCCATAGATGGTCTCTTTCTCGAGACTGAAGGTATTGACGGCGGCAGTACCCAGATCGGGAAGGTCGTTGTTCGCAAAAGCCATAGGCGCGGTAGCACAGAAAAAAAGTGAAATGGCACCGGCTAACAGAGACTTGGTTGATGTAATTTTACTCAAACTTATCCTTAATGTGGGCAATGTGGTCTTGGTCAGAACATTCTCTAGGAACTAAGTCAATCATTATTAAACAAGCTGCTGAGTTTACTCGAATAACTCATGTAATTATGTTTAATAGTGAGATTAATATTACCTGCAGTTTTGCGCATATTCCACACTTGTGTATATTCATTGTGAATATCGGACTTCGCATTGACCACGAGGTAATAGATTCACCATAGATCGCTTGTGGTTTGTCTTGCAACTTAGGATAATAGCCAAAGTTTGTTCATGGCAAGATTATTATGGTTTTTATCGATTTAACCACACTGCGTTGTCCATTAGTGTTAGTTAAAGTCAAACTCGCATTGAAAAAACTCAGCAGCGACGATGTACTTTGTGTTTCGTTATCAGACACTGGCTCTAGACAGGATGTTCCCCGGTTTTTAAAAAAAGTCGGTTACCGTTACTCAGAAGTGAGAAATGATGACCGGGTGTTAATATTAGAAATCGCTAAATAGGGGCTGGCCCCTACACAGTGACAACAAGACGATCAACAGTTTATTTTCAGGAATGGTGAATGTTAACTTTATTGACAACTTGGTATAAAGAACGCTTTAGCGATCCCCAAGCGGTGACCTTAGTCTTTATTTTGATTGGGATAGCCTTAGCTATCTATTTTGCGGGGGGCTTGTTGGCGCCCTTGTTGGTGGCCTTGGTGCTGGCCTTCTTACTCGAGTGGCCAGTGGCACAGATGTCAAAGTTGGGCATTAATCGAACCACGGCGGCCTCATTAGTGCTCGTCATGTTTGTTGGTGTCATGTTGTTGCTGATCTTTGGTCTGGTGCCCAGCATATGGAAACAGGGACTTGCCCTGGTCACTGACTTACCCACCATGCTCGATAAAGGCTTGATCATCGTCCAAGGTTACGTTAATCAGTATCCACAGTTTGTAAACCCAAGTCAGCTCGATACTATGGTTCAGGAGCTGAAGAAGATGCTAGATACACAACATCTTCTGGATATAGGTAAGCAAATTCTTGGCTATTCGGCCTCCTTGTTAGTCTTGATGGTTTACGCAATTTTGGTCCCGCTATTGGTCTTTTTCTTTCTAAAAGATAAAGACGAGCTGCTGCGTGGCAGTAAACGATTTATTCCGACGAATCGAGATCTCGCTCATAAGGTCTGGATTGAGATGAACCAGCAGATATTTAACTATATTCGGGGCAAGGTGATAGAGATAGTCATTATCGGAGTGGTGAGCTACATCTTCTTCGCCGTGATGGATCTCAGGTATGCAGCCCTGTTAGGTGTGTTAACTGGTTTCTCTGTCCTCATCCCCTACGTTGGAGCAACCTTAGTGACTCTCCCCATCGCGCTGGTGGCCTTCTTTCAATGGGGGATTAGCCCAGAATTTGGCTACCTTATGTTAGGTTACGGTATCATTCAGGCATTAGATGGCAACGTATTGGTGCCCATTCTTTTCTCCGATGCGGTGGATCTACATCCGGTATTTATTATCGCCGCCGTGTTGATTTTCGGTGGACTCTGGGGGGTGTGGGGCGTGTTCTTCGCCATACCTTTAGCCTCTCTGGTCAAGGCGGTATTAAATGCCTGGCCGACACCAGAATCTCAAGTTGAGACGGTAGAAAGAGAGTCGTGAATCGACTTGCTAAATCAGTTTAAAAGGGCCTACGGCCCTTTTTTATGGCTAATTTTTGGGTAAATTAGTTGATAGATTCATCATGGCATAGGGATTGTTTCGCCGTTACCGCCAGAGACCGATAGATGATGGTGGTCTGTTTGGCTTTAATGTTCCAATGCTGCCAATACAGGGGCACACGTTTTCTCTTGCCTGGGGTGATCTCAATCAGTAGACCTTTCTCCAGCAATGGCTCGGCTTGAAGATGGCCTACTAGTCCGTAACCTAATCCCTGTAAAATGGCATCGAGAAAACTCTCTGAGGAGGGGATCTTGTGCTCACGCCAGCTGCCGGTTTTCATCTTAAAATATTGGCTCAGATACTGCTCATGAAGCTTGTCTTTAGTCGAGAACACAACCGCAGGCGCTAGCTCCAGAGAGGTTTGAGAGACGGTAATGGGGAAATATCGCTCGATAAATTCAGGGGTTGCGACGCAAAGGTACTCCATATCCCCCAGATATTCACTACTGCAACCGGTAAGTGCTTGTTTGCTTGTGGTGACACACCCAACTGCTTCGCCGTTTTTTAACAAATGATGGGTGTAAGACTCATCATCGACAATCAGCTCGAGTAGCCATTGATGGCGCTTAAACACTTCACTCAAAGCGGGTAAGAACCAGGTTGCTAAACTGTCGGCATTGACGGCTATCTTCACTATGGTGGGTAAACTTGGGTCATCTACATTCATTTCTACTCTGAGCTCACTTTCTAATAACTCCACTTGAGAATAGTGACGTAATAAACGCTTACCGGTAGCCGTTGCTTCGACAGGTGTTGTGCGTATGACTAAGGCTTGGCCGACTCTCTCCTCCAGCTGCTTTATTCGTTGTGACACGGCAGATTGAGTGATGCAGAGCACCTTGGCTGCACGTTCGAAACCGCCCTCGGAGATCACTATGGATAGGGCGCGCAGGTGAGCATAATCGAGCAAAATATGACTCCTCAGAATAAAATGAGATGTGTATAAGTTTTACTTATACACCATAAAAAAGATTAGTTATATTTATTTATCCAGCTTGTGTACGCTTGCGTTCAATCAGATGTTTTTAGGAAAAACCAATGCAGGCATTCATTCAAGGTGTAGGAATAGGCGGTAGCCTTATCATGGCAGTAGGAGCGCAAAATGCGTTTGTACTCAAGCAAGGCTTAAAACGTTCACACTCTCTGCCCATTGCGGCTCTTTGTTCTATTATCGATGCCTTGATGATCACCGCGGGTGTTGCAGGCTTAGGCCATCTTATTTTGGCATTTCCCTTGATAAAGGACATTGCCAGCATTGGTGGGGCAATTTTTCTACTGGTTTATGGGGCTCGGGCGCTTAAGTCATCGTTTAATGAGCAGAGTCTGGCTAAGGGGGCTAATAGTGGTACCGGGACGCTAAAAGCGGCCGTGTTAACTACATTGGGGATCAGTCTGCTTAATCCTCATCTGTATTTAGACACAGTCGTGTTACTGGGCAGCATCAGTGCTCAATTTGAAGGGTCTGATAGACCTTTGTTTGGCGCAGGCGCCGTTCTGGCTTCTTTCGTGTGGTTTTTTAGCTTGAGTTTTGGTGCCAGATATTTGAGCCCACTGTTTGATAAGCCCAAGGCCTGGAGTTACCTGGACCGGTTTATCTGCCTGACCATGTGGACAATTGCTTTGATCTTGATATGGCCCTACTTCGTTTAGGTTTCCCTCTAGCACTTCTTTTTTATGTGTTTTATTGGCACAAGAAAGCCCGCGGTGAGCGGGCTTACTGTTGAGTTAACTCACTGTTCAGTCTTGCTTCAGATGCTTAAGCACTACTTCGTGATGTTCTTTGGTCTTAAACTTGTTAAACAGGTGAGTGACTTTACCATCTTGTCCGACTAAGAAGCTCAATCTATGGATACCGTCATAGACTTTACCCATAAATTTTTTCTCGCCCCAGACACCGAACGCATCGGCTATGGCATGGTCTTCATCGCTGAGAAGAGAAAAGTTCAATTCCTGCTTTTGGGCAAATCGTGCCAGCTTGGCGACTGGGTCTGGGCTAATGCCTAACACGGTAACTTTCAAGTCATTGAGTTCTTGCATGCTATCTCTAAGGCCGCAGGCTTGAACGGTACAGCCAGGTGTAGAAGCCTTTGGGTAGAAATAGACCAGAACAGGGCCGTTATTCAAACACTCTTTCAGAGAGATGAGCTTATCGTTTTGGTTTTTTAGCTCGAAGAGTGGGGCGTTATCGCCAGCAGTTAAGGTATTCATTTAAAACTCCTATTTATACCAATTCTATTAAATTTATGATCAATTCAGAGCTTTCTCAGGGCTTTAAATTCAAGGCGCATTGTTGAAGAAATGGTTATTTCCTTTTGAGGCAATGCAACGCAGAAGTGGAAGTCCTGAGAAGCTCACCTAGTGCGGGTTTAAAAACACTTTATGCTGCGCAAGTGGCTTTCGAGATAGAATAACTATTAACTTCAATCCCCTTACTTGCCTACAGCGTTTTTAACTCCCGCTGAATGGTCACTCACTTAATGGAACTGGTATTAGCTACTCGTGATGCCCTGCATACGTTCGATGGTACAGTCTAATGACATCTCTGAAGCTAGCTCATTTATACTGTTTTCCAACTTATCCAGTTCGACTTTCTCCGGAACATTGATCGTTAGGAAAACATGTTGGCTTGGATTCCCCTGAGCGTCTTCCTCTGCATGGGACCTCACCGCGGCGAGATCCAAGGAACGTTCGGCAAGGAACTGAGTGATTTTTCTCATGGTGCCCCGCTGATCTTGTCCGGTAAAGATGACTTGCAGACGCGAAATATAGTTTTGTGCGGTGTGCTTAGAGGTGCGTTTCATCACAGTCATCAACTCAAGCTCAACGCTTAAGGCGGGGAGTTGGGTTTCCATCTTAGTGATCGAGGCCCAAGAGCCTGATAGCATCATGATCAAGGTGAATTCATTGCCAAATAAGGCCATTCGACTGTCGACGATGTCACAGTCACATTCACTTGCAAGTCTTGCAAATTTACTGACAATACCTGGGCGGTCTGATCCCATAGCAGTAACGACAAGATGATTGGACATGAATTTTCCTTATTTATAGCTAGTTTTGTACATAAATGCACCATTTTCAGGCGCGTTTCTCTGTTGGGGACAATGCTAACACAAGATCGTGGAGATGAGATCCCCGCCTGATACAACAAACTTGTCATTGCATACACTACATGGTGAAAAACTCTTAACGTGATTCAATCGCTGAAATGCTTGTTTTTAATGGATAGCATCAGTACCATAGCCAGTCCTGAATCTTGGGGAAGTCACATGATAAACGGAAGCATCGTAGCCTTAATCACACCACTCAATAGTGATGGCGCAGTAGATTATACAAGTCTTGAAAAGTTAGTTGAGTACCATATAGCAGAAGGCACTGATGCCATCGTTGCCGTAGGCACCACAGGTGAGTCTGCCACACTTCCTATATCTGAACATATTGAAGTCGTAGGGCAAACGGTAAAATTTGCATCCGGGCGTATTCCTGTCATAGGCGGAAATGGCGCCAATGCAACGGCAGAAGCGATCGAGCTGACCAAGGCGCAAAACAAACTTGGTGTAGCGGCTATGTTAGGTGTTACGCCTTATTATAATAAGCCAAGCCCAAAGGGCTTGATCGCTCATTATAAGGCCGTCGCTGCCAGCACGGATATTCCGCAAATTCTTTACAATGTGCCAGGCCGTACGTCTGTTGACATGTTGCCAGAGACCATAGCTCAGTTGGTTGAAGTTCCTAATATCATAGGCGTTAAAGACGCCACTGGTGATGTCGCGCGGGTGAAACAACTACGTGAGCTCTGCGGTAATGATTTTCTGCTTTATAGTGGTGACGACGCCACCGCGAGAGAGTTTTTGACCTTAGGTGGTGACGGTGTCATCTCAGTCGCCAACAACATAGTGCCAAAGATATTTAAATTGATGTGTGACGCCGCATTAGCCGGTGACACCCAAGCCGCTATGGCTGCTGAAGATCAGATCAAAGGTCTATTCAGTGCGCTATTTTGCGAAGCTAATCCTATACCAGTGAAGTGGGCCGCCCATCAGATGGGCTTGATCAGTCAAGGTGATATTAGATTACCATTGACGGAACTTTCTACCGAGTTCCATGGTCTCTTGTTAGATGCAATGAAAAATGCCCGAATTGAGGTTAAATAATAGATGTTGAAGCAAGTGACTCCTTTAGTTCTTATTGCCGCCGTTACCGCGTGTAGCTCGCCTGTCGATAGAAGGCAGGCCAATGGCGGTGATGAGTATACCAACGTACTCGTTGAATCGGCTTTAATTATACCCGAAGGCCTTAATACGCCGGTATACAGTAAAGAGTTCGATATTCCTAAACCAGGTAGCAAAGCTAACGCGAGCCTGGTGGGTAAGCAGCTGGATATTCGCCCACCTCTTCAGGTTTTACCTATGGCTGAGGGGACCCATGTAGAGGAAGGCAGTGACAACATTAAAATTGTCGTAGAAGCTATCGATAGTGATATCGAACTAAAAAATGAACTGTTCGACGTGATCAAAGATTATTTAGCGAGTAAATCAATCGCTATTCTTAACGAAGATTTTGACAAAGGTTTGATTGAAACTGATTGGATTGAGAATCAAGAAGTGATCGATTCTAGCTTCTGGGGTAGCGATGAGATCTATACCCTGCGTCAACGTTATGAATTTAATATCGATGTTCGTCCACACGGCCGTAGTGGTAACTTGATGATCGATCTTATCGATCATCAAGAGAGCTTTGATGGTAAGCAACAAGACATCATACTGAGCGGCGAAGATAAGCGAAGATACACTATCGATATGCTGAACAATGCCGTTGCGTATATGAGTATCAAACGTAATCAATCGATCAAAGCCAAGCGTCTGCGGGAAAGTCTCGGTATTGACGTGAATATAGTGAAAGGCACCGGCTCTGAGGTCGAAGGAGAAGACCTTGTTGCTTCATACTGGTTAGCAGAAGCCCCGTTCAAAAGAACTTGGGATCGCTTGCGTATCGTTTTGCCTGAGATGGGCTTTGAGGTTGTCGATATGGACAGCAATAAGGGTCTTTACTATATCAATGTTACCGATGATTCTGGCTTTTGGAGTTCGCTTTGGAATGAAAAAGAGCTACCCGTAGAAGAAGGCTCTTACCGCATGATACTGGAAGATGACACTAATGCTGATAAGACTCGCATCTATCTGCGTGATTCATCGGACAAGCCATTAACTAATGAGGTTGTTGAAGCTGTTTATGATGGTTTCTCTGAACTGATGCAGGAAGATCGCAAGATTCGTTAAGCTTATTGGTTGAAGCATTGCAAAAAAGGAGGCATTTAGCCTCCTTTTTTATTGTTTTAATTTTGACATATTAGTGACTTCTGTATCGCAACTATCCCTCACACTCCACTATCCAATCTCACTAGTTAGCATTAAGTTCTACAAAAATTAGACAGGGCTTGAACTATTCTCTGTTGTTAACCCTATGTATCAATTGTAAGTAAAGGTAAAACCCCTTGAAGCACTGTGATCTATGGGTAAACTAGCTGCATAAAAATAAGTGGTATTTTGGTGATTTGATGAAAAAAATAATAATATTGTTAATGCTCTTGCCTCTTGCTTGGTTTATCTATCAGCAAGTTGTAACTGAGAGCCTTTCTGTGGGTAAGAAACAGAGACCCATGGCTAACGTCGTGGTGGCTAAGGCGACGATTGAGCCTATTAGGGACGAAGTAGAGGCATTGGGGACCAGTAAGGCCAATGAGTCGATAACCGTCACTCCGAAAGTCACCGAGGTGGCAACCAAGATCAACTTCGAAGACGGTGATATTGTCAAAAAAGGCCGTTTACTGGTTCAACTTCAGGACAGAGAGCAGAGGGCCAGGGTGAAAGTCGCCAAGGTACGTGTCAGTGACCATATACGTGAATTGGACAGGATACGCTCTCTGGTCACCAGTCAGACCATTGCAGAGCTCGAACGTGATAGATTACAAACCTTGATTGATACCGCCAAGGCGGAATTAGAGCAAGCTCAAGCAGCCCTCGCAGACAGGAAGATATTAGCGCCCTTCAATGGTCGGTTAGGCTTGCGTCAAGTCAGTGTTGGCAGCCTGTTGACCCCAGGAACTGTGATTACTACCTTAGATGATATCTCTGTGATCAAGTTGGATTTCTCTGTGCCTGAGCGCTTCTTGCGATCTCTTGCTATAGGTAAAACTGTCGAAGCCAGTGCGGTAGCATTTCCGGGTGAACTGCTCACAGGTAAGGTGATATCCATTGACAGCCGGATCAATCCGACCACTCGAGCCGTTACCGTCAGAGCCGAGCTCCCCAATCCAGACCATCGCTTGATGCCGGGTATGTTGATGAAAGTCGCCTTGATCCAACAGAGTCGTGAAGCCCTTATTTTGCCCGAGTCGGCGATCATCCCAATTCAGGACCGGCATTATGTCTATCTGGTCAACGATGAAAATGTCATCGTTCGCCGTCAGGTTACCTTAGGTTTGCGTAAGCGTGGTTGGGTCGAAGTACTCGATGGGGTCAAGATAGATGAACAGGTGGTTATTCGGGGGATCTTGAAGGTTAGGCCCGGGGACAAGGTAAAGGTTCAGTTTAGTGAGCGTTTTAGTTTTCTTAAAGAAGCTAAGGTTGGGCCAACTGCATGATGTTAACCGACCTTTCTGTTAAGCGTCCTGTCTTCGCTTCGGTGATCAGCATATTGCTTATTGCCTTTGGCTTAGTGGCGTTCGACAAGTTACCCTTGAGAGAATACCCCAATATCGATCCGCCAGTGGTGTCGATACAGACAAATTATCGCGGAGCCAGTGCCTCTGTGGTCGAAAGCCGCATCACTCAGCTGGTGGAAGATAGAATAAGTGGCGTCGAAGGCATACGTCATATCAGCTCCTCGAGCCGTGACGGTCGCTCTACTGTGACCCTGGAGTTCGATGTCGATCGTGATATTGAAGCGGCTGCTAATGATATTCGTGACAGAGTATCGGGCCTGTTAAACAATTTACCCGAAGAGGCTGAGCCGCCCGAGGTACAGAAAGCCAATGGCGGTGATGAGGTGATCATGTGGTTAAACCTGGTTTCAGATCAGATGACCACGTTGCAGCTCACAGATTATGCCCGCCGTTATCTGACCGATCGATTATCCGTTATCGATGGTGTGGCGAATATTCGCATCGGTGGCGGCAAGGTATACGCCATGCGAATTTGGATCGACAGACAAGCTTTGGCCGCGCGAAATTTAACCGTAGCTGACATAGAGAAAGTACTGAGATCTGAAAATGTTGAGTTACCTGCGGGCTCGGTGGAGTCCAAAGAGCGACATTTTACTGTGCGCGTCGAGCGTAGCTTTAGCACTGTGGAAGATTTTTTCAACCTGGTGCTGAGCGAGGGTGATGATGGTTATTTGATCAAGCTTGGGGATGTCGCACGAGTAGAAATAGGCTCCGAAGAGGAGCGTATCATGTTCAGGGGGAACCGCGAGGCCATGATAGGCCTTGGGGTCTCAAAACAATCCACGGCCAACACCTTAGATGTGTCGAGGGCGACTAATGCCTTAGTGGATGAGCTGAACCCGACCTTACCCGCAGGTATGGAGATAAAGCGCTCCTATGACAGCTCAGTGTTTATCGAGGCTTCGGTGAAGGAGGTGTATCAGACTCTGTTTATCGCCATGTTCTTGGTTATCATCGTCATCTATCTGTTTCTCGGTAGTGTGCGCGCCATGTTGATCCCAGCGTTGACCGTACCTGTGTCCCTGATGGCAACGTTTATCGTGCTCTACGCCCTGGGCTACACTATTAACCTACTGACCTTACTGGCGATGATCTTGGCCATCGGCATGGTGGTGGATGATGCCATCGTGGTGCTGGAGAATATTCACCGCCGAATAGAGGAGGGGGATTCGCCATTAAAGGCGGCCTACCTTGGTTCTCGTGAGGTAGCGTTTGCTGTTGTCGCCACCACTCTAGTGCTGATCGCAGTCTTTATGCCGATCACGTTTCTCGAAGGTGACATAGGTAAACTATTTAAAGAGTTTGCCGTGACTATGAGCGCCGCCGTTATTTTCTCGAGCCTGGTCGCCCTGACCCTGAGTCCCATGATGTGCTCTAAATTGCTCAAACCCGCAGGGAATGATCCTTGGTTGGTTCGCAAGGTCGATGCCGGTATGAGCCATGTCTCAGACAAGTATCGTCAGTTGTTGACCAAGGCCATGTCCCACCCGGTGATCGTGACCTCGCTAATAGTGGTCGCACTTGGCTCAAGCATGGTCTTGTTTACGTTGGTGCCTCAGGAGTTTGCTCCAAGAGAGGACAGGGGCTCGATGTTTCTTATCGTCAATGGTCCTCAAGGTGCGAGTTTCGAGTATATTGAGTCCTATATGGATGAGATCGAAACACGTCTGATGCCCTTGGTAGACAGTGGGGATATCAAGCGACTCTTGATCAGGGCGCCGAGAAGTTTCGGCAGCAGTGCAGATTTCTCTAACGGCATGGCCATCATAGTATTGGAAGATTGGGCGGTGCGTAGAAGCGCAGCAGAGATAACCACTGACATACGAGGGCGACTGTCCGATCTCGCTGGGATCAGGGCCTTTCCTGTGATGAGGCAAGCTTTCGGCCGTGGTGTCGGCAAACCGGTTCAATTTGTGCTTGGTGGGCCAAGCTACGAGGAATTAGCCAGATGGCGGGACATTATTCTGGAAAAAGCCAAAGAAAACCCGAACCTTGTTGGATTGGATCATGATTATCAGGAGACTAAACCTCAACTTAGGGTGATCATAGATAAAGACAGAGCAGCCGATCTGGGAGTCTCCATCTCTCACATTGGTAGAACATTAGAGTCTATGCTGGGATCACGTCTGGTCACTACCTTCATGCGAGATGGCAAGGAATATGATGTCATCATAGAGGGCAATCGAGAAAATCAAAATACCGCCAGAGATCTGGAGAACATCTATGTTCGCTCGGACAGAAGTCAGGCCTTGATCCCCTTGTCAAACCTGGTGAGTGTCGAAGAGTTTGCCGATGCCAGTAGGCTAAATCGTTATAATCGTATGCGAGCTATCACCTTAGAGGCAAACCTTGCGGAGGGGTACAGCCTAGGTGAGGCGCTGGACTACCTCAATGAGCTTTCCGATACGTATCTGCCCGCCGAGGCGGTCATCAGTTATAAGGGCCAGTCACTGGATTATCAAAATTCGGGGAGCTCCATGTACTTCGTGTTTGCCTTGGCTTTAGGCATCGTATTTTTAGTATTGGCGGCTCAGTTCGAAAGCTTTATTCATCCCATGGTGATCATGCTCACAGTGCCATTGGCAACGCTTGGTGCTCTTATTGGACTCTATTTAACCGATCAGAGCCTCAACATCTACAGCCAGATAGGTATCATCATGTTGGTGGGGTTAGCGGCCAAGAATGGCATCTTGATTGTCGAGTTTGCTAACCAGCTAAGGGACAGGGGACTCGAGTTTGAACAGGCCATTATACAAGCCGCCTCTCAGCGACTCAGGCCTATACTGATGACGGGGATCACCACAGCTGCTGGCGCGATCCCACTGGTTTTGGCTCAAGGGGCTGGCGCCGAGACTCGATTCGTCATAGGTGTGGTGGTGTTATCGGGTATTTTGGTTGCCACCTTATTCACCTTGTTGGTGATCCCCGTGGCCTATTCTCTGTTTGCCCGCAACTCGAGTTCTCCCGAGGCCGTGGCGCGGGCATTGGAGATCGAGTTAGAAAAGTAAGCCCAGTGAGCTATCTTAGCTAATTAAGCGTGCTAAGCCAGTCAGCAATCTGACTGGCTTTTTTATTCTTTTCAATTGAAACCTCTGCTAATAAACTTTTGTCTCAAGAACGGGTATCACTGCTATAAATAGATAAGAGGTGACTGAGATGAAGTCGTTCCTGTACAAATATTTATGCGCTATTGCCTATAGTTTGTCGCTTTTCTTAGTGACAATCCCTCTGGCCATTTCTGTAGAAAATCCAGTGGTAGCAGAGCCGACAGAGCATATACTGATCCTTGGAGTTCCCCTAGATCGCCCTCCCTATGTGGTTGGAGATGGCGGCATAGAGGTCGACATATTAAGACAAGCCTTGCAATTGCAAGGTTATAAGGTTGAAGTGCACAAGTTTTCTCATCTCAGGTTACAGAGAGAACTGGAGAAAGGAAGAATTGACATCAGCTCCAGATACATGGCACAGAATGACAATATTGCCTTATCTCTGGCCTATATCACTTTCTATGATGTGATCTTCACTAAGACCAGCCTTGGACTGACAATCGATTCATGGGCCGACTTGAATGGTAAAACCTTTCTTGGCTGGCATGGATTCGAAGATGATCTGGGTGATGATTTCAAACAAGTCTATCGGGAAAATACCCACCTCTGGGATGGCTTAGTCTCTCAAGAGGAGCAGTGCCTGCACTTTTGGAAAGGCATGGCCGATGCCATCATACTCGATATCAATATCTTTAACTGGTATCGCAAGACCTTAGGCCTACAGGGGATCGACACCTCGGCGCCGATATCCATGCATCATCTGTTACCTGAAGGTGTTTCTTATCAGGCAGGCTTTAGGGATAGCAAGGTCAGAGATGCTTTCGATAAGGGAATCGCCGAGCTCAAAGAAAGTGGCAGTTATCAAGACATCATAGAGAGTTATACTCAAGTGGATACTAAATAGCTGTGCCTGTCTTTGATATGTACTTTCTTTTGTACGGGTAATTTTTATAGTGTTTGGTATCCTGTGGTTCAGCACTATAATATTTCCTAGCTTCCTAGCTTCCTAGCTTCCTAGCTTCCTAGCTTCCTAGCTTCCTAGCTTCCTAGCTTCTTACAAACTTCCTCAGGTTCGACCTCTGCACCTTCTTATCTCATTGCTCTCGATCATTGTCGACCTTTACTTGCCAAAACCTATAAATCTCGTTAATAACATGTTGCATTATTGTATATCGTATATTTTATGTGTTAGTTTAGTTTTTGGTGATTAATCGAATGATTTGTGTTCAATCATTATCGCGTTGACTCAAACTGATTGTTAATTGACAAGCAAATATCACTAGCACGACTAGTAAAAGCGGCATGGGCAATTCGTTCTAAAGTCGCAGAACAGAAATCGTGGCATCAGCAGTGGCCCGTCACGTTACTTTATCCTGATAAAAACGAGAATATAACAATGATAAAAACCATTAAAGGTGGTGCTATCTTAACTGCGCTGACCCTGTGTGCAAGTTTGCCTATTGGGCATGCTTGGGCCGGGTTGTCGGTCAATAAGATAAGCCAAGCCAATAGCAATCAACAAAAAAATACCATGTCGACTCATCTAAAGTCCGGAGGTCAGGTATGTGGTACTGACAGCAATGGACAGACTTGGGTGCCGAGTCCAAATGAAGGATTATTTTTCGGTTCAACTTCATCACAATCACAATTACAAGCTCAGTCAAAATCTTTATCTAGTCCTGCTAGTTTCTCTGTGGGAGTACAATCTATCGGTAATGCCGATCAGGGCGAGTATATCGTCCCTGTGGTATTTCACGTCTATGGCGCAATACACAACTGTGATACCGGTGGCTCTTGTGTACCAGACAGTCTAATTGCCAATGCGCTAAAGAGATCAAACGAAGATTTTCAGGGACTCAATACCTTAGATGGGCCTATTGCCAGTCAATTTCAAGCGATAAGAGAGAACATGAATGTCGAGTTTGTGCTTGCACAAATCGATCCTTGGGGAAACCCAACTAACGGCATAGTCAGGCATGGTGAAGCCACGGGTTACGGCAATTATGACGCGCCGAACGATGCCGCTAGAGACGCGAAAAATGCCGAGATTTCCGGGGATGCCTGGGATAACTATCGCTACATGAACATCTATATCATGAATGATTTAGATGGGGATGGCGCCACCAATAACTCAGGTGTTGCCTGGTATCCAACCACATCTATGTCTGACTCAGGCCTGGCTCGAGTGGTCTATAACGGTGCTTATTTAGGCACCAACACAGATGAAAATTTTCGCTCGATTTTGACTCATGAGTTTGGCCATTGGCTTAACTTACCCCATGTATTTGACGGTGCTCAGTGTAATACAGATAACGAAATTTTCTGTTCTCATTCGGGAGACCGAGTCTGTGATACGCCCCAGATGAGTAGTCAATCTATGGCCAATAATGCGCAAAATTGCCTTGGGCAGGCGACTAATACTGAAAACTTCATGCACTACACCGACAATTACGCCATGTTTACTCAGCAACAGGCTCAGCGTATGTACGGTGCCTTGAATCATCCGGCTCGCAAGACGCTGTGGACAGATGATAACTTAATCTCTGTGGGACTCAGTGCCTATACATCCAATTTTCCACATAACTGGGATGGTTCGGGTGTCGATGCACCACCAGAAGGTGCGGTATTGATGGAGTTACTTGGGTTGTCGGCCTTAAAGGGAGAGATCAACACTTATACTATCGATCTGCCTGTGGGCACCGAGGTGGTGGCCGTTTATCTGGATGGTTTCTCTGAAGATCCCGATTTGTACTTGAGGTACGGTCAGGCGCCGAGTTATGACGGTACTAACTGGACTTATGACCTTCACTCTTTTAGCTCTGCTGGCACCCCCGAGTTTATTGGTCTTGTCGGTCCTAAGACCACAGGGACGTACCACATCACCATAGATGCTTTTTCGGCCTATACCAATGCCAGATTGATCATCGTTTCGATGGACGATCCTACCCTGTGTAACGGTTGTGAGCGTGTCACTGCAATCGAAGAAACTAAGCTTGCGGCGCTTAAAGGCTCTGCACCTAAGCACTTTAGTTTCACAGTGCCTAATGATGCCACTCGTGTCATGGTTGAGATCCCTGCAGGTTATGGCAGTACCCTTCAAGGAGGGCCTGATCCGGATCTGTATGTTAGCCGTGATATCATTCCGACGACCTCAGTTGCCGATTGTAAGCCCTTTGCAGCGCCGGGGTTAAGAGAAGTTTGTGAATTTACTGGGGCCGACCTCGGTGGCACTTATAATATCATGATCGATGCATTTCTCGACTACAGTGAGGTGACACTTAAAGCCGTTTATGATCATCCTGTAAGCGCTAATGCGCTGCCAACGGCTCAAGCCAACGGACCCTACTCGGCAACCTTGGGCGCAGGCATCAATTTCTCAAGTAATGGATCAGTAGATTCAGACGGTTCGATTGTCAGCTACAGTTGGGATTTTGGTGACGGTAATACCAGTAATCAAGCCAATCCTGTTCATACCTACGGATCTGCTGCGACATTTAGTGTGACCCTGACGGTTACCGACGATCTCGGTGGTATAGGCAGCGTAGCCACGACGGTGGTCATCAGCAACTCAGGTCTTGTGGAGCTGAAAAATGCTCTACCTCAGTCAGGAATCTCGGCGAACACAGGTGACTTTGCTAAGTTTTTCATCAATGTCCCTGCTGGAGCGACCAATCTTGTGATCAAGATAAGCGGTGGCAGCGGTGATGCCGATCTCTATACTCAATCTGGCGCAGAGCCCACCGATAGCAGTTACGTATGTAGACCTTATGTGGGGGGCAACAGTGAGACTTGTACTGAAACCGCTCCGGCAGAAGGACTCTGGTACGTGAATCTTAAGGCCTACAGTACCTTTGCCGATGTGACCGTGGTGGCAAGTTTTGATAGCGGAACGGCTAATGCCGCGCCGATTGCCAATGCCAATGGTGGCTATGCGGGCAATGTGGCTCAAGCTATTAGTTTCTCAAGTCAAGGCTCTAGTGATGCTGATGGGACAATAGCGAGTTATGAGTGGAATTTCGGTGACGGCAGTGTCAGTAGTCAAGCCAATCCAAGCCACGCATATTCGGCGGCGGGTAACTATACGGTTACCCTGACGGTTACCGATGATGGCGGCTTAAGCGATATCAGTACCACGACGGCCACTGTCAGTGCCACGCAAAATATAGCCCCCACAGCCGCGGCCAACGGACCCTATGCCGGAGATGTGAACGCTAATATTAGCTTCTCTAGTCAAGGCTCCAGTGATGCCGACGGTACTATCGCCAGCTACAGTTGGGCGTTCGGTGATGGTAGCACCAGCACTCAAGCTAACCCAAGTCATGCCTACGCAAGTTCCGGCAGCTATACAGTGTCTCTGACGGTGACCGACAATCTCGGTGCCATAGGCACCAGTGTTGCCGATGTTACAGTCTCGAGCGTACCTAGCAATGGTTTGGTTAATGCGTGTGGTACTCAAGGGGCGGTGGATTATCTTGAGGTACAATCGGCCAGCCCAATTTGTGTCACATCGGGCAGTGATATGTATTTCTACTTCTACGCCGATGGGTTGAGTAAAACCGTTATCCGTACTCAACACGGCGGCGGTGATGTGGCGCTCTATTACAGTAACTCAGGTTGGCCGAGTAGCTCATCCTATACTCAGATATCAAACACTTCAGGTAATACTGAAACGATCACGGTTAATGGGCTGGCAAATGGCTGGCACTACATCATGGTTGGCGGTAGCCATTCGGGTGTGACGCTTAAGGTCGATATGCAGTAATGTCTGTACAATACCGGTAAATCCGAAACCGGCATGGTTCACCATGCCGGTTTTTTTTACGCTATTTTTCTTGTATAAGCATAAGCCGGTGTCAATAACGGGTCAGACTGGGATCAACCTGGTCGATCCAAGCCAAGATACCTCCATTGAGATTGGTCACCTTGTTAAAACCTAGCTCAATCAGCTTGTCACATACCTTAGCGGATCGGCCCCCCAGTTTGCAGTGAAAAACCAGCTCCCGACTCGGGTCCAGCTCAGCCAAGTGAGCATCGAATTCTTGCATGGGAATAAATTGACTGCCCGCTATCATGCATATTTCCCGCTCGAAGGGTTCTCTTACATCGATAAGAATCACGTGCTTATCTTTATCCATCCAAGCCTTGAGTTCTTTGGCTTCTATCTCTTTATAGGCCTTTACCTCACTGGTGTGGGAGAGGCCACAAAATGCCTGATAGTCGATGAGCTTAGTAATGGATGGGCTATCGCCGCAGATGGGGCAGTCAGCATCTTTCATTATGGCAAGAAATTCAAAATCCAGAGCCAAGGCATCGTATAACAGCAGGCGCCCAGAGAGTGGTGTGCCGATATTGGTGATCATCTTGATGGCTTCGGTGGCTTGGATAGAGGCTATGATACTGGGTAATACACCGAGGACCCCACCTTCGGCGCAGGAGGGCACCAGACCTGGAGGGGGGGGAGTAGGATAAAGGCAGCGATAGCAGGGACCGGCTTGATAATTGAATACACTGGCCTGACCGTCGAAGCGAAAGATGCTGCCGTAGATGTTAGGTTTATTGAGTAAGACGCAGGCATCATTCACCAGGTAGCGGGTAGGAAAGTTGTCTGTGCCATCTATGATAATGTCGTACTTGTCTATAATCTTGAGTGCATTGTCTGAAGTGAGGCGCTCACGATAGCCGGTTATGTTAATGTTTGGGTTGAGTCGCTCTAGACGCCGCTTAGCGCAATCGACCTTAGGTAGCCCTATGTCATCGACGGTGAACAGCACTTGTCTCTGCAGGTTTGATTCATCGACGACATCATCGTCCACTAGACCCAAATGGCCCACTCCGGCGGCGGCCAGATAGAGGGCTAATGGACATCCCAGGCCGCCAGCGCCGATGATCAGTATGCTGGCACTTTTCAGGGCTTCCTGTCCTGATATTCCTATTTCAGGTAAGAGGATATGTCGACTATAGCGACTGAGCTCATCGGCTAACAGACTGGTATCGAGCGAACTACCCCCGGCGATTGCTGGGACAATTCTCACTTCACTGCCAGCTTGGAGCTTAGTGTCCAGACCTTCTTGCTGACGTATATCCACCTTGTTGTGATATAGGTTAACAAAATTTCGTAAGTCACCTGTGTCGTCCATGATCTGAGGCTTAATATCCGGATAGCGGTTAAATAGTTCAGTGAGCGCTTCTTTTACTGTTAGGGCATCGAGTTCTATCTGCTTCTGATTGTCGGTAAATCGGCGCAGCGGGGAAGGGATCTTCATTACCATCTTCATGATTCAACCTCTATTAGCATGTCTTTTTCATCTGATTTGGGGAAGTGATCTTCATGGTTCATCCTCCATTAGAATGTCTTCTCCATCGAACTGGCTGTGATCTTCCCTGAGTTGCCAGGAGCGATAACTGTTCACCTGACCCTCTAGAACGGAGATGATGATGTAGCTCAGTCCGGGCCAGGCATGTGAGCGGTCAAATTCGGAAGGATCATGGCTATGATCTGGGTGTGAATGCACTATGCTGATGATGGCCAGTCCCTCCTCATCGGCCCTGTCCTCTGCGACTTGGTATTGCAATGGATCGATAAGGAAGCGGCGGGTCTTCTCTACTAAGGTATTATGACAGGGAAGGTAATAACTCGCCTTAGACAATGCCGTGTCTGCCTGGGTGCCTGCGATGAAACCACAGCACTCATGGGGGTAACAAGTCTTGGCATGGGCTAAGATTTGGGCCTCGATCAGTCTGCTTATTTCTATGCTCATCTAAGCTCCTCTGGTTAGTATTAGTTAACACTCTGGTTTGCCAGATACTCCAATCTGGATTCTATCGCTGCCACAAGCCTGAACTGATGTAGCGCTCTCCCAAATCACACAATAATGTGGTGATGACGCCCGAGGTCAGGCTCTGCATTAACTTCTCACTCGCGGCCAGGTAAGCACCTGAAGATTGACCCAGGAAGTAGCCATGACTCGACATTCTCAGACACATCTCCTTAGCTTCATCGGCGCTGATGTCTATCCACTCATCGACTAAGCTGGCATCAAAGATGGCAGGTATGATGTCAGCGGGATCTCCCAGAGGCTTTAATCCTTCTATGCCGGGCCAGATTTCGGGCCGAACACCGACAATGCATATGTCGCTATTGGTTTGTTTCAGGCGCTTGGCTATACCGGTTAATGAGCCACCGGTGCCGACACCACAGACGAAGTGGGTGATGGGCTCGGGACTTTGTTGAAGAAGTTCGTTAGCGGTGCCGTGAAAGTGGGCTTGGACATTGAATGGGTTGCTGTATTGATCGCAGTAGAAATACTTGTCCCTCGAATCGGCGTAAATGTCGCGTACATGGCGTAATGCCTGATCGTAACCTTCTAAAGGGTCTGTCTCGATGAGAGTCGCACCATGGGCCTGTAGACGTTGCTTACGTTCATTGCTGGCATTACCGGGAATGACGATGGTGACAGGAAAACCCAGGGTAGCGCCTATCATGCTGTAAGAGATCCCTGCATTGCCACTGCTGGAGTCGAGTATGGTTTTACCTGGTGTGAGTTCGCCAGATTCGATGGCATGTAACAGCATGGCCTTGACTGGCCTGTCTTTGAGGGAGCCTCCAGGATTTAGCCACTCGGCTTTAGCGAATAGCTTGATACGATTCGGTGTTTCGCTGAGAAAACTCAGATCCAGTAGCGGAGTATTGCCTATCAGCTCAAGCAGTGTCATGTCCATGTCTCATTATTTACTCAGACACGAATGAGTATAGTGCATGAGAATCAGAGCCTGAGTAGAAACGGCACATTGGAACTTAGGGAAAATAGGTAAAGGTTGTAGATACTCTTGGATTTTAGTATTTTGAGCAAAAAGGAATATCTGAGTCTAGGAAAAATGGGGGCGGTGAAAACCCGCTGTGATCCAGTTACGTTTTCAGATGTGTTGGCAAATTCTAAGAGCCCGATTTATCATCAGTATCTGTGTTCTCAGCTTTATCCGCATTATCAGTCTTACCCGTGGCATTAGCCGAACTCTGATCCGTTGGAGTGGTTTTTTCCTTAGCGCCGGCAGGCTTCTTGGCTCTGACATTGAGCTTGGTATCTTTACCGAACTGAGTCATTTTAAATTTAGCACTGTATTTGAGCACAGCGAGATTACTGGCTATCACGCCAATAACAAGAATGATGATGAGCCAAGTTTCAAGATCAGACATTACAGCCCTTAATCAATGTTCTCAAAGGAGTAAAACAAAGCCCATAAGGCAGGCTTTGGCTTATTTAATCCACCGCCAGTCTGGCTTCACAGATGCGGATATCTTCTGGGGTATCCACTTCTGGAGAGTCGAAGGCACTGATAGCGACCTTGATCTTATGACCATGCTCCAGCGCCCTGAGTTGCTCAAGCTTCTCAAGATCTTCTAAACGTCCTAATGGAAGTTTAGCAAAGGTAGATACAAATTTTCTGGTATAAGCATACACACCTAAATGCTTATACACAGGGTAGTCGTTGGTGTCACGACCGAAGGGAATTCGAGCACGGGAAAAATACAGTGCATTAAAATCGTTATCGAACACCATCTTCACGTGCTTAGGATCGTCGAGTTCACTCTTTTCGGTGATCTCAAAGCCTAGAGTGGCCATGCCGAACTCGCCGGGATGACGTTTAAACAGGCTGATGATCTGTTCGATTGAGATAGGATCGATCAGAGGCTGATCGCCTTGTAGGTTGACGATAAGGTCATCATCTTTCAAACCAAGCTGGGTTATGGCATCTTCAATTCTGTCTGTACCTGAAGCGGCTTCCGGGCTGGTCATTATCACTTGACCACCGAAGGCTTCTACAGCGTCCTTGATACGAACATCGTCCGTGGCGACATAGATGGAGGTCAGGCCTTTGGCTAATGATGCACGCTCAACAACATGCTGGATCATAGGCTTGCCGTTAATCGGGGCTAGTGGTTTTCCTGGAAAACGACTTGAACCATAGCGTGCCGGGATTAACAGGGTAACATTCATGGGATTTACCTATCACTTTACAATTCTAGTTCAATAGATGAGGGCTCAATTGAGCCCTCATTCGTAACATGCGCTGACACAAAGAGTGCCGTTAGCATCTCACATGAGTGCAGCATGATTACATGCGACGGTAGAGTGCCGTTAGCATCTCATCGGTGACTTTCTCTTCCCAGCTAGGGCCGTAGACATTTTCCCATAGTGGGCCCATGCTCTTAGCGACCTTAACCATTTTAGCGATAGTCTCATCAGGAAGATCTTTACAGATACCTTTAGGGATGGTGATGTTATGTTTCTCTATCATGGTGCGGAACTCTGCAACCCCTTGAGGGTAGAAGTCTTCGAGTACATCGAAGGCAATACAGTTACCGATACCGTGATGATAACCCAGTACATAACCTAAGCCGTAAGATACGGCATGGCAAGCACCGACCTGACTATAGGCTATGCTCATGCCGCCCATGTATGAGGCCATCATCAACTTATCATCTTTCTCTGCATGATCGTCGATATAGACTTGACGACAAAGATCCATAGATTTTTCAGCGAAGGCTTTAGCAAATTCGTTGAGGAAAGTGCCCTGTAGCGATTCAACACAATGGATAAAGCAGTCCATACCCGTATAGAACCATTGATCTTTTTCGACACCGGCGATAAGTTCAGAGTCCATAATGATCTGATCGAATACCGTGTGATCTGAGTTCAGACCCAGTTTACGCACCGGACCACACAGCACAGCTGTGCGTGATGCTTCGGCGCCGGTACCCGAAATCGTCGGGATACCGATATGATGAATCGCCGGATTCTTGATAAGATCCCAACCTTGATACATGGCGCTGCCACCTGGGTTGGTTAGCATCAAAGACACTGCCTTGGCTAAATCCAGAGTCGAACCACCACCCAGACCTACGACGCTCACAGGAAGCTTGCCGTTGAAGGCTTGCACCTGTTCGGTGAGGGCATCGACTTGCTTAGTCGATGGCTCTTCGTCAACGTTAACATAGATAAGTAGATCATGGCCTTTAACGGGAACGCGAGCCGCTAGTGGCTTGTCCTGATGGACATCATCCACAAGAAAGACCACGAAATCATCTTCACTCTTACGCTCTTCGCCCAATACTTTATCGAGGTCGACGAATGAACCACGTCCAAAAATCATTTTAGGTACGCATTTGAAATTCTTAAAACTCATTACAACATTCTCCGTTGAAATGTGAAATTGCGCCTAGATTGAAGGCGCAATAAAAAATATGGGTCAATGCTATTTAAGCAAAGGCTTTCTTAATGTTCTCGATACGCTGGGCAATCTCTTCCTCAGTCCAGGAGAGTTTAATCAACATAGAGATGGTCTTGCTCATGATGGCATCAGACTTAGGCACCGACACTTTAGTATAGTCAGGACGGTCGTCGATTAATGTGATCGGCAGGGCAGAGCAAGATTTAAGCTCTTGAATGTGCTTCCAATTGTTCAGGTAGTGCCAGTTGTTGATATACCAGTAAAAACAACCGTCTACGCCATTTCCGGCTAATTTTTTGTTGATCTCTATGGTGCGCTCTTCAGTTGGCATCATAAAGGTCAGGAAGCCAGCCGAGTCGCCCTCTGCATCGGGAAGTTCACGGAACGTCACTTCGGCGATGTCGCCCATGGCATCCTTGATGAGCTTCTTATGCTTACGCTGGATCTCTATGATGGTATCAAGCTTACGCAATTGCGCCAGGCCCATAGCCGAGTTCAGCTCAGAGATACGGAAGTTAAGACCCATGATTGGATGGTCTTCGGCGCCGCGGTCGTTGCCCACATGGTCGTGGCCATGATCAGAGAACATATGCGTGTGGTTATAGATGGTGTCGCTGTTAGTGATAACGGCTCCGCCTTCACCACAGGTGATGGTCTTAACCGAGTCGAAAGAGTAACAGCCTACATCACCGATGGTGCCTAGAGCTTGACCCTTGTAGGTGCCGCCGATAGCCTGACAGGCATCTTCCAGCAAAACCAGATCATGCTTATCACAGATGGCCTTAATTTCGTCCATCTTGCCCATAGAACCACACATGTGCACTAAGTTAACTGCTTTAGTACGCGGGGTGATCGCCGCTTCGATGCCTTCAGGAGATAGACAAAGCGTCTCATCTATTTCGGCAAAAACAGGGACTGCACCAGCCATAAATACAGCTTCTACAGAGGCGACGAATGTAAATGGAGGCACGATAACCTCATCGCCCGCACCAATACCCGCTGCGGCAAGGGCTGTTTGTAGGGCTGCTGTACCGCTTGAAAGAAGGTGAGCGTGTTTCACATTCATCTTCTCACACAGTAACTGCTCCATCTCACGCGTTTTCCAACGGTCATTACGCATATGATCAAAGTTATAACGGAAGGTAAAACCGTTCTCCATTACGTCTGCAACTTCTTGCTTCTCTTCAGGACCAAATAATTCAAAACCGGGCATGGAAATTTCCTTAGAATTCGCTGCGCTTATCTGCGCGAGATATAAATCATAACTGAAAGATTATAACTGGGTTAGCCGGAAAACTGCGATGTTTATTAAGGATTATTTATCTAAAAAAGCAAGATATTGGAGAGATAGGGCAAAGCGTGTACATCCAGCCCCTAAATTTTAACGAGTTTAAGGGCTGGTACGGTCAAGTTAGTCGATTTCAGGTTTATATTGTTCGTTATCGACCGTGACATCAAGATCTGACAGTAAGCCATTTTCGACACTGTAAATCCAGCCGTGAACGGAGACATTTTGTCCTCGTTCCCAGGCATCCTGAACGATATTGGTGCTACTGACATTGCCGACTTGCTCGATGACGTTGAGTTCACAGAGACGATCGAATTTCTCTTGTTCATCGAGTTTATTGAGTTCTTCACTATGAAGACGGTGGATATCTCTGATGTGCCCGAGCCAGTTATCGATGAGTCCGAGTCTCTGCTTACCCATGGAGGCTTTCACGCCGCCACAGCCATAGTGGCCGACAACCATTATGTGTTTCACTTTTAGCACTTCGACCGCATATTGAAGTACAGATAAACAATTAAGATCCGTGTGGATCACCATGTTGGCGATATTGCGGTGAACGAAGACTTCCCCAGGCATAAGGTCGATAATTTGATTCGACGGAACTCGGCTGTCCGAGCAGCCAATCCACAAATATTCAGGATTTTGCTGCTTCGCCAACTGCTCAAAAAAATCAGGCTTCTCTTGTACGATACGTTCGGCCCAACGGCGATTATTGTCAAATAGGGGTTTTAGTATTTTCATTTATTCACTGAAATTAAGTAATTAAGAGTCGGTTGTGACGAAAATGCATTCTAGCATCGTTTGTTCACTTTGGTGGTCTACTCAGTAAGGTACAAGGTGAACATTAATTAACGATTAACAGACTATTTTACGCGCTTAGCGAGAAACTTATCTAATTCACCATTGACAAAATCTGGCTGTTCCAGACTCGAGATATGACCGGCCTTGGGAATATTGATAAATTCACTGCCATCGATGGCATCGTGCATTAAATAGCTTTCTAACACAGGTCGTACTGTGTCTTCTAGTCCCGTCATGATTAAGCAAGGTGAGATCAATTTATTGATATCATCCATAGTGTCACGGCGTCCGAAGATAATCTTACCTAATCGACAAATACTCTCGATACGCCCGGGTTCTATATCGGCGAGAGACTGTTTAAATGTGTTAAATAACTCTGGATTATCAAGCTCAACGTTTTTGGCGAAATAAAGTGGGGCTATCTGCTCGATAAGCGGCGCAGGAACACTTTGGGTCTCTTTGATGATATCCAGCATAGCGTAATACTTAGCTCTGGCGACCTCAGGCTCATAGCCTATGAAGCAGTTCATCATGACGAGTGCCTTAACACGAGTCGGCGCAATTAATGCCAGCTCTGCACCCCACATACCACCGACAGATAAGCCAATCACAGAAAAATCGTCTATTGATAAGCTATTCATCAACTGCAGCATCTGCTGACTGATATCTCGTAATGAGTGGGTCGACTCAGGAAGAGTGTCTGACTCACCGTGTCCCCATAGGTCGGGCACAACACAACGATACTGTTTCGACAGATGCTCAATTTGAGGAGCCCACATCTTAGAATCCCAAAGATAACTATGGCCGAATAATAGTACCGGACCTGTGCCTATATCTAAGTAACTAAGACTCTTGTTATCTATGGTTATCTGCTTTCTTGCGGATGAAAAATTCATATTTCCTGCTGTGATTATTGGTAATGAGAGTTCGATTTTCATTAGGTGTAACTAAGTCCGTGGCGTTAATTTCGCCGCGTTTACTCGGTAGTGCTTACTTGGGCTCACCTACTCGGGAGGCGGCGCAACCTTAAACACATATTCTTGTGTTAAAGCTGGCAGGCGTGACAATATCTCATCTTTAAATATGATGTTTGAGTCTATGAGTGTCTGTCTTAAACCTTCGATATCGAAATTGCTTAAGATGCCGTTGGATACCGGGTAATAGCTCAAGTGCCAGGGCTCTGGGCTGACGCCACTTAATCCTTGTTGAAAAGGAAAATAAAAGCCAAATTCAGCGGCATGCTCTAGCAACCAGAGGTAAAGATTGGCACAAGGCCCCCCCGGTGAGTATTCGGCGGTCACCAGTTTTAAATCTTCTTGTTTGATACCAGTAGCATCAAAGACATCGATATCTGTGCCCCAATGGTGGCGTGAGGCACCGGGCAGTGCTGACCAGAGCAAGATCAGATCTATGATCTCATCGGCAGATTTACCTTTCAGGCTAACCGCTCGCGACTTAAGGTCAAGAACAGGCCGTTTACCACTGGCCTTGGAGTTCCAAATCTTAACTTGTCTTTTGAAATCACGGTGACCGGAGCAGAGCTGGAGTGTTACTCCATAACAGTCGGCGGCGCGGGCCATCTCGATGAATGCATCTCGGGTTCTACGTTCGAGCTTATGACCTTGATGTTCAACTAAGTTACTCGAGTTAAGGCCGTAGGTCGCCTTGGAATTTAGCAAAGTAATTTCTCCAATATCACTTCATAACAAAGCGCGAGTTGTTCGATATCATCCACTTTAACGCACTCATTCACTTTGTGGATCGTGGCATTAACCGGGCCAAGCTCAATCACTTGTGCGCCAGTAGGGGCGATGAAGCGTCCATCTGAGGTGCCACCTGTGGTTTGTGGATCGGTATCAGTTCCTGTGACTTGCTTGATTGCTGCTTTGGTCGCATCGAGCAGAGGCCCATCACCGGTGAGAAATGGCAGGCCGTTATAAATCCAGCTGATATCGTACTCTAACCCGTGAGCATCTAAAATATTGAGCACGCGTTGGATAAGGATCTCGGCGGTGACCTCGGTGGAATATCGGAAGTTAAACATGACTTCTAATGCCCCAGGTATCACATTTGATGCACCTGTGCCACCATTGATATTGGCTATCTGGAAGCTGGTGGGGGGAAAGTATTCATTGCCCTTATCCCAATGCATCTTGGCCAACTCATCTAAGGCTGGCATCGCCTTATGAATTGGATTGTCCGCAAGGTGAGGGTAGGCCACATGGCCCTGAATGCCATTGACGGTTAAGTTACCCGTGAGGCTACCTCGGCGACCATTCTTGACTATATCACCTAGCTTATGAGTCGATGATGGCTCACCGACCAGAGACCAAGTGATCTTCTCATTACGGGCCTCTAAGGTGTCTATGACGCGAGTGGTGCCGTTGATGAAAGGTCCCTCTTCGTCACTGGTGATCAAGAAGGCGATGGAGCCCTTATGATCCGGGTTTTTCTCGACGAAACGCTCTGTCGCAACCAACATGGCGGCGAGCGAGCCCTTCATATCGGCGGCGCCGCGTCCGTGCAGATAACCATCAATAACGACTGGGTCGAATGGCGGCGTGTGCCAACGATTGAGATCGCCCACAGGCACCACATCGGTATGACCTGCGAAGCAAAATAGCGGCTTTTCGGTGCCGCGTCTGGCCCACATGTTGGTGGTGTCTTCGAACACCATAGGTTCAATGTCGAAACCGGCCTTAGCCAACCTGTCGGCCATTAATTGCTGACAGCCTTCATCCAGTGGTGTGACTGAGGGGCGAGAGATAAGGTCTTGTGCCAGCGTTAATACATCCTGACTCATAGGGTAAACCAGGCTTGGTATTCGGCTTCTTTAAAACCAACTTGTACCTTATCTGCGGCAACTAATACGGGCCTCTTGATCAGCGTAGGGTGGGCAAGCATCAGCTCGATGGCCTTATTCTGATCGATATCAGACTTGTCGGCATCCGACAAATTTCTAAAACTGGTGCTGCGTTTGTTGAACAAGGTTTCCCAGCCCGCCATGGCGACCCAGCTAGTCAGCTGGTCTTTGTCGAGTCCATCTTCGCGAAAGTCATGAAAAGTCACTTGAGGTTGGTTAGCCTGAAGCCATTTTCTGGCTTTACGTACGGTATCGCAGTTTTTTATGCCGTAGAGGATCAAGGTGGTTACTCCATTTAAAAAGCAGATGTTCATGCCTATGTTACTCATGTAAGTGAGCAGGTTAACTCACCAGATGCATGAATTGTTATTTGCACGCATTGTGGCATTGCCATGCAAAGGACTCAAGCATCTAGTGCGCTTACGAGTAAATAGCATAAACAAGGTTAATATTTTATCGAAATTAGCTCAGTGAGCAGTAAATGCCTAGGGTCATTCTGTTAAATCTAGGATTCATATCATTATGCTGAGCCTTAGGGATTTCTAAGGTAGCAGCACGTTTAGGTGATGGCATTTCATTACTGAGAGTAAATGAACCGCTCATGGGTGCTGGATTATTTCCTTTAAAAATCTATTTTAGAAAAATACTTCTCTTTTGACTTAAGCAAAAACTAGCCTTGAGCTGTATTGATACACAATGATATTCTGATTTATAAAAAATCAAACCACTATTGCCAAAACTAAATTCACGCTTTATTATTGAGATACAAAAAAGTGGTGTAAATTCAGTAAGATGAAAGTATGCGTTCAAGTCCTACTCAGATAATAGGACGTGAAAACGCGCAACTGAGTTTTGTCCGAAAGTGTATTGGATACAATCTGCTTGTTGTTAAAGTAATGAACTGTTTTTAATGTATTTTTAAGACTGATTTTTGTGCACTCTTTCCCAAGAGGCATTGGCGAAACCCGCTTGCCGTATACTAAAATGATATTTATAATCGAGTATTAGGTCAAATGAAAAGTAAATTGTTATTAAGCTCCTTAATTTTATTATGTGCATGTAAACCAACCCCATACGTTAGTAAAACTTCGCAGTCAGATATTAATAAATATTTTGAAAAACAAGTTATAAAACCTCAAGGTGGGGAAGTTGAACACATTAAATATGGAAAAATGGCCGCTACTCAAGAGCCATATGCGACAGACTATAATGAATGCCAAAATCAATCTTTTTTAGGTAAATTCTTTATGTTTGGCGAATTAAAAATTTCCGATCCGAAAAAATTATATCAGTATTCAATGGATAGTTTAATGTATCAACTTGCATTTAGTTTTCCAGAGTTAGGTCTAAGCGACATTACTACTAACCCAATATTCGAAGATAAAGAATTCAAACGTACATTAGATGAAATTAACCTTTTAACCAGCAAAGCATTAATTTGCGTTGAAAATAAAGGTTGGATTTATTTAAGCCAAAAGAAAAGTGAGAAATAAATATCAACCTGTTAACAGGGTGATATTTTGCTTCGAGGCACTAGTAATTGAAATTTGAAGCCACATTAAAAAGTGCTTCACTGCTAGGAGTAATCCATGTGGTCGCAGGCATGGCAACCCTTTTTACATCACTAGCACTAGAAATAAGTCAAGGAGCAGGGGTTTTTATTGGCTTACTTTATGGCTTGGTGATGTCAGTGACTTCTTACATTTGGGTAATAGGCTTTCCTTTTAACCTGAATAGCGTAAAAAGAATGTTTTGTTGGTGGTTATGCGGTGGTGGTTTATTGGCTTTAGGTGGTTTAGTATCGAATATTTGGTCATAAATATGGAACAATCAGGACACCCATAGTTATTCTCATCTTGCTTTACTCTGACAAACCTAGAATTTCAGACAGGCTCATGCCTTCGATTGACGCCACTATAAATGTGCTTTATCTGTTGGCCGTTTGCTGCTTGATCTTAGTGCCTTTCCCGTAAGTGCAGTATTCTCTTTTCCTAGACCATATTCCGTAAGAGAAGTGTTCGTCACATGGTGAATTTTTTAGGTCGAAGCAGGCTCAGTACCCCTTCACTGGGCTTAACTCCTGTGAAGGGGTGACTATCAGCGAAGGGAGTTTAGAGCACGACAGTGAAGATGACATCCTTGCCGGCTTCGATTGAGCCCTGCCTTTTATCCAATGATTGAATATCTTCCATGTTGGCGAGGACGACCGGAGTCAGTAGACTCTCGACTTGTTCTTTGAGATATCCGATATCAAACTCTAAGATGGGCTCTCCCATTTTGACTTCCTGGCCTTCTTCAGCCAAACGCTTGAAGCCATTGCCTCGTAATTCCACCGTGCCCACTCCAAAATGAACGAAGAGTTCCAGCCCTTGCGGCGATTCAATGCTGAATGCGTGGTTGGTTTCGAATATTTTTCCTATGGTGCCATCGATTGGCGCGACGATCTGTTTGCCCTTAGGGTTGATGGCTAACCCGTCGCCGACAATTTTCTCGGCAAATACCACATCGGGTACTTTTTCAATTGGGACTATCTCGCCTGATACGGGGGCATACACATCTATGCCTCCAACTAGGTCGGTTTGCCCGGACATTAATCGTCTGATACGGCTTAAAAAACCCATTTATTATCCCCTAGTATAATTTCTATCTTATTGTTATTACTCTTGTCATCACCAGCATACTGAATAATATCAGCTAGTAACAGTGTGACACATAATCATTTAATTCATCTAATCTTTGTATCGATAATGCCTGTTGGCTCCATTTCTGATAGGTAGCAAGAGTGTGATTGCACAGTGAAGATTTAAGCTCCAGCAAGGAGGACGGACTGACACTGAGCTCATCTAATCCCATGCCGACCAGAATGCCAGCGACATTGGGATTCGTGGCGAGTTCACCGCACAGAGAAATAGGGACCCCGGCTGGCTTAGCCGTGTTAATCGTCATCTTGATGAGTGTCAAAATGGCCGGTGAAAGTGAAGGGTAAGCCTTAGTTAACGCCGGATTAGTTCGGTCTGCCGCCATGGTATATTGGGTGAGGTCATTAGTTCCTATGCTGATAAAGTCGAGTCTGGGAAGCATAGATGACAGGTTTAGTACCGCAGCTGGCGTCTCTATTACTATGCCATAACTGAGATCGCCATATCCTCGCTCCTCGTCTACCAGTTCTGTCTTACACTCTTCTATGATGTCGAAAATCTTGTCCAGCTCTTCCACTTGATTGACCATGGGAAACATTAATCTGATCTGACCATGGTTGGCAGCCCTGAGTACGGCTTTCAATTGAACTTTGAGCAGTTCAGGGTGAGCGAGTGAATATCTGGCACCACGAAAACCCAGTGCCGGGTTGTCTTCTGGTGGCAGGGACAGACAGGGAAGCTCTTTATCTGCACCGATATCTAAGGTTCTTATGGTGAAAGTTTTACCATCTAACAGCTGCAGCGCATCACAATATAGTCTGTATTGCACTTCTTCCGTCGGCATCTCACTGGCGTTCATCAACATAAACTCGGTGCGAAATAAGCCAATGCCATCGGCGCCAGCATCGGATAAATGACCTATCTCGCTTAAGCATCCCACATTGGCTAACAGGGCGACTCTGTGAGAGTCTTTGGTGACCATAGGCTGGTCTTTGTATTTGAGTAGCTGAGCTTTTCTTAATGTGTCATGTTTACCGAGCTGTGTAAGCTGCTCAAGAACATCTGAGTTAGGGGTTATATGCACATTGCCTGATAGGGCATCGAGAGCCACCGTTTGATCATCTTTGAGAGTCTCATTTCCTTTGATTAGGTCAAAATCACAACTGAGTAAGGCCGGGATCCCGGCGCTTCTGGCTAGGATGGCGGTATGGCTAGTGAGGCCGCCGGTTTTGAGCACTATGCCGTTAATCTTATCCAGGGGCAGTGTGGCAAACTCGGCTGGAGTGAGATCATAAGCGAATAGTATCGTTGGCCCATTGAGGTTTTGCAGATCATGTTTGATGTTACCGTTGATGGCCGATATCAAACGACTGCCCAGACACGCTATATCTTGAGCTCGATCTGCAAGATAAATGTCTTCCATGGCTCTTAGTTGATTCGCATGTTGAGTGAAAATACGCTCCACTGCGACACTGGCGGTAAATTGCTGGTCGGCAATTGATGTCTGTAATTGCGAGATAAGTTCATCATCTTCTAGCAGTAAGATATCGGCCTCGATTAACTGATAATTCTCACAATCCTGGCTTAAACTTTGTAAGCTGATAGTCAATGAGGTGACAAACTGGGCTATCGCTGTGGAGAGCTTGGCTTGCTCGGCTGGAATTTGCTCTAAGGCTAATACCCGATAATCCAGTGCGGTGTTGTGTTGCTTAAGTATTCTGGATTGACCGAAGGCGATACCCGATGACACAACAATTCCCGAAATGGACATACTGTTTTCCTATGAACGAATGACTTGATGATGTTTCACATCTTTTAGCTGAGCGTGATTAAAAGCTCTGAGACTCTCTCAACGGCTTGCTCTGCTTCTTCACCTTCGGCAAATACTCTGACAGTGACGCCATTATATAAGCCTAACGTTTGCAGTTTAAACAAGCTCTTGGCACTGGCTTGCCTGCCGTTGCACTCAACTAAGACATCACATGCATAGGTCTTGGCTTCTTTAACAAGCAATGCTGCGGGTCTGGTATGAATACCATGGGTAGCCGTTATAGTGACTGATTTTTCGTACATAGCAAGAACTCTTAAAATTGGATTGGTATTAATATTCGGTAATGATAAAGTTCTTTTTCTTTAATGCTGTGATGGCTTTCTCGAGTTTGTCTTTTTTTACTAAAATATAATCGGTATCGAAGGTTGAGATGGCAAATATACTGATCTCAGCATCTGCAAGAGTGCCGGAAACACTGGAGAGAATCCCTGTCATGGAGAAGCCCAATGGACCCATCACTTCGAAGCAGCGCCAACCTCTTTCCTCTTCTATGCTGTCTAGCAGCAAATGTGTAGGCACTACAACGGATAGCTCATCCTTGGTTTTTCCCACAAAAAACATCTCTTGTTGAAAAATTTCTGGGGCTATAGGCGCATCGGGGCTGAAGCTATGTATGCTGTAGAGTTGAGAATGAACTGCTAACGTCATCCGCGCCATGATTATCCGTTACCTAATATTTTTGAAATTAGAGTCAGTAGCTTAGCATAGTTATTTGGGGCAAAGCTTTGCAAAATTATGCTTTATTTAATTATGTTAAATCACTAGGATTTGCTTGTTCAATAAGGGAGCTATCGGCTCCTGTATTGAACAAGTATAGATGTGTAAACTTTGAATGAGATTAACGTTTTCGTAACATCTTCGCTCATAGTTTGTTGAGATACTGCCGAGCAGCAGTTACTTTTAATGACGGCATTAAACGCGAGCAGCTGAATTTGAACGACGACACCTCTAAATATCTATTAATAAGCGTAAATGTAAAAGATTTTACCTTAGTCTGAAGAGATATCTTGCTGTTATACCAATCGGTAGTCGTTTTAAAGTGTAACTTTTAGTGTCTTTTTTCGAGATATTAGCAATAACCTCAGGGTATTATTCATTTTTTCGTCATCATGAGTAAATTTTAAAAAATCATTTAAATTCATTGTCTTATCGTCATGTTTGAATGTTTTCTTATATTATACCTGTTAATTTATTGTTTTCACTTTGATTTTTTTGCTGATTGGGCGCAAAATTAATTATTATTCTTTTTGGGTTGGCCTCATGACTACAACACCCACTGTTATCACATCCGATGACATATTAATCAAACTTTGTAATTCAGTTTCCCATGTATTATCCAGTACCACGGCAAGCCAGGTCACACATGCTGCTATGGTGCAGAGTATTACCCGCACTTGTCTCAAACCCGATCTCGGTTGTTTCTCTATTTTTGATGGGGGCTTCTCGGGATTAGTTGTGATTAATTTCTCGGCCCCTGCAGCCATCGAGATTTATCGCTCTTACATGAAACAGATGGGTATGCCGGAATCTGAGCTGGCTTTTTCTCATACATCCGATGAAGTCGGTGATGTATTGAGTGAATTAATGAACCAGATCTTGGGCGACTTTATCAGTAAGGTGAACAAACAACTACAGACTTCTATTAACCAGAGTCAGCCAAAAATGCTGACCATCAATAAAGAGCTAACTATCTCCATCGATACCAATTTAGACGAGGCTGTGGCGAGAAGAGTATCGTTCCGAACTCAGAGCAATCATATATTCTATCTTGAGTTTGCCATGGACAAGACTGAGTTTATTAAGCTTAAAGATTTCGATGCCGAAGAGGAGTTTGATCCTGATGATCTATTGGCTGAGCATGGACATAACCACAAGGCTAAGTCTCAGGTTTCTCCCTTAGTTCAGGTAATGGATAATAAGCCGATGGCTGATGAAGCAGATGATCTGCTCAATGAACTAGGACTTTAATGGCTTTTTATTGAAGCGCAATCAGGCCATACGTAAGAGTATGGCTTACTCACTGGCTAACAGGGTTTAGAATCTATCTGCAATAATGGTTAATACTCAGCGTTAGAATAAAAACAATAATAAGGTGCTTAGTTAAATGGCATTGAAAGCAACTTCGATAGACATTGCGTATCGCGCAGGCGTATCTCAATCTACAGTATCCAGGGCATTGAGAAACAGCCCATTGGTGAATCTCGAAACCCGCGAGCGGATCCAAGCGATAGCTAAAGAGCTCAACTATAAAGTCGATAAAAATGCCAGTAATTTACGGACACAAAACTGCAAGACAATAGCGTTACTTCTGTGTGAAGACCCAACCAATGATGACTCACTGATCAATCCATTTTTCCTCTCCATGTTGGGATCAATAACCAGAGCCACGGCTCAGCAGGGCTACGATCTGCTGGTTTCATTTCAACAGCTCAGTAGCGACTGGCATGGAGATTATGAAGACAGTAATAAGGCCGATGGCATCATATTGCTCGGCTATGGTGATTATTTGGATTATGAAGCCAAGTTGGAAAAACTCCTGGAGCAAAATACCCATTTTGTTATTTGGGGGGCGGAGCATAACAACAAGTCAGTCTTGTCTATCGGTTGTGATAACTTTCAAGGGGGCTTGATAGCGACTGAGCATCTATTGTCGCAAGGCCGTACACGGCCCGCCTTCTTAGGCGACTCGAGCAGCCATAGCCCTGAGTTTAGAGACAGGTACTTAGGCCATAGCAGAGCGATGAAACAAGCTGGTTTACCTCTCAATAAGAAGTGTCAGTTTAGTGCTATCAGCACCGAGGCATCTGGTTTCGAGGCGGCGAATAAACTGTTCGATTCGGGATTGGAGTTTGACTCGATTTTTGCCGCCAGTGATCTCATTGCCATAGGTGCCATTCGGGCGTTAAAAGAGCAGGGGATTTCAGTTCCGCAGCAAGTATCAATCGTTGGCTATGACGATATACCTGTCGCCAGTTTCGCTAACCCTCCGCTGACTACGGTTAAACAAAACACTAAACTTGCCGGTGAAATCTTGGTTGACAGTGTACTCAAGCTGATTAGAGGTGAAGCAGTCAAAGCCCAGCTGATCCCAACCAGGTTAATTGTCAGAGAGTCGACGGCCTGTGCGCGTTAAGCTCTGGTCATGAACTTAATCGAGCATACTTAAGAAGCGATTGACCTGAGCCTTAGGTTTTCGTGACAAGTCCTGCATCAAGGTAAAACTCGGTTCTATGATGTTATGTTCGTTGCGCATATCATCAAGCATCTGTAACCAGAGCTTAGCTGTCATCTCTGAATCGGCCAATGCCCGGTGAAATACACCATCATTTTCAATCTGTTTATATTCAACCAGGCCACCGAGTTTATGGTTGGGGGCATCTTGATATAAACGGCGTGCTATCAACATGGAACAGGCAAATTCCCCGCCATAGCGTAAATTAATAGCGTCGAGCTCGGCATCTAAGAAGCGTTGATCGAACGAGGCATTATGTGCCACCAGATTATGGTCGCAGATGAAGTCAGCGAAACGTGCCATCACTTCTTCACATGGAGCTGCATTGGCTAACATAGCGTTTGAAATACCTGTGTAGCCAGCAATGAATCCACTGACACGAAAACCTGGGTTCATCAGTTCTTGAAATGTATCGACGACTATACCGTCTTCTATTCTCACGGCGCCAATTTCTATGGCTCTATCTCCTTGGTTAGGGGAGAGGCCTGTGGTCTCGAAATCGAGAATAATGACTGAGTCGGCTGCGGGAGAGCTCATCTATTTTTACGCCTAATATGATACAGAAAACAAGGTCCATTTATACCGATTGGTATGATCCCAATCCAAATGCACATAAGTGTTCTAAACACAAAAGCCCGCGATTTGAGTCGCGGGCTTTTACGTGTTTAGAAAGCGTGCTTAAAAAGTAATATTACTTCTTAGCTTCAGCTGCTTTTCTTTCTTTAACATCAGCGATAACTTTTTCAGAAACACTGTTTGGACACTGACTGTAGTGAGAGAACTCCATAGAGAACTGACCACGGCCCGATGTCATAGTACGTAGTGTACTGATGTAACCAAACATTTCAGATAACGCTACGTCAGCCTTGATACGAACGCCAGTAACACCCGCCATTTGATCTTTGATCATGCCGCGGCGACGGTTAAGGTCACCAATAACATCACCAACGTGGTCATCTGGAGTGAACACGTCAACGGCCATGATTGGCTCAAGAAGCTTAGGATCTGCCTTTGGAATTGACTGACGGAATGCGCCTTTAGCAGCGATTTCGAATGCGATAGCTGACGAGTCAACTGCATGGAAAGCACCATCACGAAGTTCAAACTCAACGTCAAGCACAGGGAAACCAGCAACAGTACCAGTACCCATTAGAGATGCGAAACCTTTCTCAACAGCAGGCCAGAATTCCTTAGGAACGTTACCACCAACAACTTTAGAGGTAAATGTTAAGCCAGTGTTGGCTTCGCCTGGACGGATAACGTAGTCGATCTTACCGAACTGACCAGAACCACCAGACTGCTTCTTATGGGTGTAGCTATCTTCAACCATCTGAGTGATAGTCTCACGGTATGCCACTTGTGGCTCACCAACGATTAGCTCAACGCCGTAAGTACGCTTAAGAATATCAACTTTAATGTCTAGGTGAAGTTCGCCCATGCCTCTAAGGATGGTTTCGCCTGAATCTTCGTCAGTTTCAACGCGGAAAGTTGGATCTTCAGCAATCATCTTACCGATAGCGACACCCATCTTCTCACTGCCACCTTTGTCTTTCGGTTTAACAGAGATTGAGATAACTGGCTCTGGGAATACCATGGCTTCTAGTGTACAAGGGTGCTTAGGATCACATAATGTGTGACCAGTTTGCACGTTCTTCATACCCACGATAGCAATGATGTCACCAGCTTGTGCTGAAGATAATTCGTTACGCTCATCGGCTTGCATCTCAACCATACGGCCAACACGCTCAGTTTTACCTGTGAACGAGTTCAGTATGGTGTCACCTTTATTAAGACGACCCGAGTAGATTCGTACGAAGGTCAGGGCACCGAAACGGTCATCCATGATCTTGAATGCAAGCGCTTTAAATGGCTCATCGGCAGATACGATAGCGAATTCACCATTTGGCTCGCCTTCTTCGTCGGTAAGCGGCTGTGGATCAACTTCTTGTGGCGCTGGTAAGTAATCAACAACGGCGTCAAGCAGAAGCTGCATGCCCTTGTTCTTAAATGCTGAGCCACAGTATGTTGGGAAGAAATCTATTTTACGAGTACCAGTACGGATACAACGCTTAATATCTTCGATAGAAATCTCTTCGCCTTCCATGTAGGCTTCTAGCAAATCGTCATCCTGCTCTAGGGCAGTTTCGATTAGCATTTCACGGTATTCTTCTACAAGGTCAACCATGTCAGCTGGAACATCTTCAATCTTATAGTTTTCAGCTTGTCCGGTTTCGTCCCATATCCAAGCCTTACGAGTCAGCAGGTCAACCAGACCAGAGAACTCATCTTCGATACCGATAGGAAGTACCATGACGATCGGGTTAGCACCCAGAACATCTTTAGTCTGCTTAACAACACGTAGGAAGTCAGCACCCATACGGTCTAACTTGTTGACGAAGATGATACGTGCAACTTCTGATTCGTTCGCATAACGCCAGTTAGTTTCTGACTGAGGCTCAACACCACCAGAACCACAGAATACGCCGATACCGCCATCAAGGACCTTAAGAGAACGATAAACTTCTACTGTGAAGTCAACGTGGCCAGGGGTGTCGATAACGTTAAAACGGTGATCGTTCCAAAAACAACTTACAGCAGCAGACTGAATGGTAATACCACGCTCAGCTTCCTGTTCCATGAAATCAGTTGTTGATTCGCCATCATGAACTTCACCGATCTTATGGATTTTACCGGTAAGCTTTAGGATACGCTCAGTTGTGGTGGTCTTACCCGCGTCAACGTGAGCGAAGATACCAATGTTTCTGTACTTTGATAAATCAGTCATTTTTCTACTCTAATTGGAGTTACGTTCTAAAATTCGGGGGGAAGTATATCAACACTTTGAGAATATCTTTATAGATTTTTATTAAAATCCGCTACTTTCGATTAGATAAGCCAATAAAATACGCATTCTAACTAAGAGGTTATTGCCTGTATTGCCTGATATGACTGAGTTATGTGACTGTCAGACTAGAATTGTTAAACCCTATTTATACTTATATCATTTTTACTAAATGTGAGCTTAGTTCAGTACTATTTCATCTGTTAGTCGCAATTGTCTGCTTAAAGCCTCCTTTTTTATGATCTTATCGAGCGTTTATAGGGATATTTGTTGCTAGTATCGCGCAAATTTTTAATGGCTTTATTACTATGCATCTGCACTTAGGTGAACTTACACCGGAAACCTTCCTTAGAGATTATTGGCAGAAGAAACCTCTGGTTATTCGACAAGGATTCAGAAATTTTGAAGACTTACTCACGCCCGAAGAGATGGCGGGTCTTGCCTGTGATGAACTGGTCGAGTCTCGCCGTATCTATAAAGAGCTAGGACAATGGCAGGCCGAGTTCGGCCCTTTTGATTCTTATGAAGATTTAGGAGAGTCAGACTGGACTCTGGTCGTTCAGGCACTAAACCATTGGCTACCAGATGCAGAGCGGCTTATTCAGTGTTTTGATTTTATTCCCCGCTGGCGTTTCGATGATGTCATGGTGAGTTATGCCACACCTGGTGGCGGTGTTGGTCCACATATTGATCTCTATGATGTGTTTATCTGCCAGGGCTCTGGCCGTCGTCGTTGGCGGGTGGGAGATAGAGGACCACATAAAGAGTTTGCCGCACATCCAGCACTGCTGCACACGGAAGCCTTTGAGCCCATTATTGATGTCGAGTTATTGCCCGGTGATATCTTATATCTGCCACCAGGTTTTCCTCACGACGGGGTGACACTGGAAGCGTCCATGAGCTTCTCTGTGGGATATCGCACCGCATCAGCTAAAGATATGGTGAGCGCGCTCGCGGATCATCTGATCGATAATGATTTAGGCTGTGAGCAGATAGCCGATCCGGGTCGTCCCCTTGCCAGGCAAAGCGGCAAGATAAGTGATGCAGATCTGGCCCGTATCAAGGCGCAATTACTCGATACTCTGGATGATCAACTTATTAGTGAATTTTCCGGCCGTTATCTGACTCAATCTAAGTGTGAATTGGACCTTGTTGAAGAAGAATTAGGATTTCAGCCTGCTGATATTGTTGAGCTTCTCGGCAATCAAGGGCTAACTCGTCTTGGGGGGCTACGCTGTCTCTATTTTGAACATTCAGTCGAGCAGGGGATCTTCTATCTCAACGGCGAGAAAATATCTATGTCGCCTAGGTTGATGAGCATAATTCCCATGCTCTGCGATCATCAAGTCCTTACGCCTGTGATGCTAGAACCTTGGATTAAAGATGATGGCTTCATCGACATGCTCACCATGTGGATCAATGCCGGTTTCTGGTATTTCGAAGAAGATTAACCTTTTAAAACTCGTCATAAAATGGAGCCATAAGGCTCCATTTTTGTTAGAGTATTTATATTGTTTTACATCGTCTTTTGGTTTGATTAGAGAGACGATGTCGTATTATCTCATCGAAGGAGAGCCAACTTTGGCGATTGAACACAGCGTAATCATGTCAGTTTTAAGCTCATTGGAGTGCCGCACCAACTTCACCATCAAGAAGATCACCGAGTATATGTTGCCTCAGCTCAAGGAACCCGTGTACCTGCACGGCTCGGCCAGTGACTGTCAACTGGTGATCAGACCCGCTTATGAGGTGTTTCTGGTGGATCTCAGTGGGCTCGAGGGGGTAAAACATAAACAGGGTTATTTTCATAACAATGAGATGACGCGTTTCCCAAAGCGAGTACAGAAGAGCCTCAACGGTATTCATTATGGTTTGGCATTTAAATTTGAAGATGAAGCTGCCGTTAAGCGATTCATCAAGCGTCTGATCGGTATTATTAATGGCGAATAATACCAAACTTGATAAACGCTTAATCGTCGATAGGATCATTTATTAATGGCGAATAATACCAAATTTGATAAACGCTTAATCGTTGATAGGATCATTTAATAATGGCGAATAATACCAAATTTGATAAACGCTTAATCGTCGATAGGATCATTTATTAATGGCGAATAATACCAAATTTGATAAACGCTTAATCGTTGATAGGATCATTTAATAATGGCGAATAATACCAAATTTGATAAACGCTTAATCGTTGATAGGATCATTTAATAATGGTGAATAACACCAAATTTGATAAACGCTTAATCGTTGATAGGATCATTTAATAATGGTGAATAACACCAAATTTGATAAGCGGTTAATCGTCGATAGGATCATTTCTGGGCTTGAGCTTGCCAAGCAGGCAGCTATGTCTGCGGCGAAACAGGCCCACGAGACCGCCACACACAGTGAAACTGTGGCCAAGAGTAAGTATGAGACTTTTGGCCTCGAAGCCTCATACTTGGCCCATGGGCAGGCTCAACGAGTCGCAGAATGTGAAATCGAGTTATTGGCCTATAGGTCGTTGAACTTAGCCTGCTTCTTAGATGATTCAGGTATAGACTTATCTGCCTTGGTGACCCTCGAAGACGAGCTAGGAGTAGAGAACACCTATTTTATCGGCCCCGGCGCACCGGGTATGAAAATTGACCTCGAAACTGACAAGAATATTGACCTGAAGATTAACAAACACACAGAGATTGATTTAGCGGCCGGGTGTCATAAAAATTCAGACAAAGGGCAGCGGATGATCATCGTCATCACTCCATCATCTCCCCTTGGGCAGTCACTCATGGGCAGGTATCTTGATGATACCGTGCGGCTCAATATAGGCGCTCAGCCTAAGGTTTATGAAATCACAGGGGTGGAGTAAAACATCCTGGAGATTAATGCTCGTTAATCCCTGTCTTTTATTACTGAATTTGTTAGTCTTTTTCTAATTCTACTTGATTTATCGGCCATAATGGTTAGTTTGGTTTGTATCGGATATGTTGCGGCTCGGTTTCAATGCTGTGCCGTCATCAACCATTTTTCTGCCGGATAGCCAATCGATGTCATTTATTGCTCCTGAGCATATTTCCTCAAATCTAGCTCACACCCGCTCTTTTTCCTTTTGGGGAGCCAGAGGTGTATTGTTAGCTGCGTGCTTGGCTCAGTGCGTCACTGGTGCCCAGGCCCAAGATCTCGAACCCAGAAGTTACACTAATATTCCCATTGGGATGAATTTTATGGTGCTGGGGTACGCACATTCTCAGGGGGAAGTTTCACCCTCTCCTGGTGCACCTGTCGAAAATGTACAGCTTAATATCGATGCCGCCGCTATCGGATATGCCCATTCTTTCTCTCTGGGGGGACGATCCGCTAAAATAGATATGGGGGTATCACGAGTCTGCTTCGATGGCAGCGCCATGTTAGCGGGAGAAACCATCACAGCAGACCAATGTGGTTATACCGATCCAAGTATCAGGCTCACTTGGAACTTTTTCGGCGCGCCGGCCTTATCACCTAAAGAGTTTGCATCTTGGGATCAAGGTGTCGTGATCGGTACCAGCTTGCAAGTGACCGCGCCCATAGGTAGCTATGATGAAAAGCGATTGCTTAATGCAGGTACCAATCGGTGGATTTTTCGTCCGGGAATAGGCATGTCTCAAAAACTGGGTCGCTGGTATTACAACCTTATCGCCTCCGCGAGAATATATGCTGACAACGATGAGTATTACAATGAAGTGGGTTTAACCCAAGAGCCTCAATACACTTTTCAGGGCCACCTCATTTACTCCATTGGCCCAGGGCACTGGATCTCTTTTAACTCGAATTACTTTTTTGGTGGTGAGACCACCAAAGGAGATATTGAGTCCAATGATTACCAGGAGAACTCTCGATTTGGGTTAACTTACTCCATTCCTCTGAGTAGGCATCACAGTATCAAGCTAAATTACAGCAAAGGGGTACTGACTCGAGTAGGCAATGATTTCGATTCATTTGGTGCATTTTGGCTGTACAATTTTTAAGCCCTATACCAATCGGTATTACTTGATGCCTGATAAATACCAACAGAGATCATTACAACAATGCCGGCTAAGATGCCGGCATTTTTATTGAGACTCGAGATGGAACTTCTAATTTTTCAACTTATCATCTACCACAGGGTAATGATCCCAAACGCGTTTATCTGTTAAGGAACGTACCAGCTTGATGTATTCTGCATGGGTCCAGGCGAGCGGGGTGGCCGAGTTGGTTCCTTGGCCATGTCGATAGTGATATCGGCTAGGGTCGCCTACGCTGTCCCACACCTGCTCCGGCAGCATCAGCCCTTGGTTGGCAAAACTCTCCATTCCCTGAACATAAGTATCGACCAGCTCCCTATGGCGCTTCTCGGTTAACGAGTCATTGTCGATGGCAAGTGCCAGCTCATAGTGCCCACGCTCACCGGTGAAGAAGGGCCATACCCGGCCCCTTTGGTGGGGAGTGTTTGTACCTTTCTCTGCATAACTCGCTCCGGTCTCGGTATCTTCACCATAACCATCGTTGCCATAGCGCCGGAACCCAGGAAACAGACTGCCATCTTTGGCGGTGAAGGTGTATTTGACCCTAAGGTTATCATCCAGTTGGGTATTGTCCATCAGGGCCAACGTCTGCCTAATCACAGCATCATCTGCCGGGACGACACCGTAACGGACCAACTCGAGGAAACCACCGTCTAAGATGAGGCGTTGATCTAAGCCCGCTCTGCCATTGTTATCACCGAGTGTCCTTGCTTCATTGGGCTTACCCTGAGGCGAGAGACGCAGGTAATAGGGAGGAGTTTGCTGCTCGTCAGCGAGAGTCATGGCTACTCCATCGGCGCTAAGCAAGCCTTTAGTGGTGATGACTCGTTCTGCGAGTCCTTGCTTCATGGCTTTTGCTGTATCGAGATAACGTTGTGCGCCTTTGAGATCTCCTGCAACCCGTGCGATATCGCTGGCGGCCACCAGGCCCGAGATAACTGCGGCAGCAGTCGATGGTGAATAGCCTTGCTGCTCTTCCCAGCGCTCCTGCTGCGTTTTTAGCGGCGTAATGTGAGTGTGATTCCAGTCAAGGTTTACCTCACCACCGGTGACGAGAAATTCGGCCGCGGGTTTGAGCATTCGCTGGTACCAATGCGTAATTTCAGCGTCGGAAAATATTTGAGCTTGCCAGAGTTTCCAGCCGAGCATGATGGGCATGGCAGTTTGATCCAGCTGCACGCCAACCCATTCTATTTCGCCATCCACATGGGTCTTTTGCAAGAACCAGCCGGGAGTGCCGGTATAGCCCGGGGTATGCTTGGTGACTTGTACCTTCTCTAAGTATTCGAATGCCACCTTGGGCGTTTGAGTGTCTCCCATGGCGAGAAAGGCCATGGCGCATTGATAAAAGTCCCGCGGCCATACGGCCTTATAGCCTGTGCTACCCACTTTAGCCGATACCGTGTCACCCCAAGGATTAGACAAGGAGGCGATAAGGGCGCCGGTATGTGTCTTATCTTCCTGAGCCTTAAGTACCAGCGCGCTGGCATATAAGAGTTTGCCTTCATCTGTAGTATTGCCGGACATCGCAGGCAGGGCGGTTAACGAGGCGAGGTAGTCTTGCCAACCTATGGCTTCGCCTTCGCCGTTATAGTCGGCTAATACTTGGTTATAGCCTCGCGTTAACGTCGCATCGGCGTTGGCCATGCTCTGGGCTGGGTCATTACCGAATCCCAGCACTAAATTAAAGCTGAGACTCTTCATCTCTTTATCCGTGCTCTTCTCGAGTCCTGGCAATTGCGCCGTGAGGGCGACATTGCCTATGGTCTGGTCTTGTGGATCCGATGTCGATCTGTACTGCCAGTTCATCTCGCCATCTTGTTTAATGTCGGTGAGGCCATCGGATACCCCGACGAAACCTGTGCTGGCTTTGATGAAGGGGAGATCGGATTTCACCGTCATCACACTGGGTTCTGCTTCATTGGTGTAAGCAATCAGAGCCAGATCCCCGTCTTGGCTTACCACATCGGCTATGTCGTTGGCGCCGCTATTATCCATGTGAGGATTCACGTAAAGATAAGGGGTGATACCCTCCTCGAAGGCGGTAAAAGTCACTCGCATCATCAGGCTGGCGTGAAGCGGATCGGTAAAGATATGCTTCTCTATTCGATACTTGCCATCCTTATCTGTGTTGATGACCTTGTAAGCCAGTGACAGCGGGCGACCTAACTCATCTTTGTGAAGATAGTCAATTGTGCTGATCGTATCTTGCTTCTCGGTATCGACGAAGCCATTTCCCGTGACGATAAACTGTAGCTCTTTAAGCTGGGCGTTATGGATCAGGCCATACATGGTCTCGGTTAGCACGCCTTGGGCGATAGAGAACCAGACCTTGCTGTGTGACTCCGACTCATTGTTAGCATCTGAGTAGGGCACATAAGAGGTGCCTATGCCTGTCTTACCGGCAAATGCCCATGTGGGGTCAATCCCCGGGGCGCCGGGGGAAAATGTGTTCGAGCTAGATTGTGCGTTTATCACAGGCTTTTCGGTTGTCGGTGAGCAGGCACCGAGAGCGGCAATGATGGCCAGAGTCACTAGCGACTTAGTCACGGGTGAAGGCAAGTATCCATGGAACATATTAGTCATCCCCAAGTTGAATTTATTGGTTTTATTTTTCGACATGATCTATGTCATCGGGTTTGAGTCGGCACTTTGACAAACAGCACGCTGACGCCGGCAATCATCATGAGTATGCCGCCTGTGATGAGGGCAAAGATGGGCTTGCCATCGAACCCCTGTTTGATAATTAACCCCAGCACGCTGGCAGCCAGCAGTTGAGGGATAACGATAAAGAAGTTAAATATTCCCATATAAACCCCCATTTTGTGTGCGGGTAAGGCGTTCGCCAACAGGGCGTAGGGAATCGATAAAATTGACGCCCAGGCTATGCCAACCCCGATCATGGGTAGCCAGAGCAGGCCGGGATCTGTGATGAAAAAGAAACTTATCAGGCCTATGCCACCACAGAACAAGTTGATCATATGGGTCAGTTTAAGGCCCACAGCCATGGCAAGCAGAGGAATAACCAAGGCGGCCAGGGCGGCGAAACCATTGTAGGAGGCGAAGAGCATGCCCACCCAGTCCGCGCCGTCGTTATAAGCCTTGGATAATACGTTTTGGGTACCATAGTGATGATCTGTGACCGCCGCGGTGGTGTATATCCACATCGAAAATAGGGCAAACCAGGAAAAAAACTGCACCACAGCTAGTTGGCGCATGGCTTTGGGCATGTGAAACATATCGTCGATGACACAAAATACCAGGCCCTGTTTATCGCGAGTCTGGCTCTGTCCCTGGTGACTCTTGCTGATTTGCCTGAGCCTATGGGCGCAGTAAAATTGCAGGGGTCCGAAGGACAAGATGCCTAAGCTTAAGATATAGAGCTGTTTATCCAGATCCTGACCCCAGATTATCAGAGTGAACAAGGCGCCCAGGGCGGTCCAGATGAAGGAAGATGAGCGGTAGGCTTGCTCGCTCCTCTTGTCTTCAGGTTTTAGATTTGACTCTAGGCTGGTTGCGGATTGTTCCAGGCGCTCAAATGCGGCCAGCTCTTCGGGTGAATACTCTTTCGTGGAAATGACAGTCCAGCCCACGGCTAACAAGAGTACGGCCCCACCAAAATAGAAGGCATAACGCACCGAGTCGGCTATCTCACCCGCCGGCGCGGTATTGGCCACGTCAAAATAGTTAGTCAGTATGTAGGGCAGAGCCGAGGCGATAACGGCACCAATACCGATAAAGAAGCTTTGCATGGCATAGCCGAGGGGACGCTGGCGTTGGGGCAAATTATCGCCGACAAACGCCCTGAAGGGTTCCATGGCGATATTGATCGAAGCGTCCATGATCCACAGCATGCCAGCGGCAATCCATAGAGTAGGGGAATTAGGCATGATAAAGATAGCTAAGGTGGTTAAGATGGCGCCGATGAGAAAGTAAGGTCGACGTCGTCCCAGTTTTCCCCAAGTGTTATCACTCATATAGCCGATAATAGGTTGAACTAGGAGGCCGGTGAGCGGCGCGGCTATCCAGAGAATGGGGATCTCATCGATTGAGGCTCCCAGCGTCTGAAAAATTCGGCTGACATTGGCATTTTGCAATGCGAAGCCAAATTGGATCCCCAGAAAACCGAAACACATGTTGAAAATCTGCCAGAAGCTGAGCTCTGGTTTACGGCGGCCATGAGTGGCCTGATGGCTAGGGTGTACGGGCTCAGACATACTATCGTTTACCTTAATATTGTTATTATTTTTTATGTCGATTATTCAAATGTCACAAGCATGATCTGAAATTAAACACATTGGCATAGTACCCTCGGGCACGAATTTGATACAATGAAATGCATACGTATTCATCATGTTTATTAACACTAAGTCAGGGGTAGGTTAACCTGGAGGTGTTTTCTGCAGGGACTAATCATTGAAATTATTTAACTTTCTTATATTGACTATATTGGTACTCTTGACCGGATGTAACTCAGCTAACCATGGTTCATTTGTCACTCAGACTTATGATGGCGCAGAGGCTAACAGGGAGACAGGTGCCGCTTTGGTTAAGCTTGGCAAGGTTGAAGGAAAAAGTTGTCAAACTGCCATTTTGTATCTTATCCCTTATGATGAATCTGCTTCGACCCATAGGGCGATCGAAGATGCTAGATCCAAGATTGAGGGAACAGAACTCCTGGCTGATATCTCTATTGACGATAAATTATGGGTTGAGTTTGGTTATTCGGTGCAATGTATCTCAGTGAGTGCAACGGCCTATGGCGTTAAGGCAGGTTCACAATAACCTGTCTTAACGAGACGTTTAGTTGAGTGTGTGTCTTGGCGATGCTGAGCATGCTGGTATCTAAACGTATCTGTGGGGTGCTAATCAATACCGTAACGCATTGCAATGAATAACAAAGCCACCATTAGGTGATAAATTGTTTAGCCAGTTCATCTAAATCTTTCGATAGTGAAAGAAGTGCCTGAATGGTGTCGGATACCTTGTTGAGGGATTCTGTATTGTCGTAGCCCAGGGATACTATCTGATTAACATTCTTACTCAGCTCTTCGGCCACATGAGATTGCTCGTTAACGGCGACAGCAATCTGTTCAGACATAGAGCTGATTGAGCTAGTGGCATCGAGAATGCCGGTGATTGAGGCTTCGGATCGCTTAGCATTGTCCACGGCTGTGGCGCTTAACTCGAAGGAAGCCAGTGTAGACTCAACCGCAGTATTTGTGCTCTTTCTGAGACCATCAATTTTCTCTTTAATCTCTAAGGTGCTGGCCTGTGTGCGCTGAGCCAGGCCGCGTACCTCATCGGCGACGACGGCAAAACCTCTACCATGCTCTCCGGCTCTGGCGGCTTCGATAGCGGCGTTGAGCGCGAGTAAATTAGTTTGCTCGGCGACGCCATTGATCACGTCCATCACAGAGACTATTCCTTGGACATTCTCATCCAATGAGTTGATAGCATGCTCAGAGTTTTTGAGTTGCAGCGCCAGCTGTTCGATGGACGCGACTGTCTCTTGTAAGATCAATGCCACGGCTTGGGTATCTTTACGTGCTTGCTCCGCCGACTCTGCTGTTTGATTGACCCGGCTGGCGACTTCTCCCGCAGAGGATGACATCTGTGTGATGGCTGTAGCCATTTGATCGGTTTCTTGTTGCTGAGCCGCGATGAGCTGGATACTCTCTCTGGCATCTTCATTAGCCTGCATTGCCTGGACGCTGGTTTTGGCTATTGACTCTTGAAATGCACTGACGATGGCTTGGATCATCTCGACGAATCGGTTGAATCCTTGGCTGACCCGTGCAAACTCATCTTTATTGCCGACATGGAGACGATGAGTGAGATCGCTCTGTCCTCGGTCCATATTCTCCAGTGCCAATGTGAGTTTGAGTAAGGGTTTTGCGATCAGCGTCTTATATAATGTATAGGTAATTAGAATTATCAATAATCCCAGTGACAGGGCTTCGATAACCGAGGTAATGAGTAAGTCACCGAGTACAGACCGTATGCTGTTATTGTCTATATATATGGCTAATTGACCCAGTGAGTTGGACTCGCCATCTTCGATGAAGACCAAAGGAATACTCATTTTTTGCCGAGTCTTGTTGTCACCGACGGTGGCGCTGATCTCGTCTTTATCGTTGATAAATTCGATGACCGCGATATGTTCAGATGCCTGCTCTGACTTGAGAATATTAACGATGCGTTCCTGCTCAAAATTCCACACCGCCGTGGGAAGGTTCAATTCGAGTCGTGAAATGGCATGCTGGAGCTGCTGCTGTTGCCTATCTTGGAGTAAGGTTTTTTGGCTGTAATAACTGATGGTACTCATTACAGTGATTAAGAAACTAACCGCAATCAGGGTCGCGACAATCAATCTGAATGCGATAGAGTTAATGATCTTCATAGGGTTATTTCCAGTCAATGAGCCCATAAACGGATAAAATCTGCTGTAACTTGCCGGATTCTCTCAGCTGTTTTGTTCCCTTCTCGACGATATCGATATACTCCTGACTGCTAGCTTTGCTGGGTGAGCAGGCGATAAATAGCGGGGTAGGGTTACCATCTTCACCACCAGACACTATGTTAGCCGATAGACCCATCTCGCTGACTTTGGCTGCGCCTACAGCTTGAGACTCGATAACAATATCGAGTCTGCCGGCATTGAGCTTCTTGAAGTTTTTTTCGAGTGCATCGTTACCTGTTGCCGCTTTATATGTACTTGGATTTGCCTTAATCAAGGCATCCATTTTGTCACCGTAGGAGTAACCGGAAATAATGCCTATCTTCTTACCTTTTAACGAGTCATCGCCATTGAAGCGCCAGTTGTCATCTGCTTTGACATAAAAAGAGGAAACATCTGTGCCCCAGGATTCTTTCGGAAAGATAAAATCCGGCGCGTCGTCGGTATAAGCCCCTATGACACAGTCGAACTTACCGTCACGTACCTGATTGACGGCCCGCTCCCAGGGCATGGTCTTATATTCAATTTGATGGCCTGCGGCGCCGAATATCTCATTTGCAAAGTCAATCATGTAACCGGCGGGTGTTGCTCCCGGAGCGGCATTCATGGGAAACCATTCATCGCTGCGAATCGTAATGGTCGCGCTGTTGGCCAGAAAGCTGGCCAGAGACAGGATAATAATAGGGGTGAACTTATTCATCATATTTCCAAAGTACTAAGAACTGAGCGTACTAAGAAGTCTAGTCAATGAATGCTGCTTTATCGAACAGAGGTGTTTTGCTGATAGAAAGTGGCTTATGAATATGGATTCAAGGCGTTAACTGAACCGAGTGATACACAGGTTTAATGCTGAATCCGCCTTGAGGCGATCTTCATAGGTGTCTTCTTGCCAATAGGCTCAGCTAAGCCTGGTTGAAAATCTTCACTAGATTAAATACTCTAGCTTCAGGTTTAAGCAGAAAGTTATCTCTCGAACGGAGTCAATAGGAGCAAAATGAAACTCAGCCCCAAGTCTATGAAGCGATTTCTGAATCTCTATCCACCTTACATAGGAGCTGGGATAAAGATCACCCACTTGAGCCAAGATTGGCGGGAACTTCATGTTGCTATGTCGGTGCGCTGGTACAATCGCAACGCCGTGAATACGCACTTTGGCGGCAGTCTCTATTCCATGGTCGACCCACATCTGATGTTGCTATTGATGCAGCTGCTCGGCAGGGATTACTTTATCTGGGACAAGGCGGCCGATATCGAGTTTTTGAAGGCGACAAAGAAGAAAGTTAACTGTGTTATCAGCATTTCAGATAATGATTTAGAGGAGATCAAGCATCACACCCAAGGGGGAGACAAGTATTTCCCTACATTCACCTTAGAGATAAAAGATGAAATGGGTGATGTGATAGCCAGAGTAAACAAGACTCTCTATGTGAAGAGAAAGCCGCTCAAGGCGTGACAGGCTTATTTTCACTGTGCAGGTTCAGGCCGTGTCCGCGACTGAATACCTTGTGACAACAGGCCTTGTGCCATTCCTGCCGTTATGATCAAGCTGCAACCTAGGAGTTGAATCGGCGTTAAGCTCTCAGAAAATAGCCACCATGCCAGACTGACCACGGCCACAGGTTCGAGATAGGCTAAGGTGCCGAAGGTGACCGCCGGCAGGTGCTGCAGCGCTTTTACCGCAAACAGAATCGCCAAGAATCCCGGCAGGAATCCGATAGCCAGTAAGTAGCCAAGCTGCTCGCCACTGAGCGCGATATCTTGGGTCATGACCAAAGGTAAGAGGCATAATGCGCCCACCGAAAGCTGAATCAAGGTGCTCTGATAGGCTGTGGCCTTGCTGGGTTTACGATTGATCAACATGAAGCCGCTGTAGGTGAATAGGGCTAAAATTGAGAAGAACAAGCCTCTAGCCTCATCTGAGTTGGCTAGCGTATTGCTGCTCGCACTCGGGCTCATCAAGGTAAACCCAAGGAGAGCGATGCCAATGGCGACGATATTGAGCAGTTTGAGTTTTTCACCTAAGACTAAGTGAGCGATGATGGCTGTGAGCAGGGGAGCGAGATAGATCACCATGATGACATTAGCCATACTGGTGTAGTCGATGGCTTCGACGTAGAAAGACATAAAACCTGCCAGCATGGCACCATTGATCATATGGCGTTTACTGGGTTTATGCAGTATTTGAGCTTTCTTACCAGAGACAAGCATGTAGGCAATTAAGAACAGTGATCCCAAAAGTAGACGGAAGAAGGTGATTTGCTCAGCCGGAAGCGCGGCATATTTAGCCAATATGCCGATAGTGCCCATCAAGACTGCCGACATTAAAGCCAGTACAATATATCCAGTTTGAGATTGCATCGAGCATCCTTATCTATATTTCAGGCATTATGAGTCCGAAAAATTTGCTTAACAAACCTTTTATCAAGGCATGTTATACCGATTGGTATTATTAAACGATAGGCTTGGTTATCATCTCCAATGCTAACACTAGAGTCATAGTTCAAATGAGAGTTAACGCGTTAAAATCAGAATTGAAAATTAGAGTCCAAAATCAGAGTTTTGGACTTCACAGATGAAACAAAAATGTGCGACACCAGTATTAGGACAATGAATATGAAACAATCGATCGTACACATAGCATTGGTGGTCAGAGATTATGATGAAGCCATCGATTTTTATGTAAACAAGCTGAAATTCGAACTCATCGAAGACACTTATCAAGCGGAGCAAGATAAACGTTGGGTCCTGATATCGCCACCAGGATCCACTGGAGTGAGTTTGTTATTGGCTCGGGCATCTAAAGCCGAACAAGCGCGTTTTATTGGTGATCAAGCGGGAGGAAGAGTGTTCTTGTTCCTCAATACCGATGATTTTTGGCGTGATTATGAGCGCATGCTTGCAGACGGCATCAATTTCATTAGGCCTCCTAAGGTTGAAGATTACGGCACTGTTGCCGTATTTGAAGATCTGTACGGTAACTTGTGGGATCTACTCCAGCTCACTGACTAAAGAGTATTGGTCACAAAGTCGTGAAGCATGGACCCCATATCCTGAATGGATCTCGGGCCCATGCTTTATTTAAGAGTGTTAGGTCACAAGGGCTTTATTTTTTGCTTTTCTTATTGGGCAGCAGTTTAAAACGTATGGCTGTACCGCCACTGCTGGCGAGGTTGAGGATTAACTTGTCTTTATTGGTGACAGTCTTAGTCTCAATAACGTAATCATAGGGATTGTGCTGCCAGTTAGCCTTGTTACCATCCCGGTAAATTTGCGCCTGATAGTATTTTCCTTGCTGTAAGAAATCCAGCTCAACTTCGAGTTGTCTCGCTTTATCATCGGTTATTGCCCCAAGGAACCAGTCGGCATTGGCTTGTTTAGTGTCGACTCTCTCTTGTCTGGCAAACACCACAAATTCACCGACTTCACCCTTTAGCGCGATACTCTTATGCCAGTCCGTAGGCACATCACGAATGAACTTAAATGCATCCGGGTGCTTGTCATAATTACGCGGCAGATCGGCGGCCATCTGAATCGGACTATACAGCACCACATACAAGGCCAGCTGTTTAGTCAACGTTGTCTGCACGCGATTAACCGCATCTAGTCCTTCGGGGGCTAAGTCAAAGATCCCGGGAGTGAAATCCATTGGGCCAGCAAGCATGCGGGTATAGGCGAGGGTAGTGGTGTGCGCGGGGTTATTAGGCGGCGTCCCCCAGGCGTTAAACTCCTGACCGCGTGCACCTTCACGGGATATCCAGTTGGGATAAGTGCGGCGCAGACCTGTATCCTTGATAGGCTCATGGGTATTGATGCTGATATGACGTTTAGCGGCTTCTTTAACGCTGTGCAGATACTCATTGACCATAAACTGGCTATCATGCCACTCGTGGCGGATGATCCCTTGTTCGTCGATGCGTTTGATGTCGCCGCCATCGGCCACATAACCCGTTTTTATTTGAGTGACGCCGTATTTTTGATACATGTCGTAAGCATCACTCATCTGCTTGCGATAGTTAGTCACCGAGCCTGAAGTCTCATGATGACCAATCAGACGTACGCCTTTGTCTATGGCATATTGGGACACAGCAGCAAGATCGAAATCTGCATAGGCTTGAGTAAAGCTAAACACATCGCCGTTATGGAACCAACTGCCGTCCCAGCCGATATTCCAGCCTTCGACTAACACGCCGTCGAATCCATTATCGGCGGCAAAATCCATGTAACGTTTAGTCTCGCTGGTGGTCGCGCCGTGTTTGTCTCCTGAGCCCCAGGTATTCTCGTTAAGATGCATGCCCCACCAGATCCCAATATACTTACCAGGATCAACCCAGCTGACATCGCCGAGTATATTTGGTTCGTTAAGGTTAAGGATGAGATCGGAATTGAGCAGGCCTGTGGCTTGATTCGCTATTTGAATCGTGCGCCAAGGGGTTGAGAAGCCTGCATGGGTTTTGACCTTGATGCCATCAGACCAAGGCGTGAGATCGGCCCTTAATGTCCCGCCACGTCGCTGATCCAGTGTCATCGCCGCATAATCGGTAAGCGCCGCCTCATGAATGCTCATATGCACGCCTGAGTTTAACTTAAACGTGTAGGGGGTATGGACTCTGTCGATATCTTGCACCGGACTCTGGGTATAAAGGTATTCATAGCGGTTCCAGCCACGAGCCGGGATCCACCAACTTAGGCTTTTATCCGCATCGGGAATGCTAAATTCGGTGAGCTCATTGGTGATGTTTAGCGTATTCAAGTCTGCTTGCTTAGGCACGCTATAGCGAAAACCTATGCCGTCATCGAAGGCTTTAAACTCGAGGTAGAAGTGGTACTTATCATTGCTTAGTTTTACTTTTAATCGGTTATGGTGATCGCGGATCCATTCCCGTTCTCCCCAAGGCTGTTGCCAGCGTTCATCATGACTCGTTTGCTCGATAGTTTCTATCTTAAAACCTTGGCCAAACTCGCCGATAGACTGAAACTCCAGGCCTAGCCTTGAGTCATTGATGACAGCTTGGCCGTGAAATTTGACCCGATACTCGGGGCCTTGATTATCGTCACTGAGCTCTATCATTATCTGCTTGTCGGGAGAGGCAAGCGAGACGGTCTGGGCCGTAGCAGTTGTACTGGCAATAGTGGAAATACCAGCAATTACCAGCGCGTATATCCCCGCTAAGGCATATGACTTATCTTGAACTATCATTCTTTTATTTTTTTTGTTCATCTTAGGTCTCATAGGCTCCCCTGTGCTTTGTTTTAATTGTTCTAGCTGAGATGTTTAACGCTGAGATATTGAGCTCACATACTAGTGGGGAAGCGACATTTGGTTCAATAAACTGCATACGTATTCAGCTGGATATAAGCCAAGGGAACTTTGAGCCTAAAGCTATTTATACTGTGTGGGCATTATGATAAAAGAGTGGTCTAGGTTAATTATTTAAAACGATAATATGGATCACTAAGAAAGGTCATGTATATCCCGCCACCAATGAAAATGGACAATCAGCAATAAGTATTCGATCTCATCGAGCAATTTAGTTTTGGTGTGATCGTGTCAAATATTGAGGGGCTGGAGGCCAGTCATCTGCCGTTTATGCTGGATAGAGGTCATGGCAATAAAGGGCGTTTACTCTGTCACTTTGCCAAGGCAAATCCACAATGGAAGGATTTAGCCGAACGGGAAGTATTGGTCGTATTTAGCGGTCCCCACAGTTATATATCACCGAGTTGGTATGCAAATTACCCTGCAGTGCCAACCTGGAACTACAGCGCTGTGCATGTAAAGGGCATGGTTAAGATTTCAAGCAAGCAAGATACTGCTCAATTAGTCAAAAATATGAGCGCAAAGTATGAACCTGACTTACTCGACAAACACGATATCATGAGCCCTGAAGTTATCGACAAACTCAGTGGCGCCATCGTTGGTCTATCGATTGAAATATCAGAGATACAGGGTAAGTTTAAACTAGGTCAACACAGAAAAATTGACGACCAACAAGGCGTGTTCAAAGCATTATCAGAAAGTGATCACAATGATGCCCAGCAATTAGCTCGATATATGGCAGCATTGGGGATGGGTTTAGGAAAGGTTTAGAGCGTAGTAATCGCCCCTCATACATGTCAGAGCCTACAGAAAGTGATTATTTTAATAGCCTGTGGACTAAAACCCACCTTCGTTAGATGATGAGTTTTAGTCTATCTAGTTCAGCTTAATTCACTACCACTTCTTTAATCGCAATCATTTCACCATTTCGGTCACCACTCCTCATCATAAATGTGACTTTATCACCGATGGATAGCGGTTCGCTGGTAACTCTGTGGACTTCTTTTTCATTGTTAGTAACACTTGATCTAGAGTAATAGCATGTGTGCTGGTCACAAGACATTTGATAATTGCCATTCACTTCCACTCTAACAAAAAAATCAGCGAACGAACTGTAAGTATCGCTAAATGACATGGAGATAGTATTGGTTTTTAATAGCGCTTTTACCTCAGAAAAATGAGGGTTAACTATGACTTCTTTTTTATCTACAATTTCACCATTTGAGCCACCAGTTCTCATCGTAAATGTGACTTTGTCACCGAAGGATAGTGGTTCGCTGGTAACTCTGTGGACTTCTTTTTCATTGTTATTAATACTTGGCCAAGAGTAATAGCATGTTTGCTGTTCACAAGACATTTGATAATTGCCGTTAACCTCCGCTCTAACAAAAAAGCCTGAGAACGAACTGTAAGTATCGCTAAAAGACATGGAAATGGTATTGTTTTCTAATTGTGCTTCAACCTCAGAAAAATATGGGTTAACTACCACTTCTTTTCTATCTACAATTTTACCATTTGAGCCACCAGTTCTCATCGTAAATGTGACTCTATCACCAAAAGACAGCGGTTCACTGGTTACTCTATGGACTTCTTTCTCATTGTTTTTAACACTTGGCCAAGAGTAATAGCATGTTTGCTGCTCACAAGACATTTGATAATTGCCATTCACTTCCACTCTCACAAAAAAATCAGAGAACGAACTGTAAGTATCGCTAAATGACATGGAAATGGTATTGTTTTCTAATCGTGCTTCAACCTTAGAAAAATAAGGAGTAACTATTACTTCTTTTTTATCTACAATTTTACCATTCTTGCCGCCGGTTCTCATCGTAAATGTAACTTTATCACCAAAGGATAGAGGTATATTTGTTTTTCTATGGACTGTTTTTTCATTGTTATTAACACTTGCCCTAGAGTAAAAACACCTTTGCTTTTCACAAGACATTTGATAATTATCATTGACTTCCACCCTAACAAAAAAATCAGGTAATGAACTATAATCATTGCTAAATGACATGGATATATTGCTATTATCCAGTTCGGCATGTACTTCGGAAAAAGATAATTCAGCCCCTAACTCATCGTTTATATCTTCATTGGTGTAGTTAGTGCTCATGGCTTGAAAAGAGACAGTGTTGAGTACTGCTATTAAGTACAAATGGAATTTTGTCTTCGACAAAAATTGCATAAATTTATTCATTATTAATATCCTTACGTATACAAGAGGTCTTTCGATGGTTATTTAACCAATAATTCATGATTCAGTTTTTATTTTTATGGACACTACACAGTCACAAGTGAACTGTTTATAGATTGAATTTCCATATTAAGTAAATAAGGGATCATAGAATGAGCCCAGTGCAATTTTTAACACCTATTTAGGTGATGCGTCACTGTTTTTAATGTATCTACAATGTTGCGATAACAATACGTTCAGATGTGCAGTTTTACTGGTTTGATCAGATAAACGTGCTAGGGAAACTCTTTGGAAATATCGAGCATTAATACACTGGCGAGCTTGCGTTTGAGTCTCTATGCTATAGTCAATATTACTGAACGATTAGCAGTAATAGATTACTGTTATTTACAAAAACTAAATGTAGAATAAACCGCCGCATTAACTGTTTTTTGAAGTGTTGAGTATGAGATATGATATGCTATTGATTAAAGTTTTTGCTCTTTATTTGGGTAAATAGAAATGACATTACTATCTTCAGTAATAGCAATATAACCAAAGACTATGGTATCAATAGTTAATTACACGCACCTTCATAACGGTGTTTTATTTTCAAGGAAGTTAAATGATCTACTCAACCACTGAAACGATTCCCGGTAAAGACATTACTGAAATAGTCGGTATCGTTACAGGCAATGTTGTTCAATCGAAACATATTGGACGTGACATTATGGCAGGTTTAAAAAGTATCGTGGGCGGTGAGATCCGTGGATATACGGAAATGCTGACAGACGCCAGAGATGTTGCTATTCAACGCTTAGCTGCAAGCGCTCATGAAAAAGGTGCGGACGCTGTAATAGGTATTCGCTTTACTACCAGCTCAATCATGGATGGCTCGTCTGAAATAATGGTATTTGGCACAGCGGTCAAATTAAGAGGCTAACAGGTAAACGGTGTTCGTTCCAGCAACTGAGTCTGAGACAAAAATGAGTTGGTGCCTGTATCTAAGCGCTAACTCGCAATAGGAAGTCTATGTTACGCATTAGAGATTATCAGGAAGAAGATTGTCATGAGCTGTGGGAGCTATTTTATAACACCATTCATTTCGTCAATATCAAAGATTATTCCAAATCTCAAGTTGAAGCGTGGGCATCAAAAGAGATAAAACGTTCTGATTGGTGTTCTGTATTGACAAAAAACAACCCCTTTTTAGCTATAGTCGATGGTAAGGTGGCTGGATATTCAGACTTACAAAGTGATGGTTTGATTGACCATTTTTATTGTAATCATGAATATCAAGGGAAAGGAGTTGGCTCAGCACTTATGCAGTATATTTTTGATGAATCCACCAGCAGAGGTTTGAGTAAACTATATGCGCATGTGAGTATGACTGCTAAACCATTCTTCGAATCATTTGGTTTTCAAATCGTGGCAGAACAAAAGGTCAATGTTCGCGGAGAAAAGTTAACCAATTACCTGATGGAGAAGGTTAGTTAATCATCTTCTAAATTAAGGATTTACTAGGTCTAGGTGGTAGTGAACCGCTGTAAAGCAAGCGTACTTTGTTAACCGTAAATCTAACGATATGGATATTTATTAACTCTGCTGGTAATACATAATACTTAAAATAAACAATATTTATTTTAAGTATTTTATTAATAAGTCTACTTTCAATGGCAGTTTGTTCAAGAAGAGAATAGTCTAAGTCAATTGACTTTAAATTATATCGGATGACGATTTGAATTTTTAGTTAATTACTTCAGTAATATTGTTGAGCATCTCAGGGAGGAGAAGGAATGAAATTTTTTATTAGGGAAAACTTTTCTCAGACAGATAAAGGGCAATAATATTTAGTTCAATGTGTTATCGATTAAATTAGACGTGAGTATTATTGTGCCGATTTATTAACCAAGGCTCATGCCCCAAATAAAGATTAGTTTATTGAGGGTTTTGAACATGAAATGAATCAAAAGTTTACAGTAAAAGCCTTTAGGAAATATCGGATTGACCTTATCGAATAGTGTGATGCTTTGACTTTTATTCGTACTTCAATGAGTGAGAGTGGGGAGTATGAACTAGCCTACAATCTATATTCAAATAATCCAAGCCTATTTTTATGCCCATTGGGTTAATGCTCCGATAAAAAACACATTACTCAGAGAGTTTATTTATTTTTATATTTTTACTGTGACTCTCTGCTAGCTGAAACTGTGTTTAATCAAACATGGTCAAAGTGAGATGATATAGGTAGCAGTTTCTAAGCCTCTCCCTTTTGCTTTATCCTTACCTATTACACCTCAACCTTTTTCATTTCAAGAGAACCTGTACTTCGTCGGTATGGGAGTAGACGTTTGGATCTGATAGAAGTTTATGTGATTTTTACAGTGCTTTTTGTATCAGTAATGAACAAATCCTCACCATCACTGAATTAGCCACAGGCATTGGATGAATCTTAGTTATTTGCCAGTTTGTTTGGCTAGACAAATGGAAATATAGGGAGCAATATCCTTCTCGATAATTAAGTTATAGGCTTATTAGTTTAAATTAATGTACGCCATTTTTTGGCAAAAACACTCAGAGAATACATATGGCTCCTGAAAATAAATATATTGTTATCATTGGTTTAGGTCGATTTGGTATGGCTCTTTGTCATGAGCTGAGTCAAGAGGGGGCACAGGTACTCGCTATAGACATAGATGAAAAAAATGTACGCAAGGCGGCCGAATTTGCGACTGAAGCCATAGTTGCAGATTGCTCAGATGAAGACACTATTTCTGAGTTGAAACTCGATGATTACGATCTCGCCATGGTAGCGATAGGTGAGGACGTCAACGCCAGTATATTAACCACACTCGTGTTAAAAGAGGCTGGAGTGAAAACGGTTTGGGTAAAAGCCAAAGATAAGTTTCATGCGAAGATTTTGGACAAGATAGGGGCGGATAAAGTCATTCAGCCTGAGCGTGATATGGGAGTCAGAATTGCCCATCACATGCTAGATCAGCATATTTTTGAGTTCATCGATTTAGGCTGCGACATTGCTTTAGCTGAGGTTGCTGTCTCTGATAAGTATTTAGGCAGTAAACTTATGGATCATCCTTGCTCTAAGCGTAGTGATATCAATTTATTGGCATTGAAAAGAGGCGTAGAAGTCGATAAGTACCCGTCACCCGAGGCCACTTTTGATAAACATGACATGTTGATCGTGACCGGGCAGAAGGATAAATTAATAGAAGTGTTAAGACGACTATGAAGTTTATCGCTCACAGGAATACTTTCTTTCCAATCAAAGCTGAAAAATCCGGTGTAAAATGGTCTGAGCCTAAGATCATCTTGTGCAGTTTTTTTGCTATTTTATTTCCTTCCGCGGTATTACTGACCCTGCCGGTATTCTCTGTCACCGGGCTAAGCTTTACCGATGCATTGTTTACGGCGACGTCGGCGATCAGTGTGACCGGATTAGGTGTGGTCGATACCGGCACACACTTCAGAGCGAGTGGTAAAATATTATTGATGTTCTTGATGCAGATAGGTGGCTTAGGCCAGATGACACTCTCTGCAGTATTGCTTTATATGTTTGGTCAGCGTCTGAGCTTGCGCCAACAAGCATTAACTAAGGAGGCGCTTGGCCAGGATAAGTCTATTAATATAAGACGATTAGTGAAGCACATCGTCGTCTTTTCACTGATTGCCGAATTGTTAGGTTTTATCTTTCTGGCCATACGTTGGGTGCCGGAAATGGGCTGGCAGACTGGCATGTTTACCGCTCTTTTTCATGCGATATCGGCATTCAATAATGCCGGTTTTTCACTGTTTTCAAATAGCTTGAGTTCCTACGCCACAGATCCCTTGATCACTTTCACCATTGCTAGTCTGATCATCTTTGGAGGTTTGGGCTTTACGGTTATCTCAGATCTCAGGCGCAATGGTGCAAGTGGTTTTCGCCATTTTCAGTTGCACACTAAGATCATGCTGCTTGCCACACCATGTCTGATCTTGTTCGGTACCTTGATGTTCTGGCTACTGGAGCATAATAATCCGAATACATTAGGGCAATACAATCTGGGGCAACAATGGTTGGTGGCCTTCTTTCAATCCGTCACGGCGCGAACCGCAGGTTTTAACAGTGTGGATATCGCATTGTTCAGCCAGGGCGCTTTTTTTATCATGATCATCCTTATGTTGATTGGCGCGGGCTCCACATCGACGGGGGGAGGGATTAAGGTATCTACATTTGTGGTTGTGGCTGTGGCAACTTGGTCTTTCCTAAGACAGCGCCCTCATGTATCCATTTTTAAACGTACCGTGCCATCGAAAACGGTGACTAAATGTCTGGCCATCATAGTGGTCAGCGGCATCATATTGTCACTGGCCATGTTCAGCCTTATGCTCACTGAAAATGCACCTTTCGAACAGATCATGTTCGAGACTATTTCGGCATTTTCCACCGTGGGGTTGACAGCGGGCTTAACGGGTAACTTATCGGAACCTGGCAAGTACATCATGATAGTGGTGATGGTCATAGGTCGTATTGGCCCATTGACACTGGCCTACATGCTGGCAAGACCCAATCCTACCTTGCTGAAATATCCGGAAGATAACGTATTCGCCGGATGATGTTTGATAGCGATAGGAATTATTATCAATAGGTATAAAAAACGGACACGAGCACACTCGTGTCCGTTTTACTCTTTCTTGTACTTACTGTTTACATGTTTTTCTATTCAATTCTTTTATTAAGAATAAACAGAACAGAACCTTAAGCTGGTCATGAGTAGCGGAAGATATCTAAGCCTTGGGGATCGATATCAGGCGTTCTGCCACTGACTCGATCGGCTAGCAATTTTCCTGAGCCACAGGCCATGGTCCAGCCCAAAGTACCGTGTCCGGTATTGGTAAACAGGTTAGGGATAGGTGTTTTACCTATGATAGGGGTGCCATCTGGTGTCATGGGTCTAAGTCCGGTCCAGAATTCGGCCTTGCCTATATCACCGCCTCCGGGGAACAGATCATTAACCACCATGGCTATGGTTTCTTTGCGTTGCTCACTCAAGTCAAGATTATAGCCTGAGAGTTCGGCGGTTCCTGCCACGCGAATTCGTTGATTAAAACGTGTGATGGCGACCTTATAGGTCTCATCCATCACTGTGGATATTGGCGCGAGTTTCTCATCAGTGATGGGGAGTGTCAGCGAGTAGCCTTTTACCGGGTAGACAGGTACAGACAAACCTAACGGGGCGAGTAGGCCGGCGGAGTAACTGCCCAAGGCGACCACATAGGCATCGGCTTTTAGCTCGCCGGCACTGGTAGATACCGAACTTATCTTGCCATCGGTGCGCTTGAGCCCTGAGATTTCGACGCCGAATTTAAAGCTGATTCCGGCCTGTTTAGCCAAGGTCACCAGCTGTTGGCAAAACAGGTAACAGTCTCCGGTTTCGTCGTCGGGTAGGCGTAAACCGCCGACGAGTTTCTCTTTGACATGCGCTAATGCGGGCTCTGCTTGAATGCAGGCCTGAACATCCAGCTCCTGATACCGGGTGCCGCTCTCCTGCAGTAGCTTGATGTCTTTAGCGACGGCGTCTATCTGGGCATGACTGCGAAACACCTGTAAGGTACCTTGCTGGCGACCTTCGTAGTCGATGGCATGGTGTTGCCGTAACTCGATTAAGCAGTCCCGGCTGTAATTGGCCACACGTAACATGCGTGATTTATTGAGCTGATAGCTGGTTTGGTTGCAATTTGCCAGCATTTTACTTGCCCACAGATAAAGGTCTGGTGACATGCCGGGCTTTATTTTTAAGGGAGCGTGTTTCTGAATAAGCCACTTCAGTGCCTTAATAGGAACACCTGGTGCGGCCCAGGGGGAGGAGTAACCGTAGGAGATCTGGCCCGCATTGGCGAAGCTGGTTTCTTCACCGCTGTTTAATTGACGGTCGATAACTGTGACTTCATGTCCGGCTTGAGCCAGATACCAGGCAGATGTTAAGCCTATGACGCCACCACCGAGTACAATAACCTGCATAACATTCCTTAATGAAACTCGCTACATTCAGAGGGCTCGACTCAAATAACTGAGTCGAGTGTACAGGATTTATCTATGCCTCTGTAGCATTTATCCTCGATAGTATCTCTGCTCAACGAATGGCATTTTGGCTATCTTCATCGGCATCTTCTTACCACGAACTTCGGCAAACACTAAGGTGTCTAAGCTGGCAAACTCCTTGGCTACATAGCCCATGGCGATGGGAGACCCGAAGCTTGGTCCGGCGGTGCCGCTGGTGATAATGCCTATTTCCTGATCTTGCTCATTGTACAGGACAGCGCCTTCGCGCACGGGGGCCTTACCTAGTCCAATCATACCTACGCGCTTGCGGCTCACAGCTTTGGTGGCTATCTGCTCCAATACTATCTCAGCACCGGGGAAACCGCCCGGTCGAATTCCGTCTGCGCGGCGGGCCTTGCTGATGGCCCAAAGCAGGCTGGCTTCAACCGGTGTGGTGCTGGTATCGATATCGTGTCCATACAGACACAGGCCAGACTCGAGCCTCAAAGAGTCACGTGCGCCCAGTCCAATCCACTCGACTTCAGCCTCACTGAGGAGTAGACGTGTCAGCCTGTCGGCATGCTCGGCTGGGATAGAGATTTCGAAGCCATCTTCTCCGGTATAGCCAGCCCGGCCAATGATGCAATCGACGCCATCGAACTTGAGTACTCTGGAATCCATGAAGACCATGTCGGCGGTGTAGGGAATGTGCCGTGCCAGCACTTGTGCTGCGAGTGGCCCCTGTAAGGCTAGCAGTGCCCGGTCTTCGAGGATTTCTATCTCTACATCATCTGGTAGGTGCTGGCGCAGATGTGCGATGTCTTGGTTTTTGCACGCGGCATTGACCACAAGGAACAGATGATCGCCAAAATTACTCACCATGAGGTCGTCCTGAAGGCCACCTTCATCATTGGTGAACAGGGCGTATCTTTGCTTACCTTGGGGAAGATCCAATATGTCCACAGGTACCAGAGCCTCAAGTGCCTTAGCAGCGTTGGGGCCATGAAGACGCAATTGTCCCATATGGGACACATCGAAGAGGCCTGCAGAGGCCCGGGTGTGCAGATGCTCCTTCTTGACTCCCAATGGGTATTGAACCGGCATCTCATAGCCTGCAAAGGGCACCATTCTGGCTCCCGCTTCCACATGTAGATCGAAACATGGGGTTTTTAATAAGTCTTGTACTTCTTGTGTCATTTTTGGCTCCAAAGAAGCCCCGCGAACGGGGCTTATCTTTATATAGGTGATGAAATAAAATTTGCGGCGTGACTAGCCTTAACCTGGTTCTTTTGCACTGTTATCGTCTTCATCAATGCGGCTCTTAGCTTGGAAATACTCTTTACTCAACTTGAACACCACTGGGCTAAGCAGTACTAAGGCGATCAGGTTGGGAATGGCCATCATGGCGTTAAGTGTGTCGGCCAATAACCAGATGAACTCTAATGATCCTACGGCGCCAACTGGCACGACGATGATCCACAGGACACGAAATGGCATCACAGCTTTAGGGCCGAGCAGGTATTGCACACATTTTTCGCTATATACACTCCAACCTAAGATGGTGGTGAAGGCGAAGACGGACAGGGCAATGGCGACAATAAAGTTGCCGTAAGGTATGGCGCTGGAGAAGGCGGCCGAAGTGAGCGCCGCACCAGTTTGGCCACTGGTCCATTCGCCGGATACGACGATGGCGAGGCCCGTAATAGTACACACGACTAAAGTGTCGATGAAGGTACCTAGCATGGCAACCAGACCCTGAGCGACAGGGTCGTTTGTCTTCGCTGCCGCGTGGGCTATGGGGGCACTACCTAAACCTGCTTCGTTGGAGAATACGCCACGGGCCACACCGAATCGGATCGCTGCCCATACCGCTGCACCGGCGAATCCACCTTCGGCCGCCGTACCTGTAAATGCACTGGTATAGATCAGCGTTAAGGCTGCTGGTAGTTCAGATGCATTGATGGCGAGCACTATGATACCTGCGACTATGTAGAAGGTAGCCATCAAGGGGACCAGCTTACCTGCGACATCGGCGATACGTTTGATCCCCCCCATGAGTACTAAGCCAACCAATACCATCATGATCAGGCCTGTGATCCAGGGATCAATGCCGAAGTTGACATCTAAGGCGTTAGCTACCGAGTTTGCTTGTACCGTATTGCCTATGCCAAAACCTGCGATGGCGCCAAATAATGCGAATGCAGTGCCTAGCCAGGCCCACTTGCTGGAGAGGCCGTTCTTGATGTAATACATGGGGCCGCCGCTGAAGTTGCCATTTGCGTCCACTTCACGGTATTTAACCGCCAGTACGGCTTCGGCAAACTTAGTCGCCATACCCACCAATGCGGTACACCACATCCAGAAAAGGGCGCCGGGGCCGCCGAGGAAGATGGCCGTGGCGACACCAGCGATATTACCTGTGCCTATGGTGGCTGACAGTGAAGTCATTAGGGCGTTGAACGGGCTGATTTCTCCCTTGATGTTTTTGTCTTTGCTGGGGATCCGTCCACTCCAGAGCAGTTTAAATCCGCTGCCGAGTTTCAGGATCGGCATCATCTTGAGGCCGACTGTCAGAAATAAACCCACGCCGAGAATAACGGCCAACATGGGAATTCCCCAGACAATTCCATTGATGTAAGATAGTGCACTTGTAATAGATTCCACGATAACCTCTTCATTTTTTTATAATTTTTTAGTAAGCATCCAAGCTGCTTCTATTTGGTTTTTTTATTACTGCGTCAATCATCGGAAACGTTAGCATTTTGTTAGGATAAATTTCCAATAGGAAAAAAATTAGTCAATTTAGAGAAAACATTCAAGGTTTAATTTTCGTTAATTTAGCAGTTCAACATGTATTGTTGCTCTAACTTGCTGAGCAATAAGCTATAAATCAATCAAATTTTTTTTGTGTTTCTTAAATTAAACTTAATTCAATTTTGAAATTATTTTCCAAAAAAAGTGATTGTTTATTCCTAAAGGGATAGGGATACGTGGAAATAGAGGGTTTAGGAATAAATGGAAGCGGTATTTGGTATATGGGGAACAAACAGGCAAGTAAGAAACGTGTTCACTAAAGTAAGGAAGGCATTAAGTTTAGCGACTAAAGCGTAAACACTAGGGAATTATAGACTGAGTTTCGGGAAAGCTGGCTGATGAGTTATGGAGTGTCGCTGAGGCTTCTGTTTGTCGGGATGTGTAGGACCGCCTGGCCCGAGCCGGATCCTTGGCAAGGGGCGTTAAGTCATGTCGCGAGATTCACATGGATTAAGCAGAGGTGATCCACAGAATGTGTGCATCTTTTTCGCTGAGTGATATTACGGCATGACCCATGGTGGCATCGTAGTAAGCCGAGTCACCCACGGATAAGGTCGCTGGCTCATAAAATTCCGTGAGCAACTGCACCTGTCCCTCTAGCACATAGAGAAATTCTTCGCCTTCGTGGCGCACCCAATCCTTGTATTCGTCGAATGAACGAGAGTGAATACAGGTCCTGTAGGGCAGCATCTTCTTGTTACTCAGTTGAGTGGAGAGTAGTTCATGCTCATAGGTCGGAGTGAGCTGTTGTTTTCCCTCTCCCGCCTTTGTGATGTCTCTGCGTCCGGTTGCCAGCACCGTTTTAGGTTTAGTGAACAGCTGAGGCAGGTCAATCTCCAGCCCGGCCGCCAACTTCTGCATCACCATAAAGGTCGGTGATATTTGCTCATTCTCAATTTTAGATAGAGTGGACTTGGCTAATCCTGTGAGTTTGCTGGCCTCTTCCAGGGTGAGTTTGTTTTTGGTTCTGATGGCCTTGAGCTGCTCACCTATGTTTACGGAACCTACTTTACTCTCGCCACCTTCACTTCTTGTTAGGGCGATAGAGGGATAAACATCGGTAACACCGTTCTCAATCATGGGATAAATCGACTTATATTATCTTGAATTGACTCATTGTTGCATATTCCCGGCGCTTCATGAACCGAGATGAGGGATATTCACGTTTATCAGCTCTGGTTCTTCTGTGTAAATCGCTCACTTATTCCTCTGTATCAGGTTTTACAGGGGATTTATCTCATCTGTTCTAGACTGCATAATTATTCACTACCGATAAAAAGTTTCCAATAGGAAACTTTTTTGTTGTTAATGAAAAACAAGCCTGATATGTTGTAAATGTGATCGGGATCAAGACATTCATCCTCAGGAGACCCCTAGTTATGGCTCACAGTATTTTCGATTTATTTAAGGTTGGCATAGGACCATCGAGTTCTCACACGGTAGGCCCTATGGTCGCCGCGAATCGTTTCGCGAAAGAACTGGTGACTCAAGATTTGTTGCAAGAAGTAGATAAAGTGCGAGTCGAGTTATTTGGCTCTCTGGCACTCACAGGAAAAGGTCATGCTACAGATAATGCCTGTGTATTGGGTTTGATGGCTGAATCGCCCGGGTGCCTCGATGCAGATAATATTCCCGGTCTGTTGGCCTTGGTTAAAGATACCGGTGAGCTGCCTTTGTCGGGTAAACGTTGGATCTATTTCTCATCGGAAGAAGACCTCATCTTTCATTACCACACCTCACTACCAGAACATCCCAACGCCATGACAATAAAAGCACTGAATGCAGAGGGGGGACTCGTGCTGAGCCGAACCTACTTCTCTGTCGGGGGCGGCGCTGTGGTTGGGGAAGATGACCCACAACAGACGATAAGCTCAAGCTTAGCTTATCCTTATTCCAGTGCTCGTGAATTGTTACAGCATTGTGGTCAAAGCGGACTCTCTATCGCCGAGATAACCTTGGCTAATGAGGCAGCCTTAGGCGAAACTGAGTCAGAATATAAATTACTCTCTCTGTGGCGGGTGATGTCCGGCTGCATTGAGCGGGGCTTAGCGCAAGACGGTGTCTTACCCGGCAGCATAAAGCTTAAACGACGTGCGAAAAATTTGCATCAAAGGCTGCTGGCACTAGATGAGGAGGGCTGTAGTCAGCCAGGTGGTATCGACACCTTAGACTGGGTAAACCTCTATGCCATGGCCGTCAATGAAGAAAATGCCGCCGGTGGCCGTGTGGTCACCGCGCCCACCAATGGCGCCGCCGGGGTGATTCCCGCCGTACTCGCCTGGTTTATCAAGTTTAAGTCAGATAAAGACCAAGATATTGTGACCTTCCTGGCCACGGCAGGTGCCGTTGGCCTTTTATATAAACAAAACGCCTCTATCTCGGCCGCCGAAGTGGGCTGTCAGGGAGAAATAGGTGTGGCTTGCTCCATGGCCGCGGCAGGTTTGACCGCAGCGCTGGGCGGGACTCCTGAACAAGTGGAAAATGCCGCCGAGATAGGTATGGAGCATAATCTGGGGCTGACCTGCGATCCCATAGATGGCCTGGTACAGGTTCCCTGCATCGAGCGCAATACCATGGGCGCGGTAAAAGCCATTAATGCCAGTCGACTCGCGTTACTCAGTGACGGCACACATCTCGTACATCTGGATGATGTCATCAAGACCATGCACCAAACGGGTCTGGATATGATGTCCAAATACAAAGAAACTTCCCAAGGTGGCCTGGCCATCAATGTTATCGCTTGCTAATTAAAGGAACTTAATAATGAAAAGCCAGTACACCTCACACGAACTCGAGCATTTTTTCGGCGCAGGTCTTGCTGCCACGGATGGAGAAATCCAGAGCGCAATTGAACTGGAATCTCAGCGTCAGGAGCAGCAGATTGAATTGATCGCCTCGGAGAACATAGTGTCTAAGGCGGTAATGGAAGCGCAGGGCACCTCGTTAACCAATAAGTACGCCGAAGGTTATCCGGGGCGCCGCTATTATGGTGGCTGTGAGTTTGTTGACATTGTCGAGCAATTGGCCATCGACAGGGCCAAGGCCTTATTTGGTGCGGAATTTGTCAATGTGCAACCCCATTCAGGTGCTCAGGCAAACGGCGCGGTTTTTCAGGCATTGCTGCAGCCTGGAGATACGATATTGGGCATGTCTCTGGATGCCGGTGGTCACCTGACCCATGGCGCTCGCCCGGCGCAATCTGGCAAGTGGTTCAATGCCATTCAATATGGGGTGAAACAGGAAGATTGTTTGGTGGATTTCGAGCAAGTCGAAGCCCTGGCCAGAGAGCATAAGCCAGCGATGATTATCGCTGGTGGCTCTGCTATTCCCCGTGAACTGGATTTCGCTCGTTTCAGGGCCATTGCCGATGAAGTGGGGGCTTATCTTATGGTAGATATGGCCCATATCGCCGGTTTGGTGGCTACGGGTCATCATCAGAATCCAATCCCCCATGCGCACATTGTCACCACGACGACCCATAAAACATTAAGGGGTCCCCGCGGTGGCATGATCCTCACTAACAACCAAGATATTGCCAAGAAGATTAACTCGGCTGTGTTCCCCGGTCTACAAGGTGGTCCCTTGATGCATGTCATCGCGGCCAAGGCCGTGGCGCTGGGCGAGGCGCTAGAACCTGAATTTAAGCGCTACATCGCTCGGGTGCTAGAAAATGCTAAGGCCATGGCCGAGACCCTGCAATCCAGAGGCTGCGATATTGTCACCGAAGGCACAGATACTCACCTCATGTTAGTGGATCTCAGACCTAAAGGGCTCAAGGGTAACCGGGCGGAGGAGAGTCTTGAACGTGCGGGTATCACTTGTAATAAGAATGGCATTCCTTTCGATACCGAGAAGCCTATGGTCACATCGGGAATACGCCTGGGCACGCCAGCAGGCACTACTCGAGGCTTTTCCCGTGAGGACTTTATTCAGGTTGGTCACTGGATAGGCGATGTTCTGGACGGTTTAGCCAGTAACCCAGATGACAATAGTGAGGTGGAGTTAATGGTACTGAAACAAGTGCAGGCACTTTGCGAGAAATACCCCTTGTATCGATAACTCTGGCGAATGAAGTCTGAGTTAACAAGATGTAAAATATATTATTAATCGTTGAATAAAAAGTAAATTTAAGCTAGGAATAACAACAATGAACGCAATTGAAAATAACTATAAATTTGCCGGTACCCATGAGTGGGTAAAAGACAATGGTGATGGAACTGTGTTAGTTGGGATCTCAAAGCGTGCGCAGGAGCTGTTAGGCGATGTGGTCTTCGTGGAGTTACCCGAAGAGGGGGATGTCACTACTGCCGGGGAGAATTTCTCTTTGATCGAATCGGTAAAGGCCGCATCAGATGTGTATGCGCCAGTATCGGGTGAGATAATTGCGGTCAATGAAGTCCTGGATGACAGCCCTGAGACGGTGAACGACTCACCATTTGATGAGGGATGGATAGCTAAGATAAAGCTGTCTGATCCATCAGAGCTGGATAACCTCATGAGCTACGAGAGTTATCTCGCTGGCCTCGAAGATTAAATAGGAGGCAAACAAGATGGCTAGAGATGACATGAAAACCCTAAGTTTACTCACGAAATTGGCAACTGATGATGAGTTTATTGCTCGCCATAATGGCCCGGGTGAACAAGATCAAGCTGTGATGCTAGACGCTATCGGCGTCGAGTCGATAGCGGCGCTTATCGAGCAGACCGTACCCGAAAACATTCGTCTTCCGGGGGAGATGGCCCTGGCTGGCCCCATGAGTGAAGCCGATATGTTGGCGAGACTCAAGAGTATTGCCAGTAAGAACATCATCAATCGCAGCTACATAGGTCAAGGCTATTACGATACCCATGTGCCTAATGTCATCTTGCGCAATGTGATGGAAAATCCCGGTTGGTATACGGCGTACACCCCATATCAGCCAGAAATTGCCCAGGGCCGACTCGAGGCCTTACTTAATTATCAGCAGATGATCATGGATCTGACTGGCATGGAGCTGGCGAATGCTTCCCTGCTCGATGAGGCGACGGCGGCTGCCGAAGCCATGTCTTTATGTAAACGCGCGGGAAAGAGCAAGAGTAACCTGTTTTTCGTTGCCGACGATGTGCATCCACAGACATTGGACGTGATTAAGACCCGCGCCGAGTATTTTGGCTTCGATATCAAGGTGGCTCCGGCGGCTGAGGTTGCAGAGCTCGATGTTTTCGGTGCCTTGCTGCAATACCCAGGCTCTACGGGCCAGGTACAAGATCTGCAGCAGCTGATATCTCAGGTGCAAAGTAAGAAAGCCTTAGTGGCGGTGGCGAGCGATCTGCTGGCCCTCACTGTACTCAAGTCTCCCGGCGAGATGGGCGCGGATCTGGTGATCGGCAGTGCCCAACGTTTCGGTGTGCCGATGGGGTTCGGTGGTCCACATGCCGCTTTCATGGCGACGAAAGAGAAGTACAAGCGCACCATACCCGGCAGGGTGATCGGTGTGTCCATCGACAGTAAGGGGAAACCCGCGCTGCGCATGGCGATGCAGACACGTGAGCAACATATTCGTCGTGAGAAAGCCACCTCTAATATCTGTACCGCACAGGCGCTACTCGCCAATATGGCTGCTTTTTATGCCGTGTACCATGGCCCGGTGGGACTCAAGAAGATAGGTCGCCGGGTACATCATCTGACTGCCATCTTAGCCGCCGGACTCGAGGGTGTGGGTATTGAGCTGGCTCATGAACATTTCTTCGATACCCTGACACTTAAGACGGGTGAGCAGACTCAAGCCATCTATGAGCGCGCCCTCGAGGCTGGCTTGAATCTACGTCTACTACCGGATGCTTTGGGAATAAGTCTCGATGAGACGACTAAGGCTGAAGATGTCGAGGCTCTGTGGCTAGCAATAACCGGTGAGACTCAGAGTTTAACCGATATCGATGCCAGGGTGTCTGCCAACGAATTTGCCGCCATCCCGGCCAACTGCATCCGTGAGTCTGAGTATCTGACTCACGAGGTGTTCAATCGCTATCACAGCGAGACTAAGATGCTGAGATATCTCAAGTCCCTTGAGAATAAAGATTTCTCACTGACACACGGCATGATCCCATTGGGTTCATGTACCATGAAACTCAATGCCACGGCGCAGATGATCCCTGTCACTTGGCCTGAGCTGGGTAAGCTGCATCCCTTCGTGCCTCAAGATCAAAGTCTTGGGTATCAGGAGATAGCAGAATCATTTAGTGAGATGCTCAAAGTCGTCACTGGCTACGATGCCTTCTCTTTGCAGCCTAATTCTGGTGCCCAGGGAGAATACGCGGGCCTTATCGCGATTCAGAGGTATCACGCTAGCCGTGGTGACAGCCACAGAAACATCTGCCTCATTCCCAGCTCGGCTCATGGCACCAATCCAGCGAGCGCGGCCATGGTGTCCATGAAGGTAGTGATCGTTAATTGTGATGATAAGGGTAACGTGGATATTGACGATCTGGCGGCTAAGATCGACATGCATGAAGCGCGACTCTCTTGCATCATGATCACCTATCCGTCGACTCACGGTGTCTACGAGGCTGGCATTCGCGAGATTTGCGAGCGGGTACATCAGGCGGGCGGTCAGGTGTATCTTGACGGCGCCAACATGAATGCTCAGGTAGGACTGACCTCGCCAGGCTTTATTGGCTCAGATGTGTCCCACCTGAATCTACACAAGACTTTCTGTATCCCACATGGCGGTGGCGGTCCGGGTATGGGACCGATTGGGGTTAAATCTCATCTAGCGCCTTTCTTGCCTGGCCACGGTATTCATAATACTAAGGGAGCCGTGTCGGCGACGCCTCTGGGCAGTGCCTCGATTCTGCCTATCTCCTGGGCTTATATCGCCTTGATGGGCGCATCGGGTCTGACCCGGGCGACGGAGCTTGCGATCCTCAATGCCAACTATCTGATGGAGAAACTACGACCACATTATCCTGTCCTGTATCTGGGGGATGAGGGACGCGTAGCTCATGAGTGCATCATAGATCTACGTCCTCTTAAGGAGAGCTCAGGGATCAGTGAGGAAGATGTGGCTAAGCGCCTGATGGATTTTGGTTTTCATGCACCTACCATGTCGTTCCCGGTGGCCGGCACCCTGATGATAGAGCCGACCGAGAGTGAATCATTGGATGAACTGGATAAGTTTGTCCATGCCATGGTGAGCATCCGGACTGAAATTGCCAAGGTGGAAAGCGGTGAGTGGAGCCTGAGTGATAATCCTCTGGTGAATGCTCCGCATACCATGGGGGATCTCAGTGAGGCTCAGTGGGATCATCCGTATTCGCGGCAGCTGGCGTGTTTTCCGGGGCTTAATGCCCACAAGGATAAGTTCTGGCCCAGTACCAATCGTATAGATAACGTCTATGGCGATCGCAACTTGATCTGCAGTTGCCCCAGCATAGACAGTTACCGGGATAGTTAAGCTTATTCAACCTTTTTAAACTCTCTGTGAGGCTGTTACATACAGTCTCACAGAGAGCGCTTTGCCGTCGTAATGCCAAGTTGAGTTGTCTGTCATTGCATTTATCTCGTACTAAGGAAAGAGAAATGAGAAATATAAAATCAAAAACAGTATTACTTCCTTTGATCATTGCTTTGCCTACTTTTGGGCTTCAGGCTAATGATGAAGATGTGAGTAGAGAAGCGTTACAGACAGAGCTTAATCAGATCCGCCTGCGGTTAGCCACACTGGAGGATCAAGACAAGGCTGATGACAAGGCCAGTGAGCAGACTCAAAGCTTATCTAATAGCATCAACTTTTATGGTTCTTTACGACCAACCTTCGGGGTCACCATGTCGGGCTCCGATGATGTTTGGGATGTGGGTGATGCCCTGTCCCGGATAGGTATCGCGGCAGAGCAGGAACTGGGCTATGGACTGACAGGTTTTGCTAAGGGAGAGTTCAAGGTCAACATAGAAGCTAATGGTGATTTTGGTGAGGCACGTAAGGCCTATGTGGGAATAAAGGGTGGTTTTGGCCGCGTCGCCATAGGTAAGCAGTCATCGACGCAATATCGCTTCATTGCCGATCCCGTGGATATCTTCAACCGCGCCGCAACGCCACTGGCCTATGACAGCGCCAGTCCGTTTCGGGTCAATAACTTAGTGACCTATCGTAAAGACTTAGGTGACTTTAGTTTCTCGGTAGACTCTCAGTTTGATGGTGACAAGGATGCCAATGCCAGTGATTTTTTCAACACGGGTCTCGCCTATAACAGTGACTTGCTTCGCGCAGCCGTAGCTTATTACAGTAAAGACTTAGATGACGGTAAAGAGGAGACGGCCTACGGTGTTTCTGTGTCTAAGCACTTTGATGACTTGTATCTGGCTGCGGCCTATCAGGACAGGGAAGTGGATAATGTCAGTGGTTCAACATTTGACTTGGTCGGCGCTTACGCCATCACAGAGATCTATAAGCTCAAGTTAGGGGCATCAAATTTTGATGACGGTATCGATGATATCAGTTCCGGTAATTATAAGGCTTATAACACCACATTAGAGTGGCAGGGAACTGCGGATTTCCGTTTGTTTCTGGAATACCAGAAGACGGATTTCGAACACAGAGACGCCGATGATTCCATCATGGTGGGTATGCGTTACGATTTTGACTATAAGTTCTGATAAGCGCTTAACGATGAAAAACTTAAGATAAGTCATCAGGCTTATTTGTAAAAGCGGAACTTGCTGCCATTAGGCTCAAGTTTCGTTTTTCATTTTTGATCTGAAACGGGTTTAACATCTACTAGGGGCACTGATAATACGTGTGAAAATAGGGTTTATCTCAATCAATGTATTAATACTCCCCTTTAATCGGATTAACTTCATTTTTGTGATAAAGCAAACCTCTCGCTTAACGAATGAATTTATAACACTAATCATCTGCCCTTAACTGCGCTCAAGACAAGATAGCTTACTCACAACGAATCGCTCTTCTTAAGACTGGCAATGTGCATGTTGAACTGCGAAGGGAGATAATCACTTGGTTATATCCATCTATTTTAAGACCCTTTTTTGAGTAATATATAAATAGTTGACTTCTTATTATTTACATCCTGATAACTGACTGAAACACTAATCCCCATAATATAATGTCCAATTATTATTTTACTGATGTTGACTAATTAACTTAATGCTTTTTATAGTAATAATTCTCCATGTAAGTGCCGAACGTTTTTGTGGTCAATATTTTGAGGGGATATGGCATCAATTAATAGAAAAACCTATCTTAAATCTGATAAACAGTTGAGCGATGAAGAACTTCATTTTATTACGATCGTACAGACAATGAGGTACTATTTACTCGTCGACAGACTAGGTCAGGGGGACTTGACTAAGCTCCTAAAGGCTCGCCGCCAGTTAGGGGGGTTATGGCCCTGAACAATCCTCTAGTGAATAGCTTACTATATAGCAAAGAAATTAGACTTGATTCGTACACTGGAAACTGGCGCCGCTTATCCGATTATTCATATAAATTGCTCAATGTTCTGGATTTGATAAAATGGTAAAAGAAGTAGATAAACGAGAATTTAGTCGTGTTATGCGTGATGTAAATAGTGCATTTATTGCGTTAGATGAGGAAAAATGCAAGACAATAAGAGTAGGCTTTGTGCTGCTTGAGCATTTTTCCATGATGGCCTTTACGGCCGCCATGGATACATTAGTCACGACCAATCTAGTACGCTCAGCTCCCTTATTTACCATGTCTACCTTTGGATTGTACTCTTCATCTGTTAAAAGTGATCTCAATTTAAATATATCGACAGATTTTACTATTGAAGATCTGATTATTGATGATTATGTATCAATGGATGCGATCATTATTTGTGGTGGTTATCGCAGTTCGCTCAATGAATCAGTACATCTTTCCGCAAAACTGAAGTTATTGGATAAAAAAAATATTGTTTTAGGCGGTTTATGGAATGGAGCCGTAGCACTTGCTCATACTGGGCTGCTAAATCATAAAGCCTGCTCCGTACATATAGATAACCATGCCTTTATTAAAGAGCATTTTCCTTATATCTATCTCTCTGAATATGTTTTTAAAATAGATGGTAACTATATGACTTGCGCAGACCCCAATAGTGCCTTGGAGATGATGTGCGTATTTATTGAATCTTGTTTTGGCCGTGATACGGTGCGGGCTATTCGCGAAATATTAATGTGTAATCAAGTTGAAAATAATAACGAAGCCACCTTAATGAAAGCCGCCGATAATCCGGCTTTTCCCGATACATTGCGCAATATATTACAATTAATTAAATCTAACATTGAGGAGCCTTTACAGCCCCATGAAATAAGTTCGTATGTGGGATTATCACGACGATACATAGAGCGCTTGTTTCAAACTCATCTAGCAACAACACCATCACGGTATTATCTTGAATTACGGATCACACATGCTCGTCGGTTATTATTACAAAGCAACGATTTGATAGGAAATATAGCTGTAGCCAGTGGTTTTCATAGTACGACCCATTTCAATCACTGTTTTAAAGCCTATTTTGGATTATCACCGAGTCAAATTCGAAAAAAGTATCGCAGTGACCCCTTTTAAGCTATCTGTCGTTAACAATAAAAACCTCCATGATCAAATAGAGGCTTTTACGTATTCTAATCGTTGATTTGTGGTTTCATTAATTAGGCTGAATGGGCTCAACTCCCTGTGTTGGTGTTTCTTCGGTATCTATTTGTTTTCGTTCATCATCGGTTAATTTAGGAGAGAAGCGTCCGGTTGCCGCATAAAAGAGTCCAATTAAGGGGGATATCCAACAGGCAAACGCCAAGGGAATATAGAGTAAATTTTCTATATTCCCGTCAGCAATACCTAAACCTAAAGCGGTAATGACGACGGCTCCTCCAGCGTTCCAGGGAATAAGTGGTGAGATTAAGGTCCCACCTTCTTCAACTGCCCGTGAAAGGTTAAGCTTAGAGTAACCTTGCTTTATGTATGCAGGTGCAAACATTCGGCCCGGTAGGCTAATCGATAGATAGGGATCTCCAGCTACTAGGTTAGTGACGACGGCGGTTCCCATTGCCGCTGCCTGCAGTCCAAAAAAGGAACGGGTTTTGTTTAATATCACTTCAATAATACTTTCTAAGCAATGTGTACTCTCTAATGCGCCGCCAAAGCCCAGTGAAATCATGACCAGAGTGATCACCCAAGCCATTGACTGAATGCCACCACGGTTAAGCAAGGAATCTAGCTCTGTTACACCGGTATGAATACTGAAACCATTCTGCATAAATTGAAAAATTTCATGTAAAGAGAAACCTTGAACAACCACCGCAAGTACAGCACCGGCAACCACACCAGCAAATAAGGAGGGTAATGAAGGCATGCGTTTTAAAGAGAGAAATAACACTATGGCTGGAGGCAGTAATAGCCATGGAGAGAGGTTAAAGCTAGTTTCGAGTCCTGTAGTGATAGTGTTGATCGTTGAAAAATCAACTGATTTTGAATCAATTACATAGAAACCAACAAATAAATAGATACATAATGAAATGAGCATCGAGGGGAGAGTTGTTGGGACCATATTCTTGATATGATCAAACAGGTTTACGCCAGTCACTGCGGGCGCTAAATTGGTTGTATCCGATAATGGTGACATTTTATCACCAAAAAATGCCCCGGACACGACGGCCCCTGCAGTCCAATATATGGGGATATCAAACCCTGCACCTATGCCTACTAATGCCAGACCTATCGTGCTCACCGTCCCCCAAGACGTTCCTAATGATACTGAAACAATCGCGCACAATAGCATGCCTGACGCAAGGAACAATTCAGGGCTGAGAAGCCTAAGACCATAATATATCAATACTGGTACTGTGCCACTGGCTATCCATATCGCCACTATCATGCCAACAGTAATTAAGATGGCGATAGAGGGTAATGCGATCCGTAAGGCATTGAACACACCAGCTTCAATATCGTGCCATTTATACCCTCTGAACCGCGCAAGTATAGCGGTTATTCCGATACCTATAGCCAAAGGAATGTGAGGGGTAAAATCGTTAAATACAAATAATTGGATAGCGAGTAAGAGGAGTGTGAGAGCAATGGGGAGTAAGGCCATCGTAAAACTTGGTTTTATACCCTTATTATTATTCATGTACATGCTTCCTTACATTGAAGTGTTCAAATTCATTGTTCCGCTACCACCAAATTCCTAATGAAAAACAAATGGCTTTTGTGTCAGTAAAACAAAAAAATCCTAAACACTTATTAGTAAATTGTTGGTTTTTTATTTCTTGTTGTGTGAGCTGGAACCTAACATAACTGAATCAATGATGAATGGCGGAGCGAACCATTTGTCGTCAATCGACAATAAGTGGCCGCTTAAAAGCAATAAGGAGTTTTTAATTACGAGTATTGTCTCATCTATGTCATGCAAGTCATCGCTGTTGATGACGAGTACAAGTACAAAGGTGAATTTAATGTTTAATTATAGTATTAAGATTAAAGAGTTCGATGCCGTGGTTGATAAAGCCATTCAAAAAGAAAATGTACGCCAAGAAGCGCACATCGAACTTATTGCTTCTGAAAACTATGCCAGTCCAATGGTGATGGAAGCACAAGGAACATCACTGACAAATAAATATGCCGAAGGTTACCCTGGACGTCGTTATTATGGTGGATGTGAGCATGTTGATGAAATAGAAGCATTAGCCATCGAGCGGGCGAAAGAACTCTTTGGCGCTGATTATGCCAACGTGCAACCGCATTCAGGTTCTCAGGCCAATGCCGCAGTATTTATGGCATTAGTTGAACCCGGAGATACAGTATTAGGCATGAGTTTGGCTCATGGTGGGCACTTAACCCATGGTTCCCATGTGAGCTTTTCTGGAAAATCTTACAATGCAGTTCAGTACGGTATCAATGAAGCTGGCGAAATTGATTACGATGAAGTGACTGCTTTGGCTCACCAACATCAGCCCAAAATGATCATTGCCGGATTTTCAGCTTACTCTCAAATCATCGACTGGGCTCGCTTTCGTCAAATAGCCGATGAAGTCGGGGCCTATCTTTTTGTCGATATGGCCCATGTTGCAGGCCTTGTTGCTGCTGATCAATATCCAAATCCTTTACCACATGCTCATGTCGTCACATCAACAACTCATAAAACCCTACGTGGGCCTCGTGGTGGCTTAATTCTGAGCCTAAATCATCCTGAGTTAGAGAAGAAGCTCAATTCGGCCGTTTTTCCTGGTGTTCAAGGTGGGCCTTTAATGCATGTTATTGCGGCTAAGGCTGTGGCATTCAAAGAAGCGTTGCTTCCTGAATTTGCGTGCTATCAAGCTCAGGTTGTTCGTAATGCCGATGTGATGGCTCGCACATTGATTGAACGTGGCTATGATGTGGTTTCTGGTGGTACCCGTAATCATTTATTCCTTCTGAGCCTCATTAAACAGGGCCTCACAGGTAAAGAGGCTGATGCGGCTCTGGGCCAGGCTTCAATTACGGTAAATAAAAATGCGGTACCTAATGATCCCCAATCCCCCTTTGTTACTTCAGGACTTCGTATTGGTTCACCTGCAATCACAACTCGAGGTTTTAAAGAAGAAGAGTGTCGTCAGTTGTCTACTTGGATAGCGGATATATTGGATGCTCTGCAAACTGAAGATGCCAGTACAGTGATCGCAGAGGTGAAGAATAAAGTAAGCCTGCTTTGTGGTGACTATCCGGTCTACCGTGATCAGTGATGTTATCGCTATCTCATATTTAACGGCTATATAGCCAAATATTGAAAGGGCTTTGGAATGGAAAAGTATTCTGGTTTTGGGCTGGTAACACATGCTCTAAGTCATCATGAAAACTGGCAACGGGTTTGGCGTAACCCCCAGCCAAAGAAAAAGTATGATGTGGTGATTGTTGGTGGTGGTGGTCATGGTCTTGCGACGGCTTATTATTTGGCAAGTGTTCACGGTATTACCAATATTGCTGTGCTTGAAAAAGGGTATTTGGGGGGCGGTAACACAGCGAGAAATACGACGATTGTTCGCTCTAATTATCTTTGGGATGAATCAGCACACTTGTATGAACATGCGATGAAGTTGTGGGAGGGGTTATCTCAAGATTTGAACTATAACGTGATGTTCTCCCAGCGTGGGGTCTTGAATTTAGGCCACACTTTGCAAGACATGCGAGATATTGAGCGCCGGGTTAATGCCAATCGATTAAACGGTATTGACGGGGAAGTATTGGACACCCAGCAGGTACAGGAAATTGTGCCTATGATGAACTGCGGTACCGATACTCGTTATCCGATATTGGGCGCCTCTTGGCAGCCTAGAGCAGGTGTTGCTCGTCATGATGCCGTTGCATGGGGCTATGCACGTGCAGCCGATGCCTTGGGCGTGGATTTAATTCAGCAATGTGAAGTGATTGATATCATCACCGAGGATGGCGCAGCTGTGGGGGTTAATACTAAGCAGCATGGTGTGATCAAAGCTGATCGTGTGGGGTGTGTGGTTGCCGGTAATTCCAGTGTATTAGCTAAAATGGCGGGTTTTGAGCTGCCTATTGAGTCGCACCCACTCCAGGCGTTGGTGTCGGAGCCGATTAAGCCTATTTTAGACACTGTGGTGATGTCTAACCAAGTGCACGGCTATATTTCTCAATCAGATAAAGGTGACTTGGTTATCGGTGCTGGTATTGATGGCTATAACGGTTATGGCCAGCGCGGGGCCTATCACACCATAGAACATACTGTTCAGGCCATTTTGGAGCTATTCCCAATGTTTAGCCGTGTCAGAATGAACCGTCAATGGGGAGGCATAGTTGATACTTGCCCGGATGCATGTCCCATCATTTCAGCGACCCCGGTTGAAAATCTATTCTTTAATTGCGGCTGGGGCACGGGCGGGTTTAAAGCCACGCCAGGCTCAGGTCATGTCTTTGCCGATCTGCTAGCGAAAGGGAAAGCCAATACGTTAGCCGAGCCATTTTCTTTATCCCGTTTCCACAATGGGGCTTTGATTGATGAACATGGTGCTGCCGGCGTCGCTCACTAAAGGAGGGGAAAAGATGTTTTATATTTATTGTCCTTATTGCCAGGAACATCGTGAGGAAGAAGAATTTCACGCCGCAGGTCAAGCGCATATCAGCCGTCCACTAGACCCTGATAATTGTAGCGACGTGGAGTGGGGTGATTATTTGTATTTTCGGAAAAACCCTCGTGGACTGCACCATGAGATGTGGTCTCATACTGCGGGGTGTAGGAAGTATTTTAATGTGACCCGAGATACTCAGAGTTACCAAATTAAAGAAGTCTATAAGATGGGTGAACTGCCCCAAATTGTTGCTGAAAAAGCCTCGGATAGAGAGAGGAGTGAAGTATGAGTCAGACAAATCGGGTTTATTCTGGGGGATGCATAGATCGCAGCAAACCATTGAACTTCAGTTACAATGGTAAAACTTATCAAGGGTTTGATGGTGATACGCTGGCCTCTGCATTACTCGCGAATGGGGTTGACATCGTTGGCCGTAGTTTTAAATATAGCCGGCCTCGAGGCATTGTTGCTGCAGGCAGTGAAGAACCCAATGCCATTTTACAAATGGGGGCTAGCGAAGCGACTCAGGTGCCTAATGTTCGAGCGACGCAGCAAGAACTCTTTGATGGGTTAGTCTGTCATTCTGCCAAAGGTTGGCCAAGCTCTGATTTCGATATGATGGGCTTATTGGGTAAAGTGGGCGGAAAAATGATGCCTCCAGGTTTTTATTACAAAACCTTCATGTACCCCCAAACGATGTGGCGAACCTACGAGAAATATATTCGTAAAGCCGCGGGGATCGGACGCTCTCCAACTCAAGCCGATCCTGATATTTATGATAATTTCAATCAACACACAGATGTGCTGATTGTGGGTGCTGGTCCGGCAGGTTTAGCGGCAGCGTTAAGTGCAGCACGCAGCGGCGCTCGCGTTATTTTCGCTGATGAACAAGCGAAAATGGGGGGGGCATTATTATTCAGCCGTGAACTCATCAATGGTCGACCTGCAATGGAGTGGGTGGAGGAAACGTTAACTGAGCTCAGACAATATCGTGATGTATTGATGCTTCCACGTGCCACAGTGAATGGCTATCACGATCATAACTTCCTCACTATTCATCAACGTTGTACCGATCATATTGCTGATAAAGCACCTGGTGGCCAGATCCGTCAACGCCTGTATCGAATTCGTGCTAAATGGGTCGTACTGGCAACTGGTGCTCATGAGCGAACTTTAGTTTTCGGTAACAATGACGTTCCCGGGTGCATGCAAGCCTCAGCAGTATCGACGTATATTAATCAATATGGCGTGGTACCGGGTAAGCAGTTAGTGTTAATGACGACGAACGATAATGCGTATCAAGCCGCTTTCGATTGGCAGGACAGTGGTCGAGATGTGGTTGCCATTGTCGATACTCGCAGTCAGCCTCAAGGTGAAAAAGTACAGCAAGCGCATCTTCGAGGCTTGAATGTCATAACGGGCAGTGCGGTTATTGAGGTTAAAGGCAGTAAAAGAGTGTCGGCGGTGTTAGTTGCCTGCATCAATCTAGACGGTACTCGAGTGGTAGGTGAAGCAAAGACAATCAAGTGTGACACTATCGCGAGCTCTGGCGGATGGAGCCCGGCGGTGCACCTTTCTTGTCATACTGGCAGTCGCCCGCAGTGGAAAGAGGATGTGCTTGGGTTTGTACCCGGTGACACGATTCAGCAGCAACTGACTGCTGGTGCCATTAAGGGGACTTATAGCCTGAGTAAATGTTTACAAGAAGGCTTTAGTGCCGGGCAAGAAGCGGCAATAAAATCGGGCTTCACTGATGTAGGCAATCACGAAATTCCCACTGTTGAACGACTCACAGAAGAAGCAACAATGCCTCTGTTTCATATCCCTCATACGCTTGCAACCAGTCGAGCGCCTAAGCAATTTGTCGACTACCAGACTGATGTCACTGCGGCTGGTATAGAGTTAGCGACACGTGAAGGGTTTGAGTCCATAGAACATATTAAACGTTATACCGCAATGGGGTTTGGCACTGATCAAGGTAAGCTGGGTAATATTAATGGTATGGCGATTGCTGCAAAATGCATGAACAAGTCGATACCTGAAACTGGTACGACTATTTTTAGGCCTAACTATACCCCGGTTACTTTCGGCGCGATTGCTGGACGTAACTGTAATGACCTGTTTGATCCAAAGCGTTATACCCCGATGCAGCAATGGCATGTTGAGCATGGTGCCTTGTTTGAAGATGTAGGCTTGTGGAAACGTGCTTGGTATTACCCCAAACAAGGGGAATCAATGTTAGATGCCGTTAACCGTGAATGTAAGGCAACACGTGAAAGTGTCGGTATTTTAGATGCATCGACGCTAGGTAAAATCGACATTCAAGGTCAAGATGCCCGTGAGTTTATTTCTCGAGTGTATACCAATGCATGGGCCAAACTTGCGGTAGGTAAATGTCGATATGGTTTGATGTGTGGTGAAGATGGGATGATATTTGATGATGGTGTGACGTCATGCCTAGCTGAAAATCATTTTATTATGACAACGACAACTGGTGGTGCAGCCCGTGTTTTAAGCTGGTTAGAGTTGTATCATCAAACTGAATGGCCTGAACTTGAAGTCTATTTTAATACCGTAACGGATCAGTGGTCCACGATGACGATTTCAGGCCCTAATGCTCGTAAGCTATTAGCGGAAGTTTGTCATGATATTGATTTAGACCGTGATAACTTCAAATTCATGGATTGGCGACAAGGGACAGTCGCTGGCGTGCCAGCCCGTATATTTCGTATCTCATTTACGGGTGAACTTTCTTATGAAATTAATGTTCAGGCAAATTATGGCTTGGAGGTATGGCAAGCACTGCAGGCCCAGGGTAAAAAATATAATTTGACCCCCTACGGCACCGAAACCATGCATGTCTTACGGGCTGAAAAAGGCTTTATTATTGTCGGTCAGGATACTGACGGTTCAGTCACTCCTATGGATCTGGGGATGGGTTGGTGTGTCAGCAATAAGAAACCATTTAGCTATATTGGTAAACGGGGGATGAATCGTGAGGATTGTTTACGATCGGGCCGTAAACAACTTGTTGGATTAAAGACCAAAGATGCGAATGTGGTCATACCTGAAGGTTCACAGGCCGTTGCCGATCCCCATCAAGCGATTCCTATGACCATGTTGGGTCATGTCACTTCAAGCTACTACAGTGAATGTTTACAGCGCAGTATTGCAATGGGGGTGATCATTGGGGGTCTTGACCGTATGGGCGAGACTGTTTATTACCCTCAAGCTGATGGTCGAGTTATTGAGGCAGAAATATGCAGCCCTGTTTTCTTGGATCCTAAAGGAGATCGACAAAATGTCTGATGTTGAAAGTGTGATTGAAAAGTCAGAATTAGCTCGAGTCGTTACACCGGATACACCGAAAGTGGATGCTCCCACCTCGATATTGTCTAAGATATTAGAAATGCAGCAACTTTCTATTGAAGGTGTGCAAGCCGTTAGCCCTTTATTCAAGGAGATATCACAGGCTAGTCAGCGACCAAACCTAAGTGTTCATCTAAAAGAGTTAGCATTTTTAGGCCACTTAGTGTTAAGAGGAAATAGTCAAAACAAACAGTTTTCAGCAGCGATAGAAACCGTGTTAGGAGTACCATTGCCGAGTGCGTTACAAAGTGAAACGAAAGATGAATTATCAATAAGTTGGATTTCACCCGATGAATGGTTAGTTATTTTCCCTATCACTCAAGCTTTTGAAATGGAACGTCGATTACGTCTCATGGTCGACGGCCACTGTGCGGTGGTGAATGTTTCTGGCGGGCAGACTGTATTGAGCTTATCTGGGGCTAATGCATTGCAAGTATTGCATAAATCTACGCCCTATGATGTTCATGAGCGTAATTTCCCAGTAGGGAAAGTGGTGACGACGGTATTTGCCAAAACACAGGTGATTATTCGTCGTACAGGGCCTGAAAGTTGGGAGTTGACGGTTCGAAGAAGCTTTGCTGCCTATGTGTGGCAGTGGTTAACGGATGCTTCAAAAGAATATGGAGTAGAGGTCAGCGCCTAGTGTTTGGTTGACATTTTTGTTGGGAACTTTGGTTCAAAATTGAACCAAAGTTCATCGTTTCAGGCTTAATTAAAGAGATATAATCGTGGGAAATAATGAAAACACTTGGATATTAACCGCCCAGTGTCCAAGTTGTCTTGGCACTGTCGATGTTGTTACTCGCTTTCTTGCTGAGAATAGTTGCTACATTGTGGACATACAATCATTTGATGATCGTGAACTTAATCTTTTCTGCATTCGTGTCCAATTTCGTCCACTCAATGAAGAATTCACCCCTGATGTCTTTGAGCAAACATTTCAAGCGCGGGCTCATAAGTTTGATATGACCTGGTCGTTAACAGAGCCAAATCATAAAACTCGTGTGGCGATCATGGTTTCAAAATATGACCATTGTTTAAATGATTTACTATATCGATATAGAACGAATGCATTACCTATTGATATTGCGGTTATTATTTCTAATCATCCTGATTTGAAAGCCTTAGCCGAATGGCATGGTATCGATTATTACCATCTACCTATTACGGCTGAGACTAAACCTCAGCAAGAAAAGCAAGTACTGGAAGTTGTGCAGCAATACGCTTGTGAACTGGTTGTGCTTGCTCGTTATATGCAGGTTTTATCTGCCGATATGTGCTCCAAGCTCAGCGGTAAAGCCATTAATATCCATCATTCTCTGCTACCTGGTTTTAAAGGCGCTAAACCTTATCATCAAGCGTGGGATAAAGGGGTGAAACTGGTTGGGGCAACCGCTCATTATGTTAATGACGATCTCGATGAAGGACCTATTATTACTCAAGGTGTTCAGGCTGTTGGTCATAGTCACTATCCGGAAGATCTGGTCGCAAAGGGGCAAGATATAGAAAGTCAGACATTAGCCAGAGCGATTAAATATCATATCGAGAAACGGGTGTTTTTATGTGGCAACCGAACCGTTGTTTTTGCTGATTAAATTTATATTTAATCGATCTGCCGACGGAAGTTTAATCGATTTATTCGGACAAATAAAATGGGATATTAGTCTTTTTATGTAGCGCTTATGATATGTGTTCTATTTTTGCACATTTGTCATTGTACACCTAATACTGACTTATATATTGCTTTGGCGGTCGGCCTAAGGTTTTCTTGAAAAAAGTGATGAAGGCGCTAACTGACTCATAGCCCAAATCTTCAGATACCCTTTGTACCGAATATCCCGATGACAGTTTCTGCAGGGCGATGACGATATGCAGCTGACCTCGCCAGCGGCCGAAGGTGACGCCGATTTCTTGTTTAACCAGACGCGCCAATGTTCTCTCACTCATGGCAAATTTCGCCGCCCACTGGCCAATTGTTTCCCTATTGTCGGGCTGTGCAATCAAGTCTTGGGCAATTTTATTGAGTCTTGGCTCCTTAGGTATGGGGAAATCAAATTGCTCTGTAGGCATTTTGACTAGCTCATGCATCAGCACATCGACAAGCTTAGCCGTAGCACTCTTGGGTCCGTAGTCCTGTGGCAAGCTGGTTAAGTGTAAGATCAACTCTCTTACCAGCGGAGAGATGGACAGGGTACAGCTCTTTTGGGGCAAGTTGAGTAATTGAGGGTCGATAAACAGCATGCAGACCTGTGCATCCGGCGATATCCTGTTGCTGTGGGGGACCAGACTTGGGATCCACACCGCGCAATGAGTCGGCACCATCCAGATCCCGTCGTCGATGTTGCAAGTCACATGACCATGAGTCGCCAGCACTAGCTGTCCCTTCCTGTGACGGTGGAAGGGGGTCTCACATTCCCTGTCTCCGCCTCTTAGCTTCAAAGAGACCACCTTTTGTGGGTATTGGTCCGAGTCAAATTCGGGGAATAATGCATCTGTCGACATAGGTTTGTCAGTATTTAGCAATAAAATGTCAATATAGCTCAATTCGGCTGTTGGTTTAAAGGCTAGAGTAGCGATATTCTTCTTGTTGGAGCGCTTCATGACCAAAGAACATCAAACCTTGGCCACTAAATCGATTTTTCTTATTCTGGGTATCTTACTTATTGCGGCTAACTTACGTGGCCCCATCACCAGCGTGGCCCCCTTGCTGGACTCGATCCGCAGCTCTCTGGATTTAACCGCAACTCAAGCGGGCTTGCTCACGACCTTGCCCTTGCTCGCGTTCGCGTTTATGTCGCCATTATCCTCTAAAATTGGTCACAAAATAGGATTAGAGCGTGCGCTTATGACGGCGCTCGTCCTTATTCTCGTTGGGATCATAGTGCGGGCGCTAGGCTCGACTAGTGCACTCTTGTTCGGCACTTTTGTCATTGGAGCCGGCATTGCCATTGCCAATGTGCTCTTGCCCAGTCTGCTCAAACGTGACTTTCCCACCAGAGTGGCGACACTCACGGCTGTCTATGTACTTACCATGGGAATAGGGTCGGCGATTAGCTCGGCTGTGGCGGTACCCATGTCGAATCTTGCCGAGCATTTAAGCATCTCATTTATGCCTGATTGGGCCTTTGCTCTGGTTAGTGTGATCTTGTTCCCCATACTTTCAATCCTGTTTTGGTTGCCTCAGATGCGGGAGCGTACTGCTCCTGAAAAAAATACTGCCAGACTCGATTCCCATAGCTATGTCTGGCGTTCTCCCTTGGCCTGGCAATTGACATTTTTTCTGGGGTTAAATTCATTCGTGACCTATATCATCATAGGTTGGTTGCCCAGCATGCTGATGGATGCAGGCTACTCTGAGGTTGAGGCTGGGTTTAACGCGGGTTTGCTGCAACTGGCGACAGCGCTTCCGGCTATCGCGCTCATTCCTATCATGGGCAAGTTAAAAAATCAGAGCCTGCTCGCCTTCGGCACTGCACTTATCGCCTTAACCGGTATCTTGGGCCTCTTGTTACTGCCACAATTTGCCACCGTGTGGGTATTGGTGTTTGGTTTTGGTGGGGGAGCAGGCTTCATCGTCGGCTTATCCTGTATCAGCCACCGCACTCACCATACACATCAGGCGGCCGCATTATCTGGCATGGCGCAGTGTGTGGGTTATCTGCTGGCGGCAACGGGGCCTATTCTCATCGGTTCTGTGCATGATACGACGGGGAGCTGGAGCTTACCCTTAATTCTGTGTGCGATAGCTTGTGTGCTGTGCAGTGTGTGCGGCTTTTTGGCTGGGCGGGATCGTATTATTGAACATAAGCCGAGTATCACCATGAAAGTCGCCGATGCTGGAGTGGTCTAGACAGATGTGGAATTTTTAAGGGGGATTGGTCATTTTACGCCGATGGCGCTTCAAGTTATCGGCCCGGCCCTGTTATAATGAGCTCACTTCTCTGTTTTGCCGCATTTTCCTATTGAGCAATTACTTTCTTTTGAGTGCTTATGTTGAGTGTTTCATATTAAGCGCCTTGTGTTAGCTAATGTGATCTAAGGCTTAAACAGTTATTTACTCGTTATTATGTTGAGACCCAAAATGTCATTCTCCAATCTTGGATTAAGCGATCCGATTTTAACATCCCTGGCCGAGCTGGGCTATTCATCGCCAACGCCAATTCAAGCCGAAGCGATCCCGCTGGCCCTAAAAGGCAAGAACTTGATCGCGGCGGCTCAGACGGGCAGCGGTAAGACAGCCACGTTTGTATTGCCTATGCTTGAGATGTTGGCAAAAGGGGAAACCCAACGTAAGAAACGTGTTCGTGCACTTATTCTCACTCCCACAAGGGAGCTCGCGGTTCAGGTCTGCAACAGCATAGAGGCTTATGGCAAGTACCTTAACCTTAAGGCTTTAGCGGTATATGGCGGCGTCGATTACGAGCCGCAGAAACAGGCTTTGATCGAAGGCATAGACATAGTCGTTGCCACTCCGGGTCGCTTGAGGGATTTGTATACCCAAAGATCTATTCATTTCGATGAAATCGAAATGTTAGTGCTCGATGAAGCCGACAGAATGCTGGATATGGGCTTTATCGAAGATATCACTAAGATCATAGATACCTTGCCGGTAGACAGGCAAAACCTCTTGTTCTCGGCGACCTTATCGCGTCAGGTCAGGGAACTTGCCAAAGAGACCATTCCTAATGCCATCCAGCTCTCCGTCACTAAGAAAAGTGAGGGTAAGCCCAATATTGATCAGTGGTTAGTGACGGTGGATAAAGATAAGAAGTCGGCGTTATTGAGCCATCTGATCAAAGAAAATAGCTGGCAGCAGGCGCTTATTTTTATCGAAACTAAACACGGCGCGGCTAAGCTCGTGACTCAGCTTGAGAAACGGGGCATTCAAGCCGAGTGCATCCACAGTGGTCGTGCTCAGGCCATTCGAGAGCAGATCTTGGCGGATTTCAAGTCGGGTAAGATACAGTTTCTTATCTCTACCGGGATCTCCGCTCGAGGCATAGATATCGATGAGCTGCCGTTAGTGATCAACTATGACTTACCTTATCCTGCCGATGAGTACGTGCATCGTATCGGTCGTACCGGACGCGCGGGCGCCGCCGGTGAGGCGATATCTTTGGTGTCTAAAGATGATTTCAAGAATCTGTGCATGATTGAAAAGCGTTTAGATCACTTGATCGAAAGAAAAGTGGTTGAAGGGTTTGAGCCACGTAAAGAAGTACCTGTCTCAGTGTTAAATTTCGTGCCTAAGAATAAGCCGGCTAGAGATGATTCAAAAGATAACCGGGTTAAGCCAAAAGATAAGCGCACGTCATCGACACTTAAACAAACTGACAAAAAAGAGAGTTCAGCCGATAACAAGTTGCCGCTTAATCCCTGGGGTCGATAGCCCATATCCATGCCAAGAATCAAGAATCAAGAATCAAGAATCAAGAATCAAGAATCAAGAATCAAGAATCAAGAATCAAGAATCAAGAATCCAGTTAGCGAACGCTAAACTTCATCGAGATTTTTTCGAATAAAAGCTCGAATGAAACAGCAAGGTGGGTGAATTCACCCGCCTTTTTAGGTTTGTATTTTTGGCCTATTCATTATGCCATTGATATGATTCAGGACGTAGCGACAATATCTTAGATTCTAACGGTTTAAGCTTAATGCCTATCGACCCAGAGCCTGTGTCATCAATCACAAGAGCGTGGGTTTTGAGTCTTTTTAGCGGCTGATTTAACGGCTCTGCAAGCAAATCTTTCAAAGGGTAATGACCGGGTTTGACTTGCCACTGAGCGATCAAGTCTGCAGGTAGCTTGAGTGTAAACGCTTTGCCTTGTGAACGAGAGAAGTTACTGACAATCATTAACTGCTGCTCTTGACTGAAACGGGCGAAGGCGAACGTCATCTCATCATAATCTGATTCAGAGCCAGAGTCTGATTGACCCATTTGATTCGCTTGCCTATGGGCTTGACTGAGATGTTCGCTCCTATGAGCACGATTTACTGTATCTAAATCATAGTATTCACCCAGCAAGGCGGGGGCCGTGTGGCTAAGGTTTAACAGGCGGGCGTAATAATTCCTGAGTGCTAGCTCACTCCTGGTTGACTGTCCGCCATCGAATTTACCATCATTCATATAACGCTGATGTGCCGGCACGCCGATATAATCGAAGATGCTGGTACGGGAAGGCGCACCAAAGCCCGGGTTCTCGCTGCCATCTTCTCCGACTTCTTGGCCAAAATAGATGAGCGTCGGCGCCTTGCTTATGCTGGCTGACACCACCATGGCGGGCAGGGCGGCGAAAGGATCGCCGGCAAATTCTGGGCTGGATATTCGTTGCTCATCGTGATTTTCCAAAAAGTGCAGCATATGGGACGCGATATCTGCGACTTTTAGCCTATCTGTCTCAATGGCTGATGTCGATTTCTTCCCTTGAATGATGGCTTTGAGGGTGTCATACAGATCGACCTTATCGTAGAGATAGTCCATCTTTCCCAGATGAATATAGTCACGAAACAGTGCCGGGTTATAAACTTCTGCCAGTAAGAAGGCATCAGGATTTATCTGTTTAATATTGCTGTTGAGGTAACTCCAAAACTCCACCGGGACCATCTCCGCCATGTCGTAGCGAAAACCATCTACCCCTATACTTAACCAAAAATCTGTTATCTGTTTGAACTTGACCCAAGAATCAGGCAGCTGCGCTTCATCTATGCTTTGCCAGAACAGGTAGTGAGCAGAGACATCCTGCTTGGCATATTCTTTGGGCAGAGTAGGGAAGTCGTGGGATCCATCAGGCTTGACGCCGTAATTGATCTTCACGGTTTCATACCAGTCATTGGCATCGGGTTTGGCTAAACGTGAGCCATTGCCGGTCCATTTTGCGGGGAACTCATCAAATTGACCATCATTGAGTGGATGTGTCTCACCGCCAAGTGGCTTACTTTTACCTAGGTCTGGTACTTGAAACGAGGCGTCAGTGACATAATAGAAGTGATTGTTTTTGGCGTATTCGACTTGTGTGTTGTCAAATGCGCCGAAATTTTCTATGCCTGCCGGCATCGAGGTGGACTCATAACGGCGCGCCACATGATTGGGCACGATATCTATGATCACCTTGATGCCATGTTGATGAGTGCGCTCGATAAGGGCTTTGAATTCATTTAATCGATTAGCGGGATTATCGGCGAGATCCGGATTGACGTTATAGTAGTCTTTCACCGCGTAGGGCGACCCCGCCCGGCCCTTGACCACATCGGGATCGTCATTACCTATGCCGTATAAGCTGTAGTCACGGATCAAGGCATGATGCGGCACGCCTGTGTACCAGATGTGGGTGACACCTAAAGATTGAATGCTCTTAAGGGCGATATCATCGAAGTCACTGAATTTCCCCACGCCGTTTTCTTCAATCGTGCCCCAAGGCTGATTGTTGCTGTTCTTGTTACCAAATAATCGGGTGAAAACTTGGTAGACAACAGGCTTAGTGGATTGATCGATATGCTTGCTGTTTGGTATTTCGCCGCTTAATGTCTGAACAGGGACTCCGGCAGTGGCTGATTGGTACGCACAAAACAGAGTGACTAGAATGAAACTTTTGCTGATTTTTGGCCATGATTGAGCGAATATCGATGCCGATGTCTGGTTTTTACTGATTATTCTCATAGGCTTGTTCAACTTATTATTCTTGTTTATTGTTTTATTTAATTGTCTTGCTTCTTTTGCTTATAGGGCAGCCTGAATACTTGTTCTGGCTAGTGCTCCAACTCCAAGGATAGAACCAACACGCCACGAGGCGGCAGGTGGATCTTTGACTGAGCGTTTGCTGACGTGTTCAATTGCACACGCTCTTTAGTGAGTACATTTACCCCTAAGTTAACGCCTTCGAGCTGAGTGTGAAAGCGACGGGTTGCCAGAGAAACAGGCTTATCATTCTTATTGATGATCACCATGACAGTTTCATCATCATTAAACCTGAAGTAGACGTAGACGCCGTCGATAGGCACATAGTGTCTGAGTTTACCCGAGTGGATGGCGCTCGAGCTCTTGCGGAAGTTGAGCAAGGTCTTGATAAAGTCTTGAGCATCTTCTTGCTCTTGGGATAGGCCGATACCTGTGATTGCGCTTACCTTGTCGGTATTCCAGCCACCGGGAAAATCCCCACGCACAGTGCCATCGTGTCGGCCCGCTTTAGGGCTGGTCATCAAAATTTCCGTGCCGTAAAACAGTTGAGGAATACGATTAGACATTAAGGTGTAGGTGATGACCATCTTAAACAGATCCAGATCTTCATTCATCAGGCTGTATAAACGGTTAGTGTCATGGTTGCCTTCAAACAGGACTAATTTACTGGGGTCGGCATAAACCACATCGTTAGCTAACATCTCGTATAGGGAGATGAGCCCGGTATCCCAGCCCTCGTGCTGATTAAATGCTTTTAACATGACTTCATAGAGCGGGAAATCCATCAGACTTGGAAGGTAGGAGATGTAACCGTCTTTGTTGCGCTTACCTGCCTGCCAATAGGAAACGGTAATGGGGTTACTGGTCCATTCTTCACCGACTATATTGAAATTTGGATATTCGCTCATGATGGCTTTAGACCAGATACTGAGGAATTTTTTGTCGGCATAGGAATACGTATCTTCACGTATGCCACTTAACCTAGCGTATTCGACCCACCAGATGCTGTTTTGGATTAGATAAGTGGCGAGCAGGGGATCTTGCTGGTTTAGATCTGGCATGGAGTCGACAAACCAGCCATCGACGAACTGGCTGTGATCTGATTGAGTGGCGTAGGGGTCTTGAACTGTGGTGCGTCTGTGTGTGGTGAATTTCACCGAGGCGTTATCATTTGCTGATTTTTTGCCATTTATCCAGCTTAAGCTGGGTAAATCCTTCATCCACCAATGCTCTGAGCCTATATGGTTAACCACTATGTCTTTAATGATGCCTATGCCTTTCTCTTTGGCGCTAACAGCCAGTTGTCGATAGTCTGCATTGCTGCCAAATCTTGGGTCGATGCGATAGTGATCTGTGGTTGAGTAGCCGTGATAGGAGTATTTGGCTTGATTGTTCTCCAGTAAAGGGTTTATCCAAAGCTGAGTGACACCTAAATCTGCGAGGTAATCTAAGCTGTTTTCAATGCCTTTGATGTCACCGCCATGTCTGCCGTTGACATCTTTACGGTTAACTTGTTCTGACATATCAGCTTGATTATCATTGTTAGTATCGCCATTCACAAATCGGTCAGGGGTGATGAGGTAGATAACATCCTTATTGCTGAATCCCTGACGCATAGCCGAGTCAGCGACACGTTCAAGCAAGGTATAGCTAAAGGACTGTACGCTTTTTCCGGCTTTAGTGAGCGCTAAGTCAAAGGTCTGCGGCTTGGCATTGCTCAGGTCTAGGGTGATAAAAAGGTAATTAGGATTATCGGTGTTCTCAACCTTGAGTATGGTGATGCCGCCCTCTCTATGGGGCTTGTGATTAGTCAGCTTATCCACAATCACTGGGGTGAAGTCAGAAATATGATGACCATGCAGCATCAACTGCAACTCGGAATTAGCCATATCCGCCCACCAAAATTCTGGTTCTACTCTGAGATCTGAGTTCTGCTTAGCCTCTGCTGCAACGGCAAGTGTTGCAGGCGCCATTAGCCACAAAAATAGTGACAAGACGATAAAAAGGCGCTGACTGACACTATCTGTGACTGGTTTCATATATCGCTCGAGTGGTGATGGGGGAAAGACGAGATAAACTCAATAGTAAAATATTAACGTTGTGAAAATCTGATACAAAAAATGAAAAAGCCTGCTTCATGGTGAAGCAGGCGTTATTGACATCACATTACAGGGTGTAACTTAGGCCCAGGAAGTACTGACGGCCAAATGTCTGGATTGTACCTGTTTGGTACTCTTCACCGAAGTGAGTCTTGCTTGGTTCATCTGTCAGGTTATTCACCTGAAAGAGAAACTTAAGGCCATTATCCAAGGCATAAGATGCTTGATAATCGATAATTGTCTCGGGGGCAAAGTAGGCATACTGAGTTTCAACGCCCACTTGCTCAGACACATATTCGCTGCGGTAGCGCATGCTGACGCGGGTATCGAAACCTTCGTAACCATAGAACACGGTTGTATTAACCACATGTTCAGAAAGGCCTGGTAGCGAGATTGCACGTGGTTCGCCGCCTAGGTCTGTTTCAAATTCAACTTCACTGTCGGAGAAGGAGTAACTGCCGGTGAAGCCTAGACCACTCCATGCATCGGGAAGGAAATCGAAGACTTGGGTATAAGCCAGCTCGATACCGCGGATATAACCGCCATTATCGTTGTTGACTGCTGTCTGATATTGACCCTCATCTTTCACTACCGGGTATTCAACACCATTTTCGACAATCGTATCGGGTACGATAAAGCCTGCGGCTTCAAAATCGAATGGTTGGACGGTAAAATCATTGATGAATGATTTAATATCTTTATAGAACAAGGCAATCGCTATCGCGCCTTCAGTGTCCGAGAAATAGTGCTCGTAGGAAATATCATATTGATCGGCGTAGAAAGGGTCCAGTAGTGGACTGGTGTTACCCCAGGCATTGTACTTTTTCTCACCAGGTGTCGATGTGTCATCGTACCAGGAGCCCATACCAGACTTTAGCTTGTTAATTGGTGGGCGAGCCATAACAGATGCTGCGGCGAAACGAATTTGATCATTTTCGGTTAGGTGAAAGTTCAGGTTTAACGAAGGTAGGTAATCTGTGTAGGTTTTACCTACCTCATTACGGATATAGTCAGAGCTGATCACCCCATTATCATCGGCTATCTCTTCGCCTAAGCCGAAACCAACTTGCTGTAGACCTTTACTGGATTGATCGGTATTGACAACGCGTACGCCGATATTACCGGTGACGGGAAGATTGCCGATTTCGAAATCCAGATTTGCCTGAACATAACCCGCCAATACATCTTCATTGACCGAGCCGCTCTGGATCAGGGTCCAATTATTTTCCCAGTTAGCGCTCGGAGAGAAGGGATCGTTACCCGTTGAGGCGAGTTGAGCATTAACTAAATCCACCGCTTTATCGAAATCTATTTTTAAGAAACTTGGATAACCGGATAGATCACCACCGAAGTTAACGACTTCAGTCATGTCATCTGTGAGTCTGATGACCGGCATATGATCTGGATTATTACCAAATTCTGAACCGTATCCGGCCTGAGAACGCTGAGCGTTAAATTCTCGCTGAGAGTAACGAACTCCCACATCGACAGATGAGATAAAAGAATCTGATAACTGATAATTTAGATCTAGCTTGTAGGCAATAAGATCGTTTTGCTGATCGTATGGCCACATGCCCACTTCGCGCAGACCTAATGTCGATGTGTCGGTGTAATCCTTAGCGAAGTTGACATCGGCTGGGTTTAAGCCGTTAAGCTGGTAGGTAACCGATTCCGCCGAGCGGATCTGATTGTCCATATCATCGTAGATCACAGCGCGCGTTCCGCCGTTAACAAACTTACCGTCGGCTTTCGAGTAGCTGATATCCGCTGCTAGGGTTAAGGCATCGCCATTGTTCCATTCGATATTGAATGCGCCAGAAGTCAGCTCCGAGTACTTTGAGTCGTTGTCGTTCACCACAAATACGGCGAAATTATCTGTGCCGTCGGTAGACACTGTGCCGCCAGTCATGGTGCCATCTTCGACTGTGGCATTACTGATATTACCATTGGCTAAAGACTTGACGCGAAAGCCTCTGGCAAAGGTTTCGGAATCAAATTTCGAGTGAAACAGATCGCCTTTTATACTCCAGTTATCATTAGGCTGCCAGTGAATGGCACCCATGTAGCCGTCACGGGTCTCTTCACCGCCTTTTTGCTGCATCTCGAAGCCTTCACTGATGTTGTCATCGCTGCCATCACCGTTAACGTCTCTTCTCTGCCAAGATGGATACTGTAGACCTATAAATTGGCTGGAGACGGAAGGTTGATATAGATGGGCGTAACCCAGTGCAAGGCCTAAGGTTTCTTCGAGGAACTTACCTTGATAAGAGAAGCTTAAACGGTTACCTAAGTCATCGGCATCACTCACATCACCGGCTTTATCGTTGAAGCTGCCACGTAGGTTGACGGTAAAGTTGTGTTCTTTACTGGCTTGAAGTGGATCGGCGGTTTTTAGCTCAACCGTACCAGCTACGCCCCCTTCGATGAGTGACGCTTTAGGCGACTTATATACTGTGGCCTGATTGATAAGCTCTGATGGGTATTGATCGAACTCAATGGCTCGCTTATCGCCTGTTGTTACCTGCTCACGCCCGTTTAAGGTCATGAATACGAAGTCACCATCGAGTCCGCGAATGTTAAGCCCACTGGCTTGGCCGCCGGTACGCACTGCGGTAATACCGGGGAGTCGAGTCAAGGCATCTGCGATGGATTGGTCCGGTAGGGCACCTAAATCATCTGCTGAGATGTTCTCAGATACCGTGTCTGCAAAACGTTTACTGTTAAGAGACTTAATTAAACTGGTACGAAAGCCTCTAACTTCGATAACTTCGATCGACTCTTCTTCTACGGTCGACTCTTTTTTTGTGGTTTCATCGGCGGCGTAGGTGTGCATGCTAGCGCCGGCAGCGATTAGCGCTATGGTTAACAAGCTAGGTTTAAATTGAAACATCCATCTTCCCCTTATTTACTCTTTTCACTTTTATTTTTTATTCTCAGCAGTCACGGCAAAACACAGATAATGCATATGAGGTTGTGAATTAGATCTGCCTGTTATTGTACTTGTACGCAACTTGTTGCGGTACGGTGAAGATGTTACTCCCGCCTATCCTAGCAAAACAATCTTGTGCATACGTATTCAAAAGATCCGAGTGATATAAAATTAGGCGGCTTAAGGGTTGAAAGCTAGATAAAACTCTGACGTGAATGGTAGCTAATCATTTGATAATAAAAGGTTTGAACTTGATTGTGGTGCATGGGTAAGAGTAAGCTAAGTTATGCATACGTATGCAGAGATATTGAACCCTATTTCCCTATTCACGTATGCTCGTCTTATTCAAACAGGATATGCAGCCAGTAACCTCAAACAAACGTTAAGGCAACAAGGGTGTTGCTGGGGCAGGTTAGTCTGTTACATATCTTTAGTTTTTTATTAGGGGCGACAATGACTCAAGTTTCTTGGTGGCGGGGCGCCGTCATCTACCAGATCTATCCGCGTAGCTTGATGGACTCTAATGGTGATGGTGTAGGAGATCTTCAAGGGATCATCGCTAAACTCGACTATATTGCGAGTCTAAATGTCGATGCAATCTGGGTATCTCCCTTTTTTAAGTCGCCGATGAAAGATTTTGGCTATGACATCAGTGATTATCGGGCGGTGGACCCTCTGTTTGGCACCATGGATGATTTCGATGAGCTCATCGCTAAGGCTCATGGCTTCGGGATCAAGGTGATTATCGATCAGGTACTGAGTCATACGTCTGATCAGCATGAGTGGTTTATAGAGAGTAGGGAGAGCCGTACCAACCACAAGCAAGACTGGTACGTATGGGCCGATCCTAAGGATGATGGCACGGCGCCCAACAACTGGTTAGCCATTTTTGGTGGTGGAGCCTGGGAGTGGGAGCCCAGGAGACAGCAATATTACTTGCATAATTTCCTCACCAGCCAGCCTGATCTGAATTTCCACAATCCCGATGTCAGGCAAGCCGTGCTTGATAACGTCGAGTTTTGGCTTAAGAAGGGAGTCGATGGCTTCAGACTCGATGCGATTACGTTCTGTTTTCACGATCAAGACCTGAGAGATAATCCGGCTAAGCCTAAAGATAAGCGTCAGGGAAGGGGCTTTAGCGAAGACAATCCTTATGCTTATCAATATCATTATTACAATAATACCCGGCCCGAGACTGTGGGTTTTATCGAAGATCTGCGAGGTCTCATTGACCGTTACCCAGGCGCGGTGACCCTTGGCGAAGTCTCATCTGAAGATTCTTTGGCCACTATGGCCGAATATACCCGGGGTGAGCATAGGTTACATATGGCCTACAGCTTCGAGTTATTGACCGATGATTTTAGTGCGGGTTATATTCGACAAACTGTCGAGGCGCTCGAGGCGAGTATTGGTGATGGTTGGCCTTGCTGGGCGATAGGTAATCACGATGTACAACGCGTCGTTAGCCGCTGGGGAAAAGGCAATACTCAATCGGCTATGATAAAGATGCTCACGGCTATGCTATGTTCAATGCGAGGCAGTGTTTGTAGCTATCAGGGGGAGGAGTTGGGCCTGAGTGAAGCCCCTATTGAGTTTCATCAGCTGCAAGATCCTTTCGGCATCGCGTTCTGGCCCATGTTTAAGGGCAGGGATGGATGCCGTACGCCCATGCCCTGGTTACATGACAAGCGCAATGCGGGTTTCAGTGATACAACACCTTGGTTACCTGTGCCTGAGCATCATCTCGCCTTGTCGGTTGATCTACAAGAATCAGATGAAGCCTCAGTGCTCAATGCTTATCGCCAGTTTCTAAGTTGGCGGCAGCAACAGCAGGCAATAATTACAGGAAGCATCAGATTTATTGATGCACCTGAGCCTATTCTTGCCTTCATCAGGGAAACGGCTGGGCAAAGGTGTCTTGTGTGCTTTAATCTGTCGGCCAAGTCAGTTAGCTATCAGGGTTTACCATCTTGTTTGGGGGAGATGACTCGAGAGCAAATCATCACAGGACATGGTTTACTTCAGGGAGGCATTATCGATAATGAGATCCAGCTTCCTGGGTTTGGCTGCCTATACGTCAAGTTGAAGTGAAATAGATTCACATTTAATGGTTAACACCAATATTGTCAAAATAACATAGAGAATAACAATATGGCTTCATCGTATAATCCGGATACAACGAGTAATTTAAGGGCCACTGCGGGCAGCGACTCCCAAGGGAATTATCGCTTCGCCTTAGTGTCATTGACTTCACTATTTTTTATGTGGGGATTTATCACCTGTCTTAATGACATCTTGATCCCACATCTTAAGGCGGTATTCTCCCTTAATTACACAGAGGCCATGCTGATCCAGTTCTGCTTCTTCGGTGCCTACTTTTTGGTGTCCATTCCTGCGGGTAAGCTGGTTAAACGCTTAGGCTATCAAAAAGGGATAGTGACTGGCCTGGTGATCGCGAGTCTGGGCTGCGCCTTGTTTTACCCCGCCGCCGAATTCGCCACCTATGGGCTCTTCTTAGGCGCATTATTTGTGCTGGCGTCAGGGATCACCCTATTACAGGTCGCGGCAAACCCCTACGTTAATGCCATGGGTAGCAGCGAGACGGCATCGAGTCGTTTGAATTTGACGCAAGCGTTCAACGCCTTAGGCACCACAGTCGCCCCTTTCTTTGGCGCAGTATTGATATTGTCTGTGGCCTCATCGGCAGCCTCTGATTTGGCACACGCTCAGGCCGAAGCTGAGGTGGTTAAGCTACCTTATCTCTTGCTTTCGGGCATGTTGGCGACTTTAGCCCTCATTTTCGCCAAACTGAAACTGCCTAAGATAGAGGCTCATACAGCAGATGACACTGGCCAGATAAGCTATAAGGGCAAGGCTAGCGCTCTGCAATCTAGGCATCTGGTATTGGGGGCTGTGGGCATATTTGTTTATGTTGGCGCCGAGGTTTCCATTGGTAGCTTCCTGGTGAACTTTCTCGGTGAGAGTCATATAGCTGGATTGAAAGAAGCCGATGCGGCGCACTATATCGCCTATTACTGGGGCGGTGCCATGATAGGACGATTTATCGGCTCGGTTGTGATGCAAAAAGTCGAGGCGGGTAAGGTACTCGCCTTTAATGCGCTCATGGCCGCTCTGTTGGTGGCAGTGGCCATGACAAGCACTGGCAGTATGGCCATGTGGGCGATACTGGCGGTTGGCTTGTTTAACTCCATCATGTTCCCGACCATCTTTAGCCTGGCATTACGGGATCTGGGTCCTCATACATCACAAGGTTCTGGCATCTTGTGTCTGGCAATTGTCGGCGGCGCAATCCTGCCACTTCTTCAAGGTGTGACTGCCGATGCCATTGGGATCCAACAGGCTTTCTTCTTACCGATTATCTGTTATGGCTTTATCTTGTTCTATGGGGCCAAGGGCTCAAAAATGTAGAGGGTTTTACATCGATATTTAGACTTAAAATGGCGACCTCAGGGTCGCCATTTTTGTGATGGTTAATTGAATCGTGCCAGATGGTCAAAAATAGTTAGCGCTGGGCCAGACTTTACTTGCGTATTGATGGCTTAACTCCTATGATCCACACGTTTTTATTTTAGTCTTGATTTTCAGGCATCCACCGCAGGCGATTTCATGCTTAACTCACCACTTTCTCCCAGCTCGACCGAATTAGTCATCAATGTTTTAGATATGGTTTTATCTGAAGGAAAACCCTTAGACAGAGCTTACTCTCATCATTTCTCGGGCTTACAATTAGCGCCGTCTGAACAGGCTCGTATCACTGTGGTCGCCGGAGATATCCTACGTAAATTAAACCTTTACTGTTATCTTTCCGATGTGAAATATGAAGAGATGTCACGCATGGGCACGCGTTTGCTCAACGTTTGGCACATGTTCCATGAACTCGAACTGCCTAAGATGCAATATGCATTACAGGTGGATGAGAGAGAATATTTTGACCGTTTGGAGAAAGCCAAGGCTCAGCCAGCGTTATGGGACGGTTGTCCTGAATGGTTAGATACCATGGGTCAGGCCCAGCTCGGTGATGCTTGGGCGAAAGAAAGAGCGGCATTAAGTACGCAACCTAAGCGTTATTTACGAGTAAACCTTCTCAAGTGTACTCGTGAAGAGCTAGGCAAGAAGCTGAGAAATGAGCAAGTTCAAACCAAAGAGGTTGAGGGCGTAGATACTGCACTGGAAGTCACTTCCGATTCGGCACTATTTCGCACCGAGAGTTTCAAGAAGGGTTGGTTCGAGCAGCAAGATGCCGGCTCACAACTGGTGGCAGCAGCGGTAGATGCTAAGCCGGGTATGCGGGTTATCGATGCCTGTGCCGGTGCTGGTGGTAAGACCTTGTCCATCGCGGCTCAGATGCAGGGCAAGGGACGTTTACTGGCCATGGATGTCGAGCAATGGAAACTCGATAGTCTGAAACAGCGTGCTCGCCGCGCCAACGCTCATAATGTAGAGACTCGTATCATTGCCAGCTCTAAGACTATCAAGCGTCTTAAACTCAGCGCCGACCGTGTGCTGCTGGATGTGCCATGTTCAGGTTTAGGGGTACTTAAACGTAATCCAGATGCTAAGTGGCGCGATACGCCTGAACGTTTACCTGTGTTGGTTGAGCTACAGAAACATATCCTGCAGAGCTACAGCCGCATGGTTAAAGTGGGTGGCATTTTAGTCTACGCCACTTGCTCTATCATGCCTGAAGAGAACCGAGATCAGATTGATGCCTTCCTAGCTGAAAATGAGCATTTCAAGTTTATCGAAGATGAGAACATCAGCGTGGCTGATTCTGGATTTGATGGCTTCTACTTGGCTAAGCTTGAACGCATCTCTGAGTAATAGATACTCCTTGAGACAGAGACAGAGACTGAAACAGAGGTGGACTTTCCACCTCTGTTCGCCTCTGTTAGCTTATTATTCCCTGATCTGATTCTCTAGTCTTACCTATTTCTCTGGTACCTATACCCTCTGATACCTAATACGCCCCCCTATTGCGAGTCACAATGACGATTCGAAGATAACTAATTCTCAATAACGTGCTGCAGCACACATTTATTCGACATAACATCTTGTTTAATTAACAAATCTTAACCCTATTTATTCCAGATAGGCGTAAAATGATGACATGGCTTTATATATATTATTAGCCAGTATTTAATTAGACGTATTGTAAAGATCTGGGGGGATCACTATGTCATTATCGACTACCGAAGACACAAGTCAGAACAAAACCTACCGTGTATGGGACAGACCCACACGCATGTTTCATTGGGTTAACCTGCTATTGGTGCTCAGCCTGATGTTTGTCGGCTTGATTATGTTGTTTAAGAGTGAAATTGGCATCTCGGGGTTAGCAGCCAAGATAGGCCTGAAAGAGCTACACACAGTTATCGGCTATTTGTTCGCAATAAACCTGATCATAAGGCTTGTGTGGGGTTTTATCGGTAATCGATTTGCCAAATTTGCTGACAACGTACCAAAAATCGGGGCCATAAAGCAGTATCAGACGGCCTTACGTGCAGGAGAAAACCCGCAATACCTAGGTCATAACCCCACGGGTAAACTCGCTGTTCTGGTCATCATGCTCATACTGACTGTGATCATGGCGACGGGATTGATCCGCGCCGGTACGGATATCTATTATCCGCCATTTGGGGCGGCAGTGACTCAATATATTGCCGCTGACGGCGTCGATGCCACTAGTATTAAGCCTTACGATGAAACTGGCGTAGACAAGGCTAAGCTTGCCGTGATCAAGCCATACAAAAGCCTGGCGGGCACAGTACACCTGTATAGCGTCTATTTTCTTATGCTATTGATTGTGCTGCATGTCGCGGGTGTGATTATCGCCGAACTACGTCATCAGCCAGGGATAATCTCGGCCATGTTTTCGGGAAAGAAACGAATAGTGGGAACACCGCTGGATAAATGAGTCTAGATGTAGATTTTTTTCCTAGTACTTTACCTAGGCCCTAGATCTTAAGTAAGGATCTAGTTTTTGTCATGTATCAGCCAGCTCACAGGATTAACTTATGCAGCTGGCTGATTTACCTATCTTATCCCTTATCTCATTAGCTTTTGTCTAAATAATGGATATCGGTGGCATCTCTGAGTCTGGTTGCAGCTTGCTCAGGTGTCAGATCTCGCTGAGCTTCGGCCAGCATCTCATAACCCACCATAAACTTCTTTACCGTGGCGGAGCGTAGCAGTGGCGGGTAAAACACGCCGTGTAACTGCCAATGATCACTGCCAGTTAATTCACCTTCTCTGTCTCGCTTGAATGGCGCGAAGTGCCAGCCCATGGAATAGGGGAAAGAACAATTGAACAGGTTGTCATAGCGGCTGGTGAGCTTCTTGATGGCCAAGGCTAGATCGTCTCTTTGCGCATTACATAATTCATCGAACCTTCGAATGTGGCTTTTTGGCATTAAGATGGTCTCGAAAGGCCAGGCTGCCCAATAAGGTACAACGGCCAACCAGTGCTCGGTCTCGACTACGGTACGGCTACCATCTTCCATTTCACGTTTGACATAGTCCAAGAGTAGGTTACGGCCATGCTCTTGCTGATATGCTCTTAAATTATGGTCTTTTTTCCTGACTTCATTCGGCAGGTAGCTATTGGCCCATACTTGTCCGTGGGGATGGGGTTGAGAGCAGCCCATGACAGCCCCCTTGTTCTCAAATGCCTGTACCCAGACATATTCCTTGCCCAACTCGGTTATTTCATTCTCCCAGGCATCAACGACCTGACGTAGCTGCTCTGTGGTGAGCCGAGGTAGCGTCTTGCTGTGATCCGGTGAAAAACAGATCACCCGACTCAAGCCGCGGACGCTTTCACTGCGCATTAGTGGATCGTCATCAAAAGGCGCTGCAGGCGTGTCGGGGGCTAAAGCCGCAAAGTCGTTACCAAATACAAATGTGGATTGATAATCAGGGTTTATCTCACCGCTTATGCGTCGATTACCGGCGCACAAGAAGCAGTCTTTATCATAACTTTGATCTTGTTCATCGGGAGTCGCTTCGTCCTGGCCTTGCCAGGGACGTTTAGCTCTATGGGGAGAGACGAGTACCCAGTCAGCCGTGAGAGGGTTAAATCTACGGTGTGGATGTTCAATAGGATCGAAGCTAGTCATAGTATTTTACAGGAGGATATTGTATACGAATGGATTATATAAGAATGAAGCTAAAAAGCGATAAGAGAATTGTACATTTATCCTATGTTTTTTATATAACTGGCTTATTCAGTAACCAATAGAATTACTATTAAGGTGAAAAATGGCGTTTATCAAACAATACTATATAGGGCTTAGCCCCATCAATGGTATAGTTCTCCCTTTCGATTTAATTTAAATGGTTTAGAAGCTTGGACGCGGTGAGCTGTTTGCTGTCGCCTTGGTTTTTTGTATGAATTGATAGTTATGATTGGAAGGCAAGATTGACCCAACTAGATAATTTTTTTAGCCAGTCAGTAATATTCGACGGTATGCTGGTGTTATTGGAAATGACAGTGGTTGACTTTGACTACAGCGGACCTGTGTTGTCTGCGAAGTTTAGCTCGGCTAAAGATCTGGGCATAGTCACTGAGGGTATTGATGTCGGTGATACTATTCAATCACTCGTCACTGCGAGATTGGACTGGTCTGCGGGTCCAGTCATTGCCTCCGCTAATACGGTGTGCAGCCAGTGTAGCGAGTCACTGTTACCTTGTATTCATCTTGCCGCTATCGCCATCGATTATGTGGCCAGAAAAGCCCCTATCATTCCCTATCCGAGTGAAACCAAACGTGCCGATACCGCACTCAGGTTATTGAGAACTGAGCTGAGTCAACGTTACGATCCTTATCCTAATATGGCCAGACATAGAGTGGTGTACTTGTTATCAACAAGGAAGGGTGCACTGCACCTGAGCGCCCATAAAGGCTATGTCAGTAAATTAGGTCAATACTCAATCAAGACAGATTTAGGCTTTGAGGTGTTGGACCGAGGCAGCTTGCCAAAATTTGTGACTCAAACCGATGTTTATTTACTGCATAGGTTAAGAGAATTAGCCCAAGTGTTGGATGATGAGACGAGAGCTGCTCAGCAAGAGACACTTTCCTTAGGGTTAGGAGAAACGTGTGACAGTGAGTTCCTTTATCAATTAATTTCTACTCAGCGCTGTTTCTGGCTGCATTGCGAGCAAGTCCCCCTCAAGGTCGAGCCGCATTATCTTGATGATTTTGTCGAGCCAGGCGCCTTACTTCAAGTGGCTCCAGGCCAATACCTTGATTTTGCCAGTATGAGTCTGGTGTTGACCGAATTACCCCCATCTCTGGGTGAACTCAGCGATAAACAGCGCACTGAATATGTACAACAAGTTGCAGATGATGACAGGGAATGGGTGCCTAAACTTACAGTGTATCGCAGGGGTATCGAATTTCCCTGGGATGAACAGAGTCATCTGGATTTACAGGTCGCTCGCTTTTCCCTCATCAGCGATGATTTGGAGTGTGGTTTAGTTGACATTTTTGCTCATGCCAGCGAGTCACCGCATCTGCTCAAGCTCGCCGCTGAACTGAGTATTCAGCTGTCCGATTTTCCCCTTCTTTCATCTGGATTTGAACCCATAGTCTGGCATCAGTTTCTACTCGGCGATCGCCAGTTACCTGAGATGTTGAGTCAACAGATGTTTGCCATAAGGCGTCTGATGTTGGCTGGCTGGTCAATTGATTTTCAATTAATCAATCGTTTTAGCTTGGCCCAAGTCCAGACTTGGTATGGAGAGGTGAGTCATCAAGCTGCAGATAAGCAATGGTTCGACCTTGAACTGGGTGTTGAAGTGGATGGCAAGAAGATCAATTTATTGCCCTATCTGGTCAAAGCAATAAGACAGGGCTTGCTGCAAAACTTAAGCGACACAGATACGATACTCATGGAGCTCGACTCCGGTCAGCGTCTGTCTCTGCCCGCCGACAGAGTGAAGCATATTCTCTCTGTGCTGGTCGAGTTGTATGAGAGAAAACCGCTGTCAGTCGATGAGACATTAACTATGTCCATGAATCAGTTGACTCGAATTGCAGAATTGGCTGATCGAGATAAAATAAACAAGAAAGACTGGCATTGGCAGGGCAGTCACTGGTTACAGAATAAGGCTCAGCAACTTTACTCTTATTTAGAAGTGAGTTCAGGTGGCCAAGGCCCAGCAGATCGGGACGCTAAAGCTAAACAAATAGATTTTGCTGTTTCGCCGCCTGTCGGGCTCAATGCGCAGCTTAGAGAATATCAGCAGCTGGGATTAAACTGGTTGCAGTTCTTAAAGGCTCACGAATTTTGTGGAATACTCGCCGATGATATGGGTCTGGGTAAAACAATCCAAACCCTGAGTAGTATCTTACTCGATAAAGAGGCCGGTAAACTGTCTGGCCCCTGTTTAGTGGTTGCGCCAACGAGCCTATTAGCCAACTGGTTGCATGAAGCTGGGACATTTGCCCCCGAACTTAGGGTGCTTCTCTGGTCAGGGCCTAAGCGCCACAGTTTACAAGATAAGATTGATAGCAGCGATCTCTTGATCACCAGCTATGGCACACTGCAACAAGATGTTGAGTTTTGGGCCAAGCAACACTTTCATGTGGTGATCTTAGATGAAGCTCAGACCATCAAAAATGTTCGAAGTCGAATTAGTCGAGTGGTTTCCAGCTTATCCGCGACCCATAGACTCTGCTTAACCGGTACGCCTTTAGAAAATCATCTGGGGGAGCTATGGTCACTGTTTAACTTCCTGATGCCAGGTTTCCTCGGTACCTATGCTCAGTTTCAGCGGCATTATCAAGTGCCGATTGAAAAAGAGCAAGATGATGAGCGTCGCCGGGCGCTCGTGCAACGGATTGCGCCGTTCATGTTACGCAGGCTTAAATCTGAGGTCGCCACAGAATTGCCCGATAAAACGGTGATCAATGAATATATAAACCTGACCGAGACTCAGGGGGATCTGTATGAAACGATCCGTTTGACCATGTCTGAAGAGATGAGAAAAGCGGTGTCAGTCTCGGGAGTGAAACGTAACCGTTTAGCCATCAGTAATGCCTTGCTCAAACTCAGGCAGGTCTGTTGTCATCCCGACTTACTCAAACTCGATCACCTCCAGCAATCAGACTTAGCCGGCGCCGATGTCGATACAGTCTCAGTAACATCTGATATTGATGAGCTTGGTGATCAAGGTTCTGCCAATGGAGTGCAGCCTCTCGATGATGTTGGCAGGCTCAATACTCGCTCAGGAAAGTTAAACTGGCTTGCCGCTAAGCTGCCCGGCATGCTCGAAGAGGGCAGGAGAGTATTAATTTTCTCCTCTTTTACCAGCATGCTGAGTCTGATTGGTGAACTTCTGGAAAAGCTAGGCATTAGCTTCGTTGAGCTGACGGGAAAGAGTCGAGATCGAGGGGCACTGGTTGAGCGTTTTCAGCAGCGAGAGGTGCCGATATTCTTGATTAGCTTGAAGGCGGGAGGCGCGGGTCTAAATCTAACTGCTGCCGATGTGGTCATCCATACCGATCCCTGGTGGAATCCAGCAGCCGAGCAGCAGGCCAGTGATAGGGCTCACCGGATAGGCCAGGACAAGTCGGTGTTTGTCTATAAACTTATCTGTAAGGATACCGTTGAGGAGAGGATACAGCTGCTGCAGGAATCTAAAAATAATTTAGCACAGAGTATCTATCAGCAAGAGAGTCTGGCTGTTTCTGAGATGACAGGGGATGACTGGCTTGAGCTATTAAAGCCTATAGAACTGGATGACTAAATCTTGAATAACTCGCTTTGAAAAAACGCTTCTGAATGGGAGTTTTGGATGAATAGCTCTGGCACAAGGGTTCTGTATGGATAGTTTTGGATAAATAGCTCTAGAAGAATAGCCCTGCCTTTAGTAACAGGGCTAAATAAACTGATTAAATAGTAGGCCTTTTTGCTCCTCCTCATCTTTTTTCAGGATCACGGCGATTTTTAGTTGCAGCTCTGTCTTGAGCAAATCTGCCGAGCTTTGGGCATAATCGGTATCTTGAATTCGCGAGCGTGCCGCGCTGCTATTAATACTGCTAATTTGGTAGTTATTGACTCGGCTGTCGATGGCGTTACTCTCAGCTCCTGCAACGCTGGCATTGTCATCTATAATCACTGAGGCATCGTCTATAGTGGTCAGTGAAGCACTTGGATTACTCGCATCTAAACCTGAAATAAAATTATTCTGTCCCAGTACTTCTGCCGCGACGACATTGATCTCTTCGGTCAGTTGATCAAGCTCCGCTTGTATGGCTTGTTTATCGTACAAGGGATTACCTGCTTGTATGGTCAAGTCTCGTGCTCTAAGGAGGTTGTCAGTAATTGAAGCATATTGTCCTGCTTGAGTGTTAATTATGCTCTGCTCATCGAGTGCATTTCTTACACGTACTCCTGACTCATTAATACTGGATGTGAGCCTATTGGCGATCTGTAGGCCAGCGGGATCGTCCGAGGCCTTGTTAATCTTGAGCCCGGTACTGAGCTTCTCCATCTGCTCTTTACGTTTCTCTTGCAGTTTCTCAAGGTTACTTAGACTCGATGACTGAATGCTGGGCAATTTCATACCTGTCTCTCTCAAATTGAAACCTGATATTATTATCTAACGGTATTGTCTAAAAAACAAACATATAATCACAGTTACTTAGAGTAAATCAGAGTAATAACCTGCTTGTTATTATTAATCGTTATAACTCGTCATTATCTACTGATTTACTTCTTGAAAGGTCTGGGGACTTGGCTGTGGATGAGCGAATATTTAATTGAGAGAGATATGAGCATAGAAGGGCAATACGCTAGTTATACCGATTGGTATTTTACCTCAGAGTTTAAAAATAATTCTCCGTACTCGAGATAATCCCTATAGAGAAGGAACAATGCTGCGACCATACAAAAAACTTGTTACATGAGCCTGAGCATTGAATTTTGGTAGTTCTGGGTTGAGCCCTGTACGTGAAAATAGCATATAGGTAGCAATAGGACCAAGTAATGCTGTGAGAGTTAACATCGGATATTCAGACCTTAATGCATTTTGATCTTGGTGATGTTTAATCATCTTCACCATACCTTGTAAGTTGTTTATTAGATTCATGGTTGCATCGCGTATGTCAGGGTTGCCAGATATCTCATGAAGGAGACGAAAAACAATATCGCCATAGATATCAAAGGTGACAATGTACGATTTAACTAACGCAACAAGATCGTCGTGCAGATCGTCGGATATCTGCACAAGGCTGAGAGGAGTATTAATGAGTTGGTGATCAATTGCTCTTGCAAATAACACGGCCTTATTACCATATCGTCGGAATAGCGTTGCTTCATTCACACCAGCAATACTGGCAATAGCTTTTGTGGTGGTGGCGGCATATCCGATAGTTAACCATTCGTTAACTACAATACCAAATAGCTTATTCTCGTCAATTTTACGCGGCATCGATACTCCTAATTTGTTTCTTGATCATACCATGTGCAAGCTTTTACTTGCAAAAGAAATGGACCTCCATATAATGCAAGTATCCACTTGCATAAGGGCGGGAATATGACAAATTCACATCACAACCGAAAATCTGACATTATCTATGCTGCACTAGGAGCCAATGAACGCGATATTGTAGATAAAATAAAGCTGCCTTGGTTGCGTCGATTTTTGATTCGTTTCGTTGGTGTTAAGCTGCGCTTACAGTTTACTGGTTGGCTGCAATATCTGATGCCAGTGCCAATCGTGTTGGGGCTGTATATCATGAGTGGATTACTTTATTTGCTATTACCATCTGTGGCGACAATTTTTGTACTGCTTCCTACACTACTGTTGGCCATCATATTGTTCGATATCGTTACAACTCGACTACGCATACGCTTACCGGAGCCCCTCCCTAAGAGTAACGAAGAAAGTGATGTATTTAGTCTGATGCGTAATCGCAGATCTTGTCGTTCTTACCAAACACGGCCATTAACCGATGAGCATGAACAAGCTCTTCTAGAGTCAGTGACTCGACATTTAAAAGAGCCGAAATTCAGTGAGTCAAATATTCGCCTGGAATGGGTACATGCGCCGTTGACTATCTGGCCGGTTGTCAATGCTCGTCATTTTCTAATCGCTATTGCTCCTGCAAAATATGACCGTAAAGCGGTTCTTGATATTGGTAAGACACTCCAAAAAGTTGTCATTGATGTAACGCGAATGGGACTCGGCAGCTGTTGGATCGGTCCTGGTGCTGATCATAACAGTGTTAAATCTGTCTTGAATGAACGATTCGATGAAAACAAAGATGCCATTATTTGTGTTTGCGCGATTGGGTATAAGTCTTGGTATACCCCCTTGTTTATTCGTATTTTTAATGCTCAATTTCATAAACGATTACCCTTGGAGTCGCTGTTTTTTTCAGATAACGACTTGACTCAACCATTAAAAACTACAGGGGAAAGCTTTATTCAATACGAACGCTGCTTCGAAAGTTGTCAATGGTCACCATCGTCTTATAATGGCCAAACAACCCGTTGTGTAGGCACGCAGATTGCTGACGATCAACTACGTGTAGACTTCTATGCAGCGACGTCATCACGATATTATGCAGCAGTGGCAACTGGCATCTGGTGTGCTAATTGGGAGATGGGGTGTGATGAATTGGGCCAAGGTGGTAGCTTTCGAATAGTATCAACAACAGAGCGAGGTATTTCTGCCCCTCAAAACGTTAATGAACTACCACATTACGATGTTAGCTGGATCTCTAAAGATACTCTCCCTGCAGGGTGATAATGAGCCTGCGTTTACCACCAGAATCTCTTGGCTCACATAGATAGATCCCTTGCCATGTGCCCAGATTTAAACGGCCATTGGTGATAGGGAGCGTCAATGAAACACCAAGTAAACTCGATTTTAGGTGAGCGGGCATATCATCGGGCCCCTCATAGGTATGGGTATAGTAAAGCTCATTCTCAGGCGCGAGACGATTGAAGTAGCGCTCGAAGTCGACCCGTACACTGGGATCGGCATTTTCATTGAGCGTTAATGCGGCCGAGGTGTGCTGCAGGTGGATATGGACTAAGCCTACCTTGAGTTTTTTAAGCTCTGGAAGCGCATCATAGACCTCGTCTGTGATCAGATGAAATCCGCGGGGTTTTGCACGTAAATTAACTTCTGTTTGATACCACATGACGACTCTTTAAATTGGACAGTGAGCGAGATTGATATTCAGGTTAACTCATTGGCTGTATTAATGATGCTGGTATTAATGATAAAGGTAAAGAGTGGGGAGTTTACTCTATGGAGTCGCAAGTTTAAGGGGCCTGGATGACTCGGTTTCTACCGGCATTTTTCGCCTTGTAGAGCGCCTTGTCACTGGCATTTAACCATTCATCTAAGCTTTCACCTTCGAGCTCTTTCACCCCTATGCTGCAAGTGATGAGCTGGGAAACACCTGGCAGTTTTATTTGTGAAATAACCTGCCGCAACTGCTCAGCATAGATGACGGCATGCTCACCGTCGGTATCCGGCAACTTGATTAAAAACTCTTCTCCTCCGAAACGTATGACCTCAGCGTCTACAGGCTTGTGGCGTGTAATGGTGTCCGCTACCGCACGTAACACACAATCCCCCGTGATATGGCCATGAGTATCATTGATCTGTTTGAAATGATCGAGATCGAGCAAGAGTAGGCTCGTTTTGGTCTGGTGTTTTATCTTGCTTTCTATTGCGTTATTTAAACTGGGTTTTAAGCGTTTTCGATTGTAGATACCTGTCAGTTCGTCGGTATGAGCAAGATAAAATAGGGCATTCTTTTGTTTATTGATGATGTGTGAGAAGAGGGCGCCGAAGACGATACAGTCTATGATGGCGATGGAATAACGTGCAATGACTGGCGTAGATTCTATGTTGAGTGCGAAGCCGAGTCCGAACAAGGCATAGAGAATAGATAGGAGCAGGGCTTGCTTAATGTTAAACAGGAAAAAATAAATAAAAATGGTAGGAAATAGATAGATAAGGCCTTTGTAACCTAAGTAAAGGCAACTGTAACAGATGGCAATGCTCACCATGATGAGTGTGATCTGCTTCTGTAGTACGTTGGCCTTGTATTGCCATTCTCGCAGCAGTGAGAAAAGTAGCGGGGTAATGGCTAAGGAGAAGAACCCAGCGTGTTTGTAGTCACCGATCCCGATCCGATATAGGCTAAAAACACTCAAAGTGATAATCGCAGAAACATGAAAGACGATTGAGGCATTTCTCGGTATTTTATTCACACTATCTACATCCACAACATCTTGCCTCGGTTCGCTCGTTATACATCATTCAGTTTAAAAACCTTAATTCATTAAGTTTTTATCGGTATTTGACTAATAACCTTTAATTATTAAGAGAGATATGGGTTTGATCGCCTATTTATTGCGCACATCTGTATCTTGTGTTCATGGTCGTTTCTCTAGCAAGAAAGTAAATAACGTAAATTTACTAATAATGATAATCGTTAACATTTAGTGTGGCGGCACATTTAATATTTACTATGGTCGATTTGACTCGCCCGAACGATTAGCAATGAAGTCACTAAAAGCTTTACCAGAAGATGCTCCTCAGCTTGTTATCCATGACAAGGTCACGAAAACCACCAGGATAAAAGCAAAAAAAATCCGCGTCAGCAGAGGTGCTCTGTCCATCGCGCGGACCATTCATATTTATGTGTCTATGGCTTTGCTAATACTCATGCTGTTTTTTGCCGTGACGGGGATCACTCTCAACCATCCAGAGTGGTTCGATAGCAACCAAGAGGGGGCACAATACTCAGAGGTGCCACTGCCGGACTATCTCATCACATCTCAAAGCAATGAAGAACAATGGCGTGCAGCCTTAGGTCATTGGATGAAAAGCCAATGGTCTGTAGATATGACTCAAGCACAATTCAGTGAAGATGAGATTTCACTGGTGCATAAGGCGCCGGGTACCTATCAGGTTTTTACCTTAGACCTGCTGGATAACCGGATTTTTGTCGAGAGCCATCATTACGGTGCTATCGCCGTATTGAATGATCTGCATAAGGGCAGAAATGCCGGCCTCGCCTGGCAATGGATACTCGACATTAGCTCCATGTTAATCATTTTGTTTTCAATGAGCGGTGCCTACTTGTTACTTCCTCAAACCAGAAAGCTTAAAAAGTCACTGTTTTACATGGTCATAGTGAGTAGTAGCTGTGGCTTGGTATATGTCACACAAGTGCTTTAGCGCATTGTATTGGGATAGATAAATCAACGTAAGGAGTTCCATGAAGCGGAAACAGAGACACGTTAACAACATCAGCACAATGAAGCGGTATCTAGCTCGATCACTGCTTTTTTTCTCCTTGATAATAGTGCCGTCTTGGGCCTGTGCCGAGGTCGATGCTGGGCTTGATATTGAGGTTAACTTACCGGAAATAACTCAAGGTCAGTATTTAAGGCCCTATACCGCGGTATGGATTGAAAATGCTAAAGGCAAGCATATCAGCACGCTCGCTTTGTGGCGTTGGGATGAAGGCTATAAGTGGCTTAAAGATATCCGGCGATGGTGGAGAAAAGCCGGGCGTGAAGATAGCCAGTTAGTCGATGGGATGAGCTCAGCTACTCGCCCGGCGGGGAAATATCAGCTGCACTGGGATATGACTGATGTCGACGGTCACGCTGTCCCCAATGGCAAATATACCTTGCTGATGGAAGTGGTCAGGGAGCATGGCGGCAGAGATCTGGTGAGACATAAGTTTGAGTTAGGCTCTGAGGCGTTTACTGCCAAAATAGCTCCGACTGAGGAAACTGGCGAGATCAAGATCCATTTCCAACCTTAACGCTTTTAATCTTTAGCTCGTCATTCATTTACACATTTAATCATGTAATTTATAGGTCAACCAATGAAGAAAACACTGTTAGTTACCGCGAGTCTTACCTTAGTCAGCACCTTGTTAAGTCCCTTTGCTAGTCATACTGCTCAGGCTCATGACCGTTGGATCTTGCCAAGTCATTTCAATGTCTCAGCCGATGCAGGCAAAGGTGTGTGGATCACTTCCGATGTCTCTGCCAGTAATCAAGTGTTCATCTATGATAAGCCCTTCGGCAGCGAAGATGTTCAGGTTGTGATGCCCGATGGCAAACTAGATTCTCCCTCTTCAAGCTACAGAGGCGGCCGTAAGTCTGTGTTCGATTACCAGCTGGCACAGGATGGCACCTATCGGTTCGAGAAAAAAGCCAAACCTAAATACTATTCTCGTTACAAGGTGAAGGGCCAAGATAAGCCCGTGCGCCTTGCTATGGACAAACAGGCGGCTGCCGCAGCGATGCCAAAAGGTGCATATGAGCTGCAAGGCGCCATGTATTTCTCACGCGTCGAGACTTATGTGACCCTTAATAAACCTAACGATGTGGCTTATCAGGCTAAAAATGAATACCTTGAATTGCTGCCTGTGACACACCCGGCGAACATCATTGAAAATGAAGTCACAGAGATGAATTTTCTTTTTCATGGTAAGCCTGTTGAGGGCGTGACGGTTTCTGTGGTCAAGTCCGGCACTCTGTATCGCAATAAAATTGATGCCATCGAACTCGTCTCAAATAAAGCGGGTTCGATAAGTTTTACTCCACCAAGTGCCGGTCTGTACTTGCTTCACGCGAGTTTCGAGCAGAAAAATACCGATACCCGTCTAGCCGATAAATCCGTTAACGAAATATTTCTGACCTTCGAGGCAGGCTTAGAATAATTGACTGCAGATAACTGCAACTGATGTTAGCCCAAACTAAGATCTGGTTTGGGCTTTTTATTATCGGTATAAAAGTAGGGCAGGTTTAGTATGAGTCGCCTATTTAGTCACTGCTGGCGCTAAGGCATTACTCGGTGTATAACTAGTTTAATACACAGAGTTTTTTGGGCTTTAATATGCAACTATTAATTTTAAGGCGGTTAAGCCAGCTGGTTAAAATTGGCCTGATAATGAGCATACTATTTCAGGTTAATTCACTCTCTGCGGCCCCAAATCTGGATCTCAGTGTCCAGGATGTAGACGGGCAGTCATATATATTATCTCAAGTTTCCGGAGAGTTGATTTATATCGATTTTTGGGCCTCTTGGTGTGGACCATGTCGAAAGTCTTTTCCCTGGATGAATGAGATGCACCATAAGTATGCTGATCAGGGGCTTAAGATCATTGCCATCAATTTAGACAATGACATATTACTCGCCCGTCAGTTTCTCGGGCAGATTTCTGCCGACTTCATTATCGCCTATGATCCCGATACTCAGGTGGCAGGACAATTCGATATCTTGGGAATGCCGAGCAGCTACCTGTTCAACCGACAAGGTAAATTAGTCGCTAAACACGTGGGTTTCTATTCCGAGCATAAGGCGGACTATGAAGCCGAGATCTTACACTATCTCAAGCAAGCAAAGCTGGAACAGAGCACAGACAAGCAGTGAGTAAAATGAGTAAGTGTGGGGGAATCCATCAAATTAGAGGCGAGAGATGATGATATTCGAGACAGTGCTGATTAAATCAGTCAGAAGCCTACCGTTCTTGGTGTGTTTATCTTTGACGGCCTGTGCGGGTTTAGGCGTTGAGCCTTGGCAGCGGGATCAGTTTGCCCGTGAAGATATGGCGTTGGACAGTGAGAAACTGGATCTGACCTTGGACGATCATATTTATTTTAGCAAAGAAGGCACCAGTGGCGGCCGAGCACTCGCCGGGGGCGGTTGTGGCTGCAACTAAAACGGTCAATAAGTCACAAGCACGCATTGGAACCGGGCCCGAAATAGGTGCAAGTTTTGGTACCAGTACTATTGAGTCCTCGATTGCCGAAGCGTTATCGATTGCCAGCTTTGCGCTGTTGAGCATGACGAGTTCGGTGGCCATTGCCGCTCAACGAGACTCAGGAGCCGATAATCCAATAGGCAGAGACACTAAACTCGCCGCAGTAATCACTACCGATGAAGCCGTCACCTCAGACTCTGTTGAGACTGATTCACCTCAAATCGATGCCGCCTTACTCTATTATCTGGAACAGGACAGGGTGACGGTAGCCGAGGGGATCTTCAATCTTAAGCTACCTGTAGGCGATAAGCGGCTTTACGAAGGCAAGTTGGTGCTAGATACCTTAACCGGCTCCTCGGCCAATGGCGCTGTGCCCCAAGATGAACGCCAGACTTTTACCCGTCCGTCAGGCAATGGCGAATACAATATAGATTCTGCTAACACCCCGTTAGATGACACCTTCAAAGACACTCGACTTCAGCTCAGTGGCAACTGGGCCGAGATATGGTCGCCTGACTGGAGCAGTAACCATGGGATCTATCTGTCCAGAGAATATGACTACACCTCCATGGGCATTAATTCGGCACTGGAACGCTCGTTTAACAAGAGTAATACTCAGCTTTCATTAGGGATGGCCTATTACTATGATCTGGTCGATCCTGTCGGAGGGCGGCCTGTGGCCATGAGTAAGATGGTGTTTCGGGATGATTTTGACTCCCAAGCAGAGTTCAGGACTGAATTTGATAAGACTCGCCAGATAGCGAGTACCGATAAACAGACTGTGGATCTTAGCGTCGGCTTAACCCAGATCATCAATCGGTATATGCTGGTGCAACTCAGCTATAACCTGTCTTCATTAAAAGGATACATGACAGATCCCTATAAGGTGCTTAGCCTGGTTGATGCGTCGGGAACCAGTGAGGCATATCTTTATGAGAGTCGACCCGATGAGCGTCTCAAACAGAGCTTTTATCTGTTCAGTAAACACGCATTATCCACCGGGGTGACAGATCTGGCTTATCGTTATAGTCATGATGACTGGGGCGTGTCCTCACATACCTTCGAGACCCGTTATAGGTACAACTTCACTTCAACTTTTTTTGGCCAACTGCACCTGAGGTATTATCGACAAGAAGCGGCCAGCTTTTATCGGGCTTTCCTGAATTCGGGGGAAGGACTCCCTGAGTATGCATCGGCAGATTATCGTATCGGTAACATGAATGCTTATACCTTAGGCATAAAAATTGGCCATACCTTAGTTGATGGCACTGAGGCCAGCTATCGCCTGGAGTATTATCAACAAGATCCCTATTCTAATGGAGAGCAAGCCAGCGGTCAGCTGGCTCACCATGAGCTATATCCAAGCATTAAGGCGATCATTTTTCAGCTAGGCTTGTCATTTTAGTGGTATCTATTCCGCTGTGTAGCCATGGCATGCATGCTTATAATGTGGTCATTCATGTGGTCAGTTCTGTGATGATTAGCATTCGATGATGAGTGACGTAATGCCCCATCGAGAGGAAAACAGTCTATGAGCGAAGAGCTGTCATTGGCAGCCACTTCCTTGGGACATCTGGCGAGCTTTCATGCCATGGCCAGTCGGTGTGAGGTGCTTATGCGCACAGCCGACAGAGAGCTGGCCTATGCCATGGCCCACCAGGTTTTGCAGGAAACACGGCGCATAGAGAAAAAGTACAGTCGCTTCAATCACACCAGTTTGCTCAGCGGGCTTAATGCCAATGCTGGCGACTGGCAGAATATCGACGTAGAAACCTCGGCGCTCTTGGTGTTTTCGAAACAGTGCTTCGACTTAAGTGATGGCATGTTCGATATTACGGCGGGACCCATATTGAAACTCTGGAACTTTGGGTCAGATGCAAATATGCCTACTTCTGCATCCATCGAGAGGGCACTTAAACATGTCGGCTTTGGTAAGTTGAGCATAGAGGCATCACGGCTTTATCTTCCGCTAGACATGAGCCTTGATTTCGGTGGCATCGCCAAGGAGTATGCCTGTGACAGGGCAGCGAGCCTGTTGACGCTTCATTACCCTCACATACCCGCCCTAGTGAATCTAGGCGGTGATATAGCCTGTGCTTCAGTCGCCGAGAAACCCTGGCAGGTGGGAATAGAAGATCCCAGCGAACTGAACAATGCCACAGGGACAATAAGCTTAACTGGCGGAGGGCTGGCTACCAGCGGCCACACCCGGCGTTATCTACTCAATAAGGGCAAGAGATATGGGCACATACTGAACCTTAACACCGGCTATCCGGTGGAAGGCGCCCCTCTGTCTGTGACCGTTAAGGCCGCCAATTGTTTGGTGGCAGGCATGTTATCCACCATCGCCATGTTAAAAGGCGTCAATGCGCAGGCCTTTATGGCCTCTCAGGATATCGACTTTCATATCTGCCGTTAGCATATTCTTGCTGGTGACTTGTAATATCTTAATGTTTTTGTTAGTTTAATTTTGACATGATATGTCAATTGTTAGCTGGTTAACTTATGGCGTACAACAGATTAATACCTATTGTTATAGTTAAGGAGCAAGGAATGCTGGAAAAATATTTTTATATGCAATTGCAGGAGTCGTGGTTGTTTTCAAATGGCTAGCTATAGTGCTGGCCCCCACAGTAGCGTTGGGAATTATGGGTTAATCGAATTCGATGGCAAGCTTATCGGTCACTCGGATATTGACGGGCATAATGTGTTAACAAGTGAATCGAAAAATAATAAGTGATTCATGCTTATTATAGCGGAGCATTTGTTGTGGAAACAGCTCTTGGGATAGAGGCGTCAGGCAAACCTTAAGTTTGTCACTCTGTTCCTGCCGCCACTCTTGGCACGATACAGGGCTTTATCTGCGGCTTTTAACACTTCATCTGCGCCAAGTGTATGTAGCTTGGTTCTGTTATTGATGCTGTCGGCGACGCCTATACTGACAGTGATATTTACGGTTTTATGTTCTCCACCATTTTGGCCACAATTTTTAGCATCTTTATCGAGAATGGGTCTTTCATAGTGGTCACGAATGACTAGATCATACTTGGCTATTTTACTCCTTAACTCATTGAGATAGGGCAAACATTGATTCGAGTTCTTTCCCTTGAACAAGATAATAAACTCCTCGCCACCATACCTGAATACCGAGGCATTCCCTTCCGTTTGCTTCATTATCTGCGCCACTAGCCTCAACACTTCATCTCCGGTCCTGTGTCCATAGGAGTCGTTAAACAGCTTGAAGTGATCCACATCCAGCATGGCTATAGTGTATAGACCATTTATGTGCTCCATCTCAATTTCTAGTGCCCTACGGCCTTGAAGCTCAGTCAGTTGATCGACAAATGCCAGTTCATGGCTAGAGGTAATAATCCCTAGCAGGAGAAGTGTCGCTGCCAATGAAAAACATATTGCTGAAATTTGAGGGGTATCAAAAAAGATGAGGGCTATAGTTGAAAATAGTAGATTAATGAAGATGGTATGGTCAAAGTTAGCGTTTCTGAATAAGACAATGAATGCGCTAATTAAGGTGAGAAATATTGAGATTATGATGAGCAGCAGCGGTGATGAAGATAATGCCGGTATAGGCTTTAGATAGGCACTCCAGAGCCAACTGACATTTTCATTCGTTATCTGTTCAAGCAGGAGCCAGCACCATATCACTTGAAACAAGATTAATAGAAGATAGTTAATGCCGAATCGAGAGAGCAAACGTTTTTCTGGTAAAAAATGAATCATGAAAAGATTCACAGGAAGAGCAAATACCAATAAGCAGAAAGCGAATTTCTGAATATCCGTCAGGTCAGCAATACCTACATATCTTTGTACCAAATAGAAGCTAACAACCATTAAGAGAGCCACTAGACCTGTAGCTCCTTGATTAAAAGGTTGACTCAAAAAAATGACGATGGAGAGCATGATGTAAGGGAAAGTAGAGATTAAGCTATGGTAAGGAGTTAGAAAAATTAGAAATTGATCAACCGAGATACAAAGCGGCAAGGACAGTAGCAGCGGAAACAGTACCCGAAATGGGGCACTTCTTATGATGGTAAAAGAGAAAAATGACATTTATGTCCCTGTAATTTGCTCTCTATACAGTTTTAGCGGCACTTAACTAATTATTATAGTTGGCTTATTAAGATAACAGTCTAATTTTTTGATTTTGAGTGTAAATAAGCATGGTTTTGCATAACGTGTTCTAGTGACTATGCTTACAGAATAGGCTTGATTAATTCTTAATATAATGGAGTTGGACTTGCAAAAAGTTTATCAAACTTTTCTGGGACTGTTGAGTTTTTTTCTTCCTATTACTTGTTTAATATTATTTATTTTGATCACCATTTTATTAAGAATAAATGGTGATCTTGGGTGGCTTTTTTATATAACTCGGGAATGGTTGGCCGGTAAGGAGCTCTATACACAGCTTATTGAAGTAAACCCACCTATGATCATCTACTTGATGGCACCCGCTGTTTGGTTAGCTAACATGACCGATTTTAGTGCTGCTGGTGCTACTAAAATTTATTTTTCTCTATTTGTACTCATTCCAACTATAGCTCATATTAATTTAAGCAGATTGGTCTTGCCAGAGAAAACTCGGAATGTTTATATCTATGCCGTCATTTTTATCACTTTTGTTGTTCCATTTTATGACTTTGGTCAAAGAGACCATTTAGCTATCATTTTATTAATTCCATATCTGTTTGTTCGATATTTAAAAGTGTCAAGCCAGATAAAGATTAACTCTTTTAAGTTATTTCTTTATGGTGTTTTTGCTGGGATTGCATTATGTTTGAAACCATACTTTATAATTATTCCATTTTTTTCAGAGTGTTTTTTGTTGTATCAGTTCAGAAAGGAGTATCGACTGGTAACGATAGAACCTGTTACTGCAGTTTTGTTTTTTTGTGGCTTTATAACTTCTATATTTATTTTTCATCCTCAGTACTTCTCCCAAATAGTGCCACTGGCACTTGCCACCTACTGGACCTATGGGAAGCCGATTAGCAGTTTCGGTCTGCCATATTATGCGCTTATGGTGATGTTAATTTTTATTGTGGCGAGATATCTCACATCTAAAAAACATCGTGAACTTGTGATGTACTTTAATATCATCCTCTTAGCTTCATTTTTGTCATTTTTAATACAGTCTCATTATAGTTATCAATTGCTACCATTCAAAACAATTTTATTCTTGAATTTTACTTTGACTACTTGTTTATATGTCCATGATAAGGCAGAAATAAAAAAATCCATGATTCTTATTTCTGCACTGGCTTGTTATCTACTGGTGTTCTCGACAGGGCATATATTTTATGATCAAAGGGGGGTAATTCAGAAGTCAATGACTAATATCGAACTACCTAAGTTAAGTGATATTGGATATAAAGGTTTGGATCATACTGCTGAGATGATAAACAATAATTTTACAGGCAAGAACATCTATATTTTTTCGACGAATGTATGGCCATCAGCATTTATTACTTCATATACGAGAGCAATATGGAGCTCGAGCTTCGGTGCACTATGGCCCATACCTGCAATAGCCATGGCTAGGAATGATAGAGGAAGTTTATCTGAAGAAAATGTAAAAAAAATAGATGCGGTAACAAACTACGTCGTGAATATCATTAATCACGATCTTACTATTAATGATCCAGCTATAATTGTAATTGATGTCACTGAGCCACCTTCCTATTTTTATGATGGTTTCGAATTTGAGACGTTTATAAGTCAAAACAAAAAAATGTCTGATATTTTTAAACAATATCAATTAACTGATATAAAGTTCTCTATACATAAAGACAAGAAGTATAAAGTTTATACCAAGAAATCAAATCCTGTTCACGCTAGTTCGGATAAGAAGTAAGTCATAGTGAAAAGGATTATTCAATGAGGGGGATTTATGATCTCTATTATCTGCCCTATGTATAATGAAGAAGGGGCACTAAGACTGTTTTTCAAAACTTTACTTTCGGTATTATCTAAACAAAGTAACTCATTTGAAATCATATGCATAGATGATGGTTGTACTGATGCTACCTTAGAAGAGCTCATTAAGATTAAACAAAAAGTAAAACAGATAAGAATTGTGAGTTTTTCAAGGAATTTTGGTAAAGAAGCAGCCTTAACAGCTGGTTTTATGCTTGCGCGTGGTGATGCAGTCATTCCAATAGATGCTGATTTACAAGATCCACCTGAGCTTATCTTAACTATGCTAGAGCAGTGGCACCTTGGTTATAAAGTGGTATTGGCAAAGCGCGTGGATCGTTCGAGTGATTCATTTTTGAAACGCAGTACTGCTAATTTTTTTTACACCATACATAACCAATTAGCGTCTGAGAAAATTCCATTTAATGTTGGTGATTTTCGATTAATGGATCGAATAGTTGTCGATGCAATCAATTTATTGCCTGAAAGACAAAGATTTATGAAAGGCTTGCTGTCTTGGGTTGGTTTCAAATCGATCACTATTCCCTATACCCGTGAATGCAGGTGTAATGGTGAGTCGAAGTTCAAGTTAATGCAACTCTGGAATCTAGCCATTGAAGGTATAACAAGTTTCAGTACGATTCCGTTGAAAATTTGGAGTTATATCGGTGCTTCTATTTCTTTGATCTCTTTTGCATATGGTTCATTTATTATCATTCGTACCTTAGTTTTTGGCATAGAGGTACCTGGGTATGCATCACTTTTGGTCGTTGTTCTATTTTTAGGTGGAACTCAACTGATTGGAATTGGCGTATTAGGAGAATATATATCCCGAGTTTACCTTGAAACCAAGCATCGACCTCTATATATCATTGAGCGAGAGTACTAACTTATGGAAAAAAAAGCCTATGCTGAACTGGCCGAAAATCAAGATAACCATTGGTGGTTTAAAGGCAGAAGAGAGATCATTGAGTTTTTTCTCCGTCGATATTCAGTCAATCGAGAGGCTAATGCTAAGGTACTCGAAGTCGGTTGTGGTACTGGTGGAAACTTGGCTATGTTAAGTCAGTTTGGCGATGTAACTGCTGTCGAAATGGATGAGTTTTCAAGGGCGTATGTTAAGGAAAAACTGAACATTGAAGTACATTACGGTGCGCTTCCATTTGAAATAGATCTTCAAGATAAACAGTTTGATCTTATTTGCTTATTTGATGTGTTAGAGCATATAGAAGATGATATATCATCCTTAGAGCGAGTAAGTAATCTTTTGAAAGATAAAGGATATTTAATTATTACAGTCCCTGCATACCAATACCTTTACGGTAAACATGATAAAGAGATGCATCACTACAGACGCTATAACTCTGCACATCTATCTTCAATGCTATCTGATTGTGGATTTAGCATTGTCAGCATGAGCTACTTTAATTCCTTTTTATTGCCTATCGCGGGACTGTCTCGACTGCTAGATAAATTTACTGTTAACGACAGTGCAATAGGAGCTAAACAACCTGCCACTGTCATTAATCAGTTCCTATACCGTATTCTTTCATTTGAAAAACATGTTCTAAAATTTACCCTGCTTCCATTTGGATTATCATTAATATGTATAGTTCAAAAAAAGTAACTTGGGAAGAGATCCAGGAATTCGGACGTTTTGCCGTGGTTGGGCTATTAACGACTTTGATTTACTTTTTCACGGCTAACAGGCTAATGTTAATACTGGCACTGAGTCCATTGTTATCAAATCTATTGTCTTTTGTTATTAGTTTTATTTTTTCATATGTTTTGCAAAGTATTTGGAGTTTTAAAGTGAAGATCAATAAGTCCCGTTTTGTGCGTTTTAGCATTATCTCGAGTGCTAATTTCACGTTAATATTGGTTATCACACTTACTTTTGACTACGTGGGATTCTCTAATGAGAAGGCCATACTATTTATTTGCCTATTATTACCAATCATTAGCTATTTATTTCAAAAATATTGGGTGTTTAATGATAAGACAATATGATGTTAATTTGAGATTGGAGTGACTCGTTGACATGCTTTTAGGGGATCGAATCCAGGATCTCCTTCATAGTGATCACATATGCTTGCTAGCATCTTCTTCCATGGGGCTTCTCCCGTATATTCGGATAGACTCTGCCACTCTTTATTGTCTGTATCGATTAAAATAAGCTCCTCATAGTCAGGAATGAAGGCAAGTTGCCAGTGTTTGTAATATACAGATCTTTGCTTCTTTGCCACCATCTCTTTATAAATAGATGGAATCAATACTGCTCGACCATTTTCTCTAACTTCGTAATTGGATGCCGTTTCTGACATTACTTTCTTCTCGTCTATGAAGCTGGCATTTATTGATCGAAAGGGAACTGAGGATTCTACAAAAACGGTTCGTTCCGATGTGTTTTGTGTCGAGTTTGTAAGCGCTGTACCATCGAATGGTTTATCTTTGGCCTGTAGTGCTAAATTTAGTTCATTAAAAAGGCTAGGAGCAATATCTACTAACGAAAACGTGCCTTCGATCTGTTGCGGTGTTTGATTGTCAAGAGATGAGCTAAACCTGCGGTAAGCCATCAAGACATTTGTTTGTTCCTGACTCATTACATTGGTTCCATGGCCCCAAGCATTAGGATGAAGTTTAGTCTCTTCTCGTACTGATTTACTGGTAATAACATCTTTTTTTAGCATGAAACCTTCACCATGATCTGAAATTAGATAGACAATAGCATTGTTGAGAAAACCTCTCTCATGCAGATCCGTAAGCAATGCGTTCACTTGGTCATCTACTTTTGATAGCAGGGCTTGATACATAAAATGGTTATAGTTTCCATCCCAATGTGCCTTGTTAACATCGATGAAGTCTTTAGAAGTGTATGGCCAATGAAGCTGGCAAAAATGTACCGCTAAGAAGTTGGGCCGCTCGGTCGATAGGCTGGCGAGCACTTCCTGGTTAAAATGTATTGGTGAATAGCCTTTCCCGTAGCCTCTATTCATATAAAGGTATGGAAAAAGTGTTGAAGCCGTTGGGATATTGGAAAACAAGTTAATTAGAGGGAAATCAGCCATGCTTGAAATAATGGCATCTGCAGCACCTACTTTAGGCCCCACTATTTCATCAAAGCCATAGGCTTTATCTATTTGATTAAACCGCCTTTCATCGATCGCATAGGTTGTTTTGTAACCTCTTGCACTTAGTTCGCGAACTAAGGGGATGTCCTTATTTATTAATTCAGGAGGAGCGAGGTTAAATCGTGCTCCATGACTCTTGGGGTACAATCCTGAAAGGATGCTCATCCAAGCAACATAAGTACGACCAAGTGGACTATAAGTATTTGTAAAAACATGGGATTTCGAGATGAATTCATCTATGTGAGGAGTGAACTTGTTTTCACTGTTCCTATATTCTAGATGATCGGGCCGCAGTCCATCTATTCCTATAATAAACACATTGGGATTATTTTTATCATTCAGAGCATAAGCCCGTTCTGGGGAATAACTCATAATAGCAATTGACATGGCAGCGAACAATAGGGTAAAGGTCATCACTTTAGGGCCAAAATCACTATAGATAGCCCATATAAGTTGTGATACCAGCAACATTGAGGCAAGTGTTAATCCGAGTGAGGATGCTAGAGGAGTACCTCTTAAAAAACCCAATAATGACGTGGGATAAAAATATGCGTTTGCGGCGAGTACTATTGTCAGATGAAGTAAGACGATAACTAACCAAATTTGTGTTCGTATTCCTTCATGAGCAACTAATCGAAACCATGGTTTACATGAAAAAGTGATGATAAGTGACCAGAGGATATGCAAAACAATCACGATAAAAATAAATTGAGAGAGATCTAACAATAAACCTTGACTGTAGAGGTCTTCACTGCGTACATGGGTCATGACTTCAGCAAGAGAGAATGAAGAGAAGTACTGAATAAATAATTTAAAATTATATAAGGCAATAAGAAACAGCAACATAAGTGCATTCGTTCGCCAAAAGGTTCTTACCATGGATATTTTTTTAGACTTCAAACGTGTCTCAACCTCCATATTTTTACCTTCTAGTCCAAGCTAGCTTTAACCTATTGAGTAGAGAAGGATAATTACTGCATATCGTCATTATCATCTATGTCTGATGTTGAACCAGAATTTATTGTTGTCTTTGCAGAGGTGACGATAAATTTGTCATTATCTCTTATCACGCTTGAAAGATCAGATTCTGCAGGCCAGTCTCCAAGAATAAGGTAACGTTCGGCAAGGCTTGAACCCGATGGAGCATCTGTCTTGATAGACATCCTTGATTGATAAGCACTCCAGGCTGGTACAAGATTCGACATAAGCAAAATGAAAACCGTTACGGATAAACTGGCTTGTGTAATCATTTCAGTATTTTTAGTCATATTTATCTACCTGTGGACTAATTCTATTCAAAGGTGGAGTTCTTCAGAAAAATGGTATGCAAGTACATTTTCCTACCAAAAGTATAGTTGTAATTGATGTGCTTCGAATGATCTTTGGATAAAAATACTGTTCTGAAGTGTCAGCCTAAAATTTGTCATGGGCTAGCTTGTGTACTAAATTTTAAGAGAGACTCGGTAGAGTAATAAGAATAATCATGGCCTAAAATCATTTTTTATTTCAATAAAATGATTATTAAGCAATTACATAAAGGATTATTGGTATTTTAGTCTGCGCTTTGAATGATAACTCCATCAGATAATGTGTCGAGGAGGGAGATAATGAAAAGTAAAATGTTTTTGATCAGCTTATTCTTCTGTTCATTAATAATCTCTATTCCCTCTTTATCTGATGGTAACTCTTTAGCATCAAATCTGTCAGATACTCAAGAAGTGGAGCTTATTTATGAGCTTAACGATCAGCAGTTAATTTGGTTTGACTCCCATGGTTTAAGTGTAAATGGTCTCTCACTAGCACAATTATTAGAAGATCTAGGCATAGGGCTTGGTAACTATTTATCTATAGAACAAGTTGATCGGACAAAACTGAGTAAGGGCGAACGAGATAGAGCTTATACCCGCGCTTGTCTCTATCTTCTAGATAGAGTGTCAAAGTTGAGCCTGAATATGAATCTCAACTTAGAACTCAGCTTCACACAAGCGATCAGAAAGCATAGGTTATCTGAATTTATTGAACAAGTTCTACCTCTCTATGATGAAGTCTCACAATTACGAGGAATGATAAGAAAATATAAAAAATTGACCCACAAACCTTGGCCTAACATAGGTCAAGCGGATTTTAGGCTTGGGCAGAGCTCGAACAAAATTTCGACACTGAGAAATTTACTAGTTGATCTTGGAGATTTAAGTGTTAAACCTGAACTTAGACAAAGAGCGTCTATATATGATCCGGATATAGTACTAGGGATTAAGTCTTTTCAGATGCGTCATGGCCTCGAAGTTAATGGTCAGCTCGATACTCAAACGGCAGAAAGCTTGAGCGTTAAGCCAGAGACTAGAATAGTTCAAATGCAGTTAAACCTATGGCGTTGGTTCAGTTTACCTAATACCTTGCCTGAGCGGTTTGTCTGGATAAATATTCCAGGTTACCAATTACAATTATTGGACCAAGGGGAAAAATTACTGGATATGAAGGTGATAGTAGGTAAGCCCCTGACACCAACGCCTATTATTACTTCCTCATTGACTCGCTTTACTGTCAATCCTAGCTGGACGCCTCCCTGGAGTATCGTCAGTAAGGAGTTAATCCCTTTGGATGCTAAGTATCCAGGATACTTAAACCGACAAAAATTTGAATTACGAAAATATGGAGCTGGTTCTTCTCTTGACTTGGTCGATATAAGCAGTTCTTCGATTCTGAATTTCTTGTCAGAATACCAGCTGGTTCAATCCCCTGGACCTGAAAATGCCCTTGGGAAATACCGTTTCTCTATTCCCAATAATCACTCTATTTACCTGCATGACACACCATCTAAATCTCTATTTACTAAACGTATAAGAGCCTTGAGTCACGGTTGTATTAGGCTGTCAGACCCTAAAGGGCTTTTGGATTATTTGATGCAAGCAGATAACAGAGCTGCAGATGTTGAAAGGGCCGTTAGAGGCACCCTGACACACTATTATTCTATAGTTAGTCCGACGCCTGTATATATCACTTATCACACAAGCTGGGTTGATGAATTTGGTAAGTTACAACTTAGACCTGACATCTATGATTTAGATAGGATCCCTCAATATGATGAATGACAGTTATGATAATCCTGATTTTATGAAACTGATCAGACAGGAAAAAAATGCCAGAATGAGGTTAAAACTTTTAGCGTTATTACATTTCCACGAAGGAAAATCGAGATATCAAATCTCAGATTACCTCAAAGTCAGTCGTACCAGTGTGAATAAGTGGGTAAGTAATTATTTAACTCATGGGTTAGAAGGACTTAAAGATAAGAAACACAGTGGTAGACCAGCTGCTTTAACGGCTGAACAGTTAAAACAACTTTCTGTGTATATAAAACATAGATCTACAGCCAATGGTAAGGAGAAGCTACATGGCAGTGAAATTCAAAGCTATATATCGGATAACTTTGGTGTGAGTTATGAGATAAGTAATATTTATAAAATCCTTGAGAGACTGGGATATGCTTGGGTGACACATGCATAAACGAGAGCCTTACAACCTATGTTGAATAGTAAGGTGGACTATTAAAACTGTATTAATATGATTTAACGACTAGACTGATATTATCTGAAAGAGGTGATTTCTATCTGACTTAAAAATACTACAAATCACATATCTATTTTGTATTGCTGTCATCAGGGATTATCGTGTAGCGACAGTAAGTGCACTTTTTTAATCTATAGCCTTTTAAAACTTATCAATACATCTTGTTCATCTCGCTTGCAATACAGGCTTCATCTACACCTCTCCCTTATCTTTATATAAGCAGGTATTGAAAATGGATTAATTAATTGATCTGTTTTTACTTAATTACAAAAAAAACTAAAACTCATGATTTATATAACTGTAATGATTATAAATGTATAACTTACAGTTTTTTATGATGTTTTTTTTAATAGATAATAGTGTCAATGTAGAATTCAGATTCTCTTTGTCTATTGGGAAGATTCCTCTCTAGTAACTGCTATATAAACTTAGATAGTTCATATGGAACACTGGATCACTTCTTTCTTCAACATAGAGTGAAGAGCTGGTGTTTGCTACTTTTAAGTTAGCTTTAAATGTTTATGGTTAAATGGGCACTTAAGGCTGATGGAATAAGTGACGCTCACGTAAATGTTACTGTAAGGGGTTATCATTTATCTAAAGTTTTATTGAAAGTCTTTAGCCATGTGCCGACTGCACGATTAGGAGAAAACACTCATGAACATTAAACAATTATTGACAGATTTTATTGAAGATGAAAGTGGATTAACTGCAGTTGAATATGCAATTGCCGGTGGCTTAGTCGTTGGTGGCATGATCGCTGCTTTCAATCAACTGGGTTCAAATGCTACAGATAAATTGAATTGTCTCGCCTCTGCGGTAACTGGTGCGAGTAGTGACTGTACAGGTTCTTAGAAACTTATTCTTTGACATTAAGAATTGCCCATATGGACATGGGCATGTTTTCTAACTCTGTTCCTTTGTGATGATGTCCATGGTGGCAGGTTATGACAGATACTCAATTAACACTTCAGATTTTACTCTCGGGTCTCTTTTTTACCTCAGCGATTATCATGGACCTTTATCAAGAGAAAATCCCTAACAAGCTTTGTTTACTCGCCATTTTCTGTGGTTTTGCAATTAATGCTTATTACGCACAATTAGCTGGGGTATTAATGGCAAGCTTTGGTTTTGGGCTGGCGTTTATTCTTCTTTTTCCTACATTTATATTGAGGATATTAGGGGCTGGAGACATCAAATTAATGATGGGGATAGGTGCTTTAATGGGACCTGAATTGTTACTCTCAAATATCGTTTACGGCATCGTTGCTGGTGCAGGAACCAGTTTAATATTAATCATTTGGAAAACTGGCTTCATTGGTTTAGCAAAAACATTTAAGCGATATTGGGATTGTATTTATCTTCAAAGTTATTTTAAACCTGAAGCAGGTGAAGCAGCAGGTGAAAAGGTACCTTATGCACCTGCATTTGCTATTGGTTGGGTATGGGCTTGTTCACTCGATAGTAATATTTTAGAGCTTTTCTTCAACTGGAATCAATATTTAAGTCTTTGGGGAGTATGACTATGTTGAAACTTAGCACAGATGAAACGCATACACTTCCTAAAATAGATCAGTTAGATAGCGCTCAATTAGCCCCTCGACCTAAAACTATCGAACAAACAGGTATCCATGAATCGGTTTTACTTGAGCTAATGCTAAAACATCTGCTTTCAGCTGGGGTACTTACTAAAGCTGAGCTTGTGTCTTATATGGGGATCACCGGAGGGATAATACAAGGGCTTCTTGATAGTGCAAAACAGCTGGCTTGGGTTGAAAATCGTCAATCAACATCAGATGGACAGATGCGGTATGCATTGAGTCATGGCGGAGAGGAGTTTGCCAAGCAAGCATCGGCTAAGAGTGGTTATAAAGGACTAGTCCCTATTCCTTTATCTCAATACTCAGATATTTGCTGTAAGCAATCTAGCCGACGAAATCCGATAACATTTGAGATGCTACAGAATGGGCTAAAGTCATTAGTATTACCCAATGAGCTTCTACACAAAATTGGTCCTGCACTGAATTCAAGTCGACCTGTTCTTATCTATGGGCCACCAGGCACAGGTAAGAGCTATCTGTGTCGAAATTTGAATTTAACTTTAGGTGACTCGGTGTTAATTCCATACTCTATTTCAATCGGTAATGAAATTATTCAAGTTTATGATCCCCAACTTCATCACAAAGTTGGTGAAAGTGATGTAAATAACCAATTAGACCTGGTTCGAGGACATGATCCTCGTTGGATAAAATGTAAGCGACCATTAAGGATCACGGGCGGAGAGTTGAACGCCGATATGTTAGAAGTACAATTTGACAGCCATAGTAGAACCTATATGGCCCCCATTCAATTAAAAGCAAACAATGGCATCTTACTTCTCGATGATTTAGGCCGGCAAAAAATCAGTGCCAAGCAGTTGTTTAATCGTTGGATTATTCCAATGGAGGAGCGACGAGATTTTCTTGCATTGCAGTCCGGTGAACATTTTGAGATACCTTTTGAGCTTATTTTACTTTTCTCTACTAATCTAAATCCTAACGAACTTGTCGATGATGCATTTCTCAGAAGGTTAGGTTACAAGATTCATTTTGATGCATTAGATGAACCTCTTTATAGGAAAATTTGGTTTCAGGTGTGTGAGGAGCAAGGGCTTAAATGTAGTGAAGAGATGTTCCAATACTTGCTTACAGATTTTCATGAGTTGTTTGAGAAGCCTTTAATTCCCTGTTACCCAAGAGATCTGTTGGGGATAATGTCGGATCAGATTAGCTTTATGCAGCTAAAGTCAGAAGTGACGAAGTCATTGATTGTTGAAGCATGGTCAATTTATTTTGTGTCGTAATCATAAATCTCGTTGCTCTCAATAAGCATCTAAGGAGTTTTTGATGAACAATAAAACAATACTATTTGTCATTCTTTCATTAGTGTTTGGCGTTACTGCTGTTTTCTTGGCACAAAGTTGGCTTAAATCAAATACAGAAGCCAATTTGCCGCAAGCTTCTACTAATGTGATCACCATGGCCACGGTGGTTCCCTTAGGTGCCATTCTGGAACGAAAACATCTTAAGCAAACAGCTATGCCAAATTCGATTATACCGGAAACCGCTGTTACTACATTTGAAGCAGCCGAAGGTATGGTCGTTAAACAAAACCTTTATGTTGGTGAGATCCTTCGTAGTGAAAGGTTAACCAAAAAAGGTGAAGGCAGCACTCTAGCAAGTCTTATCTCACCTCAAATGCGCGCGGTGACAATTAGGGTTAATGATGTGGTAGGAGTGGCTGGTTTCCTACTGCCTGGTAATCGTGTTGATGTGCTAAACCTGTTTAAAAGGCATGGGCGGTTACAAACAGATGTAGTGTTAGCTAATGTGAAGATATTAGCGATAGATCAACGTTCCTCTAATGATGAAAATAAACCTAAGCTGGTAAGAGCGGTCACTCTAGAATTGAGTCTAGAAGAAGCTGAAATACTGATGATAGCCAAGGGGCGTGGAAAATTGCAACTGGCACTAAGAAACCCCAATGACTCGGCCGTAGTTGAACTTGCTTTAATCAATGAAAATAAGGAGGTGCAACCTATAAGCAATATAGTGAAACCTTCTAAGGAAACAGTTTATGTTTCATCAGAATCTAAGGTTAAGGTGTATCTGCTCAAAGGGATGAAAGAGCAGGTTATTAAGGTCAGTAATTAGCATCAGGTGTTAGTGAGTTCCTCACAAATAACGTATAGGAGTGCACCATGGCACGTTCAATACCTCAAACGGCTAGGCTAGCAACTTGCATATTATTTTTGTATTTTATTTCTATTTCAAGTTATGCCGGTGGCCCAACAGGTGCCGATAGAGAGATTAAAAAGATCCCAATATTTAAATCTCGCGTATTTCAAATTGGTCATGCAGTGCATCGAGTGTCTGTAGGTAACCCGAAAATTGGGGATATTAAGTTACTGCCAAACAATGAACTTTATGTACTGGGTAAAAAACTAGGCAGCACTAACATCATGATTTGGGATAAGAATGAACAACTCGCAGATGTCATCGATATAGAAATCACGCATGATCTCAATGGATTAAAGGCTAGGTTGCATGAATTTCTACCTTCCGAGAAGCTAGGTGTACAAACTTCTCAAGGTCAGCTTCTTATCAGTGGTCAAGCATCAAATTTACATAAGATGAATACTGCTGTTGAACTTGCAAAAGCCTATGCTGCAGCCGCGTCAGTTTCAAAAGTAAAAAGTACGGTATTGAACATGATGACTGTCGGGGGGGATCATCAGGTTATGCTAGAAGTGGTCATTGCAGAAGTGCAGAGAGAAGTCGCTAAACAGTTTGATTCTAAGTTTTTTATATTTAGTCAAGGTGATAACTTTTCTGGTGGTACGGCAGGTGGTGGCGGTTCGTTTGATCTTAATCCTGCGGCAGCTATCGGTAATCGAGGTTTTTTTGCTCGATATTTAAATGATAGTCTATTGATGAATTTTGCCCTTGATGTTGCAAAACAAAACGGGTTGGCTAAAGTACTGGCTGAGCCCAACGTCACTGCGATGAGCGGTCAATCTGCAGAGTTTTTATCGGGAGGGGAATTTCCTATACCAGTCCCTGGAACGAACGGCTCAACCACCATCCAATATCGTGACTTTGGTGTCGGTGTTCGATTCGTGCCTTCGGTGTTGGACTCTGGTCAGATAAACCTTAGTCTTAATGTTATGGTCAGTGAAGTGAGTAATGCTAACTCAGTGACGCTTTCCGGTGGCGGATCAAATGCTGCTCTTGTTGTGCCATCTATTGTAAAGCGTACAACATCAACAACGGTAGAATTAGCAGATGGGCAAACTATAGCTATAAGTGGCTTAATTAGTGATACGCTCCGAGAAAATATCGATAAACTGCCAGGCCTTGGTGATATTCCTATTCTCGGTCAATTATTTACTAGTAAGAGCTTTAAAAGTGGTCAGAGTGAGCTGGTGATTTTAGTGACTCCTCGCTTAGTCAGGCCATTTAATCGTAAACATATCTCTTTACCTACCGATGATTTTGTATCGCCTTCAGACATTGAGTTTTATCTGCTAGGTAAAATGTCACAGAAGCAGACCAAGTCGGATAAGCATCAAACTCCTTATGAGGCTGTAGAGAGTGAGGCTAAGCTTGATGATAGTGGTACAAAACAAAAGTATGGCCATTCACTTTAAAGTTGGAGACTGTGACAATGGATTTTTGTGATAAAAATAGCAAGTCGATGATTAAATTGAGTTGTGTATTGATTGGGTTCAGTATCAGCTTGATGGGATGTGCTGAACTAAATGATTTTCCTATGGATCAGAGTTATCAGCAGGTGAAGCAGTTACAGATATTAGATATGGGGGCTCCAGAACGTAATGAAGGGATCGTGGGTACGCTAGATGGGCAATATGGTGAAAGAGTGATGAAAGCTTATCGTGAAAGTAATTATCCTCCTAAGCATGCTAGAGGACATATAGCCGTGAAAGTTGACTAAACTTATATGAGGTAATAAATGATAAAAATGTAGAAGATAAATTCGTTCACATATATATGTTAAGTATAAACATAATTCTTTAGTAAGTTACACCGCTCTGGTTAAGGATGGCGTCAACAAGGTGTAGTTAAACATTCCTCGTCAGTCAGAGGATAAAAGGCAAGCAGATGAAGTCTGCAAAAAATGAATGTCTGTATTGTACGCATCTAGATGCGCACCAGACTGGCTCTATACTCGTGATGTTTACTATTGGTATTTTTGCTTTGTTGACGGTAGCAGCATTGGCCTTAGATAGTGGGCATATGTTGCTGGATAAAGGCAGATTACAAAATGCCGCTGACTCTTCAGCCCTCTATGGGGCAAAAATCATTCAGGATGGAGGTAGCCTCTTTGAAGCAAGAGAAGCTGCAACATCAATGCTTATTCAGAACTTTCAGTTCAGTGAAAATGCCGATCTCAACACGAGTGTTTCACAATCTTCAGCTGATTATAATGCCACCCAAGTCACTTCAAATATCTTTATTGAGTTTTCCCTATGGCCTGACCCTTTTATACCTGTGCTTGATGAAGATGCACAATATGTGCGTGTACGAATTGAGAATGTAGGCTTGGATAACTTTATTGCTCAGATCATGAATTTTAATAAGGTCGTTAGAGCATCGGCAGTTGCGGGAAAAAGTACCGATATTGAGTGCCTCAATAAAGTCGTCCCCATGATGGTTTGTGCTGGATACGATGAACCAAACTTCCCTGATTTTATCGATGATTCGATGCCCTTCGGCCTCCCGCGTGACGAATTATATGTGATGAAAGCCGGGTCAAATCAAGGGACCGCCATAGGTCCTGGTAACTTTCAATTATTACGTTTAGATGGCGCCTCTGGAGGGGCCGATATTAGGCGTGCATTAGCCGGTGAGTATACTCCGGGCTCTTGTGTAAGCAGGGGCGATGATGTTCCGACTGAGCCAGGTAATACTGTTGGACCTGTGGTTCAAGGTCTTAATACTCGCTTCGGACAGTGGCAGGGAGGTGGAGTGAATTCAACTGATCACCCAAGAGATTTCAATAATTGCCAAGGTGACAGAGTCGAGGTCGACAATGATGGGGTCATCATTCCCTTTACTGGATCTGCTGTCGAGTATAGTCACCTTGAATATATCACTGGCGATACACTTAATTGTGACACCGGAGGTATCTCTAGCGATGCCTCCATTTCGGCTGGAGGTAGGAGAAAGCTGCCTGTTGTGATCGGTATCTGTGATGGTATGACAAATGGCGCCAATACGATTGAAGCCCTAAGCATTGGATGTTTCTTTTTGTCTCAAGACATCTCGCAAAAAGGCAATGAAGCACATGTTATTGGGGAATTTGTGAGTGTTTGTTCCAGCTCTGGAGCTGCTTCACTCGATCCTGGGTTTGTGAGCAATACGTCGACGATTGTCCTCTATCGTGACCCCGATAGTCCTGATTCATAGGTGAGGAAGATGAAGAGTAGCAATAGAGGTGTAGCGGCAGTTGAGTTTAGCATAATGCTGCCTTTGCTACTGTTATTAGCCTTCACCACCGGTGAGATAGGGCGTGCACTGTTTCAATACAGTCATTTGACTCGCATGGTTAGAGACGCGGGACGATACCTTTCAACGACCGCCATACCCAATACGACAGAGAGTGTACCAGACCCTCTAGATGATGGCAGCTGCCAAAACTGTATCTCAAACACGAAAGATATTCTAGTTTATGGTTTTATTGGAGGGACAGTGCCTCTACTCAGGGGCTTATCGACATCGAATGTGAATATAGCAGCCATTCCCTCAACGGACAGTGTCACTATCACCGTAGACTATGACTGGCAACCCTTGTTTGGTGAGGGGGCGTCACACTTTGGTCTAGGTGAACAAGCTAGCACTGATTTGAGTTTCAATATGCAAGTTAGCTATACGATTAGGGCATTATGAAATCCCAAAAGGGAGTATATGCCGTAGAGTTTGCCATTGTGGGGGGATTTTTCCTATTTCTGTTATTTGCGATCATTGAAGTTGGCCGTTTAATGTATACCTATAATGTGCTCCATGAAGCTTCAAGGCGTGCCGCGAGAATAGCGGTTGTGTGCCAAGTCTCAGATACTGATATCGGCCATATGGCTCTATTTTATGGGGCAAACCTAATTCCTAACTTAACTCCTGCGAATTTAACCATCAGTTATCTCGACGAGTTGGGTAATGTAGCAACAGGGATAAATATTGTCATGGTGAGAGCCGACATATCGAACTATCAGCATCAGTTTTTAGTCCCAGGAATGTCGCGGGTTATCAGCTCTCCCACTTTTTCTACTTATCTTCCAAGAGAGAGTCTAGGTGTATATCGCGTCGATGACGAAGACCCAGGAAGTGGCTACATAGATTGTAATTAATTCATCTGATCCTCTCAAATCCTTACTATAGTCAATATAAGGATATTTATCTGGGAAGGATTACTGAATGGATAAGCCACTGGAGTTACTTGTGTCTAGCATAGATAACACAGAGACAGATTCACACTCGTGCACAAATACTATCCATGATGCCATGCAAATAACTAATAATATTTTACCTTACCCTGTTCATGCACTGGTGATTAACAGTCAGCATCAGCCGATTGCTAACATTGAAACCAGACTTGATAATTGCCTTAACTTATCGTGGCAGAGTATCAATACCCTAAATCCATTCGTCAGTAATAAGACTAATGCGCGCCCGTTTAACTTGATACTGCTTGTGTTGCCTAATGAGGAGTCCCAAGCAGTACAAGCGTTAAAGTTGGCTGCTACTCATCATGTGGATATCATCATTTTAGGTCAAGATACCCCGCAAAGTGTATTAAGGCTGGCATTTCAGCAGGGGGTCAGTGATTTCATTCCGGTTGATGGTGACGATAATGTATTGTTGCAATCTTTGGACAAAATTGCGAAAAAATTGGCCAGCAAGGCCAATTTAGCGCCTGTTTTAGCCATTGTAAACGGAAAAGGAGGCTCTGGTGCCAGCTTTGTTGCAACGAGTTTAGCCGTGATAGCAGCAAGAGATAAGGGGGAAGTAGCTCTTCTTGATACCGACTTATTACAAGGAACGTTAGCCCATATGCTTGGCTTGGAACCTAGCTACTTTATCACCGAAGCGATACAGGAACTAGATTCATTAGATGAAGTGGCGTTGAGAGGTGCGATGACTAATCGAGGGAACCTTCACCTCTTGGCAGCGAAGCCCTTTGCGGTGCTTAATGCTCCCGATCATATAGATCTGAGGAATACTAATGAGTTACTTCTTAAGTGTAGACAGTATTATGAACAGGTGATTATCGATTTGTCTCGTGGGCCAGAAGTATGGAACGCTGATATGTTGACTAATGCTGATATTTTGTTGGTGATGCAACAAAATGTGATGAGTATTCGGGAAACAAGAGCAGTAGTTAACCAGCTAATTAATTTTATGGGCATAAACAAAACCAAAATTCACATATTGGTTAACCGTTATCAGAAAACGAGTTCGGGGATCACACTGAAAGACATTAAAGAGACAACAGGAATAAGCTCTCTTTTTGTTGTCGCCAATGATTTTAAGTTGTCGAGCCAATGTATAGACCTTGGTACTCCCATCACGGACGTTGCAAAACGTGAGCAGATGCTTGTCGATTTTGTGGCTGTGACTGATTATTTTTTCCCCAAAAACAGTGCCGATGATGATGATGATCCAAAAGGATTTTGGAATAGGCTATTAGGAAAATAACATGAGCATAACTCAACAAACTGAGCCATTAGAGTTTAAACCTCTGTCACCTGAGGAGCAACAAATAAAGGAGGAGCTTTATAATAAGTTGCTCGATGTTATGGATTTATCCCTGATAGAAACTATTTCTAAAGACCAAGCAAAACAACAGATCATTGAAATAGGCGAGAAGTTAATTAACGATCTGCATATACCCATCAACCTAAGTTCTAGGCAAAGGTTAATTCAGTTGATCATCGATGAAGTTTTAGGCTTAGGTCCCTTAGAGACCTTGCTGGCGGATCCAACCATTTCAGATATTCTGGTTAATTCATTTGACCGTGTATATGTAGAACGAAGAGGTAAGCTCGAGTCCGTACCTATCAAGTTTCATAATAACGTACACCTATTGAACATTATTGACCGAATTGTCTCCAGCGTTGGTAGAAGAATTGATGAGTCATCGCCTATGGTTGATGCCAGGCTAGAAGATGGTTCACGTGTCAATGCCATCATTCCACCCTTAGCTCTTGATGGTCCCGCATTATCTATAAGGCGTTTTTCCGTAGATAAACTCAATGCCGAACAGCTTATTAGTTATGGCTCGGTTACCCCTGAAATGGTGGAGCTTTTGAGAGGGGCGGTTGCCGGTAAACTCAATATCTTAGTGTCAGGTGGTACCGGTAGTGGAAAAACGACCTTACTCAATATGCTATCTGGCTATATTCCAAGCGATGAACGGATTGTGACTATAGAAGATTCAGCAGAGCTTCAGTTGCAGCAACCCCATACCGTACGCTTGGAAACCCGGCCTGCCAATATAGAGGGGAGAGGCGAAATTACTCAACGAGATCTGGTTAAAAACTGTCTACGTATGCGGCCAGATAGAATAGTCATCGGTGAGGTTCGTGGTGGTGAAGCACTGGATATGTTAACAGCGATGAATACCGGTCATGAAGGATCATTAACCACGTTACACGCTAACAGTCCACGGGATGCCCTAGGCAGATTAGAGTATATGGTGTGTATGGCTGGATTTGACATGCCTGTTAGCAATATCAGAACACAAATTGCATCGGCTATCGATCTTGTGGTTCAACTAGAGCGTTTAGAAGATGGAGGAAGGCGGATAACCAGCATTCAAGAGATTAACGGTATGGAGGGGGACATTATAACCATGTCTGAGATCTTCCACTTTGTGAGAGAAGGGCGGGATCAAAATGGCGACATTATCGGTAAGTTTAGCTCTACAGGTGTGATCCCAGGTTTTCACAGTAAGCTTAAACAACATGGTATTGATCTTCCCTATGAACTGTTCAATAGCGGCGATCCATTTGCTGATTTCTAAAGGACTTGATTATGTTTTCTAATGAGATGATTTTTCTCGGTTTGATTTTTTTGGCCGTGATCTTACTCTCACAGGCTTTATTCTTGCCAGTTTATAGTCCTCAAAGAGCCAATACAGCCCTTGTACGTAAGAGGCTTAAAAAATTGGCTGAGAGAGCGAATGACTCCGCGTACGAAACCTCACTACTCAGAACAAGTAGGTTGAAGAATGTCACTAGTATTGGTAGAACTCTTGAAAAAATAGAGTTTATTGAGAACCTAAGTTATAGACTCGAACTCGCTGATTACAAAATAATGGGGCATCATTTTCTACTAATAACGCTAATCTGTGCCACCGTTGTAGCTTTAGTTTCCTGGATTTTTATCCATGAACCCATTCTTAGCTTCTTTCTTTTTGGCCTCACTGTGATGATGTTCAACTTCAAACTCAATAGGGATACCAATAAGCGCATGGATGCCATAGAAGCCAGTTTCCCTGATGCTTTAGATGTAATACGAAGAGCACTGCAAGCGGGATATTCATTTTCGGATGCCATAAAACTGGCCACTGAAGAGTTAGATGGACCGATAGCCAAAGAGTTTAAACTCATGTTCGCCAATATTAATTACACTAAAGATACCAAGCGGGCATTACTTGGATTTATTGAACGTGTTCCCAGTATCTCTTCCATGGCTTTTGCCAGTGCGGTCATGGTGCAAAAAGAGACTGGGGGGAATTTGGCTGAAAATATCGGTAATTTATCTAGGGTAATTCGAGAAAGGTTTACATTCAGGCGTAGAGTGAGAACGCTCTCTGCAGAGGGACGGTTATCTGCATGGATCTTAATCTTGTTACCTTTTGTACTTTTTGCCGTTATATATTTACAAACACCTTCCTATGTAGGCGAATTAACTGGCACTGAACAGGGGCAAAAATTATTGATGTGGGGAGCCATCGGAATGACGATAGGTGGCTGGTGGATCAGCAAGTTAATTAAAATAGATGTGTAATTATGGACTATTTAATTGGATTGTTCGGCACTCTTTTCGATAACCCGGAAAACATTAAATGGGGCATTTATGGTGTGGCTGCTATTGCAGGTGTCACGTTAGCCATTGCCATTTCATTTCTTATTAGTGGAATTTATTCCCCTCTTAGAAAGCGACTCAAGCACATCAATCAAGAAAAGTCTTCCTTAACTGGTTTCGAAGATGATGTGAACTCTACTCTGGAGCACGGGATCAGCCATGTTGTCAAAAAATTTCCAATTGATTTTTCTAATGATCAGACACGACGCTTATTGATCCATGCAGGTTTGCATTCAGAAAATGCCCTGGCTGTATTTAGTTCGGCCAGACTTATCTTGATCTTGATAGGAGCAGGTCTATCTGTTGTTGTGTTGAGCTATTTTCCAGAACTTTCCAGCATGATGACGGCCTATGTGATCGCTTTTTTGATGGGCAGTGCATTTCTGTTGCCATCCATGGTTTTACAAACGTTAGCGAATAGACGTATGAAGATGTTGAGGAGAGGCTTTCCCGATGCTTTAGACCTGTTAGTTGTTTGTTGTGAAGCGGGTCTTGGCCTATTAGCGGCAATACAGAGAGTTGCCAATGAACTTGCAATAAGTCACCCCTGTCTTGCCAGCGAACTAGATCTTGTTTGTAGTAAGGTTAGGGCGGGCTTAACGGTCAAAGTGGCTTTATCGGAATTTACAGAGAGGACTGGACTTGAGGATATCAAAGGACTTAATTCTGCTATTTCACAGAGTATTCGTCTCGGAACTGGTATCGCGGAAACGTTAAGAGTGTTTTCTGATGAATATAGGAATAAGCGGCTACAAGAAGCAGAGGAGCAAGCGGCAAAACTGGCAGTAAAAATGATTTTCCCCATGATGCTCTGTATTTGGCCCTCGTTTTTTATTGTCGCAGTAGGTCCTGCAGTATTGAAAGTGATGAAGGTGTGGGGGCAGGCATTTTAGGCTATATTTTTCTGATTATTGGGGGCGTTAGGATGGGAATCAACGATGGTCCGACTATGAATAATACTCGATTTTTCTTTGTGTTGATAGGAGCTCTTCTTTGCAGCCAATTATTGTCAGGCTGTACTTCTACGGTTAAGGAAGATGAACTTTTAGTTGAAAATACACCGCCTTCACGCCATGATCTCTATGATGGAAATGCTATGGTGTCTGTGGCGGCTGCAAACCCGCCAATAGACGAAGCCGATGCGTTAGACAGAGCAAAAAATGAAGAGAATAAAGGCAATTTAGATCAAGCACTTTACCTGTATGTTCAAGCGCTAGATTTCAACGGTGAAAATGCAGATACATTGTACAATATCGCAAGAATTCATAGTATTAAAGGAAATATCCAGCTTGCTTATTTAACTTATAATGAAGCCTTGGTACTCGATCCAAACATGTTGATGTCACATGCAGGTCTTGGATTAATCAATATGGATAAGAGGCAACACAGCCAAGCGAAAATCCATTTAGAAAAAGCCATCGAACTCGATCAGATAAGGCTGAAAAATGCCGGTTATAAGGCGATGTCCAATCATTATTTTTCATTAGACCAAGAGTCTCCAGTTAGGATTTATAATGCATTAGCTATTTTAGAGGACATGGGTAATGAGTATCAAAATGCCAGAGAATATTATCAATTGTCTTTGCAAAGAGAGCCTCATTCAGCACTTATCACGACTAATTTAGGCTATTCATACTACTTAAGTGGCAATTATACTCTGGCAGAGAAATACCTTAAACAGGCTGTGAAGCAAGATCCGAGTTTTGAACGTGGCTGGACAAACCTAGGGCTGGTTTATGTGAGAAAAGGTCTTTATGCCCGTGCATTAACAACGTTTGAACACACGATGGAACCTGCGGATGCTCTTAATGACCTTGGCTATTTTCTTATGCTTGAAGGTCAATATAAACAAGCTATTAAACTTTTTCAGCGCGCCATCGACAACTCCCCAACTTACTTTGATCAAGCACAAAAGAATTTAAAACGTGCATCAATGGAATTAAAGTCTCAGGGTCGACATTGAGCTTGAATTTAGTGCTAAAAACAAAAACGCCCAAGAGGGCGTTTTTGTTTTTAGCTGTGATCGGCGTCTAGAAGCTTGCCGACTTAGGTGCGCGAGGGAATGGGATCACATCGCGTATGTTGGACACGCCTGTGACATATGAGACTAAACGCTCGAAGCCAAGACCGAAACCTGCATGAGGTACGGTACCGTAGCGGCGCATGTCACGATACCACCAGTAATCTTCCTTGCTCAGGTTCATCTCTTCGAGGCGTGCATCGAGTACGTCCAAACGTTCCTCACGTTGAGCGCCACCGATGATCTCACCGATCCCTGGTGCAAGTACGTCCATTGCGGCAACGGTTTTACCGTCATCGTTGAGGCGCATGTAGAAGGCCTTGATGTCTTTCGGGTAGTTTTTCACGACCACTGGAGCTTTGAAATGCTCTTCCGCCAGATATCTCTCATGCTCAGATTGCAGATCGATTCCCCACTCAACGGCATATTCAAATTTCTTGCCACAGTTTTTCAAGATCTCAACTGCATCGGTGTAATCCACTTGAGCAAAGTCACTCGTCACGAAAGACTCAAGACGCTCAATTACCGTTTTATCGACACGTTGGGCGAAAAACTCAAGATCATCACGACGTTCTTCGAGTACGGCTTTGAAGCAGTATTTAAGCATCTGTTCGGCGAGAGCGGCAACATCATCGAGATCGGCGAAGGCCACTTCAGGCTCGACCATCCAGAATTCGGCCAGATGGCGACTGGTGTTTGAGTTTTCTGCACGGAACGTAGGACCGAAAGTATAGACTTTAGATAATGCGCAGGCATAAGTCTCGGCATTAAGCTGACCGGAGACGGTGAGGAAGGCCTCTTTACCGAAGAAGTCTTCGCTGTAGTCGACCTTGCCTTCGTCGGTACGGGGTAAGTTTTCCATGTCTAAAGTTGAGACTTGGAACATCTCACCAGCACCTTCACAATCCGATGCAGTTATGAGGGGAGTCGATACCCAGATGAAACCTTCTTCATGGTAGAATCTGTGTATTGCCTGTGACAAACAGTTACGTACACGTGCAACTGCACCGATAATGTTTGTACGTGGGCGAAGGTGTGCCAGCTCTCTCAAATACTCGATAGAGTGACGCTTAGCAGCCATAGGGTACGTGTCAGGATCTTCTACCCAACCGGCAACTTCAACACCAGTGACTTGCAGCTCAAATGACTGGCCTTTACCCGGAGACTCAACCACTTTACCTGTCATGATGACAGAACAACCGGCAGTCAACTTCAAGATTTCGTCATTATAATTTTCTAAGCTATTAGGCACTACACCTTGGATAGGATCAAAACAGGAGCCATCATAAACGGCAAGAAAAGAGATGCCAGCTTTGGAATCTCGGCGCGATCTTACCCAACCGCGAACGGTAATTTGCGAACCAATCGCAAATTCACCTTTAAATACAGAAGCGACAGATGTAATGCTCATTGTTGCTTAGTTCTCCAACGAAACGTTTATATATAAAATTTGGACGTTTATATTACCTTGCTGGCTGGTTTTCTCAAGTAGCAAAATCAGATAAAGGGCCTAATAGCCGGTAATATTGATGATTAATCCTGCTTTTGAATTTTAACCCAAACCCAGATCGCAGTTTTTCTCTACTAACTGCTTGAAATTGGCAGCCATAAGGCTTACTTGTTATGATTAATTAGAGGGCTAGATTAATTACATTTGTTAGAGGGGGTTGTCATGAAGAAAATAAAAATTTTTCAGCGATTATTGGCCACTCTATCTATTACAGGTTGGTCTCTTGCAATATATGCCTTGCTGGTTTTCGATAAGGCTAGGCCAGATCGCGCGATAGGGTATTATTTGAGCAAGGGCGCAGCGATTCGTCTTGGTTGGGATCCTGTACAGACAGTTCAATTGGAACATATTATATGGGCGTGTGCGGCAATCAGTTTTGTCAGTTTGGCTTTTAATTACTATTTTGCTCATCACAGTAAGATGGGGTATTGGTTCAATATTCCTCTGCTGCTATTAAGTTCTGTCGCTGCGGGCCTGTATATCACCTTTGTAATTTAACGAGTGACTAGTTTCTAGAGTATCAGATGTTTGCAGAGTCTGTTTATCATGGCCGCGGTTACGCCCCAGATAAGGTGTTGTCTGTAACGGATAAAATAAATTGCGAGCCGTGGATCCCATGGCCTTGGTCTATCTGCTTTTGATGATTGTCGTTTTGTAATAAATATTACTGAGAGTTTCTAGAGAATCAGATGCTTGCAGAGTCTGTTTATCATGGCAGCGGTTGCTCCCCAGATAAGGTGTTCTCGATAACGGATAAAATAAACCGGGTGATGGATCCCATGGCGTTGATAAATCTGCTTTTGACGATTCTCGGCTTGTAATAAATAGGACAAAGGCACGGTGAACAGTTCATCGACTTCTCCCGGATCCAGTTTAGGGGTAAAGGCTTCCTTTACCAGGCCTATAACTGGGGTTATTTCGAAACCGGTAAAGGTTTTCATCGCAGGGTACTGGCCAATCACTTCTACATTACCGGGGTAAAGCGCAATCTCCTCCGCGGCTTCTCGCAATGCTGTTTCGATAAGAGAAGCATCTCCCCGCTCAACTTTCCCCCCTGGAAAACTGATTTGTCCCGGATGAGATCTAAGATGAGTAGGGCGCCGGGTAAGCAAGACATGCAATGCACCCTCTTCTTGTATTAAGGCAATAAGGACAGCAGCTTGGCGCAGGGGATCTTTAATATCCGGATTCGACTCGTGAGGGGCTTGCAAGAGGCTATATCTGAGTTTAAATTCAGTTAATTGTATAGGCTTAATATTTTTTTGCATATAACCTCTACTGATTTCCACTTCGATATCAAATATTAACCCTGTAATACTGGCAGGATTTTACTGACTTTGTCATAGGTTTCTTTGTATTCACTCTCAGCCGTCGAGTCGACAACTATTCCGCCGCCAGCCCAGCAATAAATGATCCCATCTATAGCCACTAAGGTTCGTATGGTGATGCTGGTGTCCATCTGACCGTCTTGACTGATGTAACCGATAGAACCACAGTAAAGGCTTCTCCTCGAGGGTTCAAGCTCTTCTATGATCTCCATCGCCCGGATTTTTGGCGCTCCGGTGATCGAGCCGCCCGGAAAACTGGCTTTTAACAGGTCGATGGCATCATATTTAGCGTCGAGTTGTGCTGTGACTGTGCTGACCAGATGATGCACGGCTGGAAAGCTTTCAATCTCAAACAGATGAGGCACAGATACCGAGCCCGGTTTGGCGACCTTGCCCAGATCGTTACGAAGTAGATCGACTATCATCAAGTTCTCCGCCCTGTCTTTCGCTGAATGGCGTAGCTGTGTGGCCGATTGCTGATCTTGTGCCGCCGTGGAATATCTGGGACTCGTGCCTTTAATGGGCTTAGTCTGAATATCTTTCCCTCTTAACTGAATAAACCGCTCGGGAGAAATAGACAATAACGCACCTTGTGGTAGGCGAATGAAGGCGGAGAAGGGAGCCTTATTGGATTCCCTGAGTTTGAGGTAGGCTCGCCATTCATTGCCCTGATATTTAGCCGAGAACCTTTGGGTCAGGTTTATTTGATAGCAATCGCCGCTTTGAATATATTCTTGAATGGCATCAAATTTTGCTTCGTAGTCAGTCTTAGTTAGTTGTGGCTGCCAGTCACCGATAAGGGAGAATTCAGGCTTCTTTGGTTTAATTTTCAGCTTAGCTTGCAGCCAAGCCAGACTGGTTTGCGCGGCTTCTTCGCTGCCGTAATGCACCAAGCTCCAGACGTGTTCTTGATGATCGAATACCAGCGCCCATAAATATAAGCCTATGTTCATCAGCGGAAGGGCGATATCGTCGGCGGCTATTTCGGGGATTTTCTCAATCTTACGTCCTAGATCATAATTGAAGCTACCCATCGCGCCCCCGGAAAAGGGGAATTCACTCGACTTCGGTATCGGGAAGTAGTGTGTTAACTCCTGTTTAACCAAGTCGAATGGGTTTAACTGGCTAAGGCTTGAGTCTGTCAGACAATGAGTTCGATACCGGCTTATTTTTGTACTGTCTCCCTCGGTGACAAGTGTCGCAATAGGGTCAAGGCAGATAATGTCAAAGTGGCTATCACAGTGATCGCCACTGGCCGAGTCGAGTAACATAGCCCAGGGGATATCTGACAAAGATGAAAATAATTCTGTCGTGGTATATTTCCAATCAAGACGCAGTATTGATACACCCTGCAGCGCCGAAAAACTCATCGATTCACCTTATCTAAAATGTGATATTCCCCTAAAAGTCGCGAAAGAGTATCATATCTCTCAGCTAGCATTAATAAAAACAGATATAGATGCCGAAAATGGCTGAAAAGTGTCCCTAATGTCGTGTATAAGGAAGTGATTGTGAGTAAAGAAGTTGTCATCAAACAAGTGGATCTCATCGAGAGCGTAGCCGATTCCCTACAATATATCTCTTACTATCATCCTAAGGATTTCGTCGATGCAATGACGCAAGCCTATGAACGTGAAGAGAGCGCTGCTGCAAAAGATGCTATCGCTCAAATCTTGATAAATTCACGTATGTCTGCCGAAGGCAAGAGACCTCTGTGCCAAGACACGGGTATTGTGACTTGTTTCGTCAAGGTCGGTATGGCTGTTAAGTGGGATAAAACAGACATGACCATTCAGCAGATGGTCGATGAGGGCGTAAGACAAGCCTATCTCAATCCAGACAACCCACTGCGTGCATCCATAGTCGCAGATCCAGCCGGGGCACGTAAAAATACCAGAGATAATACGCCATCTGTGGTCCATATCGATATGATACCAGGCAATCACATCGAGGTTGCTATCGCAGCTAAAGGTGGCGGTTCTGAAAATAAATCTAAGATGGCCATGCTAAATCCATCTGATGATATTGCCGCTTGGGTTGAAAGAACCTTGCCAACCATGGGAGCGGGCTGGTGTCCTCCGGGCATGTTAGGTATAGGTATCGGCGGTACAGCTGAGAAAGCGGCCGTTTTAGCGAAAGAATCCTTGATGGATCCGGTCGATATTCACGAACTACAGCAAAGAGGCGCCGAGACGGCCGAAGAAAAGTTACGTCTCGATATCTTCGAGCGTGCCAACAACTTGGGCATAGGTGCACAAGGGCTCGGTGGCTTGACAACCGTCCTAGACGTGAAGATTAAATCACTGCCTACTCACGCGGCGTCTAAGCCTGTTGTCATGATCCCCAATTGCGCCGCGACGCGGCATGTACATTTCCATCTTGATGGCACTGGACCTGCGGAATTAACGCCGCCTTCTCTGGAAGACTGGCCTGTGATCACCCGTGAAGTGGGGGAGAACACACACAGGGTCAACCTAGATACCGTGACACAAGCCGAGATAGAAAAGTGGAAGAGTGGTGATACCTTGCTCCTCAACGGTAAGATGCTGACGGGTCGCGATGCGGCTCATAAACGCATTCAGACCCTTATCGAATCCGGTGAAGGGCTTCCCGAAGGCGTCGACTTTACCGGTAAGTTTATCTATTACGTCGGTCCGGTCGATCCTGTGGGCAGTGAAGTTGTCGGCCCTGCGGGTCCTACAACGGCGACCCGCATGGATAAGTTTACCGATCTAATGCTAGAGAAAACTGGCTTGATGGGCATGATAGGTAAGGCCGAACGTGGCCCTGCCACCGTTGCATCAATCAAGAAGCACAAGGCTGTGTATCTTATGGCTGTTGGCGGCGCGGCTTATCTGGTGTCTAAAGCCATTAAGAAGTCACGTGTGGTAGCCTTTGCCGACTTAGGCATGGAAGCTATCTATGAGTTCGATGTTAAAGATATGCCAGTCACAGTGGCGGTTGACTCCAAGGGCGTGAATGTTCATGAAACCGGTCCTGCACAATGGAAAGTGAGCCTGGAACCCGCGAAATAACACACTTGTTTCTAAAGTAAAGTTTGGCTTAGGTGTCTTGCCTAAGCCAAATATTTTGGATAGTGTGCGCATATTCAGCTCGATAGATTAAAATTTTTTATGTCTGCAGGGATGCTTGCTAATAACACCAGCTAACTTAGGTGTCGGATGAATGTTGGACAGTTTAACTCGCTGACCATCTGGACTATACGCCAATCGGTTAGATTGAAATCACAAAAGATGATAATAACAATGAAAAAAACTGCAATCATACTCGCTATGGCTGGTGCTGGAGTCGCTATGTCGGCTCAAGCCTCATCACCACAGCCTTTCAAGGTTCAAGATCTCGTTAAAATCAACAAACTTCATTCATCAACTTTATCTAGCGATGGTAACAGCATCGTATTTGGCATCAAAAAATTTGATGCTGAAGGTAAGGCCAGTTCAGACCTTTATATTCAAGACTTGACCCAAATGGGATCGGAGCCGAAGCAACTCACGTTTGCTGCCGGTACCGAACATAGTGCCGCTTTTTCGGCCGACGACCAGTCAGTCTACTTTCTGGCTTCACGTGATGGTTCGAGCCAACTGTATAAGTTACCTCTGACAGGCGGTGAAGCTAGGCAAGTGTCAGACCTACCACTGGATGTGGAAGGCTTTAAACTGTCTCAAGACGGCAAGCAAGTGGTCTTGAACATGCGTGTCTTCCCGGACTGCCAAGATCTGAAATGCTCTGAGGATAAATTCACCGCAGAAGCTGAACGTAAATCCAACGGCCGTGAATATAAACAATTGATGATCCGTCATTGGGATACCTGGAGCGATAACTCCCGCAGTCATCTGTTTGTGGCACAATTGAACGGTGACAAGATCACCACTGCCGTGGATGTCACCGCTGGGCTGGACACGGAAACGCCACCTAAACCTTTCTCCGGCATGGAAGAGGTGACCTTTACCCCTGATGGTAAATATGTGGTTTATAGCGCTAAGGCGCCGAGTAAAGATCAGGCCTGGATCACTAACTATGACTTGTGGCAGGTGCCGGTAACGGGTGGTGATGCGGTTAATTTAACCGAGTCTAACAAGGCGTGGGATGCACATCCGACATATTCTGCCGATGGCCGCTACTTAGCTTATCTGGCAATGAAAAAGCCGGGCTTCGAAGCCGACAGATATCGCATCATGTTGCGTGATACCGTGACGGGCCAGGAAAAAGAAGTTGCGCCCCTATGGGACAGAAGTGCGAGTTCATTGACCTTTGGTAAAGATAATCGAACCTTATACGTCACGGCTCAAGATGTGGGTCAAGTCACCATTTTTGAAGTGAACACTCAATTTGGTGATGTAAAAACCTTATACAACGAGGGCAGCAACAGCATAGTCGGCGTGACGGCGGACAAGATTATCTTCAATCACAAGAGTCTGGTACAGCCAGGTGATCTTCATTCTATCAATTTAGATGGTCAGGGCTTACAAAAACTGACCGATATCAATAGCGAGAAACTCGCCAAGATTAAATTTGGTGAGTTCGAGCAGTTCAGTTTCAAGGGTTGGAATAATGAAGAGGTCCATGGTTACTGGATTAAGCCATCGAACTTCAAGGCTGGCACTCAGTATCCTATTGCGTTTCTGGTTCACGGCGGGCCTCAGGGCTCATTCGGTAATTCATTCAGCAGTCGCTGGAATGCTCAACTCTGGGCCGGTGCGGGTTACGGCGTGGTGATGATCGATTTCCACGGCTCTACCGGCTATGGGCAGGCATTCACCGACTCTATCTCTAAAGATTGGGGCGGTAAGCCACTGGAAGATCTGCAAAAAGGCCTAGCCGCCGTGACCAAGCAACAGAAATGGTTAGATTCTAGCCGTACCTGTGCACTCGGTGGGTCATATGGTGGCTATATGATGAACTGGATCCAGGGTAACTGGAGCGATGGCTTCAATTGTCTGGTTAACCATGCTGGTTTGTTCGATATGCGCTCCATGTATTATGTGACCGAAGAGCTCTGGTTCCCCGAATATGAGTTCGGTGGTACATATGATGAGAACAAGGACTTGTATGAGAAATTCAATCCAGTCAATTACGTAGAGAACTGGAAGACACCTATGTTAATCATTCATGGTGAGCAAGATTTCCGAGTGCCTTATGGACAAAGTCTGGCTGCGTTTACCTTTATGCAGAGAAAAGGCATTCCATCTGAGTTGCTGGTTTATCCGGAAGAGAATCATTGGATCCTCAACCCTGATAACCTGGAACAGTGGTACGCCAATGTCTTGGGTTGGATGGACCGCTGGACTAAAAAGTAACCTGTAATTTACCGCTTAGTATGGTTAGATGAAAAGGTCAGATATTTATCTGGCCTTTTTTGTCGATGATTTTTGAATAAAGTGTATATCGTTTTCAGGTCTCAAAGGAGTGAAGCATGCGGCTTATACAGCTATTAAAGAAAGAGTTAGCACACGAAGCTAGGGAGTGGGTAGATGAATCAATTATCACCCATGAGCAAGGCCAAGCGATTTTGGCTAAATATGGTGAGTCTCTGGATAATGACGCCAATAAAACAAGCTTTGGTTATTATCTATTAATGGCATTAGGCAGTCTATTTATCGGACTGGCCCTCATATTAATCATTTCTCATAACTGGGATGAGATCCCAAGCTTGGTTAAAACCGGCGTCTTAATCTTATTGACTGCCACCACGAACCTAATTGGCTTGCGTTTATATCTGACTAACCGGTATCAAGCCGCAAATATTTGGGTGTTTTTTGGGGCCATATCCTATGGCGCCAGTATTATGCTCATTGCGCAAATTTACCACTTAGGTGAGCATTATCCAGATGGTATATATTGGTGGGCGTTAGGGGTGTTACCTTTAGTGCTATTAACCCGAAGTCGTTTACTGTCATTATTGATGCTCGCACTTGCTACAATTTGGCTGTGCGTAGAGGTCGGTGAAGCATTTTTCCCCTCTAGCTATCCTGTCTTTCTCTTATCTGCCCTGTTCCTGGCGCTGTATTGCCGCTCAACACCCACCATATTTGTCTTTAGTCTGTTTGCACTGCTGGTTTGGCTTAACTTAGCCTTGGCTTGGCTGATGGGTAGCGGCATTCATTATGAGCCCTTTGGTGACTTGCTGCCGTTCTCTCTCGCGCTTGGGTTAGTATTCAATGGCTTGGCCTGGGCATTGATACGTACATCGAATCCTACATGGCGAGAGTATGGACTCGTGTTGCATCTTTGGCTCTTAAGAGTTTCTGTGGTGACTCTGCTCATACTCAGTTTTGAAGGTATCTGGCACGAGTACTCATCAGAAAGTGACATGTCTCTGGTATTGAGTATCGCTGCATTGATTACGGGCGGCGTGATTTCATGGAGCCTGTCTGCTAGAAATAGCCGATACGCCTCGATGCCCGCTGTACTTTTTAGCCTTTGTTTTAGTATTTGCTTTATTGCTCAAGCCTACTTTAGCAGTGGCGATATGATTGCTGCAGTCACTATCAATTTTTTATTGCTGGTGCTGGGCATAAGTTTGATTAGGCGGGGCATAGAGCAAGATGAAACCCAATACTTTTATACCGGAGTCGTGGCGTTGTTAGCGACGGCATTTGTGCGATACTTTGATCTTATCGGTGATTATCTCGGCGGCGCGCTGCTGTTTCTGATTGCCGCGTCTATCATGATGCTTGCTGCCAGATATTGGCGATTACGCGGGCAAACAGAGCTTGGAGGGCGAACCGATGAAGCTTAATTCAGGGCTAGTGCAAGATACGAACTGGTATCAGAGTCATACCTTTAAGATAGGACTCATAGTCGCGATCACTCTTCAGCTTTCGGTGCTAGTGGTAGAGTATTTGGGCTCAGTCTGGCCAATTTGGACCGGCACCCCAATCATACTCAAAACCCAGCCTTATGATCCCAGAAGCCTGTTTCGAGGCAATTTTGTGCGTCTTAGTTATGAAATCAGTCAAGTAGAGAGTGATAATGCCAGTGAATATAAGCTAGGCAGTGTCGTCTACGTCAGTGTCAAAGAAGAACTGAACCATTGGCGCTTTCAAAGTATTTCTAAGTTAAAACCGGTAACTGGGCTGTTTATACGTGGAAGGGTCAGGGCTAATTACGGTAACAGTTTATCTATCGAGTACGGTATAGAGGCATTTTTCATGCCCAAGGAGAAAGCGCTTTTAGCACAAGAAACCCTGAGGGAAGGAGCATTGATGCGTATCTTTGTGTCGGGAAACGGTAAAGCCCGCGCGCAGGAATTTGTCTGCCAAGGTGATGCTTGTTGAGATAACTGACTAAACCCGGAACTCAGTTCCGGGGTGTTATTGTTCTCGTTATTTTATCACTATTTTATCGTTATGGCTTAAATCGTGCCAATATGGATAAACACCCAAGCCATTAATTCATTTTGATACATGACTCACAAAAATAAGGGCTGAGTGAAAACACCTCTGGTTTTATGGTAAAAAGCGAGTAGTTTAATGATTGGGTAATGGGGTTCTACTCTATATCAATGGACTGATATTAAACCGCCTTCTGGGCTGATGACTCCTGGCATTTATAACGAATTAAGATCGTTAGAGGTCGGGCACAGCTGTATCAATTTCCTTCCACAACGGTCTTCCTAGCCATTTAAGCGAAGAGACTGCTATGAATTATTCTACCGAAATTCAAAATATGTGTCCTATAGCAAGAGGACCCAATCATGCTAATGCGCCCGTCCCCATAGAGGGAAACTTTATCCACGTCACAGAAGTCAGCCATATCTCAGGTGTCACCCATGGTGTCGGGACGTGTGCGCCGCAGCAGGGTGCGGCCAAACTGACCCTCAATGTAAAAGACGGCATCATCGAAGAGTGCTTGATAGAGACCGTTGGTTGCTCTGGCATGACACATTCAGCCGCCATGGCCTCTGAGATCATGACGGGCAAGACCTTACTCGAAGCCATGAATACCGATCTTGTGTGTGATGCCATCAATGTGGCCATGCGCGAGCTGTTTCTGCAGATGGCCTACGGACGCAGTCAAACCGCATTCTCTCAAGGCGGTTTGCCTATTGGGGCCGGGTTGGAAGATTTAGGCAAAGGGCTGCGCTCTCAAGTGGGGACCACCTATGGCACCCGGGCCAAGGGGGTTCGTTATCTGGACCTTGCCGAAGGATACATTACCCGAATGGCATTGGATGAAGACACTGAGGTGATCGGTTATGAATATGTGCAACTGGGTAAGATGATGGCATTAGTGGCCGATGGCGTCGATGCAAATGAAGCCATCGACAGAGCCAAGAGCCATTACGGTCGATTCGATGAAGCCGTGTCATACATTAACCCAAGAAAACAGTAGGGGATCATCATGATTGAATTTGAACGTAGCGTGGAACGTATGCCACGTATTCAGCAGATATTGGATATGTATGGCCTAGAGAGTCTAACTAACAGCCGTGACTTGTGTAATAAGCATGGCTTCGATCCCTTCGACATAGTGAAAGAGACACAAACCATCGCCTTCGATGATGCGGCCTGGGCTTACACCTTAGGGGCCGCTATTGCCATAAAACAACAGAAGTTTAAGGCCTATGAGGCGGCGAATGCCATCGGTGAAGGCTTGCAGGCTTTCACCATACCTGGCTCGGTAGCTGAGCAGAGGAAGGTAGGCTTGGGCCACGGCAACCTTGCCTCACGCCTCTTGTCTGAAGAGTCCCGTTGTTTCTGTTTTCTCGCGGGCCATGAATCCTTTGCCGCAGCCGAGGGGGCCATCAAGATAGCCCAGAATGCCAACAAGGTCAGACAATCGCCTTTAAGGGTGATTCTTAATGGTCTGGGGAAAGATGCGGCCTACCTTATTGCCCGCATCAATGGTTTTAACTATGTGGAGACTCGGTTTGATTATGCGACCGACGAGCTCAGCGTGGTGCGTGAGAAGCGATTTGGTAAGGACGTGCGTGGAGAGATCAACTGTTATGGCGCCGATGATGTGATGGAAGGCGTGGCCATCATGCACAAAGAAGGGGTGGATATCTCTATCACAGGCAATTCGACTAATCCCACCCGTTTCCAGCATCCTGTGGCCGGCACTTACAAGAAAGAGCGTCTGTTGTTGAAACAAGCTTACTTCTCTGTGGCATCAGGCGGCGGAACCGGACGTACTCTGCATCCGGATAATGTTGGCGCCGGCCCTGCTAGCTATGGCATGACAGATACTATGGGTAGGATGCACAGCGATGCCCAGTTTGCAGGCTCTTCCTCGGTACCCGCCCATGTGGAGATGATGGGTTTGGTTGGCATGGGAAATAACCCTATGGTGGGGGCCAGCGTGGCAATCGCCGTGGCCATCGAACAGGCGTTTAGTTAATACCCTAGGTATACAGGCTAGATTTTCCCTTGGTATATTTAGTCAATCAGATGAATAGATTGGGATGACTTTTCGTATTCCAAAAACAGAAAAAACCGAAGTCGTGTGACTCCGGTTTTTTGTTTCCCTTATCCCTATTGGGGATTTAGTCGGGGTAGTTAGTAGGGCATTAGCCGAACTGGTTCATGGTGTTGTCTTTACCCGACGCCTTCAGCGCCTGATCACCAGAGAAGTATTCCTTGTGAGCATCACCCATATCTGAGCCAGCCATGTTCTGGTGCTTAACACAGGCGATACCCTGGCGGATCTCTTTGCGCTGCACATTAGCCACATAACCTAGCATGCCTTGGTCACCGAAGTACTCTTTCGCCAAGTTGTCGGTAGACAAGGCAGCCGTGTGGTAAGTCGGTAGCGTGATCAGGTGATGGAAGATACCGGCTTCACGGGCTGAGTCGGCCTGGAAGGTACGGATTTTCTCGTCCGCCTGAATACCGAGTTCAGTTTCGTCATACTTGATATTCATCAAGTCAGCACGTTCGTAACTTGATACATCATTACCAGCTTCTTGCATGATATCAAAGATCTGTTGACGGAAGTTAAGCGTCCAGTTAAATGAAGGCGAGTTGTTGTAAACCAGCTTAGCATTTGGCACGACTTCACGAATGGCATTGACCATGGCACCAATCTGAGCCACATGAGGCTTCTCGGTCTCAATCCACAATAAGTCAGCGCCGTTCTGAAGACTGGTGATACAGTCGAGCACACAGCGCTCTTCACCAGTACCCGCGCGGAATTTAAACAGGCCATTGGGTAGACGTGAAGGCTTAACCAGCTTATCGCCGCGCTTAAACACTACGTCGCCATTTTCTAAGTTGTCGCTAGTGACTTCTTCTACTTCGATGAAAGAGTTGTACTTGTCACCCAAATCACCCGGCTCTGAAGTTACCGCAATCTTCTGCGTCAGACCCGCACCGAGAGAATCGGTACGTGCCACGATAACGCCATCATCGATGCCAAGTTCTAAGAAGGCATAACGTACGGCATTGATCTTAGCCAAAAACTCAACATGAGGAACCGTTACCTTGCCGTCTTGGTGACCACATTGCTTTACATCGGAAACCTGATTTTCAAGCTGTATACAACAGGCACCGGCTTCAATCATCTGCTTAGCCATCAGGTAAGTGGCTTCTTCGTTGCCAAAACCTGCATCGATATCGGCAATAATAGGTACAACATGGGTCTCGAAATTATCTATCTTATCCTGAATCGCGGCTTTATCGGCGGCGTCGGCATTATCAAGTTCACGGAACAGGCCGCCCAACTCACGAGCATCGGCTTGGCGAAGGAAAGTATAAAGCTCGGCAATTAGGCTAGCGACTGAAGTCTTCTCATGCATTGATTGGTCAGGCAGAGGACCGAACTCACTGCGAAGGGCTGCAACCATCCAACCCGAAAGATAGAGGTAACGTCGTTTCGTAGTCAAAAGATGCTTCTTAATCGCAATCATCTTCTGTTGGCCGATGAAACCGTGCCAACATCCTAGTGATTGAGTGTACTGAGAGCTATCAGCATCATAGTTAGCCATGTCTTCACGCATTATCTTGGCGGTATACTTAGCTATGTCTAAACCCGTCTTAAATTGGTTCTGAGTGCGCATACGAGCGACTGACTCAGGATTGATTGCATTCCAGGCACTACCTTCATTCTCAATCAAGCTTGCTGCAGTATCAATATCGGTTCGGTAATTTGACATGGTAAGTCCCTTCCTACAAAAAATAATTATCAACGATTGCTTCCGTTCAAAATAATAGTAATATTGAGCTAAATTAGTCTAATTTATAGTAATTATCTTCGGTATTTGTTTTATGAATATATCTCGTATTGACCTGAATTTGTTGGTTTATTTTGATGTCTTGCTCAGGGAGTTGAATGTAACCCGAGCCGCAGATCAGCTGGGGATCAGCCAACCGGCCATGAGTAATGGTCTTAAAAGGTTAAGGGTTTTGTTCGACGATCCGCTCTTAATCAGAACCAGTAAGGGGATGACACCGACAGAGAGGGCAAGTGAGTTAAAACCTGTGATCCGTGAGCTATTAATTGGGCTGGAGAAAGCCGTACAACCCAAAGCCGAGTTTAATGCATTAGAGAGTGAGCAAGTGTTTCGCATGATGGCGTCGGATTATGCCGAGTCTACCCTTATTCCCTTGTTGATCGCTCGCTTGCGTAATGAAGCACCGAAAGTCATTTTGGATATCATGACCCCAAGCGATGTCAATTTTGCCGATGTGGAACAGGGTAGAGTGGATATGGCGATTAACCGCTTCGATGAAATCCCTCAATCTTTTCATCAAAAAGTGCTCTGGAAAGATACATTCAGTTGCCTCATTAACCGCACTAATCCAGTATTGAGGGACTTTAATTTAGACAATTATCTTAAGTCTCATCACGTCTGGGTGAGTAAGACCGGCATGGGGGTCGGGGTCGGCATGGATCCCGATGATGTCCAACGTCTGGGCTGGGTAGATGAGGCCCTCGCAAAAATTGGTGCAAAACGTCGTATCACAGTATTCACCCGAAATTATCAAGCGGCCAGTTCATTGGCGGAGAGGCAAGATTTGATTGCCACTGTGCCCAGTAAAATGGCCAGATTACAGCAAGATAATACCCGAGTCAGTATAGTGACACCGCCATTCGATATCCCCCCCATAGAGTTGACCATGGCCTGGAGCCCCTTATTGCAACATAATCCGGCTCACAGATGGATGAGAGAACTCATCACTGAAACTGCCAGAATCATAGATAGATTCTAGTCATTGGACATCAAGTTTTATTTAAGTAATATAAGTTTTATGAATGCTAGCTATAACTACGATAAATTAGTGATATACATTTAGGCTGGATAAACTGAACAAAACTTCTACTAACATTCTGCTCTTATGAGTCTTCATGTAGAGTGAGGTTCAATCGGCTTCATTTTTTAGCAATAGAGACAGGCACGACATAGTCAATGACACCTATCGGAAGGGAAAAATATGACATCACGTATTCAAGTTGGCAATTTACAGGTCGCTACATCATTATTTAAATTAGTTAATGAGCAGATTATTCCTGGGACCGACATCTCATCGGAAAGGTTTTGGAACTCACTTGAATCCATTATTGATGATCTAACGCCAAAGAATAGAAGTTTATTGGCCCGCCGCGATGAGTTACAAGCTCAGATAGATAAGTGGCATACAGATAATAAAGTCCATGATCCTCTGGCCTATAAAGCATTTTTGCAAGAGATAGATTACCTCGTTCCAGAAGGCGACGATTTCAGTATTACCACAGAAAATGTAGATATTGAAATTGCCCAGCAAGCGGGTCCTCAGCTTGTAGTCCCGGTTAAAAATGCCCGTTTTGCCCTAAATGCTGCGAATGCGCGATGGGGTAGTTTATATGATGCCCTCTATGGTACCGATGCCATCAGTGAAGAAGGCGGCGCCGAGATGGGTAGCGGTTTCAATCCGGTACGTGGTAGTAAGGTGATAGCGTTTGCCAAGCAACACTTAGATCAACTGGCTCCTTTAGCGGTAGGCAGCCATCGCGAGGCAAGCCATTACCAAATAGATGGAAACCAGCTGGTTATCACCCTAAGGGATGGAACTGATACTGGGCTCAAGCAGCCTGAAAAGTTGGTGGGTTATCTCGGTAATTTGGTTGCTCCCCATGCAGTCTTACTCAAAAATAATGGTCTGCATGTGGAGATCCAGATAGACAGACATCACGTCATAGGTAAGACAGATCTGGCTGGCATGAAAGATCTGCTGGTAGAAGCTGCTGTGACCACCATCATGGATTGTGAAGACTCGGTGGCTGCTGTCGATGCCGAAGATAAGTGTGAGGTCTATCAAAACTGGTTAGGCTTAATGAAAGGCGATCTCAAAGCCCATCTGACTAAAGGCGACAAGACCATCACTCGAGAGCTCAACCTTGATCGTCATTATCTGTGTCCTCTTGGAAGGGAGTTTACTCTGCCTGGTCGAAGCCTGTTATTTATCCGGAACGTCGGTCACTTGATGACCAATGATGCCATTTTAGACAAGGCGGGTGATGAGGTTCCCGAGGGGATCTTAGATGGCATGGTGTCGGTGCTGGCTGCAATGCACGATCTTAAGGGCAATAATAAGCAGCGGACTAATAGCCGAGCTGGATCGATCAATATTGTTAAACCTAAGATGCATGGACCGGATGAGGTGGCGTTTACCTGTGAGCTGTTTACCCGCATCGAAGATGCGCTGAGCCTGTCCAGAAATACCATCAAACTTGGGATCATGGATGAAGAGCGCAGGACGACAGTAAACTTAAAAGAGTGTATTCGCGTGGCTAAGGAGAGAGTGGTGTTTATTAACACAGGATTTCTCGATAGAACTGGCGATGAGATCCATACCTCTATGCTCGCCGGGCCTTTTGTGCCAAAAACACAGATGAAACAGCAAGCCTGGATCAATGCCTATGAGGATTGGAATGTCGATGTCGGTCTGGCATGTGGTTTACCTGGTCGTGCTCAGATTGGCAAGGGGATGTGGGCCATGCCAGATGAGATGGCGTCCATGCTTGCACAAAAGTCAGCCCATCCCAATGCGGGGGCTAACACTGCCTGGGTGCCATCACCCAATGGCGCCATACTGCATTCGACTCATTATCATCAGATCAACGTCGCCGAGAAACAGCTGGAATTGTCTAACAGAACCCATGCTAAATTAGATGACATTCTGACCATTCCCTTGTTATCGGAAACCTTGACAGATGAGCAGATCCAACGTGAACTCGACAACAATGCCCAGGGGATCTTAGGTTACGTTGTGCGTTGGATTGATCATGGTGTCGGTTGCTCGAAAGTGCCCGATATCAATAACGTGGGCCTAATGGAAGACAGGGCAACCTTGAGAATATCATCACAATATATTGCCAATTGGCTGGAGCATAAGATCTGCACCGAAGAGCAAGTTACCGCGTCCATGAAGAGGATGGCTGCTGTTGTCGATAAGCAAAATGTCGGTGATGCGCTCTATCACAAAATGGCGCCAGATTTCAGCGGTATCGCCTTTAACACGGCGCTTGATCTGGTGTTCAAAGGAAAAGAGCAGCCTTCGGGTTACACTGAGCCCTTGCTGCACGCTTATCGGATTAAAAAGAAGGCTGAGCAAGCTCAATAAAATAGATACGCCACCATCCCTTTGATATTTTAAATAAAAAGCCAGTTAACATTATGATGTTAACTGGCTTTCTTATACGGCTGATTTTATACCGATTGGGAGCAGCTAGTGTTTAGACCCTATGCACATGGAACTGGTATTAGCTATCGCTATAGGCGTTGCCATAGAAACTGTCGAGCAGTATCTGCTTTAGCTCTGCTATCAGGGGATACCTAGGGTTCGCTCCGGTACATTGATCATCGAAGGCATCTTCGGCTAACTCGTCTAGTTTAGCTAGGAAGTCGGCTTCGTTGACGCCTGCATCTTGGATTGAAGCCGGAATGCCAATCGTCTTCTTGAGCTCATCGATTTTTTCAAGCAAAGCTTTAACTTTCTCTTCATCTGTATTACCACTTAAGTCTAGGTAGTCTGCAATCTTTGCATAGCGACAAAGAGCCTTTGGTCGATCGTATTGGCTAAATGCCGCCTGTTTAGTGGGCATGTCAGTCGCATTGAAACGGACAACATTGCTGATGAGCAATGCATTTGCCAGGCCATGGGCAAGATGAAATTCGGCGCCTAACTTATGGGCCATAGAGTGACAGACTCCAAGGAAGGCATTAGCAAAAGCTATGCCTGCGATGGTAGAGCCATTATGTACCTTCTCGCGTGCCACGGGCGCCGCAGCGCCCAGATTATAGGCATCGGGAAGGTGCTTAAATAACAGGTCTAATGCTTGCAGAGCTTGGCCATCACTGTATTCGTTGGCCATCACACTGACATAGGCTTCCAGTGCATGGGTGATGGCATCTATTCCACCGAAGGCGGTGAGAGATTTGGGCATGTCCATGACTAAATTAGGATCGATTATGGCCATGTTCGGTGTTAATTGATAATCGGCAATAGGGTACTTCATTCCCGTGGTTTCATCTGTCACTACCGCGAATGGCGTGACTTCTGAACCTGTGCCTGAGGTGGTCGGGATGGCGACCATCTGCGCTTTGACACCCAATTTAGGGAACTTGTAGATACGCTTGCGAATATCCATAAATCTGAGGGCGAGATCGGCAAAATCCACATCGGGATGCTCATACATGACCCAGATAATCTTAGCCGCATCCATGGGAGAGCCGCCGCCCAGTGCGATGATCACATCGGGTTGAAAGCTATGGGCCACCTTGGCGCCTTGTTTGACGATGGCTAAGGTAGGATCGGCTTCTACTTCATAAAATATCTCAGTTTCTAATCCCTGAGCCTTGAGGATCTTGACGGTTTCGTCACAATATCCATTATTGAACAGATACTTGTCTGTAACTATCAGTGCTCGTTTTTTGTCACTCAGTTCCTCGAGTGCAATAGGCAAGCTACCACGGCGGAAATAGATAGATGAAGGAAGCTTGTGCCACAACATGTTTTCAGCCCTCTTAGCGACCATTTTTTTGTTAATCAGGTGACTCGGTCCCACATTTTCTGAGATGGAGTTGCCGCCCCATGAGCCACAACCTAAGGTGAGTGAAGGTGCTAGCTTGAAGTTATACAGATCGCCGATGCCGCCTTGGGAGGCTGGTGTGTTGATCAATATGCGGGCGGTCTTCATGCGAAAACCGAAGGTCTTGACGCGATCTTCTTGTGTATCTTGGTCGGTATAGAGACCCGAGGTGTGTCCTATTCCGCCCAAGGTGACCAGGGCCTCCGCCTTATCCATAGCATCATCGAAGTCTTTGGCTCGATACATACCCAATAAAGGAGAGAGTTTTTCATGGGCAAAGGCTTCGGCGTCATTGATATCTGTCGCCTCGCCAATCAAGACCTTAGTCCAATGGGGGACGTCTAGACCAGCCATGGAGGCGATATCTACCGCGCTCTGTCCGACGATGTCGGCATTGAGTCCGCCATTCTTGAGTATGACGCCTTGCATGGCCTCTGATTCATCGGCACTGAGAATATAGCCGCCGTGAGTTGCGAAGCGCTCTTTCACTGTGTCATAAATTTCATCGACGACGATCACCGCTTGCTCTGATGCACACACGACGCCGTTATCGAAGGTTTTAGACATCAATATTGAGCTGACAGCACGCTTGATGTCAGCGGTTTCATCTATCACGATTGGGGTATTACCCGCGCCGACGCCGATGGCGGGTTTGCCTGAAGAATAAGCCGCTTTTACCATGCTGGGTCCACCGGTGGCTAAGATGAGGTTTATCTTGTCATGGGTCATCAAGCGATTCGACAATGCGACACTCGGCTCATCTATCCAACCGATAATATCTTTCGGAGCTCCGGCTTTAACGGCAGCATCCAGTACGATGCGTGCTGCGGTTGTGGTCGACTCTTTCGCCCTGGGATGAGGTGAGAAGATGATGCCATTACGGGTCTTGAGGCTGATAAGCGCTTTAAAGATGGCGGTGGAAGTTGGGTTAGTGGTGGGGACTATGCCACAGATGATACCGACAGGTTCGGCTATGGTTATGGTGCCGAAGGTGGGGTCTTCATCTATTATGCCGCAGGTCTTCGAGTCCTTATACTTGTTATAGATGTATTCGGAGGCGAAGTGATTCTTGATCACCTTATCTTCAATCACGCCCATGCCAGTTTCTGATGCTGCCATCTTAGCCAGAGATATTCTTGCATCGGCCGCCGCTAACGCCGCCGCTCTGAAGATGATATCGACTTGTTCCTGACTGAAGTTAGCAAACTGGGCTTGTGCATCTGCAACTCGTTGTACAAGAAGATCGAGTTCTTGCTCATTGGTCACTGTCATTTTGTATTTCCTTGAAAAAATTTAGCCAAAATCGGTTTTGGCTAAATCTTCTCGATGACTAAAAATTACACCCAAACCCCCTCGATAACCGTGATCTTAGCCACAGTTTGCGGCCTTGTTGTAATTAAATTACATTGTTAACGACTTGTTTGTTTAATTGGTGAGCTGTGATGTTTTTAATCGGAATAAAAAAACTCATTTTTACCGGATGAAATCATAAGGTAAACTCGTCTGCTCAATACAAGGGCGATGGCAAATTAGCTAACGCTTTAATCTGTATTTACACTCGAGGATATGTCGTTGGATTATACATTTTATGTTAAGTTTTTTTTAGGCTTGTTGGCCATCATCAACCCTGTGGGTCTTTTACCTGTGTTTGTGAGCTTAACCAGTCATCAAAATGATATCGAACGCAATCATACGGGAAAAGTGGCTAACTTTGCCGTTGTGGTTATCTTGCTGGTGACCATATTTGCCGGTCAGCATATTCTAAACTTGTTCAGTATCTCGCTGTCGGCTTTTAGGATAGCCGGTGGTTCCTTGATTGCGATCATTGCCATGTCTATGCTACAGGGAAAATTGGGTGAGGTTAAACGTAACAAGGAAGAAGACAGGGAATCATCGGGCATGGAGTCGGTTGCCGTGGTACCTCTGGCCTTACCCTTGATGGCTGGCCCAGGTGCCATTAGCTCTGTGATTGTGTCTGCGGCTGAAAATAACACCTTTATCAATCATGTCGGCATGTCTATCACAGTCATGGTATTTGGTTTAACCAGCTTTATGCTCTTTAGGGCGGCGCCCGTGATATATAAAGTGCTGGGGAAAACGGGTATTAATGTCATTACTAGATTGATGGGACTCTTGATGCTATCTATTGGTATCGAAGTGATCGTGGCAGGGTTTAAAGGCCTGTTTCCCAATTTGCTGAATTAGCCATTTAAGTATTAAGCTTAATCAGGATTTACGTAATTTTTCATTATTGTTTCACATGTGCAGCCAGTAAGGCGCTACATGAGTAAACGCTGTTTGAATGACTCGAACGGCGTTTTTGTTTCATCATAAAATAACCCTTATAGCGGATCTGTACTAAGATTTTGATAGAGCTCTACCTCCTATATCATGGAAGATTTTATGTCACAGCTTCAGACTCCTCGCCAACCTTTTTTTTTACAATACTGTCATTTAATCAGTCTTCTAACACTCGCCTTTATTTTATGTGCCTGCTCCCGAGAGCAGGTCGATGCCGAACTTCTCTTCATCTTCGGGGAGGAGGGTGCAGCCCCTGGTCAGTTTAAATACGTAGAAGACTTCGCAGTGGATGGCAACGGGAATTTACTGATTACCGATGCGCTCAATGGCAATGTTCAGGTCTTCAGCGCCGACGGCACCTATATTTCCATGTTTGGGGCCACTAAACAGATAGGGGGCTTGAGAAAGCCAGAGGGGATAGCCATAGATGAAGATGGGAATATTCATGTAGCGGATTATTTAACCGGCCATGTAGAGAAGTTTTCATCTGACCATAACCATATGCTGACATATAGCGGTTATGGCAGCGTCGAGGGGAAGACTCAGGAAACCGAATTTATGACGTTTCATCAAAATGGTTTCCTGTATGTGCCCGAGGCTGGCAATAGTCGTATCAGCGTGTTCGATAAAGAGGGGAACTTTCAATTTACCTTCGCACAAAAAGGCAATGAACCGGGTCAGTTAAGCAGGCCTGAAGCCATCAAACATAACAGTCGAGGCTTACTTTATGTTGCCGATCTTGGAAATCACCGAATTCAGGTTTTCGATGAGTACGGTAACTTCCTGTTTCTCTGGGGAAATGAGGGAGATGGTCCGGGAGAATTCAGGAAGCCCTCAGGCTTAGCGATAGACGCTAACGATAATGTGTATGTAGCGGAAATTGGTAATAACCGGATACAGAAATTTAACAGCCGTGGCAAATTTCTGTATATGTTCGGTCAAAGTGGCCGTGACCCCGGCGATTTCGGCAATATACATGGTCTCGTTATAGGTTTGAATAAGTTGCTTTATGTTGCCGATACTGCCAATCATAGAGTGCAAGTTTTTGATGTCAGATGATGTAGGAATTACCTATGTTTATTGCGATGAAAAACCTGTCATTGAGAGATTTACCCATAGCGAAAAAATTTGCTTTGCCTGGTATTGTCTATATTTTGGGGATATTAATCATAACGAGCACTGTGTATGCCTTTATTAATGACCAGCGCGCACGCAATGTTTTAATCTATGACGTTATTACCCAAAAAAATATTTTGTCAAATTTAGAGAGTAACCTTGCTAAGGTCAACGAGGGCCTGAATCAGATGTTATTCTTCGATAGTCGTGAATTTGATGTCTTATTACTGGCGAAGGCCGAAGACTTTCAATCGACTCTGGTGGAGTTTAAGTATATTTCGCAGCGGCATGCTTTTATCAATGATGAGTCTTTGGCTGAAGAGATAGAACCCGTCCTCGAACTGATGAGGACCCAGTTGATTAAAGTGGTCAGCCTGTCATTTAGTCGCTCTCTCAGAGGCAGCGGAAAGTCATATCAACAAGAATTTATCTTGTATTCGAATCAAATTAGAGCATTTACTAATGATGCCTTGTACGGTAAGTCTGAGCTGGTAGAAGCCTTGTTAAAAGAGAATGTTTATAGAGAATGGCTGTTTTCTGTCCTTTTCCTGTTGGAAGTCATTATCACGGCACTGTTAAGTTATTTTATGCACGTGCTCGTATCCAGGCAACTTATTTTTCCCATCAACAAAATAAAACTCATCAGCGACGAAGTGATTAAGCGCTACGCTTTTAATGATAATAATGCCCTGGACTATGAAATGTTGTTGACGCGACTCGCCTTGATAACATCTAAGGATGAAGTGGGAGATCTAGCTAGGCAATTTTTAGTCATGATGCAGACGATAGATCTTGGCAGACAAATAGAGTCCGAAAAAAAACAAGCGATTGAACATCTCTACAGCACATTAAAACAGACCAATGAACAAGTATTGAAAACAAAGGGGGAATTAAACCTGCGTAATCAAGAGTTAGAACGTATTCACGAGAAGCTGATCACGTCGAATAAACAACTGGAGCAATCGGCCAAGCTTTCTTCAATAGGGGAGATGTCGGCGGGCATTGCTCATGAAATAAATCAGCCACTAGGGGTGATGAGATTATACACAGACTGCATGCTTCTGGTTCAGGGGCATCCCTCTAAGATAAATGACATGCTAGAAAAAAACTTAATGCAAATAGAGCGGATCAGCAAGATCATCAATCACCTAAGACTGTTCAGTCGAGATGAGCAGGGTGAAGAAAGGGAAATCATTGCCGTGGATTGGTTGATCGATCAATCCTTGATCCTCATTTCCCCAGAATTAAAGCTGCTTTCCATCACACTCGCCGTAAATATCCAAAACAAGGGTCAATTTATATTATGTAATCAGGTTCAGCTACTACAAGTGCTGACCAATCTACTCAATAATGCCAAAGATGCCATCATCGAACTCGAATCCTTAGCCCTGCCACAGGGCATAGGAAAACTGATATCGATTAATGTGCAGTGCCGAGCAGAACGTGTCTTGATTGAAGTCAGTGACACAGGTGTAGGGGTTCCAAGCTCACTGATTAGAAAAATATTCCAACCTTTCTACACGACTAAGCCCGTCGGTTCGGGTACTGGGCTCGGGCTTTCTATTTGTTATGGAATAATAGAACAGCATGCCGGCACTATAGAGTGTAGGAGTCAACAGGGCTGTGGAACGACCTTTCTAATCGATTTACCCCATGTGTTAGCATTGAGTTCTTAAAAAGGAGAGATCTATGACTAATATTCTTATTGTTGATGATGATGCTGATTTCTCGGAAGCCTTGCAAGACTCCTTGTCTATGCTTCTGAGCCATTATCAATTTATAACTTGTGGTAAATCTAGTCAGGTATTCGACTTAATATACAGTTTACCCGCTTCTCTTGTTATCACGGATATGATCATGCCGGATGTGGAAGGGATAGAGATCATCACACGGTTAAAGCAAGAGATGCCTGATATACCCATTATAGCCATGTCCGGCGGTGGCCGAGTCGGGGGGAGTAACTATCTTATCTTGGCGGATGCGTTAGGGGCCGATGCCATTTTTGATAAACCATTGAGCGTGTTTGATATGTCTAGAAAAGTTGAAGACTTGCTAGGCTCAACTTAGCTTATGATCGATATTCGATGGCAAGTTTTTCGTGTTCTGTGATGACTTTTGCCACAGAGGCTATGGCAAAAGTCATCACCAAGTAGCTGCTCAGCCCATTTAAGGCTGAGAGGTGCAGGTGATGAGCAGACTGAAATTCCAGTCTGTTTGTGTGTACTGGTTTCAGAGTTCTCGATTAAACTCTAGCATAGAGCCTGAATTTGGGCTAAATAGCTGTTGGTGTAGCCTGGCTGCAAACTCATCGGTCATGCCAGAGATATAATCTGCGATGACTCTGTGACTGTTCAATCCCTTGTCTCTGCTATTACGCCATCTTTCTTGAGTATTGATCGGTAATAACCGCTCAGGATCCGATTCGAATGCCTCGAATAGCTCCATAACAATCTGCTGACCCTTATATTCAAGCATCTGTATTTCGGGTTTTCTGATCACATATTTAAAGACAAATTGCTTCAATATTTCCAATGCTTCGGAAAAATTCTTATCCAAACCCGCATTATAGCGCAATAAGTTATCTTCAAAATCGGTATTGAGTTTGATATCGATGGCGGTGACGAAACCATTGACTAAGGTCCCTATGGCATCTTTTCTCTGGTGATGCTTACTGGAAAAGAGTTTATTGCCAATAGAACCAAACTCATCCTGGATCCAATGGTCTTCACTGCATGTGAGTTTGCTGCCTACATCCACTTGCCATTGTTCCTGGTTGACGATTCCCATGACAATCGCATCTTCGAGATCGTGCACCGCATAGGCAATATCATCGGCTAATTCCATGATAGAGCAGTCTAATGATTTATAGCGCGTCCGCCTGTGTTGTTGGCCATCGACATCCTGATGTGAGAGGAACTTATGTCTGTCATTCTCAGACAGGGGAGACAAGACCCAATCTAGTATCTCGATATCGTCGTCGAATATGCCTTTAACCGGTGGCCATTCAGAGGGTTTGAGTTGGCGAATGTTGGTGACTGGCTGGCTGGATGAATCTTGATGTAGACTCGAATAAGCGGCTGGGTACTTCAAGAGCCCCAATAAGGTTCTGCGGCACAGGTTCATGCCATAAAATTCTGTGTAGGGTTCTAGGCCTGTGAGGATCCTGAATGTTTGGCCATTACCCTCAAAACCCCCATGATCTCGCATCATATAGTTGAGTGCAACTTCTCCGCCATGACCATAAGGGGGATGACCTATGTCATGGGCTAAGCACAAGGATTCGATTAAACTCATGGAATCAAACAAGTGGTCCAATTGAGGTTGCTTCTGTTTGAGTTGAGCACGTATGCCGGTGCCTATTTGTGATACTTCCAGAGAATGAGTCAGCCGGGTTCGATAGAAATCATTCATACCGACACCCAAGACTTGGGTCTTAGCCTGCAGACGTCTAAAAGCAGCCGAATGTAAGATCCGTGCTCTATCTCTTTGATAGGGACTGCGGTGATCATTTCTACGTTTCTTATCTTCTGTTAAACGTCTGGCATGCCATACTGACTCTGTCATCGGGATCCTTAACCTGCGTTAATCCTTGGAGTGATTAACCTGAATAATTAAAGTAACTGGTTGATATCGTCTAAATTTAATTTAAAACTCGGAACAAAACAATCAATAAAGTATTGCACGGCAGGATCCGGGTTATTACTCAGTGATTGCTCGAGCCGTTTTCTGGCAGTATTAAATTCACTATTACCGGCTCTATCTTCTTCTAAGCACTTAAGGTAAGCACAAATCGTATCGGCTGATTTGACTAGCGCCTTATATTCAATATCGGCATCCTCACTGGTGAGTAAGCTGGCATATTCTTGTTTAAATTCTTCAGGGACCATTTCGAGTAATCTGTTTTCAGCAATGGCTTCAATTTTTTTGTACTCAGCTTCTATCTCTTTATTGAAGTACTTTACCGGGGTGGGGAGATCGCCGGTAATGATTTCACTGGCATCATGAAAAATGGCAACAGTTGCTGCTCTGTCTGGGGATAGGGACTTACCAAATTTGTGATTACCTATGATGGCGAGGCTGTGTGCGACCATGGCCACCTGAAGAGAGTGTTCTTGCACATTTTCGCTTCTAACATTGTACATTAGTGGCCAGCGTTGAATTAATTTCATGCGAGCTAGGTGAGCGAAGAGGTGACTCATATTGATTTGCAACTTAATACAATGACTACATAAAGTTACATTATCACAAGCCTTCCAGCTAGAGGCAAATAATTGTCGCTTAACTCAGAATGGTACAGGTTAACAAGCGGTGATCTATCATCATTCTCAGTCCAAAGGATGAAAAGATTAAATATAAACAGCTTGATTTACTGCTTCCTTTTAGGGTTAGCCAGAGTGATAAATTGGAGTAGTGAAAAGTGGCGGCTATACCTTCATATTAAGTTAACGATAGGGCGTAAATCTCTATCGCTAGTATTATTTACACAGCCTAGTGAGGCTTCTTCCTAGAAATCACCTCGTTATTGATCCGTATTTTCATTTCTTTTGTTGATAACAGTTCTGCGGGCTCCGGTTGAAACTGTGTGTTCAGAGTGAAGTTATCATTCTCTGTGTCAGCATGTATACAAGTGAGGGAAATGCCAATTAATCAGACTGCTAAGAGTTAATTATGCACCAAAAGTGAATAGTTACGCACGCTGATGACTTTTATATATTTTATATGGACAATTTATTAAGTTAGACGCTTGTACCAGTATCGATGGTGATAGCAGTGTTAAAGCCTGGGGGAGTGTGAGTTGGTAGGGTTTTTAACTGCTCACTAATTGACTTATTACCACTAAAAATGTAACATGCCGTCCGTTTTTTTGATTGGTTACATGTGTTGTGTTGCCAGTTTGAGGTGAGTGTTGCGGCCTTGGTGTTTGTCCTTCTGGAGAATTGAATTGAAAAAAGTGGTAATTACGCAGTCTGGAGAAGTTTTGATTGCTCGTGGAGTGATCGAGGTTGAAGTAAACAGTGTGGTGGAAGATATCACCCAGGGCAAACATATCCACGCAGGATCAATTCTCTTTATAGAAGATGGTGCAGAGATCAGCATAGCTTATGAAGATGGCACCGCTTTTCATCAAACTCAACACGGTCAGATTGTCGACAATAATGAAATCAGTGATGCTTTGTCTGATGCTGCCGAGATCGCGCAACTACAAGATTTAATTTCTGCAGAAAAAGATCCGACAGTTATGTTACCTGAGACTGCTGCGGGCTCAGGACTCAGCAATGAGGGAGAAAGCCACTTCATCTCTGTGGGACGTACCGGGCATGAAACCATAGCGGCGGCGGGTTATTCCACTATTGGTACGACTCAAATCAGTTTTGATACTACAGATGGTATTGAGAGCAGTGACATAGATGAGCCCTCGACCCTGGAAAGTGACAGCAACACCATAGCCGAAGATACAGTTGCGACCGGTAATGTGTTAAATAACGACACGGATATCGATAATGATCTTAGTGTGACGAGCTTCGAAGTCGAAGGCAGCAGATACAGCGCTGGCACTACGGTTATATTGGATGATGGCAGCTTGGTGCTCAACACCGATGGTAGCTACATTTTTACCCCGAATGAAAACTGGAATGGCACAGTACCAGTTATCATCTATACGGTGAATACAGACTTAAGCTCTACCTTGAACATTATCGTTACTCCGGTAGCTGATGATTTTACCGATGACAATGAAGTGCGCACCATAAGCGAAGACAGCCCTGAAGTGAGCGGCAATGTCATCGATGGCAGCAGCGTCGACGGTGATGTTTCGCTAACCAGCTTTACTGTCGATGGCGACAACACCGTTTATCAAGCCGATGGCAGCGATATTACGATTGCCGATGTCGGTACCTTTAGCCTAGACAGTCAGGGTGACTACACCTTTACTCCAGCCGCCAACTATAATGGCGCGGTCCCGGTGATCACTTATAGCCTGACCGACGGCTCAAGTACTGACACGTCAAGCTTAAGCATCACAGTCA
>NZ_VOQB01000008.1:0-307011 GCF_009377275.1 Shewanella sp. YLB-07 | reverse complement strand
GCCTTCATCAACTCGCTTCTCTTGCGGCTAAAGGTTTTAACGACAAGGTGATGCTGGGAACAAAAATCAACAATCGTTAATTTGCTTTGTTTGTGAAGCTCTATGAGTTCAAGCCATTGTTCTAGTGTCTTATGTTTACGCGAGGCCATCTCAGTGACTCGAAAAGTATCGGTAACAAAGACTCTAGTCACTAACTCCTACAAGAGTTAGGTGTAGATCACCACCCGTTTACCATGCTTTGGGTTGTGGTAGGTAGTCAACCATGACTGTTTGGCCGCCTCTTTATCCTCCCGTCTGTTCGACTTTTTGAGGGCTAAGGCCGAGTTGACTGCCGAGATTGTGGCTCTGCCCCAGTGCCTGTAATGGGGCGTAATACTTGTTTAATTGCGCGGGCGCTACGCTCTTTCATACCTATAACGCTACGCCATAGGTTGATGCTTTTTGGCGTGACAATGGAAGGAGAGTCGTTATCAATACCTTAATGATGAAAGTGGGACTGATAGGCCTGAGTTGCTTGTCTTGGATGATCAGCGCAGCTGATCGTGCCCCGATGGAAAATACCTGCAGTGGTACCTACCCCAGCTATTGGCAGGATGTGCAGCCCAAATTCAGTAACATGTGGTCTGGTCAGACTGTCAGCAATGCTCCCACAGATGGTTGGACTGACCCGGTGTTTCAGTTGTCAGATCGTTATCCCACTCGCCCCGTGGATGATCGCGCCCAGCAAAAATGGCGCGATACCAAGTTCGACGCACTGTTCAAGAGCAATACTGGCCAAGCCACCAAAAAAGCCCTAGCCGATGAATATGCCTGGCTAGTGCTGGAGTACGTCCTCGCTGGCAACATCAATCAACCGGGCCAACTCGACTTCGGTGTCTGTAGTAATCCGGTTCGCCCGTGGTACCACATTCCCTTCCAAACGTATGACGCCATGAGTGGCCGTGAATTTACCCACGGACTCACCCGCGAGGCCCCCGTGACCTTCTCTGTCAATAACGGCACCGGTACCGATAGCTCCACCATGTGGGCCGTGGGGATCTACAATGCCACCGCTGCGTACACGCTTGGCACCATGTGGCCTGCAAGCGGGAAAGCCAAGATCCCCAGCCGCGATATCAGCTTCGATGAAGGGGCTGTGATTGCTAAACCCTTATTCAATACCTCTACTGTAAAGCAGTTGCCCGTCCTCGCCAATATGCCCCACTGGAATGCCAATATTTCCGATCCGGCCTACTGCAAATGTCATTCAGAAAAGGGCAAAGAGGTTGAATGCACCTTGGTGGAAGAAAGCCAGCAATGTCCCCGCAGCTACGTGAAATGGCAAACGGTAAAATTACTGCAATTTGATATCGCCATCAAAGACAGCCGCGCCCAAGGCACAAAATGGGTGTACGGGACCTTTGTCGCCGACGGTCAGCAAAAAGCGCATGAACAAGAACCCTGGAAGCGGGTCAGTTTATTGGGTCTGATGTGGGGCAATGATACCCCGCCTAAGGGCCAATACGCCTACAACTATCCCGCTAACCCCCGTAAAAATGGCTTTAAAGAAACTGTGATTAACTGGGAAACTGTTGACGGGTTAAACCGTGTCAGTGGTGAAGGAGTGATGCGTCAATTGGGCCATTTAGGCTGTAATCAGCGCTTGAACGGTCCTGCGGACAATGACAACTCCTCATGCATGTCCTGCCATGGTACTGCTTCGGTGCCCGATAAGTATTGGGTGACGCCGCCGATGATCTCGCAGTTTTCATCCGCGACAGATCACAGCGATAAACAAACCCAAGAATGTGTGGCTCCTGCACGCTTGCATGCCAATAATGGCATGGACCGCGCAGGCGACCCAGCCACCGTCTCCAATGACGTCAGCTTTGCCGCGTTAGATGCGCTCTATTTCACCAACGTGTTGGCCGGTGTGCCGTTCAACATGACGGCTAACACCCCCAACGGTAAGGTGAATATTATGGGGGAAGGGGTGCCCGCTTACGGGAGTGGCCGTAGCCAGTGGATCTCTTTGGATTACTCGTTGCAATCCTCTATCGCCCTCAAGCAGTGGATGCAATGGCAACACAATCAGCGCCTCGCTGCCGCCACGCGAGTGGTGGATAAATCCCTGCGTCGTAACCGCTAACCCAGTCGTGGGGGCCAGTAGGCCCCTGCGCTCCCCTATTTCTTATCCCATAAATTAACTCAATCAGCGCTCTGGGATAGGGGGTGAGTCCACCGTCTGCATTCGCTCGATTGCAGGTTGCCGCATGCTTTAGCGGGGATTTTAACAGGAAGAGTATAAACCGTTAGCCGGAGAATTGACCGCTGTAATGGCCTGTAATATCGCGTTGCATGGACCTTGCCCATACTCGAGTGGGCATGATGTTTGGCTGACGTGACTCAGAACGTGTGCAATGTCGTCCCGTCCATTTCATGATGCCATAACGGCCCCGCAGCGGGCTGACACCACTACAACCAAGAAGGGACATCATGAGTAATGTAACCATGGCACAGTTTCTTAATATATCCGCGTGGCTAACCGGCTTTGATGAGGTCGAATTGCAAGGCACCGGGATGTGTGAGTCTTATCTTAACACGCTGGAGCAGCAGACGCCCTCTGCTGAATTAACCACCTTTATGGTGCAGGCGGATCGGATCACGCTGCTGGCAAAGGACGATCATGTCAGCGCCGTCAAACACACAATGACCACATTGATGCCAGCCTGGCAATACAACACCCTCGCACAAAAAATCACCTTGATGTGGTACCTCGGTCAGTGGTTCGATGATCCCTCTGATGGCTCGAGTGCCACGCAAATTAACGGGCGGTCTTACATTCAAAGCCTGGTATGGCCAGCTGCCAACACCCATCCACCTGGGGCGAAACACCCCGGTTTTGGCTCATGGTCAGTGCAGCCTCTTAGCGCTCATCGTAACGATAAATAGGATAAAGCCATGAAAAAGACTGAATATGACGTCATTGTGGTGGGCTCGGGTATTGCTGGCGCCGTGCTGTGTAAAACCCTGACTCAGGCGGGTAAGCAAGTCCTGCTATTGGAAGCGGGCCTGGCGGCCGGTATGGCACTGGACGGCGAACAAGATCATCTCAATTATCAAAGTTACCTTGAGCGATTTTATGCCGACGGACTCAAAGCCACTAACACCCCCTATCCCACGCTGAAGGATGCCCCCTCAATCAATGTGTTAGAGATTGAAGCTAAGACCCCTTACGACGGTGACTATCTGGTGCAAAAAGGGCCCTTGCCCTTTGCCAGTGATTGCTTACGGGCGCCTGGTGGCACCACCTTGCACTGGCTCGGCAATGTGCCGCGCATGCTCCCCAATGATTTTAAGATGAACACCCGCTACGGCCGCGGCGTGGACTGGCCCATGACTTATGAGGATTTACGGCCTTATTACGAGATGGCCGAGAACGAAATAGGCGTCGCAGGGGAGGTCACTGCGCAACAAGGCCCTGACATGGGGATCGCCAATTATGGCGAAGATTATGTGTTTCCGATGCAAGCCATCCCGCAAAGCTATCAAGACCAGTTGTGGATCAAACATACCGAGGATCTCATGGTTGAGCTTAACGGGACGCAGTACCCACTCTCCTGTATTAGCATGCCCCAAGGACGGAACGGCGACCCTTGTGTTGATTACCGTTACGGCACCACCGTCTGGAATGACAAGTTGCAGGCATTGGTGTTAACCGACAATGCGCTTCGGTATGAGGTGGTAGGAGCCACGTGGGCTCCTAATACTGGCGCCCGCTGTGAAGGTAACGCGAGTTGTGTGCCCATTTGCCCGGTGCAAGCGAAATACAATGCGCTAAAAACCTTGAAAAAATCGGATTTCAGTCTGCTGGACATTCGCACACAATCGGTGGCGTCACTACTCGAGATTGATCCGGACACCCAGGCGGTCAGTGCGGTGGTTTATAAAGTCTATCACGATCCCAGCGGCAGTGAATATGTCACTAAGCGCGCACAGGCGAAAGTTATCGTGCTCGCCTGCAGCGCCATTGAAAATGCCAAGTTATTGCTGGCATCAAAGGCGGCCAACTCGTCAGATCAAGTCGGCCGAAACCTCATGGACCACCAGGTATTACTGACATGGGGCTTGCTGCCAGAAAAGGGCTACCCCTACCGCGGCCCGGGTTGCACCACGTATATCCCGACTTTCCGTGACGGACCATTTCGTCAAGATCATGCCGCCTGGATCTCACCCATTGATAATTGGGGCTGGTCTTGGCCAACCTTTGCCCCAGGCAGCGATGTGGTGAACGCCGTGGTCGAACAGCAGATGTTCGGCCAGCCATTGCGCCACCATTTGAGTGATGTGGTGCCACGCCAAGCCCTGCTGCATTTTGAGTGTGAGCAAGCCCCTAGCGCCGATAACCGTGTCACGATAGACAAGGACTATCTCGATCAGCTCGGTAACTGTCGCCCGGTCATCGAGTATCACTGTGATGAATATATGCGTAAGTCCTTCGAAGCGGCAAAAAAGGTGTCAGATCAAATTTTCGCCGCTAATCACATTGAAGACCGCACCTTATATAAACCCACCGAGGCCGACTATGTCGAGTACAACGGTCATGGCTATACCTTCAGAGGGGCAGGGCACATCGTTGGCACCCATCGTATGGGCACTTGCGCCGATAATTCCGTGGTTGACTCTGAGCAGCGTACTTGGGATCACCCCAACTTGTTTCTCGCCGGTTGCGGCAACATGCCCACGCTGGGCACTTCCAATCCCACCCTCACTATGACCGCATTGACCTTCGCCGCCGCTGAGTCGATCTTAAAACAACTGAATAAGAGGTGATCATGAGCAACCAACATCAAGCCCCGAATAGCCGAAGCCGTCATAAGTTGCTGCCGCAATTCAACCAATACCCGCGCTGCAATAAAATCACCGATATCGTTGCATTACGTCGGCATTTACAAACGGCCATTGAGATCGAACATGCCACGATCCCGGCCTATCTGTGCGCGCTATATTCGATCAAAGTGGGCAGTAACGCCTTCGCCTATCAGGCGATTCAATCTGTCGTGATGGAGGAGATGCTGCACATGATCTTAGCGGCCAATATCCTCAATGCCATTGGTGGGGCGCCGGCGATCAATAGCCGCGATTTTGTGCCGAAATACCCGGGCTATTTACCCCATAGTGATCAGGCATTTCTGGTGCCGTTACAAAAATTAAGTCGTGACACCATTGAGGTGTTTTTAAAGATTGAAAAGCCCAGTGCCAGTGATGCCCCCGCTCAATATGATGAGTGGAGCACGATCGGTCAGTTTTATGCCGCGATCAGCGAGGCGCTTACTGCCGTCGATGCCAGCACAGAAGGGGGAATATTTCATGGTGATAACAGTAAGCAGTTAACTGAAAACGATTACTACGGTGCTGGCGGTACGCTTTTTGCGGTCACCAACCTCACAAGCGCGCTGCTGGCGATCGAAGAGATTGTCGGTCAAGGTGAAGGGATCTGTGACACGATTTACGACACGGATGTTTACTTTGGAGAGGCGATTGATTACGCCCACTATTATAAATTTAATGAGTTGAAGCATGAACGGTGTTATCAAGAAGGCGATAAGCCTCAGGATGCGCCAACGGGGGCGCCGCTCCACATTGCGTGGTCCGAGGTGCATAACATGCAACCGAACCCTAAAATGGCCGATCACCCAGTAGGCTCGCCATTGTGGCAGCAATCACGTGATTTTAATGTGAGTTATACCGCGCTGTTGGACCGCCTCCACGACAGCTGTAACGGTCAGCCTGAGCTAATCAAACAAGCCATTCCCATCATGTTTGAGCTGAAATACAAAGCGCAGGCGCTGATGAACACGCCCCTGGGGAACGGCATGACCGCGGGTCCCAGTTTTGAACTGATACGGGACGCATGGTGACGTTGCGGCAGGCCTCCTACTAGCGCCATCGTGCTCGGTAATAGTCTGTAATAGAACATGAGGGCTGCAGCCGCTACCTTTATATGCAGTGATGAATTGTCATCACCGATGGCGTGAATGTGATGTCGCAATGGGCGAAGGATAACAGACACAAGATCAGTTAATTTAAACAAGGAAACGTTATGAACACAAATCGAGTTTGGGCTATTCAAGCAGGCGGCGTGTGGGCACGTTGGGCACCTGAGTTTTCACGTTGGGACGTCTTTAGTGAGATCAGAAAGTTCATTTTTGCTGATCCCAAATCGGGGCAAGCATGTTATTACGTTGACCCTGATGGCAGCGTGCACTGGCGTAATGTGGATAGAAACGAAAACATGAGCTTTGCAGGGATCAGCGCTGACATTATCTCCGTTGGGGGGAGTAATCGCCTGTGGGCTATTCAAGAAAATGGCATCTGGGCACGCTATGCCCCGGTATTCGAACGTTGGGATGTGTTCAGTGAGCAAAGGAAGTTTATCTTTGCTGATCCGACCACTGAACAAGCGTGTTATTACGTTGATCCTGATGGCAGTGTGCATTGGCGCAATGTGGATAAAAACGAAAACCAGAGTTTCCCGGGGATCAAGGCGCGTGAAATTTCGGTCGGTGGAGATAATCGATTGTGGGCCATTCAAGAGAATGGTATTTGGGCCCGCTGGGCACCAGAATTGGCCCGCTGGGATATTTACAGTGAGCTTAGACAGTTCATTTTCGCGGCTCCCGATACCGGGCAAGCATGCTATTTCGTTGATCCTAATGGCAGTGTACATTGGCGCAATGTCGACTTGAATGAAAACTATGACTTTGTCGGTCTGAAAGCGACCCAGTGTAGCGTCGGCGGCCATGGTTAACAGTCTGTCCGTGCGTTAACGTCCTACAGCCCAGCGAGTTTGGGCTGTAGGACTTGATCCCTATGTGCTTCATCCTACAGCCACTCTGCGTTTGGTGGTCTCATTCGTACAGAGGCGACTCCGTGCCGAAATCCCGTTGAGCAGACCTTGATTGAAACCACATTCAGCCTTCAAGTCAGTGCCAACATCCTGCTCGCAACGTCATTAAGGTGTAATAGCCTGTAATCGATTTTTGTTGTGGTTTACCTATAGTGATAACGATGTCATGCAGACGGGTTGACCTAGTGGGCACTTGACTGAATGGCACAACAACCCTCAACGATAGGAAAGAATATGGAATACTCAAAGGTCAACGCGACTGAAGGTGTGCTTGTACAAAAAATGGTGTTATCTAACGGACTCGTCGGCAGCCCTGTACTGGTGCTTAACCTGTATGAAGACACTGAAACGTATCACTTTGTGGGCATCGGGCACATCACACAAACGACCATGCCGCTCACTGACATTCGCTCGCAAGTAACGGGCGCCATTGTACCGCTTATTGTCTCTGGGGGGCCCACACCCCTGTATAACGGCACCGGCTTGAGTTTCCCGGTGATGCCATTTTACCATCAGATTGAGGATCTGGAGTTTAACTTTCAACTGGGTGTCGCTAAAGGCGCTGATGGCACCGGACGCTTTCGTTTTCTCAATCCCGCAACGGGTGAGTGGACTGAAGTGGCCAACTGCAACGTGGTCGTTGAACAGACCTCGCAGGTCGACACTCAGGCCGCATAATGACTTAAACGGGATATCACTGTGAGTGATATCCCGGCGTTGTCCACAGCTAAGAAAGAGAGTCTGCGCCCCATCGGCTCAATGGATGACAGCAGCACGTACTTCAAGGCCATGGTTGCTGGTGATTGCTGGGACATGCATACGTGTTGCGGCAATATTTACCCATTCAATGAACACCAAAGTCTCGACTGTCGACATACCGCCGCATGTGTTGACTGACGATTACCGCATACAGACAATATTACGCTTCGCTTTGATTGATACCGCATCACATTCGCTGTGCTCCCCACATTAACTTATTCGCATCGCTTCCCTTGACCTGCTTAGCTAGTCATTGGCGCGCCTGTAACCCACTCCCCATTGGAATGCGTTTCGGGTGTCTCAGGGGGATCGAATCAAGGCTGTTCACCCAAGCTCACTGTCTGGTGACTACAGGACTTGTAATAACGCGTAATAACACATCGTGGTGCGCTTTGTTAACTTTTGGGTACCGTTTTGAGGGACCCTCGCGCATTTTGTGTGGGTCGATGGTGATAATCAGATGAAGAAATTAATGGAGAAGCAGATGAAAATAACCCCTTATGTGATGCTGGTGAGCTATGTCGCGACCAGTATCGTCACCAGCGTTAGCGCTGCGGGTATGCCCGCAGAAATGGACGGGTACCCATCAACCGTCAATGAGCAATGCCAATTTAACCCAGAATGGATCACGTCGCCTTCGTTAGCGACCGAAGTGGCCAAAAGTGGTAAAGACGACGCGGGTAAACCTGAAAGCACATTTTGTGATTTTTATCAGTTTTCGCTGCAATCCTTTATCTACCTGATGAGCACAGATCCGAAGACAAATGAACCCTATTTTTACAGCCTCAGCGACTATCCGATGTACCGGTATGATGACACCAATGACTCCTGCCTTGAGACCAGTCCGTCATTGAAGAACATTGGCATGTTATCAGCGAGCATCAATCAAGCCGCGGACAATGCAACGATATACGATCAACAAAACAATGTGGTGTATTACTCGGTTCAGTTTAGCCAGCCGCTGTGTCAGGCTCAACCTGTCGGTAACTTGCCAGCTGAGACTTTAGAGCTGAAAATGGCCTGGAAAGTGTTGCAGCCTAATGACCCCATTGATCAGTATATTCACATCAAGAAAAAATTGAACGTCACCGTTGCCACTACGCCAGTAAGCAGTAGCCCGACCGAGGAGTTGACCTTAGGCTTGATGGGGTTGCATTTGGTTCAATCGACGCCTGCACACCCTGAAATGATCTGGACAACCTTTGAGCATGTAGAGAGTGTACCCGATTGTTATCCCAACCCGAAACGATTAGATATCGACTATGCATTTGCTAAAAAAGAGTGTGTAGTCAAGATGTTTGAAGCTGACTTTGACAGTCCAAACTGTGCGTTTAATCACGCCCCATTTCAGCCCGAACAACACGGCAAAAGCAGTGCCATTTGTCGGGTTTATCCGCAAGGTTCCGATGTAACCAACGTACTGTACTATCAAAACAGTCAAGGTGAGCACTATCCATCTCCCAGTAAATACCAGCAAAATATCAGTGCGATAAAACAGCTCAATCGCCACATTGAAACCCAAGCGTGGGGGCGTTTGTCTGCACTGCAATACTTTATAATCGGTGGCTCCATTTGGCAAAATGACATCAACGTTGATTCTGACGTCGAGGACAATTTGCGCGGTTCGCTCGAAAATGCCAACACCTTGCTAGAAACCACGGTACAAGGGCCATTACCAGTGACGAATAAGCAAACCGTTAATTGTTTTGGCTGTCATTATTACGCCCCCAATCAGACGGCCACGATCATCACCAGTGGTGATTACCCGCGAAAATTAAGTCACATATTTTCGAGTTTGCATAAGACATCAGCCAACGGCGAAAACCTGATCACCCCTCATGACTTCAGCCAATAATCATCGAGGGGCAAGTTGGAGTCCGTGCGGTTAAGTCCCCCTTGGGGAAACTATCAAGCTGACAGGCCAGGCACGCGTCCCTTTCCTGTCAAATTGAGACGCTGTCCTCGGCGATTAATCTTAGCTCCAGTGGCATGTGACGCTGCGAGGTACAGGCTGTAGGCGGCCACGATCACTGCTTAATGGCCATCAATGGTTGGATAAATAACCATCTCTATGCCTCTTTGTGGGTTTCAATGTGTTCCGTTTGATGGCGCTCAGCGGCGGGAGGATTCGTGTGATAGAGTGGTGCCTCTCAGTGAGGCTCCACTTTCGGGATACTGGGAGGATATTGACTGCAACGGCTTGCCATGGTTCACTAGGCACGATTGACACGTCCTCTATGTTTCTGCCATTCCATTCTTATGCTTGTTTGCTATGCTATGTTTATTCAGCGGTAGCGCTGAATGTAACAGGACTTTTCATCGATAGTAAACGTGTGGACACGATGCGGTTTGATATCCGCCATGTTAGGCTGGAAAACACCGAGAGTATGCTGTTGCCCGGAGTGCCAACGACTGAGCTGGAAGATGATGACTATCTGTACCATAGGCAGCCGAAATCGACTCTCATACCAGGCTCAAGCCTGCCCATGGTTGACCGGCTCAAGAGTACCGGGGTTGACTGATCATCAACTCAATCGTCATGATCTGACGACATTATCCCACGGGGCATCAACGATGCACTCTATCTTTCATTGCCAACCAAAGACATGTTATGCAGACAACAAACATCGATGAAATAACCTTAACTTTTTTGTTCAAGTTACGTCGTGCGAAAAGTCTAAATACTTTAGAGACCATGACCAATGCCTTGGAGCGAGATCATCCCTTAGCGAGTGAACAAGAAGCCATTGCGGTGGCATGGGTTTTAAGAGAGAAAGAGATCAATACCGGCCAGTTAATATCTGGCCAGTAAGCGCCGTGGTTCTGTCGCATCTTGAAGTCACAGACGATACCTAGGCCAGTCCTGCAGTGATGCTTCGCTGGATTTTTATTTGATTTGTGAATTTTTCCTATGGCCTACGCTTCGCATAAAAACCGGTTCATTCGGCCACCGTCCTGATGGCTGTTCGATGGGATGTTGCTTAGTAAGCTGAGTTATCGCGATATTAGTGAGTTGCTGAACGTGGGGTTAACGTTGATCACGCGGCGCTCCATCGCTAGGTGTTGGAATATGCTGCTTTGCTGGAAGTGTTTTTCGTCACGACAAGAAGCGCTCAGTGTCTGGCTCGTGGCGAATGGACGAAACGTATATCAAAGTTAAAGGTCTGTGGTTTTATCTGTACCGAGCCGTCGATAAATACGGCGATATTATCGATTTCATGTTGAGTGAAAAGCGAGATGAAGCTTGCAGCCAGAGACATCTTTAATAAAGCTGTGGGGCAGCATAGGTTGTGATTGATGAGAGTGGTAGTGCGCCTCAATTGGCAGCTCTGGTTCGCTGGCATGGCCGCTTATATTATCGAGGTGCTGCAGATTAAGTCCCTGAATCATATGGTGGAGCAGAGCCATCGCGCGGTGAAGTGGCAGGGGCTGAAGCCACGTTAGCCGGTGTCGGGTTATGGTAAATGCTCTGTAATGGTCAGATGGAAGCTGCCGGCAAGATGACGCTATGGCGGCCATTCTATTCTTTAGCGGTATAACCGTGCCTGGAGGACATTGCGGTCACTTCTTGTTTCGAAGATGAGACAGAACCAGTATCTTAGCAAGCCAAAAGCCTTTGAATTGTGAACCCATGCTCCATTCGTGGTCTTAGCTTGTTATCACGGATATTTACGCGGTTCCGGGTTGCACTTACCTTTACTAAATGTAGGCATATGATTGATATATGCTTAGGATTTGCTATTCTGGCATAGGTTAAGCCTATGGTAATAAGTGAGTCCCTTATGAGAACGGTATCAATTTTTAAAAATGGTCGTAATCAAGCTGTTCGATTACCTAAAGATATGGAATTTGATGGAGTGAGTGAGCTTGAGATCATTAAAGAGGGTGATAACGTCATCTTAAGACCTGTTCGACCAAATTGGTTGTCTTTTAATGCATTGGAAGTGGCTGACAGTGATTTTATGATTGAGCGTGAGTCAGTTGTCACCGATGAAGGGCGTTTTGAATTTTGAAGAAAAATACCTATATGTTGGATAGCTGTATTTGTAGCTTCATCATGCGAGAACAGCCTTTAAGTGTGCTTCAGCAACTGCAAAATGCGGTCAGTAAACAAAACAGAATTGTCATATCTGCGATAACTTATGCTGAAATTCGATCCGGCACTATAGATAAGAAAGCATCGCCTAAGCATGCAATTCTTGTGGATGAGTTTTTAAAGCGTGTTGATGAAGTACTTCCCTGGGATGTGAACGCCGTAGACGCTACGACGGAAGTAAAGCGTCAATTGATTTCAAATGGGACACCGATAGGGGCGAATGATACTGCAATCGCGGGTCATGCTATCGCTTCAGGTTGTATTTTAGTGACTAGCAATGTTCGTGAATTCAGCCGTGTTGAGTCATTAACCTATGAAGATTGGGCACATTGAGTAATAACCCAGTAATCGTTAGCATTTAGGGTGGAAATTATGAACATGGTAGAGTATGAGTCGGGTCAAAATGGATCGAAGTCTTTCATATTCGAAAACACCTGGGGCGATGGTTCTGTCCATCAAGTATTGGTTAACTTTAGCTCGGCTGGGAACGCATCGTTTATTATTTGTGGTGTCCACTATGATTGTAATGCATCAGATATCAAGATAATGATTGATCAATCCACTGGCGACCCTGACTTTGAGAATGCTTGGTTTTCAATTTCAACAAACAATTTTAGCACTAGAGTCTCGTTTGATACGTATTTAGCGTTGGTTGTTTTCCCGGAATTCTCATGCACTGAGGTGATTAAGCCGCATTGTGAACACTGCGATAGTCTCATCGAGCATCCTTATGACTCAATCGTAAGAGATCATGATGAGATGATTTTCTGCTCTGAACTTTGCGTGCAGCAGTTTAATGATGAAACGTAGCGGTGCTGAAGATAGGGTTTGGCACAACGGAGCCGTAATAAGGGATCTCTGACTAAAAGCACGGTTTGTCACCATGTTCCTCTGTAACCCTTGCTATTACTAGGCTGCAGCCAACAAATCAATTCGGGGGCACTCATCAAATAATCGATAACCTCTTGAGTATTCATAGACACTCTTCGGTTGAAAAGTCGGAGCACAACGGGGATTGAATGTGGATGTGCGGATCATCGCATCGACCCATCGCGACTTGCCGGCGATGATATCCCAGGGGCTGTTTCGACATGATTTGTGGTACCGACTTGCGGTGTTTCCTCTGGTTCTTCCCCCTCTACGCCAGCGTTAGCTAGGCATTTTACCATGAAGGCCTGTCTGCGATTTGGCTTGCCTGCCATGCAGATTTCGAATGACGATATTGCATTATTACAAGCGCAGTATTGGCAGGGGAATATCAGAGAGTTCGCCACTGTGATTGATCGGGCGGCATTATTGGGCCATGCCCATCAACTCGATGTTAAAGGGGCATTGGGTCATGGTGTTATGCAGCACGTGCTCCCTGCTCTACCCACGATCAGAAGCAGGAGCGCTGTGGCGGAAACTTGGAGTTTAGCCTCTGCGATGAGGCTGCATATAGCGAAAGGGTTACAGTATTGTGATGGCAACAGTATCGAGTTGTCACGCCTTGCCCATCAGCCATGCGTGACCGCCCCAGCGACTAAAACTCACTGCGAATGCTTGCTCATTATTCAACAAGACGGATTTGACTCGCTGTTGGCTGACTTTTATCTTGAGGCGGTGAGGCAATCAATGCCAGCATGGTGTGTTGTCCTTCCGGATCGGTGGCTACTGATCACTGTATTACCCATCACGACTTTTCGATGCGGCTGGTAATAAAACATTTGCCTTCATCTAAGCTCACGACGGTATGGTCTCCAACTGCTAGCGAGAGGATGAGAAGGCGACACTTCATTCAGTTGAAGTTAATTTCTAAATGCTGTCTACTCATTGCAGAGATGTGATGGGCCACCCAATGAAATTCTCCTGCAACCACATATCCTCCTGCTAAATGCATAGATTAATTATATGGTGCAACCATTGTATCTAAGTTGACACTGCTCTCCCCTCCCTACATACTATAATAGCTTTTATCGTATGTAGAGAATTAAGGATCCGGGATGAAACATGGCATCAGACAACGCAGCGCCAATAATCGGCTCGATCATGCGCCGTTGGATCATCAGCAGTTACCGGCCGCCTTGCGTGAAAATATTTCACAGGCCAAAGCGCAGCAGCAATTTCGCCGTGCCGATAACACGGTTAAATGTTACCTGTCGGCCTGGGCGCAGTTTGTTGAGTTTTGTGCTGAGCATGGTTTTGCCCCGCTGCCGGCTTCCGCTGAAATTGTGATGGCGTTTTTAGGCCAAGAGATGCACCGCACTTTTATCAGTCAGTTCAATGGTGAGCAAGTGGCGCGGCATTTAAGCAACAGTGCCATTGCGATGCGTGTTGCGGCCATTCGTCATTTTCATCTTGAGCACGGGTTTGACTCACCGACTTATCATCCGGAGATCATAAAAAGTCTCGAGGGTTTTAGGCGTAATCAGTATCGTGACGTGCTGCATGACCACAAAGACCCATTATTAAACAGCGAGTTAGAACAGTTACTTAAAGTGATATCACACGGTAAGAAACCGTTACTCAAGCAGCGAGACTTGGCGTTAATGGCTTTGTTGCGTGCCGGGGCTTTTCGTCGCAGTGAGATTGTTAAACTGAAAGTCAGCGATTTAGCCTTTCGACCAGATGGACTCGAAGTGACCATGCGCTTCAGTAAATCGAACCAGGAAGGCGGCAAGCAAGTGAAGTGGATCCCGCGCACAGAAGCCTTCAGTCCTTATGATCATCTCACTACCTGGCTGGAAAAAAGTCAGATAAGCAGCGGTTTTGTGTTTCGAAGTCTGACCCGCAACGGTCAGGCATTGAGAGTTAAGCCTGACACTCCCCCCCTACAACAACCAGTCTTGTGCGGCGCGGATGTGAATCGGATCTTAAAGGGCTACCTAAAAAAAGCCGGGATCGACGTCGCGAAATTTGCCGCCCACAGCGCCAGAAGTGGCTTTGTGACCCAGATGGGCAGTGATGGCGCCAGCGTAATGATGATCCAGGCACGCACTCAACATAAAGATTTAAGAATGTTAGCCACGTATAATAAATAGTGATGGTATTAGTGATAAAGTTATTTGTGGCACCAATAAGATTTTGGGGCTTATCCTGAAATCTATCTATTCTAGAAGTGATGCTTAAACAATACGAAATGCATTGCGGTAACTACGTACTCTCTGATGCATTTAGCAATAGATTTTTTATGGTAAATTAAGATGGCCAAAAATGACTGAGTAATGGTACTCATGCATTAAGGGACCTTTTTGAGCTAGCAGGATTTACTCGCTCTTACCGGAGCAGGGACGCGCTAGTTTACTGTCATACAGCCTTGATCTACAACGAGTTCAGGATTAAGCACTGCATTATTAACTCATTGGTTAAAAAGTCTTTCTACCGTTTTCATTGATAGCAACATGCGAACGCGTCCATTATGTTCACACAATACTTCAAAGCCAAATTTTGTATAGAATGCCTGTGCTGAATCAGTGAGGCAGTCCACGACAATAGCATATGCTCTCATATGGTGGTTCACTTCCCAAAGGTACTTCAGTGCACGGATTAAACTGACTTTCCCTAGCCCAGAGCCGTGAAATTCCTTATGCACAGCTAACTGAGCTAAAAGAAACACTGGAATTGGGTATCGAGGAAGTTTCTTTGCTAGTTGCGCTGGTAAGGTTTCTCGACTGATTGAGCTAGGCGCAACACTGTAAAATGCGCATATTGCAAACTTCTGATTAAGCAATGGCTGAGCACTAGGTAGAATTATAGTTCGACTAATACCTGCTTCCATATGCTTTGCTGCTTGAGTTTTGATAAATGTATTTAGCTCTTGCTCACCACAGTCGAATGAGTTGCGGTCGTGATATGATTTACTCAGTTCTACGAACTCTTTGCCCCAACTCACTTGATACCGCTCTCATCTGTGAATTTTGCAGCTTCCAACAAAGCTTGATTTGGCGCTTTTGCTTTGTCACAAGCAGCCATAAATGCGTCAAAGACACTATCTTGAACCACGATACTTTGGTGCTCTTCAATTACGTGTGTTGCATCTTCGTCCATAAGCCTAACTACGTATTCAGTTAAACTTTTCAGACCAAGCAATGCTGATGCCTTTTCAGCTTTCGCTTTTATCTCTTCATCAAGACGGATATCTAAACGTGCTGTTGCCATAACGCCTCCAGTGTACGGACATATTCCGTAACATCAGAGATGATAGGGCAAACATTGATCATATTCAACTTGTACGGAAAGATTACGGATTTTAAAAAGCATAACAGATAACTTTTGTATGGCAAACGCACATTAACAGCATGTGAATGAGTATTTACTCTAGCGAATAAAGGGGCAGAAACGATTCACCAAACACGAACAACATGCCCCCGTTCGTAATACATGTAACCAGGTGTCACTTTGAATTATGCAGGGTGATAATGTCTTAAAAATAAACAGTTAGATGAGTTGTTGGGATTTTGATTTTTAAAACGTGTTTTTGAGATAAAGAGATCCAAGATTTCTGGGAGCCTTCATCTTATATTTGTAAGCCTCGAAAACGTTCGTTTTTAGAGACATAATCAATGCTACTCACCTTCACTATTTGAGACAGGAGGCAAGATTATGTATTACGAACGCGCGCCATTTTGCTATTTTTGCGACGCTTTTATATGTGCATTGATGTTATGTTGAGCCGCTTCAAGCCGCGTGACTATGGCATCAAATGGATCTGGAGTGGTAAAAAACATACCGCCAGATACTGCTTCGGCATGATCTTGTGCAATACCCTCTAACCTTTTAGTTTTTGGGATCAGTTTTAGTTCGCCTTGAAGTATCTCTTCGTAATTAACTCCAGGGCTGGCCCAGCGGTGCTTTTTCATTTCGATGACGGCTAGCATAGCCTCTGATGTATTGAGGGGATCGGCAAACTCCATATTTAGAAGACAATCGACATCGTACCAATGTCGAGCAAGTCTATTTGGATTGGGATCCTTTTCTTGGGTTGAAAATTGGTGTAATGCCGTTAATTTCTCCCAGAGAATATAATCCCTCTGATATGCCATTACGCTAGCTGTCGGTAATGCTAGTGATGCGAAGTCAGGAATACTGTCCATATAGCAATCAATATCGATGATTTCAGTTGGCTTGCCTCTGTTTCTGCCGCCAAACTCCAATAGTATATGGTCAAGCTGATAGTCATTTGAACTATGGGTTACACGTGGGAAATGGATATCAATTTTTTCACCGTGTGAGTCAGGCTCAAGCTCGGCAGATAGTCCATCTATGTTGTATTGCGAAAATCGTTGATTAAGTTTTTCAACTAAGTCGTTGCTCCAACGCATAAGACGTTTCTGCTGTTCATCTCTAAACTTTTTATTTTGACTCTTGCTTTGAATGCTCTTTTTCCATGCTGCAAGCTCCTCATCTTCTGACAATCCAGACAGATCGGCCCAATGAATCGATAAATCAATGTCTTCGGAGAAGCGTTCAATAGCGCTCCAGCATTTACTGAGTGCTGTTCCACCTTTAAATGCTACCGAGCAGTCACCGAGTAACTTTTCGTCGTATAGTAGGCGGAGAATTTCAGCAACCCAGACATCTTTTTCCAAAAAGTTAGCAACTAAACCATGCTCATGTTGTTGGGCGGCATATGAAAACATGTTTGCAAGATCTTCATGTTTAGATCTATCGGCGTACAGGTCAAAAATGCTCATGAACGAAGACGACTCTCTAGTTGATTTAACTTGTATTTCCACATTTTCAAAACGGGACTATGACTTAACTTTTGAAGCACTTGAATAGCTTCTTTTTCTTGCAAATTTAAGCGTTTAATAGCCATGTGCAGTGTAGATATTGGGGTATGCTCAGGCGAAAGAGACAGTAGCCCTCTAAATAAGGCTCCCTCAGGTTTATTTATCCACCGCAACTTGGTTTCAGTCGTGTGTTTTACTTGGACAATTTCATTGCCGACGTGAAACTCACGGGATGGTCCAGTCGTCCAATATACGGTTTTAACTGGTGCCTGGGTTTGCATGCCGAGTCGATAGGCTGCTTCTAATCCCTGAGGGGCTATTTTATATTTGTGAGTCCGCGCCCATGTTTTCGCCACTTCTTCAGCTTTTGCTGTGATTTTGATCGAGGGGATACTGGCTAAGGGTTTTGGGCGGGAATATATCCCTTTTGTGACACGAGCAACTTGCCCTTTCTTGGTTAAGCGGCTCATTGCCTTTTGAACAGATGTCGTAGTACCTAGAGAATAAAAATTCTCTATGGAAAATGGGACACCTCGTTTCATTCGAGATAATTTATTGGCAACTAACGCTGAAACTGACAAGGTTAAATTAATCCTGACAAAGTATAATGGATGTGGTTTCATTGTATCTTAGTTATGATAGGGTTTGTAGCTATATTTATGTCAGGATTAATCTAGTTACACTGCTCTTTAGGATGCTAAGACTTATGTCGTCAGATGTTGAACTAAAAACAATAGAGTAAAGACTGGCTGAGTTGGAGGGAGAGCGACAAATCTTGTTAGCTAGGCGCTCTGCTTTACTCAATACTAACCTTGCGGTATTGCGCTTAAGTAGTTCTCAGAAAGTGGATATCTACATGAAGCTGTTTCGCGGTCGGCAAGATATTTATGCAAACCGCTGGCAGAACAAACAGGCACGTAGTGGTTATTCAGTTGGGTGCCACAATGAGTGGCAACAAGGTAAATGCAATAAACCTAAGGTTAAATGCATGGAATGTGTACACCAAGCATTTAAGCGTTTAGATCGACAAGCTATATACGATCATCTTGCTGGTAAACATACTGTAGGCTTATACCCTCTGTTAGAGGATAACTTTTGTTGCTTGCTTGCCGCCGATTTTGACAAGTCAGATTGGCAAGTTGCAGTATCTGCTTTTCGAAAAGCTTGTAACGAGTTAAAGGTTCCTTGTAGCGTAGAGCGTTCACGCTCGGGTAATGGTGCGCATATCGGGGTGTTTTTTGAGTCTTCAGTATCAGCTAAAGATGCCAGGCTGTTAGGTTTTATCTTGCTCGATAAAGCAATGGAGTTTCATGCTGGTTTATCATTCGAGTCTTATGACCGACTGTTTCCTAATCAGGATCTTCTGCCCATAGGAGGGTTTGGAAACTTAATTGCACTTCCTTTGCAATACGCTCCTCGTCAGCAAGCTAATAGTGTATTTATTGACGAAAATTTATACCCTTACTCTGATCAGTGGAGTTACTTATCATCGGTTAAAAAGCTTGCGAAGCAACAATTAGACATTATTCTTAGTTATCAATCACAAGATGTGAAGCAAGATACAGAAAGAAAGCCTTGGGAGCTAAACTACGCCAGAGGCAATGAAGTCATGACAGGCTGCCCTGAAAAGTTAACTCTAGTTCTGGCCAATCGTTTATATCTTAGTATAAGTGCCTTACCGCAGGCGTTGTTGGCAAGGTTAAAGCGAATTGCTCGTTTTTCTAACCCAGTATTCTTTAAAACTCAGGCGTTACGTTTTTCAACCAATGGGATCCCGCGCTTTATTTGCTTGGCGGAGGTTGATAATGGCTACCTAGCTTTACCTCGTGGTTGCTTTGATGAAGTGTCCCGTTTGCTTCAAGACCATTTGATTGAAATCGAGTTGGAGGATAAGCGTAAGCAGGGGACTCGTTTAAAGGGGTTAATGTTCAAAGGTGAGTTGAGGAAAGATCAAAAGAAAGCTGTCGCGGTATTGGCAAAGCATGATACTGGTGTGTTACATGCGCCGACGGCATTTGGCAAAACAGTCGCAGCAATTGGCCTGATCCATCGGCGTAAAGTTAATACTCTGATTTTGGTTCATAGTCGCCAGTTATTGGATCAATGGAAAGAGCGTTTAACTGCATTTCTTGATGGTTGCGATGTGGGGTTAATAGGTGGTGGTAAACGAAAGCCTACAGGGCAAGTAGATATTGCCACTTATCAAAGCCTGATTAATCGAAAAGATAACAGTGTCGCTTCGCTGTTGTATGACTATGGCCAAGTTATCATTGATGAATGCCATCATATTTTTGCACCCAACTACGAAAGGTTGTTGAATGAAGTTCATGCAAAATACATCTTGGGGATCACTGCAACTCCGCATCGTCAGGATGGTCATCAACCGATAATGATTATTTTATCACTCATTGACAGCTTTTCTAATATGACGTAAATTTAAAGCATTAGCATATAATGAGTATAATAACATGCACAAAGCCGGTGTTATCTTTCTTACGTCCCTTGGGGAGTTAGTGCGCGCCCATCGTGCAGACTCTATGGATCAAACCGAACTAGGTTTGCGGGTCGGCTTGAGCCGCTCCACTATCTCAGCCATTGAAAAAGGGGTTGGGGTCAACTCAGCGTCATTAGTGAAGGTGCTCGATCACCTTGGTTTATTAGATCCCCTCCAACAGGCGGCAGATGAACGGTTATATCGTTTGAAGAAAACTAAGAGTCGGAAATCGCGAACAGTGAAACAGGCGTTGCCTAATGACTTCTAAGAGTGTTGGCGCTGAAAGAGTTTTTGTGTTTATTGATGGCTTAGAGGCTAAACCTGTGGTTTGTGGTGTTGCCGATCTTGATGAAACATCGCCTCACCCTATTGGTCGATTCAGATATGGTAAAAGTTATTTGGCTAGGCTAGATGCTTTTCCTTTAGATCCCGTTAACCTGCCTCTGATCGAAAAAGAATTTACCACCTCCAAGAATAAAGGCTTATTTCGCGTGTTGTCTGACGCTGGCGCCGATTCTTGGGGTAAAAAGGTGATTTTGTCTCTGCATAATACCAAACCCAAAAATCGATTTGAGTTTCTGTTGGCGGGTGCAGGGATGGGGGTTGGCTCATTGGTCTTCAGTATATCGAGTTCATCATCAAAGCCTAAAGTCAGCAACAATAATCTAGGCGATATTCCTATTCTGTTGAAGGCTAAAGACGCGATATTAGCTGACGACGATATCCCAGATGAAGCTAAAAAAGCCTTTGAATATGGTTCAAGTATGGGGGGAGCTAGACCTAAAACCATCGTAACGGATAAGGGAGTTTCATACCTTGCCAAGTTTAATCGCGCAGATGATCTGTTTAATGTCGTCAAGGTTGAGCACGCATCAATGAAGATGTTAGCTGAGCTTCCTTGTCGTGTCGCACCGACAAAAGTGATCGCGGGTGCGAGTGGTGATGTGTTACTCGTGGAGCGATTCGATTTAGAGGGTTTACGTCCCACCTGTCATTTTCTCAGTGCTAATTCAGTGTTCAATTTAGATAGGATTGATGAAGCGTCCAAGTCAGGTCAATACACGTATGGATACCTCGCCGAATTTATAATGAAATATGGTGGCGTGCCGCAGGATGCACATGATCTATTCTATCGAATGGTCTTTAATGTGTATCTGTCTAACACCGATGATCACGCTCGAAACCATGCATTACTTTACGCATTTAAGGAGCGGGAATGGCGTTTATCTCCAGCCTATGATGTATTACCGATAAACGACTCACAGCAGCACGGGATCGGTATAGGCAAAGAGGGTAGACAAGGAAGTGTCGATAATCTCTTATCTCAGGCGTCTCGATTCGGTTTGAGTCAGCCAAAGGCAACAAAGATAATCAATGAAGTGAAGGAGCTCACCCACGAATGGCCTAGGTATATGGTTGATAATGGTGTGGGGGATGGTGATATTAAGCGGTTAAAGCATATTATTCATCAGTTTGTGCAGTGACGACGTAGCAGGTGATTCAGTGAGTGGGGCAATGAAGTGAGCTATTGCTCCAGATAACTGGCGATCTTGGCTTTACACAAACGTTCAGTGAGTGCTTGCAGGTATTTAACCCGCTCACCGAGCCATTCGAGTTCCGCTTTGGTAATGCGGTAGCTGGGCCTTGCCTAAGCAGCTTAAAGCGGTTGCGCTCCTCTTCGGTGCCCATCGGGAATACGGTGAGAAATTCCGGTTCGATACTGGCCACGCGGCCACTGAGCTTTTTTAAATCATGAGTGTTAGGTTTATAGCAGGTAAACACCAATAACATGGCGCTGTAAAAATGCTCGGTGGCTTGATGTAACAGGAAGGCAGCTTTATTATTTTTTCCAATGTCTAAAACCATCTGGTGGATCAGGAAAAAATCAACAGCACTTGTCATCCAATACTCATAATCCTCTAGGGCTAAGTGATGCCGCTCCCTGGGCGTCAGCTCTTTTGCTTCATCGAGGGTGACGTTGCCGGTGTCATACAGCATCACGCCTTCACGCTTGATATCGATGTAAAAATACTGACTTTTGCGGATGCGTTTATTGATAAAGCCGAGGTGGTGACGGCACATTAGTGCATGGATGGCCTATTTGGGCAGGAGCGTAAGGGACATTTTCATTAGACTAGGATAATGGATATACGCAGTGTTGAGCAGGACACTATTGATGAAGGTGTTTTAAAAAGAGCCTAGTTCACCGGCTTAATTATCGCGAGCGGTAAGGAGGGGAAGAACATAAACGATCAGAAGTAGTCATACCAATACCCTTGCTGGCGCAGGCATGTGCATAGTCGGCCTTGCTGCGCATTGATTTCCTGAGCAAACAAGGTACCCTGCTTCTCTTCACTCTAGATCAAAGGCCAATGAGTATGAACCCATCACGTGTCGCAATCGCAATCGCGACCTCAGCCCTCGCGGTCTCTTTATACGCTGCTTGGGGGGGTCATAAAGAGCAAAATACTGTGACTGCTACTCATGTCGCGCCCCAGGAAGAAGACATGCTGTTGGCGCTTGAAGAAAAAGTTCGACGCCTTGAATTGCAACTCGGGGCGTTAACGTTAAGCGATAACAACAGCAACAATCAGTCAGCGGCGTCTTTTAAAGCCGCGGTATTAGCGGTTATTGCTCAAAAAGAGCAGCTAGAGCAGGATAAGTACCAGTCACAGGATCCTTTGTTTGCGTACCGAAATAAATTATCTGATGATTTCTATTGGAGAATAAAAACCGACCCTGAGTATGCGCTTCAATTTTTTGAAGAAGCTAAACAAAAAGTCATCAATGACAGCTTGTCAGCAGCAGAGCGCATCGCGGCTTATGAGCAACTGGAGATGACAGCGTTCACGGTAAACAGTCTAGACGATACGAGATATGACTATGAGACCGTCAATGCAATATTGACGATCGCCAACACTGAGTCAGACAGTAAAATCCGTTTAATGGCACTAGAGAAGGCGGCCAATTCATCCATTGTTGACAGCAGACTGAGCGAGCGCTTTTTTGACATGGCCCAAAGTGAACAGAACGATTACATGCGCAGTATAGCCACTTCTGGTTTGGTGTCTCAGTATTATCAGAGTCAATACCAGAGCGAGCCTTCGACGCAGCGTATTGCACAACACATAATGACACTTTATGATCAGACAAACGATCCGAAAATAAAAAGGTTTATTGATAGTGAGTTAGGGGGAGAGGAAGCATTGAACCAGGTACGTGACCAAGCGGAAAATGGGGTCAAAATACATCAGGCCACTCAATAAACATCGCATTGTTTTCAATGAGAGTAGACTCCCCTATAGCGTGACACTGACAAGCTCAACGCCAAGCGCATATCATTTCCGACCTAGATATGCTGAATGCAATTAGCGCGAGTATCCTTGTCTGTCAATGAACCGTCGCGCCTCAGAACCCACGGGCCTTTACACGCGCTTTCACCTAATGACGGTACTGCTCTCACCATGCGTAAAGCGCGTCATTTAACGTGACTTTTTCTCTTAACAACAATGGCACATTGGATGTTACTCTTCCTGGCACCAATCACCCCAGAAAGACGCTGAAATGAGCACAAAATTCTGACCATGCTGGTGGCAAACATCATCAGGTGAGTTAACCATTTGCGGATCCAGTCCAAGCTTTAAGCGGAGTTTACTGTCTGTTAACTCAACCAATTTCAATACATTTCCGTGCGGACTGCTATCTCTCTCTTCTTTGCTGTTAAACCGCTGATGTGCAGGTAAAGTTATCTGATCATAGGGACAACGGCATAGGGTAAGGCTCACATTTCATTTAGATAAAATGAAAGAAATTCAAGTCAATGTTCCTGGTTTTCGCCATGATTTTGCACTGGTAAAAGAAAATCGAGTCAATCAAAATATTGGCCTGGTAGATTGTTATCGTCATTTAGCGCCGATGGTGGATACTGATGTGTATATGAGCTGGTTAATGAAACAGATAACAACCCGTAAAATACCTGTCATTAAAAGGAAAGTAGCAGGACCGTTAGTTGCGCGAGAGTTTAAGTTAAAAAAGGAGTTTAGCGCAGATGTTATCGTCAACTGTACAGGCCTAGGAGCTACAAACTTGGCTAACGACCCGATGTATTCTCTTCGCGGCGCGGTGATAAATTTGGTCGATAATAGCAAAAAAATCCCAAAACTCATGCAGGCTCACTGTGTGTCTCATGATGATATTACAAGTGAAAATGAGATTGTATTTATAATACCTAGAGGAACAGAAAAAATTGTACTTGGCGCTATAGCAGAAAAAGATAGCATTGATACCGATATTCATTTAGAAAATTATGACCCAATAAAAGACATGTATCGGCGTTGTTGTGAGTTTCTCCCTGAGTTAACCAAGCTCAACATTAATGCCATCGACCCTATTAGAGTGGGCTTAAGGCCATTTAGACAAGACAATGTACGTCTTGATAGAGAAAAGGGGTCATCTATCGTCCATAGTGACGGCCACGGAGGTGCAGGGTTTACCTTTTCATGGGGTTGTGCAGAAGAAGTCACCTATATCGTTCTTGCAATGCTCTCATGAACATGACGCTAAGCCCTTATCATTGTAGGCACATGATTCGTGTGTAGCAGACATAGCGATGTTCACGCAACCATCGTTCCCTGACTAATTAATCACGAAGGTTGTTTTGAAGATGAAATTACAAATGATGATAACGATGTCAGACAATTCCAGAGGAAGCATGCTTATGGTGGGTTCCATGGCCGCTTTTGCCCTCGAAGACATGTTGATTAAATCTGCGGCCAGTACCGTGCCGATTGGGTTGATTTTAGCCATATTTGGCGTCGGGGGCACGCTCATTTTTATATTACTCACTTGGCGAAGCGGCGACGCTATTTTTCATCCTTTCATTTTATCTCCTCCAGTCTTAGTGCGTGCGAGCTGTGAAGTCGTCGGGCGACTAACCTTTGCGCTTGCAATCACCTTAACCTCATTATCGAGTGCATCAGCGATCCTTCAAGCCACACCGTTGGTCGTGGTGTTTGCTGCCGCCTTTATCTTTGGGGAGCATGTGTGCCCAAAGCGGTGGGTGGCCATCATCTGTGGTTTTGTTGGGGTATTACTGATCATTCGCCCAGGTTTTGACAGCTTTGAGCCTGCCTCTTTATTTGCGATGATAGCGACATTAGGGTTTGCCGGGCGTGATTTAGCGACCCGAGCGACCTCCCCGTTACTGACAAACATGCAACTGGGTATTTATGGCTTCTTTATATTAATCCCGACAGGGCTCATCATGTGGTGGTATAGCAAAGTGCCGGTGCAACTTAATTTAGCCGCGAGTGCACAAATTCTCGGGGCCATTATTTTTGGTGTGATCGCCTATTATGCCCTTACCGTGGCCATGCGAATAGGCGAAGTGTCTGTTGTCTCGCCGTTTCGTTACACGCGGTTATTGTTTGCAATACTGTTGGGCATGCTGGTTTTTGGTGAAACACTCGACATGATAACCGTAATAGGCAGCCTTATCATTATGTTAAGTGGTGGCTATATTCTGCTTCAACGTCGTGGTAAGCAAATAAAGGTCATCATTTCATAGAAGGGGTCTGATCCTGATATGATCAATCTAACATTGCCAATAGCAATTAAAACCAATATTGTCTGTATGCGGCAATATTCCTAATTTTCCGATCTATTCGACTTTACGATTAAACGAGTCTGTTAGTCAAAACTACTGTGGGCGCCCCGCAGCAGCACCATCGACAAAAGCGCTGGAGTAAATTGGCACACAGGTAAATTACTTTTCTTCCTTGACCCTTTCAATGCGTTCTACAATTATGTGACGCAACACACTTGTGATCCTGATGACACGTGGGAAGGGCAAATTTATCGCGTGTTGGCAGCTCTTTGGAAGGTGCTCAAAGTATTGTTTTCTGGGGGATCAGAACCAGAACACAGGCACTAGATGATGAATGGCAAGGCTTGTATATATCAGGTGACCCTGCCTATGGCTATGCGCAAGATCAAGAGCCTGACTCTCGTGGCCGGATCCGCAATGGCACGATGTTGAGAGTCTATGTACCAGGCACTGCGACAGCATACCTCTATGAAACGTCTCTGACGCTGTCGATGCTGTCGATGCTGTCAGTCACCTGATTGGCCACCCACTTCCCTTACAAATGGAAGCCATCACTGGCCCCGAAGAAGCAGACGGACGCCCGGAAACCATTCTCGGCTGGGAACTGGCTGAACAGGCTGTCGCCATTCCCTCTACGATAGCGACAGATCAGAGTAATATCGGCGGTGATCTCGACACATCGACTATTCCAGATGAGGAAAGTGAGATCAGTGCATTACCCGAGTATGTCACTAAACCCCATTACGACGAACTATAGGAGTCGTCGGATAAGCGATGCCTGAAAACAGGCACCGTTTATCCGATAAAAATCACTAAGACACCCAAAATTTTCGGATGAAGATCCTATTGGTCATCTTCCTTAGAACAAGAATGGGTATCTTGGTTATTGTTCTATTTCATTGTTCACCGCGATAAATGTAACAAGCGCCTTAATCCAACGTATCCCCCCGCTCAATAAACAGTGATGCAGGTAAATACTGCTACTGGAGAAGGTAACATCACATACGTTGATCTCATTAAATATGATTCTACGTTGTTATTTGAAACTGTTTCTCATGAATGATGGTTACTGAGAAATAATCAGGCCTGTAACCTACCGCTTGTCGTTGAACAAAACCAACCGACATCAGGACACGATTAACATTAACAGCGGATTGGTAGTAAGACACCTTACGTCGTGTTCGTGTTCCTATTTATACTCAGACAGCCATCGACAAAAAAGTACTACAAGAATTTCATATTACTGCACAGCAGTAACATTCGTCTTTAATCCCCGGCCGTCAATGTTGGCTAGATAACACCGTAAATATCAACAAAAAATAAGGATTATTATGTTAATTAAACATGTAACGTTTACCTACAGTTTATTGCTGCTGTTACTTAACACCAGCCCCCTTGCCGCTGAAAATTTGGTGCCTTCCACCGTTTATGCGCAAACGGATGCCGCGATTGGTGGCATCACATACACCACAAACCATCGGTTTATATTCAGCTACCACCCTTTCTACAAACCGTCGATAAAAGTAGGTGAGCGATTGGAAAATGGCGATATTTTGCCATTCCCTAACGCACAAATGCAGCGTTCTCACAATAAGGATGGCTCGTTAAAAAATCCAGCAAAGTACTTAAATTGGGTGCTAGGAATACGCGCAGATGGTCAAGGCAATGTATGGATACTAGACTCTGGACAAGCCTATCCACGTATAACACCTAAATTAATATCGTGGAATGCGATAAATAACACGTTAAATAAGATAATTTACTTGCCCGCTACAATAGTAATTTCGGAGTCACAGTTAAACGATTTAGCCATATCCAATAAATACCACAGTATTGTTATTGCCGATGAAGGTATAGCTGATGGGCCAAATGGTAATAAAGCGGCATTAATTGTAGTTAACACTCAAACCGGTGTTAGTCGCCGTGTATTACAAGGCCATGACAGCGTATTACCTGATTATTCAATGCCCATTATTATCGACGAAGGCACAAGCACGGAAAAGAAAATTGAGGTATTTATAGGTGCCGATGGAATTGTGCTTGATAACGCACAAAAGTGGCTTTACTTTGCACCGCTTAATAAGAAGTATGTATACCGAATTATGATGGCCGACATTACTAACGAGCAATTGACGAATGAGCAAATTGGTGAAAAAGTTGAACGTTATGCAACAAAGCCAAATAATGGTGGTTTGAGTATAGATGCGAACAACAATCTATATTTGACCATTGTGGGAGAACGACGAATAGGTGTTATCGATGCGAAAACGCGCCAATATCGTGACTACACCTATCATAAAGAGATGGTATGGCCTGATGGCGTCAGTATTGGGCCTGATGGCTATATGTACACAGGCGCAGCCCAGTTACCGCTTTCGGCCCCGTTTAATGATGGCAAAGCACAAAACACAGCCCCCTACTCTATTTTTAGGTTTAAGCCACTCGCAGAAGGTGTGATCGGTCGATAATGAAAGACCGCACAATAGCTTTAACGTGTGCGTTAGTATTGCAATATAGACATATCTCGATCTTCATCGAATCAATGACGGAATATAGTCAGGCACAATGAGGGTCAATAATGGTGGTGTAGCAATCATAGCGGCATAGCAACTTGCAGTAAGGCGAGCCCACAAGTGACATAAACAGGCTTCGTTGAAGCACAGAAATAACAACACGCTTAAGATAGATTGGCAGCGCAAAGCGGGATGACCAAGGAGAGGGGTCAATCGGGTTGTCAATGACGAAGCCGCGTTCATGACCGCGTCAATCAGCAGCAGAGCATGTGCCGGTGTCTATTCAAAAGAGGGGCTTTACATCCCTGTAAAGCCCCTGCTGTTTGCTCAGCCTTGTCGCACATTTATCGACGCCAACCTTGGCGCCAACGGCGTAAAGTGACAACACTCACGAGGCGTGTTGACCATCCAATCCAACATGGCATGCATGTCCCTTGAATGTTTACAGCTCATCCTTAAGTGGGTTAATGGCTTCCCGGCAATCTTGCTCAGCCATGAAAGTTCGATTGGAATGTTCAAAAAGCGGTTGCCAGTACTGGGCGTCATAGTCTTCGGCCAATTGGCTGTTCACCACAACATAGACGTACTCACTCAACGCCATGGGAACTTGACCATACACGTTATGTGATCCGATCAAAAATGCCTGTTTATCCACCATAATCGTTTTAGAATGGTTGGCAAAAGAGTCCGTCGTACCTGGGTAGGTCTCTTGGGTACCATCAATACGCAGATTGCCAAGTTTGATGTGGCGACAAAACAGCTCGATCCCTGCGGTGCTATTAGCCACTGTATTTTTTCGTACCCCTGCCGCCCATATGGCTCTTAGCATCTCACGATTTGAGGCATTGGATTTGGTATCGTGGGGGGCATTTTCGTTCGAGAGTATGATCTTCACCTCTCGACCCTGAACTGCTTTTAGCGCGATTTCAGCAAGCAGATCCGTATCCACGGCATCAGCAATGAGCGATTGGCTAATGATGGGATGCACCAGAGATTGTTGCGACAAATACACACTATGCTGAGCATGCTTAATCAGATCTAAAATGGCGATTTTGATTTGATTATCATACTGTCGACTGCCAACTTGACCAATGCCGATGACTCGATACGCTGCGTTGGTATCTGCTGATGGAAACACATAGTCAGTCGACATCGCAATATTGGTAGCTTGATGTTCAATATGCTGCTTATACCATTTCACGACATGAGTATTATTCGCCGCACTAAACTTGGTCGCATGATCTTTCCATAATTCATCTACGTAACGATGGGCGGCGACTGCGGAATCGCCGCTAATAGACACCGACGTATCAAACAATGGTTCACTATCAAAGTACTCCTGCCAGAGATTATGCCCGCCAACGATCGCTTTCCTGCCATCGACGGCGATAATTTTTGAGTGATTCCAGTTAAAATCTCGGGTTGTGCGTCCACCACCGACATAAACGGTCAGGTCAGTATCACCCTCCAGTTTTGCCGTCAGTTTACTCAACAGCCCTTCAAAATGCGTGTCCCATTGAGATTCCGCCACCCCTAACTGCCCGCCTGAGGCCTGTATCCTCCTCGACCACACGGTTCGAAGATAGTCGGGCATGCCCGTTAACAGGCCTGGCATCCCTAGATAAATCCGCACAAATGCTTTGGTATCATTATGACGGTTACCCGCATTAATCAACCGCACGTTCGCTTCGACATGACTCAGGGCTGTCGCTAACGTATTGACCCACTCACCGTCTTCAATATTGGCCAATGTAGTAATATCAATAAACGTGGTACCGTTACCCACGGCCGTCTGCACTTCAGTTTTGAACGCAGCGCCCATCTGATTCAATGCCGTTTCATTGTGTGAGGGCGTGGATAAGATGTTAATTTCATTATTGTTATCAACAGACCAGATTTTACCTTTCGCTGTTTGATCCAATGACGCGGTGATCCGATCGATCACGCACTCATCATTACAATCAGCCGGTATTGACGGAGCGGCGGTAGCCGGATCATTAACCGGAGTCACTGACCACTTGTTCAACCCACCGGTACCAAACGTGACGGCCGTTGCCGCTACAATGGCTTCAGGGCAACCGACACCTAACGTCCCGACACACGCAAGACCTGCCGAGCCATAGGATAAAATTCCTGTGGTAATAGTGGGCCAATAATTCTGTAGAAAGGAAAAAAAGCTGCGTCTGACGCGATGTCTGCTCAACGCAGAGTTATCAATCAGGACAATATAAGGTTCAAACAACTGTGTGCCGTAATGCCCAGACCAATGTAGCCGATCTTTGCCGCCGTCTTCCCAACGAATGTAACGCACCCCCGTGGGGTAATCAGTGACATAATCTCTAACCACGTCCCGATACGCTTTATTCAGATTAAAATCACAGGCAAAGTTATGGTGTTTGATCTGAGAATCGAGTGTTTTTAACGCCTGTTTATTTTGATCTAACAGGGTCACTTTGAGATAGTAATCCCCTGGACAGGACACGGCCCCATAACTGCCAGAAAAGAAGATGGGATAATGGCCGGAATCGAGTTGTTCAGGGGTATAACCTTGACTCAACAAATCAATGGTTTGTGCTCGAACGGACCAATCACTAGACGTTTCAAAATAGGTATCTCCATTAGCTTGTTGACTGACCTTGAATCCATCACCCCCATTTTTGACGATTTCCCATGATGCTAATAATTCCGGAGACTGCAGTAAATTTGGGGGGGCAATGCCCAAATAGGCTTGGCTAAGGCTCGCGCGATATTGTCCCTGTGAATCAGCTAAACTGCGATAAGAGTCTTTCCAACGAATGTAGCGTACGTTTTGGCCATAATGATGAAACTCATTGCGCATCTGGTAGTCCTCACCGACCACACTGGCGTCATTATCACCATAGTGACAAGTATCAAACCCACTGTCTTCTTGCTCACTACTCCAGGTCTCTACGACTTGCTTTTGCGCGTTAAGAAACTCAACACTAATCGTGTAACCTTCGCCACAATAAGTACCGTGAAACAATTCCGACATGATCACTGGTGGTTGTTGGTCGAGGGTGTATGCGGTAAAACCATGCTGAAGCAAGTCGACGGTTTGTTCTCGCCGTGTGGTTTGATATCTCTCCGTTAGCGCTGTCCCTCCTATGGGCACCACAGATGTTTCTTCTATCTGTGTCGATACAGACCAGTCACTACTTTCATCCGAAAGGATATTTTTGTAATAATCAGACGACGTAGCCGCATGAGCCAATGATGATAGCCCCATCCCGACGGCAAGTGAAAGGCAATAAATAATCTTGTAATTCCTATTGAACTTCAAATTAATATCCATATTCATTCCATTTTACTGTGTAATAAAAATTAGTATTTAAAACAATAATTACTGCGTTTACTGTTAAATTTAAATTGATGTTACTGTCATGCCATTGCTGATGTATTTCGTAGTGGTATCCCCCAGCGTTTAAATAGCCCATAGACAACCAACGTCATGGAAACGTATAAATATTGTCCCCCTACCCCGGATATTTTAATACCAGTATCCGTCGCGATTTTGTTAAGTATTAATCTATTAATGTAAATCACTTTAATGATTAATAAGGTTTAAATTGCCCTAAAGAACAGTCACAGCAAGGCTTCCGTTATTATTTACTCTGTATATTCTTTCGTTCACATTTAACTGATTATTCTCATTCACATGACGGTGTCTTCTCGGCCTGATGTTAGCGAAGTCATGACGCGCCACCACTTTAGCCACCCCTAATATATAACCTGACAGCTTTTGTGTATTAACCGGGCGCGGTTATCTGCGGCGTTTACCGATATAGTGATCAAACTATAGCCAAGACACCCATTCTTAATCTAAGGAAGATGGCCAGTGCCGACTACAGCCTGATAAGCTTAACCATGTATCAATCCGCCCTCTTACTACGCCAAACAATACTCAAATATTCTGTTATGAGTAAATATCGACTATTCCCTTGAAAATCAGGTATCAAAAATCCCAAACAAGGCTTTGGTTATGCTTGAATATAATAATTTGAAATGGGAATCACTGGGTCTTAATTAAGCGCTATCTAGCCATAGATGACAGTTGGCAGCACCTTACCGGCGCTTGCGCCCAAGATGTCACAATAGTCTATTAACTCTTGGGTGTTGCCCACGGGCCCTTTGAAAATTTTGGTAAATTCTGTGGTCAGTTTTCTAAAATAACCAAGACAAAATAACCAAGACACCCAGGATTGTCAGATGTGTCCCGTCCTGAAATAGGTTGACGGTTTTATCAGACCAGTAGCAAATGCTGCTGGTCTTTTTCATGCACTTGATTTTTTGGGATCATTCCCAAGCATAAATGCGGCCTCATTTCATTGTGATAATTTTAGCTTCGTTCAGCTCGAAAAATCATCAATAATTATGGGTGTCTTAGTTATTGTATATTCATAGAAGCTAATCCAAAATTCAACCTTAATGTATCTTCTGTTAAATGACACTGATTAATTTAAGCTTTACCAGCCGAATAAATTTATACAGTCTCTATTAAATATTCTCAGGTGTACGGTCATGTTTCCTATTAATCTTGTGCATTCATTAATGCTTAATCGGGTTGCACACTTGTTAATCAAGGGTAAATAATTAAGTAAGTATCTCGTTGTACACGAAAGGAATTAAGAGAGGCGTGGATAATAGTAACGTACTCGTTATAAGAATTAATATTCTTTAACTTTAAGATTAAAAGTGTATCATAGTGTTGTTGGTATAGATAAAAACGGATAAAGGAACATGTGATAATGAATTTTTGTGAAATAATACATAACGAATGGGTTTGCTTTTAATTTATCTCAATTAGTATCTTTTGGGATTTAATACAACGAACAACTTTGGTTCTGTAACAAACAGAGAATGAATGACTCTGTTGCAAAGATTGGTCCTAGCCCGAAAGCATTTTGGTGATCTGGCAGGTTATTAATAGTTTACCCGTGTATTGGTAATTAGACCCATCTCTCCTTCTATTCCTGGCGGTAAGGAACTTGAAAGTGCAGCCCTTTGATCGGATAACTAGGTCTTGAACTGTCCTAACTAAGATCTAAAGATATACACAAAATGCTAAATTTAGCTACACACTTCTCTACCGGCTTTCAGTCTGCTTGCTTTAACCACCGTATTTAGACGGTGGTTGTTTAGTTTAAGCCAAAACACGTGAAATTACATTCTAAACATATATGGATATAAAAATGAAAAAAATAAAAGAGCGCCTAAATATCAAGTCTGCACCTATGAGGAAAACATTACTTTCTGTAAGCATTATTGCTGGGGTTACCCTAAGTGGAACTGCACTCGGAGTTCAATTTGACCAATCAATTGGTAATACATTAGGTGATAAATTTGACCAATCAATTGATAGTGGAAAAAGCAGTGTAGATAGGGATACAACACTTTACTTTAATCCATACAATAATGAGTGGAAAGCTTCTTTCTTAAATGGCTATGCTGATTTACTTGATGCAATACCTTCTCCAAGAAGTATTGCAACTAATGTTATTAAAGATGGGTTAGCCAAAAAACACTTGCCGGCAGTAGATCCTACAAAAACTTATTACAATGTTTTCAATGCTGCTTCAAATAATTCCCACTCATTTAATGGTTGGCAGCATAACAGAACGCAATTGAAAAGTTCTTCCACTATGACTGAGGCTGCTCTACTAAATACCTTTAATCAATGGCAAGATGATTACCCTGGTGAAATGGATGCTTATACGGGTCTGTACACTGTTGGTAAGGATGCCGATATATATAATGAATTTAATGATGTTAATATACTGTCAACCTGGTTTTGGGATATTATTTACTATGATGACATTCAAGGTAAGTATGATAAGGCTTTGAATAAATTTTGGTCTGAAAATCATGATACGTTTGTTCATCTAACCCGTGAGGCATACAAGTTTTCTGCATATCAAATGGATCAAGAGGGTGATATAAACCGAGAACAATATGTTCTTATTATGGATGCAATAAATAATCAAGATAAAACAAAGGTTTATTGGTTTGACATATATGGTTATTATTCGAATGATATATTCGTTATCGAGTCTGCCAATGATGATAATAAAAATGTCATCCTTTATATACCTGGAAGTGAGCCCTCTTTCAAAGCATTTTCTAACGAAAATGAACTTAGGTTCTACATTAAAAATTTACTTTCAACGAAAGAACATAGGGATAGCCTTGCTAGACACTTCTCTCTCTACGACAGGCAAGATGGCTCAAGTTACTCCGGCGTAGACTCTGCTTTTAAGGGAATAGCTAACGCTTCTTGGAATGAGAGTTATATCATGTATAAGAAGCATTCTCGTATTGATGGTGATATTTTTGAACATGTAGCGGAGTCTACCAAGAATCGGCTATCCAGTGATGGTGATATCAAGATCAGATCTAACCGTGAAGCTGAAAATGACTATGTACTTAGGGTCGTTAATACTATTTTCAATATTTTTCCTATTATAGACTTCATTGTACCAGAGATTGGTCTTCCTGTAGGAATCGCTTTGAGTGCAACTCAGGCTGGAATTTCTATTGACAAGGCCATTAATGGAGATAGTACTGAAGAGCGAGATCAGGCTATAGTTGGATCTGTACTCGGAAGTGTTGCTCTCGCTGCCAGCACTATTATCCCTATTGCTAGTAAGTTTGCATCCAGTATTAGAGAAGCTGCTGATGAGTTAGTGCCCCCAGAGGGAACAATATTAAACACTCTACCTGATGGATTTAACAGTATTAAGGTAGGGGATAATATTCGAGTCGTTGAAAACCCTCTCACTAGAGAAGAACTTTCCATTGTTCGACTCAAGAATGAAGATAGGGTTGTTGCAATAAAGAAAACACCATTTAATTACTATAGTGAAATTGACTGGAGTACAGGAACAGAGATTTCAGGGACGAAAGTGTACCGTACATTAAATCCCGAGAGTAATGAATGGGAATGGATAACTAAAGGAGGATTGCGAGGCGGAGCTGCAAACCACCTTGTCGAAGAGATAGAAGTCGTTAGCTCTAATAGAATGATTCAAACAAGAACTCCTGGTATTAGTTTAGATGGAAATAAAATAACAGTAACATCTGATCATTCTGAGTACTTTCACGGCAGTAAGTCATCAAGTTTAATTTCTTTATCTGAAAGACGGAAAGTATTACCACTTTCAGATACTAGACTTCCAGAGGAAGCTTCTATAGAAAAAGCATCTGCTACAGACTTGGATAACTCGGGATACGCTTACGATTATTCTTTTGATTCATCCGCCAAAGGTAAGTTCAATTTAGAGTCATCTCAGCATGAAGCTGAGCTAGCAGAGTCACAGCTAAAAAATTACAATGTTGATGAATCTGTGATCCAAAGAATAAAGTCAGGTGATGATATAAGCATTTTTGGTTTAACGGGAGAAACACAGTTATCGGCTCAGAAACTTAGTGCTAACACTAAACTCATTGAACATTGGCAAGGATTATCCTCTACTGAAAAAGATCTTGTTAATCAAGATTTTCCTGTAATGTATGGTTTCTTCGTAAATGATGTAAATGACATTCAGAACATTAAATCAGTTACATCATCAATACCTGGTGAAGTTGAAGTTCAAGGTGGTATTAAAAGTAAGTGGATAAGTGTGATTTATACCACTCCGAGTAAAACCCAACTTGTGAAAGACTATTTATCAGATGCTGGACTATCTTCTATCGAAGTTCATGAATTTGATGATATTCATTATTCACTTAACCAATCATCAGCAGAAGCAGCAGAATACGGAGGATCTCTAGATGATATTAAGAAAATTGTTAACGATGAAAATGTAAGCCAAAGGGTTGACTCTTTACAATATATTGAGAAAGGAGATATCTTAGTAAGAACATCACGAATTAACGACGAATTAAAAATAAAGCTCGGCAGAGACACAAGAAATAAAGACTTAACTGCTCACAGCTCTTTCGTGTTTGTTACTGGTGTAGAAGAAGACTCATTTACTTTCCGTCGCATACAAATGGTTGAAGGAGGACCATATAATCAACTTATTACAGCCAATCCTGATTATAGTAATATGAGTCTTATTATCGACTCATCTGAGAATGAAACAACAGGCACATTTCTTCAGCATTCAGAGAATTATAAGATCAGAATTAAGAGCTCAGGTAAAGAAATTATCAGTGACAAATTGAATACTGCCAAACTTTTTAACCAGGCTATTCTAGATGAAGGGAAGTATTTGAAAAGTACACAGCAAGTATATGGTAGTGCAAGAGATGGAAAGTATAACTGCAATACATTTGTAAGTAATATCCTGCGTCGAATGACTGGAGAGTTATAGCTATTGGCTTTGCTGGGTAAAGATTAGTTGCTAGCATTTTTATATCTATGTTTAGCTAGTTTCGTTGAGAAACTTAAGTTCCAATCAAGAACGTTAGCTATAGAATGGTGGCATTTTTTCAAAAATAGCGGTTTTTAATGAACAGTTGGCACTCGTATTCCTGCCAAGAATTGAAATAGAAATCATTAGATTGTTAAATCGTTTTAAGCGGCTAGCGCTAGCCGCTTAAAACGAGTGAAACCTGGCATCTCCGTATCCGTCCGGCGAACTACACCTAGCTTAGTTTTATATTCCAAGGCAGCCTTTCAGCTTGAGTGACAACAGCTCAAGGCAGTGAATTAGATAATCGAAGCATATAACCAGACACCTATTCTTATTCTAAGGAAGATGGCCAGTGCCGACTACTGCCTGATAAGTTTAACCATGTATCAATCCGCCCTCTTGTTACGCCAAACAATACTCAAACATTCTGTCGTGAGTAAAATATCGACTATTCCCTTGAAAATCAGGTATCAAAAATCCCAAACAAGGGTTTGGTTATGCTTGAATATAATAATTTGAAATGAGTATCTCTGGGTGTTGGTTAAGCGCTATCTAGCCATCTATGACAGTTGGCTGCACCTTGCCGGCGCTCAAGATGTTCACAATAGGCTGTTAACTCTTGGGTGTTGCCCACGGGCCCTTTGAAAATCTTGGTAAACTCTGTGGTCAGTTTTCTTGCGGGATATTAAGTCTATTTAATATCTTGAAAATAATCAAGACACCCAGGATTGTCAGATGTGTCCCGTCCTGAAATAGGTTGACGGTTTTATCAGACCAGTAGCAAATGCGGCTGGTCTTTTTCATGCACTTGATTTGGGGTTTTCATTCCCAAGCTTAAGTGCGGCTTCATTTCATTGTGATAATTTTAGCTTAATTCAGCTCGAAAAACCATCAAGAATTATGGGTGTCTTAGTTATTTTAATCAACACTTTACCTGGCTTATTCAGCTTTGCGACAGAACCCAACTACATGATTAAGAATCTGTTTTTACCGCTTCGATTTCGATGGTCATTGACACTTCGTTGCCATTATCAGGTACCGCGGTAATTCCAAAGTCTTTTCTACTAAGTTGCGTAGTTGCTGAAAATCCCGCTTTAAGTCCAGCAGACTTGGATTGCTTGACCTTATTTAGAGTCGCATCCAGAACTACGATTTTGGTGACGCCCATCAACGTTAAGTCACCTGTAATCGCTAGTTTTCCATTGCCTTTATCTTCGACTTTTGTGCTCCGAAAATTGGCAGTAGGCAACCTACTATTTTCGAAAAATACGGCTAACGTCCTGTTGTTCCACACTTCGTCTCCGGCTATGTCAAGGCTAGTGATGTCAATAGATACATCGACACTTGAGTTTTCTAGGTTATCTGTATCGAGATAAATTTGTCCTTCAAATTTATTGAAAAATCCAATAGAGTGTGAAAAGCCCTGATGGTCAATTTGAAACATCAGCATATTATGAGGATCAGACTTTGTATCAAATGTGAAATTATCAGCAGCATGCGTAGGCACGCTGAGCATCAAAGAACTGCCAAGCGCAACCATGCCAAGACAGAAGTGAAGTTTTTTCATAGTTATTATATGAACGCATCCCCATTTTATAGGACATAATGCTAATTTTAACAACAGGCTAGGCGGTTTTATATTAGGTCCAAGACAGACTTAATCCTGTCGGTCATAATAGTTTCCGCTGCTTTGCACCTCATTTTCTTAGCGGATTAAAAATCCAGATAATTATTCAGGTTTAGCAAAACTCAGTCTGACCGTGTTTCATCACTATGTACCTATGCAAACTTTTTGCGAACATCCTTTTCAGTTTGTTAAAAGTTGAAACGACTCTTGGATTCAACACATAAGTGCATAACTTGAAATAAGTAGAAGAGATCAGCTGGCTATATGCTAATAACTTTTTCTCCAGCAAGAGATACGATGATGAAATCTTACAGCCAACTGACCAATGATGCCAGATCTCTGTCCTAAAATAAACGGGCTTTACACGTCTTTACTTGATATCCTCCTCGCTTCGCGCCCGACAAGTTGGGGAAGGAAGTGTGATTGATTTTTATGCTTACGCTGCCGTTTTCAACATTGCTTCACCGACATAGCGTTCCCTATTTTCTTGCCAGCTATTACTGGATATTGAAGCTCTCACCTGAAGCAGAAAGTGCGCCCTTTACGTGACCACCTCATATGTTGTTGCCGCTTACACCCCCGATTAATGATTTAACATATAATCAAGACACCCATTCTTATTCTAAGGAAGATGGCCAGTGCCGACTACTGCCTGATAAGTTTAACCATGTATCAATCCGCCCTCTTACTACGCCAAACAATACTCAAATACTTTGTCATGAGTAAAATATCGACTATTCCCCTTGAAAATCAGGTATCAAAAATCCCAAACAAGGGTTGGTTATGCTTGAATATAATAATTTGAAATGAGTATCTCTGGGTGTTAGTTAAGCGCTATCTAGCCATCGATGACAGTAAATAAAACCGGTCTTTACACTTGTCCTCGGCATTGGCTCTACGAGCGATAGGCTGGTTGAGTGCCCGCAACTCTTATGAAAGCGTTAGCAAGAGATATCCATCAGCCTTAAGCGGTACTCTTTTACTCGTTTATTGATAATGGTTTGTTGATAGGATTCAAGTGCTTCACCTTTAACAAAGTCGTGATTAAGGCTATTGCCTTTAAACAGCTTTTGCCATTGAGTGACAACTTCTATATCTGACCAATGTTTAGCTAATTCCACATCAATACGTAACACTAGATGTAAATGATTACTCCCATTTTTGTGAATCAAGAGGGCATAAGCACAGATATCAATGGCAAACACAGATGCCAGCTCCAGTAGTCGACTTTCAACCCAATCCCGTCTATCTCATAGGATTGACCAGTATAATGATCGACACCACACAAAAAAGCCTTTCTAACACAATGAGATACGCAGTGATAAAATAGGCTTATTATTAAATAAAAAGTACTAAACTGACTAACGCTTTTCTTGGTGTTGGCATAACAAACCCTCCTCAACAACTCTGACTTAAGCTTAGTCAAGGGATCTTCATCTGACAATCCTGGGTGTCTTCGTTATTTTGTTCCGTTTAAATGCCTTGCTAGCTGATAATCTCTGTAGTCATCTCATCTTAAAGTAAACAATAATTGACGTGAACACCGCTCCTGCGAACATTCCTGTGTATTTCCCACCAACAATACTAATTAGCTTTTCTAAAAATGCAGGCAGAGCAACTGAATCATTTGTTACTGCAATTAAATAATATCCAAAAGCCATTATCAAAGTTAGTGATAATATTGCTAAGATCAAACCAACAACTCCAGTTAAGTCTTCATTCATCATTATCATTGCCGGGACACAAAATAAAATGGGGGATAACAATCCAAAAATTAGATATGAAAAAAACACTAATCCACTGTAAGAATCAACAGCTATAAGGTTGTAAAAGCAATAGATCATTGTAGCTGTACCTGCTATAAACCCAAAAATATAAAGCGCTATAGCGATTTTATCGGATAAGCTATTTACTTTTTCCAATTTGGCCTCCTACTACTTTACTTGAATCACCTAGCAGCTTGCTACACAGACCGTTCAAGCAAGGTAACTTTACAAGGTTGATTCGCCCAGTGCAAAAAAGCGTTGTAAGGTTAGTCTAAATAGTGAGGTCAGCGGCACGTAGCTGCCACAGACCTCAACTGATTAGTACTCTTTACACATTCCAATCTGACGGATTTGCTGTATTGAAACGAGAAATGCGCTTGCTTGAGTCGCCTTTTAATTGATAATAACTGTCTTCGTAAATATTCCATCGACACAAATCAATAGGCGTTACTTCCGATGCATTTATACTATCTACAGCTCCTGACACTTCTAAAGCAGCAGAAACAAGCTCTGAGCAGAAGAATTTACTAAAATCTTCCTTATTATAGGTAGGCCCATGCATTCCGAACGGCAGGCTATCTAACGCATCAATAGCTGACTTTATAGCCTGAGGCATATCATATTCTTTTCTATCTTTAGCTTGGTTAAATAGAAAATTGAAATACTTGATTTTATCAAATCTTGACTCTCTAATGCCCTTTTTTAATGGTAACCACCAAACCTCACCTTCATAACTATTGAGTCTGTCACTAAATCTAGAGACATTGACTCCATTGAAACCATTCAATGAGGCTGATTCAATAATTTGATTAAAAACTCTCCCCGTATCATCATCTGGTATTTTTGTTTGCAGGATAGCTGCAGTATGAGAAATACTAGAAAAAGTGGCAAATTTAATTATTTCTGAAAAATGACCTTTACCACCAAATGCTATTACATCTCCTTGTTGCATTAGACCTCTAGCTTCTTGATAAGTTATTTGATTTACTGACATAATTACCTCTCTTTTTGTGTTTGCTTTAGATGTTCAATTGCCTGCGCCTCTAGAGCTCTTCGCCCCCGTCTTTGCGTGCTAACACCATCAACAGAAACAAACGCGGCAATTAACATCAGGTAAAGCCGATTGGTAGGAGGTACATTGAAAGTATCAACAGCTGTGTTCAGGGAAAGGAACAACCATAAGGCTATTAGGAGCAATGAAATGACAAGGCATACTCGTGTAATTATCTTCGAAATCAATTGAAAGACCTCCTTGTCACACTCGATCGGATACTTTGAAGTAGTCTCCAGAAGAGACATAACATCTATAGTACGAACCATTCAAGCAAGGTAACCTTACGAGTTTGACACGCCCATAAATCCTTCTACTTCAAGTGTGACAAGTTTAGTCTAAAAAACGTACAATCGGTTAAATAATACACAGCCAGGGTTACTATTCAAAAAACAGTACTATCGCGTAAACTAACCAAAATAGACAATTGGGAGATTGTGATGCGAGTAATTTGTCCGGATTGTGGTTCTGTAGCAATTATCGGTAAGACCAACCAACTAAGTCTAGCCCATGCCGATCTGTATTGCTCTTGCAGTAAACCTGAATGTGGCCACACCTTCGTGACCAATCTCAGTTTCAGTCACACGTTAAGCCCTAGCTCTCGAACGTCCAGCGCTATTGTGTCTGAACTGGTACGTGCCCTATCCCCGGTTCAACGTCAGCAGATTCAACAAGAACTGAAGCTTCTTTAAAATGAGAAAATTCAGGCTCCCAGTGCATTGCTAACACATCAACAGCAAAAACTTGAGCTAACTCAAGTATCCTAGACTCAACCCACTCACGCCGATGCTCGTATGACTTGCATGAGTATTTATCGACTCCCGTAAGCCACGCCATGCGAGTACATCTAGACTAGAAATGCAGTGATAGAAAGGGTTTCTCGTTAAATAAAAGGTTCTAAACTCACTAACGTACTTCTTGGTCTAGCCAACTATCTTGAAAGAAATCGGCCTCATTTCATTGTGATAATTTTAGCTTAGTTCAGCTCGAAAAATCATCAAGAATTATGGGTGTCTTAGTTATTAATTACGCTTATGTCTATGTTAAATAATGATGACAAACATTCGCCAGCCACTTTATGATGAACGGCGGCAATATCCTTCTTTTCAGAAAAGTGAAGAAACAGATCCTCGGCCACTCCGACATCAAAGACACCATGCGCTACGCCCACTTCGCACCCGATCACCTAAACGACGCCATCACCAAAAAACCAATAGCCGAGCTATTGGGTAAAAGTGAGATTACGAATTAAGGTGGTTACCAACGCTCAAAGCAGCATGCGGCGAAGCCATTCGACTGCCTTTTCTTGTTAGAAGGCGCTTCAACTCAGCCCCCATTTAATTTCGCCAGGTAATGTTATATATACTTTGTCGCTATACAGTTCGTCGGCTTTCAATTTTCTTAATGTCCACGTCCAAGTATGTAGGCTTTTTGGACGCGGGTTCGAGCCCCGCCGCCTCCACCAAATACTAAGAAAGGCCAACCCTAACGGGTTGGCCTTTTTTTATTGCTTAAATTCAGTCTGTTACGCACTACCCCTCCCCTAATTCAGCGTAAAACTCTTCCAAAATAACCATTTATTCATCGTTTCTCAATGGCGACAAATGACCAAATGGCGGCAAAGTGGCGACAGCCCACAGCTATGGCTTCAAAACGCATGAATCAATGTTACTCCAAATAACTGGCGATCTTGGCTTTACACAGACGTTCTGTCAGTGCTTGCAGATATTCCACTCTCTGACCTAACCATTCGAGTTCTTCGGGGGTGATCACATAGCTGGGTTTATAACGGGCATCGACATAGCCTTTTCGCAACAATTTAAAGCGCCAGCGCTCCTCTTCAGTGCCCATCGGGAATACGGTGAGAAACTCAGGCTCAATACCCGCGACTCAGCCGCCTAATTTTTTTAAATCATGGCTATTGGGTTTATAGCGGGTAAAGACTAGTAAGATGGCACTATAAAGGTGCTCTGTTGCTTGATGTAATAAGAAAGCGGCAATATTAAGAGAATCTCTTTCCAGCATAAGCCCATGGGCAATATAAAAATTATCAGCACTCTTCATCGAGTAATCAAAATCTTTCTGCGCCAAAAGATGTCGTTCCTGTGCCGTCAACTCTTTCGCTTCACCCAGGGTAAAGTTGCACATATCATACAACATAATGCCTTCACGCTTGATATTGATATAGAAGTACTGACTTTTGCTGATACGTCTATGGATGAAGGCAATGTCTTCGGCTATCACGCTAACGGGCGTCCGTGAGCATGTGCCAACAACCGCTGACTGAGGCGGTCATTCTGTTCGACCTGACTAGCTTGTTGACGAGTTTCCATCACCACAAGTAGGTCAAAGTCACTTTGGTAGCGAAACTGCAGCGTATCCTTATCGAGATCTTCGACCCAGTCACCACAAGCATAGCTGCCGAACAGAATGATCATCTGCGGTTCAACAAATTGACGAATGGTAGCCACGGCACATTTCAACTCATGGATTTTCAGCTCAGGCAGATGATCGAGGGAAGTTTTCATATTCATGTGGTTAATCGTAATGGATAGCGGCTGGGGGAAACAGGACACGAAAAATCTGGTAGCTAATTAAAAGTCCCTTGGTGATCACAAGGTAATGTAGGTTCGAGTTAACTAAGAAGTGGACAAAAATATGTTAGATCTAAAGCTCTAGAAATAGCTATTGGCATTATGGAAAGTATTGCAATCGGATATACGGTAACGCCTCATTAAGCGACGAAGGAGCATTTTTTGTTCCGCTTTTATGACTTGTTAGAGCGCACGAAATGACAAAACCTGCATTGGGCAGTAGTCTTCCTTGTCATTCGAATGTACTGTTTTACCATCGGTGACACCTTATTGCATGTATTACGAACGGAGGTCATGTACAGATATCGTCTATTCAAGTATAGTTGTTTTTTTTTGTAATGTGCTACATTTATACATAGTGGTCGAATCTAATGACAAATTTTTCTCATTTCGATCTATATGGAGGTCACATGCCAACTACTCTCACTGGTAAATCACAAACAAGAAAACCTAAATGGAAACTGTCTTCCTCTAAAACTGATCCGACACCTTCTGATCTTGAATTAATTATAAATTTGTCTGATGCCTGTAAGCCAGCACTTCAAGCAGAACTACACTCGGATAATATCGATGATAGAATCAATGATTTAAAGATTATCCTCTGTGCGAATCTAGACAGCTATGGCATTGAAAATGTTATAGAGACTCTAAATAAGGCTGCACTAAATAAATTTCTTGCAAGCAAGGATTTTGTGCGCGAAAACCATCTATCAGAAGCTCAGCTAGCAGTGGCTGCACATCTCAATAGAATCGAAACCAAAGAAAGAAATTACCCGCTAGTCATTCCAGCGAAAGCCACATTATTGCTTGGTCATGGGGAGAATGCTAATCCGTCACGGATAATTACTAGATTAAAAGACGACAGAGAGCTATTTGCTTTCTCTTTTGGACAGGCAAGATCTGTACGCATTCCTATCTTTCAAGTCGATCTAGAAAAAATGAAAGTTTGGCATATAATCCCGACTCTTAGCCGCATCCTTGCTGGTCTAAATGATTGGGGGGTTTACGATTGGTTCACTACCTATTCAGAAGACTTGGATGCTGCACCAGCCGATTGCCTTGATGACAAGGACAAATTTGATGATTTAATCATTTTAGCTGGTTTGTTTAAATCTAATAGTATCCAAGGAAACTTAAGGTTTACTGCGGATGACTAAACCACCAACTTATGAAGTCAAAAGTGGTAAACAACTACAACGAATTATCCGTAAAGAATACTTAGAGAATGGAGACCGAGCTTACGATGCACTCGACCCTAATCCTTTTAGTAACCTAGATTGGACATTTGAACTTTTCCCAAAAAGTCTAAATGGCATAACGGTCGAAGGAAGGTTTTCCCCATTTAGATCCTGTTCAGAGGTTATACCCGCTATATATCTCGCTGAAACAGCAAGAGCGGCATATTTCGAATCAGTTATTCGTCCTTATGGTGCTGATATAACAACACTTCAGTCGAACTCTATAGAAAGAATTGAAGTATCGACAGTTCAATTTTCAAATATGTTAAAATTTGCAGATCTCAGGAGCACTTTCCTCAAAGATGGCTCTAAGCCTTTTTGGAGATACACCTTTGATGAGTTATTTAACTCCACACAACTAAAATCAATCAAAGCATGTCGTAGCCTTGCCAAAGATATACACGGTGAATATCCAAATTTTGACGGTTTAGTTTGGGATTCTGTTCGGTTACCTAATGTATTGGTGTTTGTTTTATTTGGGCATAAACGTGATGGAATAATTGTCAGTTCGGAATCTTCAATGGAAAACACCCAGGATTGGAAGCCTGATCTGATTGAGCAAGTTAAATTTGGTAATGTAATAGTTTCGGATGAGCTGGCCAGTAAATTATAAGATTGGCCGACCCTGTAGCAGATTCTGTGTAACTACCTATTTTATATGTAGTCTGCTATTCGATCTTCAAATTCAATAATAAAACGATTGAGTGCTGGTTTCCAGTTTCTTATCGGCATGGTCCACTTCTTCGAAGCTTGAATGATCGCCAAGTAAACGACTTTCTTCGCTGAGTCATCATTTGGGAAGAGCTTACGATTCTTGATTGCTTTCCTAATCACACTGTTTAATGACTCGATAACATTGGTTGTATAGATGGCTTTCCGGATGTCTTGAGGGTAATTAAATAGCGTATTAAGATTAGTCCAGTGCCTGTGCCAGGATGCTGAGATACTAGGATATTTAGCGTCCCATTGCTCGCCAAAACATTCCAAATTAAGCAACGCTTCCTCTTCGGTCACTGACTGGTAAATCCTCTTTAAATCAGCTGTCACCGCCTTGTAATCTTTGTACGGCACAAACTTCATCGAGTTTCGAACCATATGGACGATGCAGAGCTGGATTTGAGTGTTTGCGAACACGGTATTTATGGCATCAGGAAAACCTTTTAGACCGTCAATGCAGGCGATAAGGATATCTTTGAGTCCACGATTTTGAAGCTCTGTCAGCACATTTAACCAAAACTTAGCGCCCTCGTTCTCAGCTATCCACATGCCAAGTAACTCTTTATGGCCTTCGAGGTTAACGCCAAGCGCGAGGAAAATAGCTTTGTTGATGACCTTACTGTTAACCACAATACAGTCAAGGTAAACGATAGGATACACGGGTTCTAGCGGACGAGATTGCCACTCGACGACACGCTCGAGGACTGAGTTAGTGACGCGAGAAATTAGCGTTGGTGATATCTCTGCGCCATACATCTCATCAAAGGTATCGACAATATCTCGTGTCGTCATTCCTTTCGCATAAAGATGTAAAATTTTGTCATCCATCGAGGTGAAGCGGCTTTGGTTCTTTTTAACAATCTCAGGCTCAAAGCTACCATTTCGGTCACGGGGAGTGTCTAACTCGAAGCATCCATCTTCGGTCTTTATTTGTTTGTGGGAGTAGCCATTGCGGTTATTACCAGCCGCGACCTTCTCGTTTTTTTGATAGCCTAAGTGATAATCGAGTTCAGCATTTAATGCGGCCTCAACAGTGACTTTGGTTAACTGCCTATGGTTCTTCGCCAAAAGATGCGAAAAATGAGCTTTATACGCATCGGTAATTTTATGATATTCGATAAAACCGATATATATCAATCTACTGCGAAATATTAAAAAGTGTTGTATAGATCTCGTAAACGAAGACGCATTCTTTCTCTGGCAGTATTTTTAGAATTATTTACATATTCACGAAAAATATTCGATTTACAACAATGACTTAGCGATGGTACCCTTGGAGTATAAATTGAGCAGCCTGAAACGTTATCGTGCTGCTATTGAGCAAGCTGTTATATTTTTCAGTTATGGGGTATTCTTGAAAGTCAAAAAGAAAAATATGTATAAATTTGAGCGTATGAATGATGATTACCCTCTATATGCAAGACTGCTAGCAAAACACATCTATGAAATTCCAGAATTGCCAGATTTCAATTCAGATAAAGGTATTTTCATAATGTCTGACTTTGGCGGTGAACATAAAGGGGCTGACTACTCAACTTATGCATTTCTAATACTTTCTGCTGACAAGCGTTTTGTGTTTGAGGAAAATGTAAAAGCACTTAGAGAAAAGTATTCCTTAGATAATCCTTTTAAAGAACTCAATTACAAAGATTTAAGATACGGTCCAATAAAACGAGCGTTATCTGAATATTTAGAACTGGTTGATAAATATATACATGGCGTATTAGTTACAGTTTCAATTGATCGAAATATAGAGACAGTCTTTGGTTTAAATAAACACGAATCACACAAACAAATAGTCGAGTACCTTTCGAAACATGGGTTTCATGGATGGAAAGGTAAGGAAGCAGAAAAACTTCTTAGGGTATTACATCCATTATGTATGTTCATAAGTATTCTTGGGCACTCTGGACAAAAAACGCTTTGGCTTTGTGACAACGACACCATTAATGAAAATGGTAAGGTTCGTTCATTTGATGATACCCAAAAAATATATGGTAATGTCTTAAAAATGTACTGTGACTATGAATTTGATATTATCGGTTTTGCAAAACCATTCAAAAATGATCCTTTAACAAGTGATCTTTTGAGTGTGACTGACTTCGCTGCAGGAACAATCCAAGATATTTTACAGTCACACATAAAACAAAAAGATTATCTCGGTACCGATACTAAAATAAAGTTAGTTAAATGGATGGCAAAAAAAAGCGATTTCCTTTCTAAAATTAATTTAGTCATTACCAAGCAAGAAGATGGTGATTGGGGTTGTGGGACTGTTGATCTAAGTACAAAAATATAACTAATAAGGATAGGCCGCGTAGCCGGGTTCTGTCGCATCTTCGAGAAACGAAGTGATCGCAGTTTCCTCCACGCACGGTTAAACCGCTAAAGAATAGAATTGTTCCCATAACGTCATCTTACCTGCACCTTCCATTTGACCTTTGCGAAGCATTTGCCATAACTCGACACCGGCTATTGTGGCTTCTGCCCCAGCCATCGATTTGAATCCAAGGGCGGTACGCATCTTCCACTCGGTGTTTTTCAAGATAGTTGGCACTCTTTACTTAAACTTTAAGCTACATTTCTTTCTTCAGTTTCGGGCTCTTTATCTGGGTTCAGCATCACCTCACCGATAGCATCACAGTTCCTGATACCATTAGGCCAGCGCTTGGGGTTTCTGACCCTAGCATCTTCCAGTACCCGCTTTCGTTTAGATAAAACCTTCTGATCTTGCATCTTATGACGCACGCCAGGAGACACAAAATTAAGCTTACTGTGCTTATGCTCATTGTTGTACCAACTGACAAATGTTTCCACCCACTCCCTTGCTTCTGTGAGGCTTTTAAATCCTGAACGAGGCCACTGTGGTCGATATTTTAACGTTCTAAATAACGATTCCGAGTAGGGATTATCGTTGCTTACACATGGTCTGCTTAGCGAAGCGGTAACACCTAGCTCTTCAAGCTTAGCTTTCATCGTCAGCGATTTCATTGGCGCACCATTATCGGAGTGCAGCACCAGCGGTTGCCTAAAGCACTGTTCGCGTAGCATATTGCGTTGCATTAACTCGGCAGCAAGCTCGCCACACTCTTGCTCGTGAACTTCATAACCAACAACTTTACGGCTATAAATATCTTCAAACATATACAGGTAATAGAACTGGCCTTTGGTGACCGAGGCTAAATAAGTGATGTCCCAAGACCAAACTTTATTCGGTGCATCTGCCACGTATGCCGCTGGTTTACTTCTCTTTGTTATGCTTTGGCTACGTCCACGACGGTTTAGCTGGGCATTAGCTTTTAGAACCCGATAAAAAGTTGATTCTGAAGCGATATAGATACCTTCATCGAGCAGTGTCGGTACTATTTGTGAGGACGGTAAGCTGGCAAATGCTGGCTCGTTGCACTTATCTAATACTTGCTGGCGCTCAACATTGCTAAGTTTATTGGCAGGCTCGGGCCTAGTCACCATTGGTCTTAAATCAGCTTGGACTTTTCCAGCATGATACCAACGGCGGTAGGTACGTTTACTCAGCATGGCTTCTTCACACGCCATATCTAATCGAGCTCCGCTAGTTTGCGCTTCAAGGATTAGGTTCACTAACCTAAGTCGCTCAACGAGTGGTGTTAACTCTCCTCGCTGTCGTCCTCCCACAGCGCGTTGAGCTTTTTTCTCAGCACCAATAATGCTGCAGTTTCTGCCAGCGCCTTCTCTTTATATTTAAGCTCTCGCTTTAACGATTTAATCTCTGCCTTATCAGCTTTAGCCTGTACTTTAACCGCTTTAGCTTGAGACTCAGTTGACTGAAACCCGCCTAAACAATCTAGCTTCCACTGCTGAACTTGCTCTCTAAATAATCCCTTTTCTCGGCAATATTGGCTAACTTCAGTTTCAGACATTGAAGCGGTTTCGATGATGACAGCAAGCTTAGCTTCAGCTGACCAGTCATCAGTTGTTAATGTTTTACCTGGCACGGGGCGACCTTCTTTTCTGGCTTTATCTCGCCAATGATACAGGGTTTGATAGGAAATCCCCTCGCTACGTGCAACTTCAGTGACCGTCATATTTTGTGGTGGCAATAACTTCTTTAAAACCGCTTCTTTACGTTCATATGAATATCGTGCCATTGAGCTCTCATTGACCGCCCCCTCTATTTAATTATTGGATGATTTTAAGGGGTGACAACAATCCTGACACAGGGGGCGTGTTACGTGTTACGTGTACAACTTTTCTTGAAAAAAGATCTCATCGAGTATGTTCATATCATCCGTAGCGGCGTTTTTATAATTCGTCTGACCACACATACTTTTGCTATCAAAAGCTTACTCATAGCTCTAGTCACACCAACATATAAAGCCTCAACAAGTAGTCAGCTTTAGTATCAAGCCCAAAGTGGTTTGATAGCCATGGGTCAACTACATAATATACCTCACGCTCTCTTCCCTTTGCACTGTGTATGGTGCAGATTTTAACTCCTCTCAGTGATGGCCTCAGCTCACCTTAGCTAGGTCACTACAGTTGCTCAGGTTAAACTCTCTAAGAACGTGACCAATATTAGTTGACCACAACAATGGCAGAACTTATAGTTCTGCCATATAACTTTATGGTGTTGTAATTTATATGAAAAATAACAGTTTACAAATAAATAAGAGTAAACCTCATAATAAAGAGCACTTGACTACCGAATTCGGCCGCATTTTATATTCTATACCTTACAAAAAGTTGGCGAAAGTAACAGTTTTAGTTTGGTTAACTTCAGTGCTCTACTTTTTGGTGACCACCCAAATTTCAACAAAACATGGCTTAGATCTTAATACACTTGGATGTAAGTTATCATCCGATGGCAAACCCATTTGTGACAGTATTGATATATTTTTATCTTCGTTATATTTTATGGGCGTAACTATAACTACTCTAGGCTATGGAGATATATTACCACTTGGGTTTGGCCGAATAATTTCTGTTTTAGTCGCTGTTTTTGGCTTGACCGTTATTGCAATTTTAATATCTAAGGTTTCATCTGAACGAGACTCAAGCACACTCCTTCTGCTTCACACTAGTGATGTAGAAAGAAGGATTTCAGGTTTTTCAAGCGATGTTTCAACATATATAAAAGATCTTAAATCTTTTTCATATGGAAAATACCTAAAGGAGTACGAACAATCCCTAAAAAATACTAGAGTAAAGTTAAAGTCAGAAGAATTATCTGTAAAATTAAAAGAATTCAGAACACTACTGCTGATATCATCAAAATATTTGGTTTTTCATATAAATCAGTCTTTATCCTCTGAAATAGGAACAAATACCGCAGTAGCTCAATTTATTAAACAATTATCAGAGGCTCAGGATGCTATCCTAGATCTTAAACCCTTCATCAAGCAGCATGAAAACATTGAAAGAGCCTGTCTAAAAATTTCAAGTGAAATATGTTCTATCGAAGGTATTTTATTACAAAAACCTAAAAATAATACTCCAGCACAACCATCATTAGAAAAGAGTAACCTCATTAAAAAACATGAAGATTTAGAGAAATGGTTAAGACTTACTTATACTGAATCATGGGTTTCTAAAGTAAAAAATGAACTTCCAAATACACCAAGAGCCCACTGGCCAAAACACCCCCATAAGCCAATAGCAACGAAACTTGGAATTTCAAATTCTATTGTAAGTAGCTGCATAAAAGAACTGATCAGAAGAAGAGAATACTAAGGTAATCCCCATTGATTTTTATTGATATTTACACTCTATCGTGAGAATATTCCCCGAGGTCTATAGCTCAGTTGGTAGAGCGTCATTTACTTATGTTAATGAAGGTCGTCGGTTCAAATCCGGCTAGGCAAAATGTATTTACCTCCAGAGTATCTTTTGCCAAGTCTGTTTCCTTTCAATTATTTCTAGATATATTCCCCCATAGAGGGCAAGAGCATGAGAGTGTGGATTACATACCGAGTGCTTAAGATGCACGCTGGACACCTATGCAGGACTGTTTTTTTTAGTAAAAACAGGCCAAACTCTGATTGAACATCACTCTGAATTAGTTCGAAAAACGTTCGCACTCTCACCCTGAAGCACTGCACTGGTAAGTACCTATTTTGTTGGACTGTCCGAGCTTAGGTGACATTTATCCATAAGACTCGAGGCAGTACAGACTGAGAATATTTCTGTCTTACTTACCAGAGGCTGTAACTATCTAAGAACTCTCACTTAAACCGATAAAAGAATGTCAGTAAGTAACTGTTCTAATAAACCTTGAGGCAAAGGTTAGTTACAGCAATGCCATGATAATTGTCGTTACCATTAAGTTACGATAACTTTATGAGAGACAGGCCCTCTAGCTTTAACAATACGTACAGCTAGTTCATGAATTTCTGAGTGGTCATCTTCTGGCTTAAAGAGAAACTCAAATACACGTTGCATTATTTTATATGCATCAAGCGTATCTTTCCGGCTCAAGTCATCTGCACCATGAGTACCTATATTCCCCAGCCATTTGATGGCCAATAACAGCACCTTAACTTCATCATCTTTTTCAGCTAGTTGCTTGATTCGGCTATCTAATGAGACAAATTTTTGTTTCTCATTCAACTTGGGAATTCCGACTTCTTCAAGTAAAACTTCTACACAGGCACGAATTCTATTACCGCAGGAGTCACTATCACAAAAAAATAGTGCGAATGATTTATCAAGCATTGCTGCAATATTTTGGGGGACATACTCGGGGATATTAAAAATTTTCAAATGAGGTTGGAAATATTTAGGCTCGCAATAAGTATGATATTCACCTTGAGTTTGCCCTCTTTCATCGTAGTATTGCTCAAGGTCTACACTACCATTACCAACCATCATAACGTGCTCTAAACATCTCCTATTATTACACTTAAGAGCACCTTGAACGGTGAAGCTAACCCATTCATGACTATATTCAGGATGATCATGCGAGTGTAACGTATCAGCTTGTTCTTCTAGCTTTAATGAACCAGAGACTTCTAATAAACCTTTTTGACATGTGGGACATTCCCATTGAGGTACATGCTTTACATTAAATGCTCTATTTGAAAACTCTTTCATGAGTGCCGTTCCAATTATATTTTAGTTAAGGTTAATAACGATTATCATAAAGTTTGAACTAGAAATTATCGAGCCACCCAGCATAAAAAGGAGGCTATTCACCACATACCGATACTGACATCATGAGCGTTAAATAGCCTATAAGCTATTAATTTATTTTAATTAAAATATCAATCTGGTTAGTTTTATGCAGCCATGTTAACTAGACACCCATAAGATTTTGACACTTGAACTTGGTTGGCACTTATTGCTGAGATCCAGTAATACATTCTCAAATTATTCAAAAACTGTACTAATGGCAAATTCTGTTCGCTAAAAAAGACTGAGTAATTTTACTAACAAGCTTTGGGTCAATAGCTTACTAGACCCTATTTGTATGGTATGCCGCAAAAGAGCCTGCACCTGAACCTCGTCGGCCTCCAGATTATGCGACCATCGGTTCAGATGCGGACATTCATTAACGTTGAATAGCTGTAAGAGTCATAAAATTGTATCAAATGTTCCGCGTCCCCTTGCAGCTCGGATAATGCGAACAGCCCCAGAATCGCCCGTTGCGCCCTGAACGCTTCCGCATTGAGAAACCGCAATGAGGACAGCTCGGAGGGCTAGTTTTGGCACTTGAGTGCAGCGATAGAGGTGCAGGTCTCTGTGGGGACGCCACCTTAAAGACCACCTTTGAAATTGGCACCGATACGCCCAACTCGCGCAAATCTGCCTCAGCTTGTGCACGAGCGGTAAGCGCATCCGTAAGTGTCTCATCCCTTTGTGCTTTAGCTGGCAGCGCATTAAGCTGAGATTTGGCGTTTCGCAGAGTGCCAAGCCCATTACGGATCGCGGACTCGAGTTTTAATTTCTGAACGCCGAACTGCTTCCGTAATGTCATTTCGTCGGCTACGTCCTGAGCGTTCGGCTTCAGATCATACTTAAATCTGGACTCACGCCTACGTTTCCATGACACCAGCTTACCAGTCATCACGTCGCCAAAACCAGGTACTCGCAGAACAGCAGACTGGCTCACATCGGCGGCGGTTTCGATACCGAAGGAAATGAGCGATGCTGTCTTTGCGGGGCCAATGCCAGAAATATTTGCTTGGCGTATAGAGAAACGGTCAAGGTAGGCCTGTCGCTGACGCGACTCCCGGTTAGATTTTATCACCCTCAATTCACGAGTGAGCTCATTATCATGTTTTTTATAGACCTCAATCGCAGCATCCAGATCACCATGTACTTTCAAAACCTCAGTGAGCCCGTTGCGTTGAATAAAGGCGTTCAATTCGCGCTGCACCCGGTCATCAGCATCCTCGAAGACTTTTAGGAAAAAGCGGGACTCAACCCTATTGTCTGAGAAGGTGACCCATCCCCAGATAGCCAAACAGCCCCATACTAGCCACAACTGAACGGCTAAGGTGAACCCTGCAACAGCGCCGCCCATCATCAGCGCCCCTTTGAGCATCTGCCCGCGCTTTCCGCTCCTAGCTTCGCAGAGCGCGCTACTAGCACCATGCTCCTCAGCCGTAGCGGATAGTAAGTCCCGGACCGTGGGGAAACGGAACGCTAGAATCTCGCGGATTGCCTGTTCCGTGCCACGCGTATCAGTTGGGATGTTCGGTTCAACGGCCGTCTGGTCCGGAAACATGTCAAAGCCGTTGCTGCCCATTTGCTTGCACCAGATACAGCTCTTGGCATTGGCTGGGTAAAAGTGAGTTTTTGCCTTGTTACAGCGGTTCAGTGTGCCTTCCAGACTTTGCAGGGCGTGTATCCAGTCGATTGCACCTGGTCGCTTGCTTGGCGTTAGCCCGAATGCGTTCTCGAATGCGACGGAGATTGAGTCCGGGAACATGCCGAGCCTCAATGCTCCAGGCGGCGGAGTAGTCTGTGTTGAGGCTTGGCGAGTGAGAGAAAAGGCAAAGCGGTTCTGGGCAATAGCATCGCCCATAGAAATGTCTGGCCCACTGTAGCGCCCAGCGTAGGGGTGACGGCCCATGAACAGAAGATGGAAGATCGCAACAGCCAACCCGAAGTTATCGTGCTCTATGGTTCGCTGAACGGATGCGAGGTTTTCCCCATGTAATTCGGGGGGCGTGAAATCAGGAACACCTACAACACAAGGGTAAGACTTGCCATTCAGATTGAACTGGAAACTATCAGCGTCAATTAAAGCAACTTTCCCGTCTTGCGCGATCAAAATACCAGAATGGTTCAGATCGCCAATAACACATCCCGCCTGGTGCACCTTCCCTACTGCGCGTGCGACATTCAACGCAGAATGGACAATGAATCGATAATCCGCCTTCGGAAAATGGCGTTGACGGGACTTCGGACTATATAGCTCGTGCAGTGGGCGATAGCCCAACACAAGCCGCATGACAAAGCCAAGGAAGTTGCCATGACGGTCTGTCACTACCTCACCGGGATAGGCAATAAGATTTGTCTGGACTGCAAGACATCCACCTACCACCGCGCGTACCTTCTCTTCACGCTTAGCACGCAACTCTCTGTTGTAGATTTTGACCGCCTGCCCGGAGCGCCCCTTGATGGCGTAAACTTCTCCTTCGCCCCCCTTACCGATCAACTCAGCTACTGAAAACCGATCTTTTCCAATTACTATTTCCTGCACTACTATTCCCCGGAAATAAGGATTATCGTCTTATCATCGTCGGTGCGTTCGCAAACCGATGGACTGGCAAGGAAGGTGGCTAACTTCCCAGAAAGCTCGACAAGGCGCCCCTCACCCGATGCAGCATCAACCGGACGAATCATCGGATCAAAAAATCGGGGATGCGCAGCATGTTCATGCTGTGACAACGCCAGATCACCTACACCGTCAGAGAATAAAGCGAATGCATTGTATATGGGCAAGAACCTAGTGATGTTCAGACGCGGTTGGGGCTCATCGGTGACAAAGTAGGTGCTGGACGCATACTCACCATTCTCAGGCCAGCAAATCACGTCCCATTCACGACCTTTCCTCCCGACAACAGCACTATCGCCAATGTGCAGCGTGACCACTTCATCTGGTGTAACAATAATTGCCGCCAATGTCGCAGCAAACTGCCGAGAAATGGTTTCACGACGCATTGCTATTGCCGAAATCTTGTTCCGAAGCTCATCAATCCAATTCACCAAGTCTTGATCGCTCGGCAACTCGGAATTTTTATGAAACCATTCACGCAATCTAACTGAAAGGAAACGACAGGTTAGCCATGCGCCATACGCGCCAAATCTGGCACTACCAGCACCATCCGACACAATTGCTATAATGCAACCATTGCCCAATTCCAAAATGACGTAGGCATCCTCTAGTCTACCGCCATTTTGAATGTGGGACGTTCCGATTACGGACGCCGACGCCCACCGCCAAGTCATGGTGTCACCCTGCTACCGCCCAACCATCTGGTGCGGTCGGATTTTCGAGAGGAATTGAATCACCTGGATTGGACTGCGATACGGCGCTAAGCGAATTAGATAACCATTGGAACAGCTCCTTAAAAGCCAGCCCTTTCAGTTTGAGTGGTTGACGGGTGGCGATTTGACCAAGCACCGCCATATCTGCTTGCTCCACACCAACGGCGTAAAACATGAATTCCTTTCGTGCCTCGCCTTGGTGAACGCGCAGTTTAGCCTCTTCCCAACGGTCAGTAGGGGCGCCATCGGTAATCAAGAACACCCATGGACGATAATATTTCACGCCATTATCTCGGTAACGGCCCTTCCGCTGACTGAGCAAATCTAGTCCGGCCACAATCGCCTCGCCCATCGGCGTTGCATTGTCAGCCACCAGCGTTTCGGGATAGAAGTGATCCACTGTAGCAAAGTCGGACTTGACTTCCACGGGCCCGAAAGTGACTACCGCGAGTTCCACGCGCTTTGCAGCCATAGGATCATTCATCAGTTCCTGACGCAAAGTCGCCAAACCTTCGTTCAACTCAGAGATCGGCGCACCACTCATTGAATAAGAGGTGTCCAGCAGCAAAATTACTGGGCAACGCTGTTCGGGATTTTCCGCGAATTCTGCATCGCTAAATGGTTGTTGATCTAATTCATCCATGTCTATACCTTAATTCATTAATCATCGGGGATACGCTCTGAGGCTATTACAGCTCCATAGTTTAGGCACATCATTAAGCATAAGAAGCTTCAAGCAACTGGCTGCTATACACATAATTTGCTCGCATACTCGGTACCGTAACTAACTCCCATGACAGGCAAGCTACCGTCCGCTACATCAGGATAATACCTATTATAATAATCAGTTTTTTTACATCATGCTGCACAAAATTTTTAATTTATTGATTTAAAGTGGTTAAATAAAGAAGTAATTTTAAATACCCTTCCTTATCCCCTTAATTGTTGACAGAGGCTTAGATGAAGCCGCCAGCAATGTAGTTAGCTTATTCTATAGCTTTGATGCGGATAGATACGGTATTACTTTCCTTTGCCATACAAGGCCACCTAATCCCTACAGTATCGTCTGTATTAATAATTTCAAACGGAACAACCCACAACCTATGTCTATCCCCCAACTTAAATGGACTCAATAATGGTTCATTAAAGTTATCTTGGCTTGGATAGATCAATACCACATCCTTTCCAGCATTGGTGTCTGCCAGATATTTTTTCGCATAGGCAAACAATTGATAAATATCTGATTGAGAGATATTCGAATTACTTAACTTGGTATCGAGAAGTTTCCATTTGGTATCGAGTACAATTTGATTACTCTTCCCTTGTTTAACTACCAAATCTGGTCGCAAGCTAAACTTATCTCGACCATCATAACTAGCTAGATACTCACCAGTAACTTGTGAACTAATGGTAAGCTCAGGGTGTGTCACCGCTAGCTGCTCTTTTAATACTTTAGCAACGTAGTCTTCAAACACCTTCTCCATAGGAAATAGCAAAGAAACTGCGTGTGAATCACCTTTCATGCTTTGTGGAGATAAGCCCTCTAATATCAGCTTGCACCACGCAAGTGGTACTTGATAGTAGCTCATCCCTCTATCGAGCTTCACTTTGGTAAAATCTGACTTGTAATCACTGCTTTGAGGGACTTCATTGAAGACAAACTCAAGTTCTTGGAGTAGTTTTTGATTGACGGCAGTGCGACTGATGGTTTTTACTTTTAATAGAGCCGAGTGAAGTAAACGATTAGCAGGGCGATCAAGGAGGAACTCATCATATTCACAGTAGAATTTGTGTTTGTTGATGTAATTACGCTTAACCTGCTTACCTACATTGAGCTTCCCCTTCAAGAAAGCTAGGTTATCTTCCCTGCGAACATAATCACTCCTCAAGCCCCGCTTCACTAGTACATTAACCGATTTTAAAAACTGGCTAATAAACACTTCCAACAGTGGCATTTTCTGGCTAGCAATATTCGCGCTTGAGGTTTGAATATGAGAAAAGCCTTTTAAGGCTCTCAACATAACTAATAATGATTTTCGGGCCTTTTCATAAGCACTTTCACTATTGTCTGCCCCCTCCCCTTTAAAACCCTTACCAACTTTAGGTAGTACTTCAATTTGGGTTCTATCCGGTGTAAATATCACCCCTGCGTAGTTTTGGACTTGCAGGACTTCCATATTACGGCGACGACGTAGCTGCAACAGCTTACTTTCACTCTCATCACTTAAACAAAGGGATTTTAGGTACTCATAAGCTTTATTTGAGACCACCTGAATATGCGAATAATCAGATGAGTCATAACCTGATCTGGCTGCATTGTCATCACTGACTAAACAATCAAATTCAAATAGGGTGATTTCTTTCTTAGCCCTCAACGACTTCGCCCTTCACGCTTTTAGCGGAATAAATACCAATATAGGCTTCGACTTTATCCCATATAGAATCTTTACAATCAAACGGCTTCATTTGATAAGTAGTTTTACAGTCCTCATAAAGCTCTAAGCCGTGCTCACCACCAAACAGCTCTGTATATGACTCCTTCTGAACCTCAAGAAGTCGTAGGCTCTCGTTATCACCTATTTTTAAACTATCACCAAGAACCAAGCGTATCTTGTTCCAGTCTTCGTAGAAGTACTCTTCAAGGAGAGGAATTATTTTATTCTTAAAAGCCTGTTTTAGATGGGTAAATGCAAGCTCGTGCTTACCAGCCTTTGCCGCATTGTAGGCTGGAAATAAGAATGCATGCCCGAGAGTGTGTTCACGGTCATATAACACTTCGATTCGTTTGTTTAGTGATTCAAGTAAGGATTGTAAATTGATCTGCTGTTCTTGCCATTTAATATGATACACGCTAAACAAATCTGCTCTGGGCATCATTTCGACGAAATCGAAACGACGGCGTAGTGCAGTATCCATCATCGCTAAAGAACGATCTGCAGTGTTCATCGTGCCGATAAGGTAAAGGTTATCGGGGACAGAAAATTTATCAGGAGCAGAGAGCTTATCGTCTGGACGAGATAATGAAAGCTGAAGCTCCAGCTCCTCATCAGCACCTTTTCGTTTTGATGGTTCAATCAGAGTAATTAATTCACCAAATATCTTAGATATGTTGCCTCGATTTATTTCGTCGATAATTAACACATAGTTTTGACGTTTTGTCGCTGGTTGCTGTTCAGTTGCCACCAGCCCCTTCAAGTAACGAACTAGCGGGTTGTAGTAAACACCAAGTCCGGAGGTGTATTCTCGCGAGCCTTCAAAGATATCCTTCAATGTTTTTATACTGAGGGTATGGTCTTTTTTGCCATTACTTTTCTCAAAGAAAATGCGTTTTGCGTTAAAGTCCACGACATGAAAAGACGTTTGAGACATTGTAATTTCAAGGCTGTCCTGTTCAGCTAACTGTTCTACGAAAGCTTGCCAACATAGCTCAAAGTTATGAACTTTTGATGCTGCCTTTTCAGTCGTGTGCTTAGCAGCTTCATCACATATTTGTCGGAAGATCCCTTTCTCTACATCGTAAGAGATTTCACCATCTTCCGAGTTTGCTTTTAATCCCTCTACAAACTCTTCATAGCCATAACTTTGATGGAAGGTCACAAATCGAATTCGACCTGCATCACTCAACGTTCTGTACATTTCAGTAAGTAATCGACGTTGTTCTTCATTCGCGCCCAACTTAGGTTCAATGCCAAGGTCAGCATACTCATCAGGCTCTGCTGCTTTTACCGCTGCTTCAATGGTATGGTAAGTTTTACCCGTTCCTGGTGGGCCGTAAAGAATTTGATTCAATGGCGACGTGATATTTTGGTGAGACACTAAATTTCCCATTGAATTTCCTTTAATAGAGGGCCCTGAACGAGCGAACAAATCATCTAAGCTCATGCCGTAATAGGGTTGCAATATGTTGCCTTCAAATAAAGCTAGCTCTGTCTTTTCCTGATACAACTCACCAATAGTATTGTTGTAGCTAGGCGACCAGCCTTTCTTCACCCCTGTGTATTTTTTTAACTTAGGCAGTTCATTAATGACTTCATACTTACGTAACTGCCACTCCAGCCCTAATGGGGAGCTATCATCGGGTACTATATGGTTTGTCACCCTTACCAGAGCTTTTACGTACCCACTTCGATAAAGGCTGACTATATCGCCAACCTGAACTTTATCAGAAAATATTTCCCCTTGGCTTTTTGCAGTATCTCGGTGAACTGTAATGTAATGGTTTTCATCAAGCCAACGTGAGTAGTCATCGGAGATTTCTCCTGTGCCATGTGAAACCTTCCAAATAGTAGGTAACCGACTTAGCGGATCTTTGTTCACCAACTTATAGCCCTCTTTTCTAAAATATTTGGCTGCATCTGAAGTGTGGCATTCTTTATGATGCACATTATGTATAAGGCTATAGAGGGTCTTAGCTGGGTACAGCTCCCCTTCAATCTCTACAAAATGTTTAAAATCTTTTTCGTAGTAGCCATCTTTGTTTAATTGAACAATAGCATCGCTAATAGTGCGAACTTCAGACTCCATGCCAACTATTTCCCTAATTATTCTTCTTATAATTCACAGCCTGCTCTAGCACGCCTTTGTACACGTCATCATTTGCGACTGGTGGAAACCCGTATTTGTGCAGCAGCAAAATCAAGTCCACTTTCAACTTGGCTTTAATGTCATCACGCCCTGCCCAGTCTGGGTATTGAGCTACATTGTCTACCGTGGTTTTCATCTCTTTGGCGAGTTCTAACAGCTTGTCATCATCGTAGGTGAAATCGTATTTCTTACGCATGTGCTTCAAGATATCAAGGAATGCCTTTTCTTCTAAGTTGATACCTAAGTCTTCAAATGATCCCATCTCTTTTGCAATATCAAAGATGATGTCAGTCATCTCTTGTGTGAAGGTATCGAACTCTTCGCCGTTCAACACGTCATCTTCACGGCGCTCGTTATATTGCTCCACCAGCGATTGGAAACGCTTTGAAAAGTTAATACCTTGCAGTTGGTTTACTTTTTTAAAATCGCTTATCGCCTTTTCTAGCAACTTTTGCAGTAGCTGAATCTTAGTGTTTGGTAACTTAATCTTATTGATACGTGCCAAGTAATCTTCATCAAAGATATCGATAGCTTCGGCTTGCTCATCACCAATGGTAAAAATCTCTTCTACGCCATCAGCTCGTAGTGCTTCAGCCACCAGCTCACGCACACGCTTATTCATTTGCGCCGTATCAGGGGCATCACCTTTGGTTAATTTGAAGATGATAGAACGAACGGCAATGTAGAAATGGATTTGGTCACGCTCTTGCTGTGATAACAGTTCACTACCACAACAGACATCATAGGCAGCTTTCAGGCGACTCACTAAGCCCATAAAACGGGTTTCGCCTTTCTTAGTTTGAAGAATGTATTCTGCTGACTGATTGAGGCATTCCAGTTGCTTGCACGGCTCTCCAGTGTAGTAACCTGATGTATCAAACTTATGGAACATCTGCCCAAGCAAATCAAGATGGTTCTTCACCTCAACGACTGATAACCGCACATCTTCAAAGTTAGTTTCATCAGTCTTTGAATACATTGCTAGCGCTTGGTTCATGCGTGATTTAATGCCAATGTAATCGACAACTAACCCTTTCGCTTTACCTTCAAACTTACGGTTAACACGAGAGATGGTTTGAATCAGATTGTGTTTTTGCAGTGGTTTATCGATATAGATGGTATCAAGCTCTGGCACATCAAACCCTGTTAACCACATATCCACTACTATGGCGACTTTAAAGTTAGACTTCGAATTCTTAAATTGCTTATCAAGCTCTTTACGATAATCTTTAGTGCCAATCAAATTGTATTGTTCAGCATCATCATCTTTACCACGAGTCATCACCATTTGCATCATAGCAAGTGGCTTTAGCTCTTCCTTTTCTTTTTCAGTCAGCTCAACCCCGTCAATGGCAAGCTTTTCCTCAAACCATTCTGGCTTTAATATTTTGACTTGCTTATAGAAATCAAACGCAATCTCACGACTGGCGCAGACAAACATTGCCTTGCCTTTAATAGTAGCTCCTTCCTTTACGCGCCCTTCGTAATGTTCAACAAAGTCTTTCGCTAAGGCTTCAAGACGGTCCGGGTCACCTAGAATGGCGTTCATATTGGCAGACGCTTTTTTGCTCTCTTCTATTTGATGTTCATTGGTGCCTGCTTCCGCGCAAGCTTGGTAGTATTTTTCTACCTCTTCGAGCTTGCTGCTATCAAGAATGACCTTAGCCGCTCGCCCTTCATATACAATACGAACCGTGATTTCATCATTGACTGATTCAGTCATGGTGTAGCTATCCACTGCGTCACCAAACACATCAAGGGTCGCGTCAATTGGTGTCCCCGTAAAACCGACGTAGGTGGCATTAGGTAGTGAGTCATGCAAGTATTTAGCAAAGCCATAAGTCTCTTTCACGTCAACCGCTACGCCATCTTGGTATTTGATGACCACTTTCTTATCAAGGTTGACCTGTGAGCGGTGGGCTTCGTCTGAGATACAAATAATGTTGGTTCGCTCTGAGAGCAGTTCGATATCTTCGGTGAACTTATGAATAGTTGTTAGGAATACACCACCACTTTTGATGCCTTGCAGCTTGTCTCTTAGGTCTTGGCGACTCGTCACTGGCACCACCATCTCATCACCAATGTAATCAGAGGCATTACAGAATTGCTTGGAAAGCTGGTCATCTAGGTCGTTACGGTCGGTAATAAGCACAATGGTTGGGCTTTCAAAATCGATGCTTTTCATCAAAAGGCGCGATAGGAACTGCATGGTAAAACTCTTACCACAACCTGTAGCCCCGAAATAGGTTCCGCCCTTACCACTACCGTGTGGCTTACGCTCTTTGTCGATGTTGTAGTAAAGCTTACGTGCGGCGTAGTACTGAGGGTAACGGCAACTTATTTTGATCTCTTTCTTAGAGATATCAGGAAAGAAAACAAAGTTCTTCACCACATCAAGCAAACGAGTTTGATTAAACAAGCCTGCGATCATGGTGTAGAGAGAATTGATACCGTCTTTTTCAGTAGACTCGTTGCCTGTGACCTTACGCCATGCGTAGTAGAACTCGTAGGGTGCAAACAGGTTTCCCATTTTGTTGTTCACACCATCACTGATGATGCACATGGTGTTATAGACGAACAGCTTAGGGATATCACGGCGATAACGTTTACAGATTTGCTTCCAAGCGTCAAAGATTGTGGCATCTTTCTCTCGCACTGCGCTTTTGAACTCAAAGATTACCAGCGGCAGACCATTTACGTAGAGGATGCCATCAGGGATTCTGACCTGTTCATCAACACCCTCAATCTCTAATTGATTGACGATTTTGTAGATGTTGTTGTCAGTCTGCTCTAAGTCGCTAACCTTGCTTTCTGCGACTTGGTTATCTACTAGCGATGTTCTGGATTTATTCTCTAGCAGCGGGACAAACATCAAGCGTAATGCTTGTGCCAAATGTCCGGTATCAATCAGCTCGATGTAGAGATCTTTCTTCGAGCGGTCTTCACGCTTAAACAGAAAGCCATTGCTCAACCATTGGCAGAAGGTTTTATTACTGTGGTACAAATCACTGGCAGGCAAGGTTGAAAGCATACGAACAATGGTGTCGATTTCGCTCTCAGTAATATCATCGCCTTGATATTGCTTAGTAAGGTAGCTTCGCAAGTCATCCAAAATCAGCACTTGTTCTTTATCGCTTCGTTCACTTCCTTGTGAAAAAAGGTCACTACCAACAAAATGCGGGTAGCCCTGCTCACCAAGTAGTTCAATGATGGCTTCTTCTAATTTGGCTTCTGTAAACGTTAAACTCATAGTTTGGTATCCGTTCCTAGCACAACAGAAATGGGTTGCCCCCTGTGTGGTTTATTGAGCCACAGCGGAAAGGCTACTATTTGACAAATGGCTCTGTTACTCCACCAATGCTTAGGCTTGTTCTACTTGCAGGCAGTCTAAGTCGATTTGCCTAAAAACAAGTTAGGATTGCCTTTTATTTCTGCGCATTTAAGAGCCAGTTTTTAAGCGACACTCCATTACGACAGCTTGACGAATAGTAAATGAAGTCATGTCGGTCTTTGTAGACAACGCCTTTTATGTGAGGGTTATCTGCAAAGTAATTACAGCTGATTGGTGAACCAGACTTCGAAAGTAAGTTCATTTTGCTCTTAAGCACTGAACCGTTGCTAAATATCTCTACCACTGGCGATTCATCGAATAAAACTGATTCAACACGCCGTCCTACCAATGGAAGGTGACTTGTATCAATTTCATCTGTAGAAATCACGATTACACAATCATCACACGACTTAACAAGCTCAGACTGAAGATAGCCTTTGTATTGTTCTGATTTCTGCGAGAGCGCAGAAGTGAGCCGTCGCTCGAAATCTTCATCTCTTAAAGGTGCAGAGATCATCGTAACGCCACTATCAGCCTTACTCTGACGAACATCAGAATTAGGAACGTCATTGCCACTTTGTGGGCATATCGCTTCTAGCCAGATGACGCCATCACCTTTATGTTTTTTAACACAGAAATCAGGGCCATTATCTTTTGAGCTGATATCCAAACCTAGAGCAATTAGATAGTTGGCAAGCTCTAGCTCCAATAAAGATTGGTAAGGCATACTTTTGCATTGTGATTTAAATTTTGAATCCAAAATACCACCCTCATCAGGTATATATTTTGATACATACTCAAACAGTTCAGCTAGGTACGCCTTTAGTTTCAAATAGTCAGGATGTACATTCATTACTGGCTTACCTCATCAACTGCTAGCTCAATTTCGCCCAAAAGCGAGTTAGAATGCCCATTGCCGATACTAGTTTCAAAGAATTTAGTTCTTACAACTCCATCCCTGTAAAACCCTTCTCTAGTAAGGGAGTCTAAATTAGCATCGCAATGAGCCAGCACGCAAAAAAGCGCAGCTATAGCTTCAATTACATTTGTATAATTGACATGCGATTTCTTAGCCAAATCAAAGTCGTGTTTGACTTTATTGTAAGCAGTCCACCACACTGGAGTTTCATACCCCTTGGGATATCTAGTCCTATCGATGCGATAATCAGGATGACTATGCGGCAGCATTTTTTTTAACGACTTAAATGGATAATAGTTCGTGTGGCTGCCTTGACTTTTTTCCTGAAAATTAGCTGAGTGATAAAAAACGATCTCTTTTTTAGGAAGAGCAAACAACTCAGAATTAACGCATGAAAATTTGGGGAAATTACCAACAAAGCGATTACCATCTTCGTCAACTTTTAAGTCTGGTTTATTACTCTTTTTTTTGTCCCAAATTTTGGATTTGATTTCACACTCCCAAAGCTCGGATTGCTTCATACTGGACGAACTTGTCGCCATTTTCACCAAGTATGACTCGATTACTGGGCAAGCCTGTAGCAATAACAGAACTAATTTATGAGAGTAGATATTCTGGTGCTTGTCTGAGTAATCTATTACAGACAGGAACTTAGTAAGTTCGTCTTCAATACTCAAAAACAATGAAAAATAGTCTTCATATTTCATTCTAAAGCTCTACCTCACCACTTAATAACTTAGGAAGTAAGGTGTCACGTAGTGATTTAAGTGTTTTATTTTTCGCGTGATTCTGAGGAATTAAATCGTAGAATGGATCTACGATAGCAGAGAATGCCTGACGCAGTTCTACAGGTGGTACAGCCATATCCCAATTCATGATTGCGGTTTTATCGCCTCGTGGCATTTTTGCGCCTTTAGAAGTTCTCATCATGTATTCAAAGAACATATCTTGGTAGAGAAAATTCATGAGATACGAATCGGTGTTTGGTGTACAGGATTCAAATCCAAGGACATCATTTGAACGCCCACCGTCCCCCTCTGCTAGCCAAATCTTTTTAAAGTAAGGACGAATATTCGAAACTAGAATATCTCCAGTTTTGTATGCTGAAATCGTCTTAGCTATAGGTAGCTTCGATGCGGCAGTTACCCCTTTTTTGTCTGCGAGCATATTCTCAGTGGAGATATAGTTTTCCAGAGTAACGGTATCGATAGTGGTTCGAGCTGAACAATACTCAGCAACATCACTAAGTGTGCCAACTTTCCAGCCATCAGGAATCAAACCCAACTCAGACTCAACGAGCTTTTCTGGGAAAAGCGAGGCAACTTCTTTTGAAAGAAATGGAGCATTCATCCCTTTCGGCTGCTCGCCATTCATTTTGACTTGCTCTTTATTGCACATATTCTGACGAACGGGGTCGAAATCGACAAACCAAGATTTGAATAGTGTTTGCGCCATCTGTTCTAGAGTTTGATTGATTTGGTTGTTTAGGGTGATTTTTTTTTCAAATTCAGAAAGTAGCTTGGCTATCGCCCGCTGTTCTTCCTTCTCTTCAGTAGCATATACCTCAAATGGGTAAACAGCATTACGGTTTAGCGATTTCTGAGCACTACCTGAATTAAATTGATCAAAGTTAACCTGTTGCAAAAGGTAGTATATATACCTAACATCATTACCTTTAAAATCAGTTACATATAAACATGTGTTTAGTGGCCAAAAGTCACTTTCACTATAACTGACCACTCCCATAGAATTGCCACTTCTGCCAACAACAACACCCGGGCCCGACATCTTAACTTGGTTATGCCATCCAGTAAGTCCAGATGACCCCATAATAGGAACACTGCCTTCGGTTCGGTCCTGTGACGGAAGATCATGCCCCCTTTGAAGAGTAATAAGATTTCCTAAGGGAATATTTTTCCAATTACTCCCCATAACCCAATACCTCCAAATTGTGGCGAATAGTGTTATCTAGCTCTTGAGACTGATTCATTTGGCTGTATAGGGTTTGTGCAAGCTCACGCATCTTGGTTTCAAATGGAATGCCATCGTCTTCTACATCGGCTGCTCCAACATAACGCCCTGGCGTTAATACAAAATCGTGCGCATTAATGTCTGCACTAGTGGCTGATATACTAAAGCCTGCTTTATCCTCGTACTTATCTACTTTACCGTCACCGCGTTCAATACGCGCTTTTAGCTCAGCTTCATCACTACGCCATGCATGGTAGGTATCGGCAATCAGTGCGATATCATCTTTGGTTAGCTCTTTATTGGTGCGGCTAATCATGGTGCCCATTTCACGAGCATCAATGAACAGAGTCTCTTTTTCGCGGTTGCGGTAACCTTTAGTTTTGTTCTCTGTTTTATCTTTGGTGATAAACCAGATACACACAGGAATTTGCGTGGTGTAGAACAACTGACCCGGCAGGGCAATCATGCATTCGACACGATCGTTCTCGATAAGCTGCTGGCGGATCTCACCTTCACCCGAGGTATTTGAGCTCATTGAACCGTTCGCCAAGATAAAACCCGCAGTGCCTGTTTCGCTTAACTTAGATAGCATGTGCAAAATCCATGCGTAGTTTGCATTGCCCGTTGGCGGCGTTCGGTAGCCAGCAAAACGAGGATCATCGGTTAGCTCGGCATCATTACGCCAACCTTTAAGGTTAAACGGCGGGTTCGCCATGATGTAATCGGCTTTTAAGTCTTTGTGCTGATCGGCAAAAAAGGTATCCGCTGCACGTTCACCCAAATTACCTGATAAACCACGAATGGCTAAGTTCATCTTCGCCAGTTTATAGGTGGTAGAGGTAAGCTCCTGTCCATATATAGCAATATCTTTGGTGCGCCCTTCATGCTCTTTAATAAACTTTAAAGATTGAACAAACATACCGCCAGAGCCACAAGCTGGGTCATAAATTTTACCTTGGAAGGGTTCTAGCATTTCAGCTAGTAGCGTTACCAGTGACTTTGGCGTATAGAACTCACCACCGCCTTTGCCTTCGGTTGCTGCAAACTTACCCAAGAAGTATTCGTAAACACGCCCGACTAAGTCTTCTTCACTCATGTCGCATTCATTCGCCAGCGTGTCAATGTTCTCGATGGTGTCGATTAGTGACGCGAGCTTTTTAACTTCTAGACCTTGGCGCGAGAAATAGTTATCTGGCAAAGCATCTTTCAGACTAGGGTTGGTCTTTTCGATGGTCGATAGAGCAGTATCGATAATGATCGCAATATCATCTTGCTTGGCACGCGCTTTAACAAAGGACCAACGCGCCTCTTCTGACAAAAAGAAGATGTTGTCTTGTTGGTAGAACTCTTTCATCTCAACAAAAGCTTCTTGGCCATCATCGATCAGCTTCTGACGGCGCGTTTCAAACTTGTCGCTAATGAACTTTAAGAACACAAGGCTTAAGACTACGTGTTTGTATTCCGAGGACTCAACACTGCCACGCAGTTGGTTAGCGGTATCCCAAAGGGTTTCTTCAAAACCTTTGGTCTTGGCTGGTTTCTTTTTAGCGGGTGCTTTTGCCATGTGCTTTATTACTCTAATAATGTGGGCTACTGCAATTGTATGCAGTTCATGGCAAATGATTATATATGAAATTAAGTGAGTTAAGTTGATAAAGCTCCTATTTTAGGAGCCTTGTTAGGAAGTCTTAGGAAAGGATGTTAACGGTCATAAATCGTCAAATATGAAGCAATCAAAACTAATGGCGCTGACACAGGCAAGCTAGGCAATAGAAGTAGTTTTGTTCCAATGTCTTTTCACGGTAGCAATCCCCAAGCCTAAAGCTTCCGCAGCTTTGGATTGAGATAGCCCCACTGCTTTCTTTGCTTGAACTGAAAGAGTTGTGGCGTGGGCTTCTGGTCTGCCCAGCCTTTTTCCTTGAGCTTTAGCTCGTTCAAGTCCTTCTTTTGTTCGCTCTCTAATTCGGTTTCGCTCGAACTCCGCAAAGGCCGAAAACATTTGCAGCATCAGCTTACCCTCTGCGCTTGAAAGGTCTGCTACGGGGAGATCAAGGCAGGCAACCTTGATGCCTTTATCTGTAAGCATTTTAATTGTATTTTGAACGTCTATGTTATCTCGGCCTAAACGGTCTAGCTTTAAGACAACCAACATATCGCCACTTTCCATCTGGTGATTGATTAGCATCTTGAACTTTTCGCGCTTCATAGCTTCAACCGATCCAGAAATCGTTTCACTGATAGTACGAGCATCATTTACTTGATACCCTTTCTGGCGAATAGCAAGAATTTGATTCTCGGTTGTTTGCTCTGTTGTAGAAACACGACAATAAGAAAAGATACGCATTGGTCACTCTCTGTTGTAGGTGGTATCAACTATGGGGGTATCATATAAATTAAGTATCATAAAGGCTAGCCCTCTATTTTTGATACCACATTTTGACATGGAAAACTGGTATCAATATACGAGTGTTTTTTGATACCAGTTTTAGAGGTAATGAAGTTTACTTGTTTAACATCTTCATCATGGTTTATTGAATCAACGCTTCCATCTCAGGTGTTGAATCAGTTCTAAAAAGTAGTTAGTACCCTTTCATGACCTACTCAATACCGTACGTGATGTTCTTAATTAGTACCTTTGGCAAGCTGGTTAGCGTGTAGTAGCAGTATGTATAGGGATTCGCGTTTTCTATACATATAAATTTTACCTGTATAGATATCAGCACTTTCTATACATGTTGTCGCAATCGACATAACGACTCATAAAATGCACTTCATGTCGATTAAATCAACTTTTATAAACATGTTTTCTTTACATGTCGATTGAATCGACATAAGCTCACAGCAATATCTATTTATGTCGAAAAAAAGGGTTTTTTGAACATGAAATGGCAAGCTGAACAAGCATACAACCATATACCCCTACTACCGCTAGAGAGCGATCTTGGGGAGTTAGCCGAAACCTTACCCGTACTAAAAGCCTGTATTCCTGCACGTGCCGCCCTTGCCGAACTAAAGCAAGCGGGTGAGCTGCTGCCAAACCAAGGGCTACTCATCAACCTACTGCCGCTGCTTGAAGCGCAAGGCAGTAGTGAGATAGAAAACATTGTCACTACCACCGACAAGCTGTTTCAGTACGCTCAGGAAGATAGCCAAGCCGACCCCATGACCAAAGAAGCGCTTCGTTATCGCACTGCCCTATACCAAGGCTTTACAGAACTGACCAGCAGGCCTTTATGTGTTACCACCGCATTAGAGATTTGCAGTACCATTAAATCGGTACAGATGGATGTGCGTAAAGTACCAGGTACTAGCTTAACCAATCAGGCCACTGGTGAAGTTATCTATACTCCACCAGTAGGCGAGAACGTAATTCGTGACTTGCTAAGTAACTGGGAAGCCTTTCTACATAATCAAGATGATGTAGACCCACTAATCAAGATGGCCATGGCTCATTACCAATTTGAAGCTATTCACCCATTTACTGATGGTAATGGCCGTACTGGTCGTGTACTTAATATCCTCTACCTTATCGACCAACAACTGCTGAGTGCTCCTATCCTGTACCTCAGCCGTTATATCGTCGCTAACAAGCAGGATTACTACCGCTTGCTGCTCAACGTGACCAGTAAACAAGAATGGCAGCCGTGGATAATCTTTATCCTTAATGCCGTAGAGCAAACCGCCAAGTGGACTACCCACAAAATCGCTGCAGCCCGTGAGCTCATAGAGCACACCACAGAGCATATACGTCTTCAGCTACCTAAAATCTACAGCTATGAGCTAGTACAGGTGATCTTCGAGCAGCCCTATTGCCGCATTCAAAACCTCGTTGAAAACGGCTTAGCAAAACGCCAAACTGCCTCTGTCTACTTAAAGCAGCTATGTGACATCGGAGTGCTTGAAGAGGTGCAATCGGGCAAAGAGAAGTTATTTGTCCACCCTAAATTTGTCACTCTAATGACCAAAGACAGCAATACGTTCAGCCACTATCAGCCTAAAAAGTAAATTTAGAAAGCGATATGATAGCCTTACACTGCAAGCCAGCCCCCCCTTCATTGGCGGTAGAGTCAATGATGTTTAAATGCCAATAATAGTCTCATTGTCAGCATTAAATGGGGGTTGAGAACCAGATAACCTGGCCAATCACTTCAAAATCCTGAAGTTCATTGCAAGGATAAACTTCATCAGGATATTCTGGATTATAACTTTTGAACGTGATCGACGACGGGGTTTCCGTGAGCAGTTTAATTCTTAAATGTTGACCTTGCCTCACCACAAACATCATCCTATCTCTAATATGGGTTCTGTCGCAAATAGCAGTGATAGTTTATGATTTTGCCCCCCCCTCTTCATGATTTTGGTTTATGAAACTCAATTTCTCTGGTCGGCATTATCCGCAAAATATTATCATGCGGGCGCTTCGTTATTACCTGGCCTACAAACTCAGTTACCGAGAAATTGAGGAGATATTCTCTGAGCGGAATATCCATTTTGACCACTCAACCTTGAATCGTTGGGTTATCAAGTATGCCCCTCAGCTCGAAGCCATGTTTAGGCGAAGAAAGCGTCGAGTATCCGGTTCGTGGCGGATGGATGAGACCTATATTAAGGTGAAAGGGAAATGGGTTTACTATTATCGAGCCGTGGATAAATTCGGCGCTATTATTGATTTTTATTTGAGTGAAACCCGTGATGAGCCAGCGGCACGGGCATTTTTCAATAAAGCCATCAACCAACATGGTTTACCTGAAAAGGTTGTCATTGATAAAAGTGGTGCGAATGCCGCAGCATTAGAGTCCATCAATATTCGTCTTTGGCTGTCTGGACATATGCTGTTTATGATTGAGGTTTTGGCTATCAAATATCTGAATAATATTGTCGAGCAAAGCCATCGAAAAGTGAAAGGCAAAATGCATCAATGTTTGGGCTGGAAGTCTTGGGAAGGGACTGAATCGACCCTGGCGGGTTTTGAGCTTTGGTCCATGATTAAGCAAGGACAAATGAACACTACTGAAATGATGACACCATGGGAACCATTTTATTCTTTGGCAGCCTAATTGTATCTGAGAGATACTGCGCCCTCAAATTATAGCGGCGAGATCTCAGTTTGCGACAGAACCCTGAGAGCACTCATGAACCTTCAAGATGCGACAGAACCAGTTACTTAGGCCTTAAAAAGGCCTAAGTAACTGAAGCGACGACTTTGCGGTGAACTCACACCAGAAAGATCACAGCAAATTTTGTTATTCGCTTTCCCAAGCCAAGCTTGCTAAACCTACGCTGGTATCAGTAAATGCGACTTCTCCAGGTGAAGGACTGTAGATGATATTTGCAGTCATTGAAGATGGGGTCACTTTAGGATTTAGTAATCTGAGTGTTTCACCATTCCCCACAGTAAAGTCAGGGCATATTCCTTGGATCCCGGTTAATTGTTCATCAGTAGGCAGAGTTGATACGTCTAGAACATTCAACTTAGCTTTTGTCACCACTGCTAAACTCCAAATTTGATCTAACATTGAAAGGTTGTGTAATTCTGTCGCCTTCCCTTGTTTCAACGATGCGCTAATTAGGTAAACGGCATCACTGATCTGGCTAACAGCCGCCAGGCAGATATTGGAATCAGTAGAGCCTAAAGTCGGATCTGAAAACCGATTTATAATGCTAAAATAAAAGTCAGCTTGTGCATTACTATCTAGTCCTTCCACAAATGCAACTGGCTCTACACCTTCAATATCCGCTTCTTGGGGAGTAACAATCAAATAGCCAGCGTCCTTGGCGACGTTAATATCTCTTTCTAGCTTCCACGGTTTATTACCATCTCTGTTATTCACTTTCAGTTTTAATTTTTCATTCACTTTACTCATGTGGATTTGAATACTTTGATCATGACCACTACGCCACACTTGTTGAGTCATATTAGAATTAGTTTTATTCAAGTTTGAAGAAGTTAAACCTGAATATCCATTGTTTTTAGGTAATCCAATAGAAAAATTAATGCCCTCATCTCTCACGCTGATAATATTTAGATATAAAGGTAGATAATCTTTTTTTACAATTTTAATACCATTTTCAAAGTAAGCAGGGTTTACTTTTGATTGAGAAGGGACGGTTTTATCCCCCTCATCCGAACTTGAACCACCACATGCGCTAAGTAAAGATAAGCTAATAGCTACTGCTGTGGTTTTTATGGCAATGTGCACTTTATATTCCTTTTATCTCCTTCATTAATCACGGCTCATAGAGAGCCACATTGAATACTGCAGAAGATGAGTTGATTTTTGTAGTTCTTAAATTTTGAAGTGGCATGATAAGCATTGGCTTAACAGTGGCGCAGCTTAGCATTTACAAAAGAGCGAGCGAAACGGCTATTTTTCAAAAAATCGCTTTAATTATACTATTTGCTTAGGGTTAGCATTATTGGTATAGAGCAAAAGCTACATAAATTATGACTAATTTTAAAGTTAACTTTAACTGCCTAATAAGACAGCTATTAATAGATTTAAATTGTGATTTAATTAACTCTTGTAGAGTTTAATAGGTATTCTTATTTAACCTTAAGTGTTTCTGAGCTGTGAAATCGGTTGATATTTTATATCTTGAACCAGCTAAAATGATTAATGGGCTCTGGGTTAAACACCCTAAGGGATTCTACGCACTTCCCAGAAATGGTAAAGACGTATCATTAAGGGTTACTAAAATATCGGACTAAGCACTTAGCTTTCCCACCAATAGGAATATCGAGGATAACCCGTGTTATCAATGGATATATTATTTATTATCAATAACACAAAAGTAAGCAGCGTGAATATGATGTGTTGAACCTGAGGTGTTTATTGGTCGCATGGTGTAACATATTCTGCCTAAAGGATTCCAGAGAATTCGTTGTTATGGGTTACAAGCAACAGCGAACTTTAAGAAATGGTATGGGATAATTGAAAATTCAGCAGGGGATTTAGTTGATGCTATGGAATTAGTTCGGCTATATTATTCTAACAGAGGGGTTTTCTATAATATATTTCCGCCTTGATATCTAAGGCTTAGCATTACTCAATTGAATAATTTATTCAGTGTTATTATATGAACCTTAAATTAAGTTTAAAAAGTGGTTCTCGTGAAATCGAAAAGATATTTATTGAGAAAAATATCCATATTGGTCACTCGATTTTAACTGTGTGCTATCAATGTCCGCCGTAACTCGACTCATGTTCAGAGAGAAAGTACAGAATCTCTGGCTCATAGTAAATGAATGGAATCTACGTGAAAAGGTACATAAATGTTTAGAATTGGAATCTTGAGAATAAATAGAATCGACACTAACGCATACTATTTGGTGGATATTTATTATAAGGCAATGAAAACAATTAAAAAGATAATGGCTTTTAACTTAAGCATTATATTGTTATCGGCTTGTGGCGACGCGGGGGCAGCACCTTTAAAAGAACCTGAAATTGATTATGACTTTACTACAGATAAAGAAAGTATAATTTCACAACGTCAGAATATTTTAAATTCATTTAATTTATCGATAGGTGATGATTCTTTTTCTTTATTATATGGAAAAACAACTCTTTCTAAGGATGAAGTCGAAGCTTTTTATTTACTTAAAATAAAGAGTAATGCAGGAAAAGAAATAGATATGCTTATCCCCATCTTAGATAATATGGAGGGGTCTCAGTCTTGTATATTACATATCCAAACAGAACGCAAGTTATTTAGCTGCTCAGCCGATAAGCGAAGCAAAAATGAGGGTTTAATATTAATTCAATCGACTTTAAATGGTAATGATGTGAGATTAGAGTTTTCAGAATATGTTAATTTTATGGGGTCTACTTCTTTTGAGGTGCTAGAGTCGACTGATAATAGCATTACTTTAAAAACTGTTAATGTTTTCCCGGAGTTTGACGAGAGCTCTGATCTCGGATTTTCAAGCTACCTTAAATTAGAACAGTTGGTTAACAGTTTAGATCCTGCTTTAAAAATGACACTCGTCTTTGACAGTATCATTGATGGTTCCAGTGATGATGATATTAACATGTATACAGGGCTACTGATTAGAGAACGACGAATGAACACTATAGTTAGTACTAATGGTTCTGTATTTTCAGGAGGCACCGATTTATTCTCAGCAGGCATTGAGAGAGTTGTTAACAGTAAAAATAGCGATATTGAGATTAGTTTACATAAACAGGTTGGAGTTCATAGTTGGGCTGGTGACGGAAAAGTTGCGTTAGAGATTCCATTTTCTAATGAAAGTCATCATAAACAAGGGTCTTACTTCAATAAAATGCTAGGTGAAAAAGGTATTCCATTTTATTTGTTTACACTAAACGCTGCTCCGACAGAGGGGGAGCATTGGATGACCAGAGAGGAATTGAGTCAATTTGGTTTAGCGGAAGTAAATTAAAAAAATTGGGCTATATGGCGTAGATTCGTAATGCATGTAATAAGGTATCACTTCACTATTTTCAGAAATAGCGAATTAAGGTACCGTCTCAAAAAAACGAACATTTTAGAGGCTTACAAATATAAGATGAAGACTCCCAGAAATATTGGATTTCTTTATCTCAAAAAACACGTCTTAAAAATCAAATTTTCTACAGCTCATATAACTGTTGATTTTTAAGACATTATCCCCAGCATATTTCAAAGTGACAACTGGTTACATGTATTACGAACGGGGGCCTTTTTACCACTCAACCCTGAACCGCTGGGTTATCAAATATACGCCACAACTCGAAGCTATATTCAGGAAGAGAAAGCGTCGAGTATCTGGCTCGTGGCGAATGGACGAAACCTACATAAAAGTTAAAGGTAGGTGGGTTTACTATTATCGAGCCGTGGACAAATACGGCGCTATTATTGATTTTATTTGAGTGAAACCCGTGATGAGCCAGCGGCACAAGCGTTTTTCAACAAAGCCATCGAAAAGTGAAGGGGAAAATGCATCAATGTCTAAGTTGGAAATCTTGGGAAGGGGCTGAGTCGACACTGGCAGGCGTTGAACTTTGGTCCATGATTAAGCGGGGCAAATGGACACTACTGAAATTATGACACCATGGGAACAATTTTATTCTTTAGCGGCCTAGTTGTGTCTGAGGAAGTCCGCCCCCTCAATTTATAGCGGCCCGATCTCTGTTTGCGACAGCAACCTTATGATTATCCATGCGACGTATTCCTCTGTAAGTTGATTATTTGACACAATCTTCAAACATGATACGTCGCTATCCTCTTAGCCCATACACCAGAAATAAGCATACCTCAAGTTATGAATCACAGCAGCAAGGGAAAAATAAGGTAAAGAGATGACATCAACTAATACAACGAATGAAAACCCTGACAAAGCACTAGGCAAACATATCAAAGCAGGCGCAGATGCAGCTGCTATTGTTACCCGATATGCGCAAGCAACGCTAACCGCCGTGCCGGCACTGCCAGACTCGCCATCATGGGTAGCACCCATTGAGGCTCACTTACAAACGGCCAAAGGCCACGCCACTACTTGGTTGCAAAGTATTTGTCCTGACATGTGCACTAACATCCCCAAAAGTATCATTGAATACAGTAGCCACTTTCAAACTAACAGTGGCGAAATATTAAACCTACTGCAACAAATCCAAGGCAGTGGTGGTAAAGCAAACCAACAGCAACGAAACAGTATCAAGGCGTTGTTTAATCAGCTAGGTGCTCACATTCAAAGCCAGCACAAACTACTGACTGCCTTGCAAAACAAAATTAAAAGCTACTCGAACAATATCAAGTCTGATCAAGACGTGTTAGCGGCCGATTTGGGTAATGTTTCTGAAAAATTTGCCGGCGCCAATGAATGGATCCAAAACATCAAAACAGATATGGGCGAAAATTTTCTGCAATCAACCGTATTAGGCCCCTGTATTGCCATTGTTGAGATCAACACCAATATTTCTATCAAAGTACAAGGCAGTGGCGCTAACCCGGCCATTATCACCTTAGTGTTTGCCAAAGCCATTCTAGAAAACCAAACCAACAATGCCGCACCTGCCGAGCAAGCCGTGCAAGCCGTGTTAGACAGCTGGGCCACACTCAATGTCAAAAATGAAGCGGTGATCGCTGATTTACAAAGCGCCAGTGATGATGACTATTGCAATATTTTAGAGCAGGTCGATTTGCTAACCGCCCAAAATCAATGGCAGCAATTGGCGGATTACGCGCAAAGCCTTTTGAACTAGCCATGCGCTGACATAAGGCCAAGGTTGGAAAAGCAAAGGTTGAAAAATCGTACTTAACCGTAAACCCGCAATATTCCGGTAATAAAAGATCCCTAGTTTGGTTTTGCACTATCCGGTAATTGCTAATTTAACTCGTTATATTTAAAGGAAATAAAAATGACTACCACATCAAACCCGAAAAAAAACTTTCAAACTGACGTCACTAAAGAAAAACTAGCTGGTTATGTTAACGCCAAAGCCAATGTCGCCAGATACGTTACCGCCTTACAAAATACCAATATTTCTGGGGTAAACTTTAAAGTTCTTCCTAAGGATATCCAAGATAAGCTACCTGAAAATCCGGCCACCTTGCTCAAAACGGTAAATACTAATCTTGCCACAGCAAAAAACCATGGCCTTTATTGGAGCAATGAAATACAACCAAACTTAACCTTTATCCCGCAAACCATCATCAATTACAGCACTCAGTTCAAAATAGAAGTCGGTATTATTAACCCTTTATTGGTTGCATTATCGGCCAAAGACGACCCTGCCAAACGAGCAGAAGTGAAAGAGTTACTACAAGGCTTGCTAGCTAAAATTGAAGCACAACAAACTTCAATCACCACTGAAATGACCAAATTGAAAAAATTCAATACCGACGTGACTGACGATCATAACAATTTCAGTAAAGCCAATGGTACTTTTGCCGCCATTCAAACATTCGAGAAAGCCAATATCAAGTCATTGAACACAGCGATAACAGGCCTTGATAGCGCTATTTCTTCTTTGAATACCGCCATTACCGCTGAAGCTATTGCCGTGGGCGCATCAGTTGGCTTAATTGCCGGTGGTGGTCTGTTGATGGCAAACGTTGAAGCCACACCAGCGGCTGAAATTGCTGGTGCCTGTATTATGGTTGTCGGTATGATTGGTTTAGGTGTTTCTATTGGCGAACTGGTTTCATCAATCGATAAAAAACAAGCCGCCGAGCAAAAGAAAGCCTTTGATCAACTAGAAGTGACTGAACTTACCGTACAGGTTCAGGCATTGAATACCGTAGAAACTGCCTTAAAAACCCTAGTCACTCAGTCGAAACTGGCCATGAGCAGCGTGCAAGTCATTTTAGATACTTGGGCCACTCTATCTGCCAAAATTTCAGCGGTTATTGCTGATTTAGAAAATACCGAGAAGAAAATCGGCGACATCATGAGCATAGTAGATTTAGATACCGCAGTAGAGCAGTGGGGCCAACTGCAAACATTTGCCAACCAAATGCAAGCGATGGACAGCGCTGTGCTAGCCAAGCCAGCGACAACAATGAAGCTAAACAACGTTGGCGTTAAAGTCAAAAAAGTAGCTTAACACTACTTATTGTTAACCCCCCGCTCAAAAAACAAAAATACATCGGTAATGTGAGTTTTTTAAACCGATTGCCGATGTAAATCATCTTAACTACACAATGGATTTAAACTATGCATACGCTTACTTTTGATGTAGAAGCCGAAAAAAGCCAACTTACACAGATATTTATCGACCGAATTGCCACCCAAGGTTCAATTTTTAACGTACTAAATGTCAATATTAATGATGTTTTGTTTGATGATGTGACCAAAAAAATTCACAATCAAGACAAGTTACTCAGCGACATGAAGAACGATCTGATTATCGCAAAAAAAGATGGTGAGAACTGGTTCAATGAAACACAACCACAATTAACCTTTGTACCACAGGCTGCTATCAACTTTGCTAGTCAGTGGAATGCCAGCATTTCAACAATATTGTCTATTGTCAGACAATCAAGCCCCAATAGAAGCGAATTAGCCGCAATTTTTGGCGGATTTAAAGACAAAATTGACGAACAACTGTTAACCCTAACCAGCTTAATGTCGCACTTGGTTGCTGCCAAAACCGATTTGTCAGCCGATGCCAATAACTTCTCAAACAAGCATCTAAGCTTCAAACAGCTAGAAGAAATCGACAAAGAAAACCTCGCCGCGGTACGTATTAAGCTAAACCAAGTTAAAGCCATGGTGGCGCAATATAATTGTCGTATCGATGTCGATACCATCAAAGCCAATAAAGAATTAGCCATTGCTTCAAATGCAATGAAATACGGCAAGAAATTAGGCAATCCCGGCAAAGTGGTTGGTCTAACTATCGGACTGATTTTTATCGTCAGTGCCGTTGAAACCATTGACGATTTACTGGCAACCGTTGATAACCGTTTTAATGAAGAACAAAAAGAAGGCAAGTATGAGATGGATATGTCATTTTTATCCGCTCAGCTACTGGCGTTAGAAACCGCATCGTCTGCCTTGGCTGGTTTTGTTACCCAAGTTGAAGACATGATCAGTTCTTTGCAAAAAACCATTGACGGCTGGCAACGCGAATCAGCGGTTATGGTCGCCATTATCGCCGATTTAAACGGCGTAACACCCGTTAATGAAATTATCAACGAGTTTGACCTAGGTAAAACCGCCCAGCAGTGGGATGAAATCAGCATATTCGCTGCTAAGTGGCAACATGCCGAAGTATCGCCTGCGGGTCATAACGACTTAGTACTGGGTGGCAGCACCAGTTAACACCTAGCGACAATATATCTGCAACAAGGCTGGATTAACCGTCAGCCTCAGCTCTTATTCACAAAACTCACAAATTTCTTAAAGGTTAATTATGTTAAATTTCCAACTAAAAGGCTCTTACCAAGATAGCACCGGTTATACTTGGGATTATTACGGCGATGATACTAAAGCAGACAGTTTTTATATTGTACCTCGACCGCAATTTGTTACCTTAGCTTCAGGCAAACCGTCATTTCAAATCACCAGTTACCAGCTAGATCAACAAAAAACTGGCGCGCAAAACGGCTCAGGCTTTTGTCGTTTTGATATCGAATTGTCGGTACCGAGCGACATTGAAGCGGCAATCACCAAACAAATCCCGACCGCCTTTCCACAGGCCAAAGCGCCGTATTTGTTTTTGACTATGGATTATAACCCCGACAGCAGAGCCTATTTCGAGTTTGTCAGCGGTGGTGCCCCTATTACCTTCTCAACACCGGTATCAAATTTTGGCAGTAATGTTGCCAGCTTTAATTTACCGATGACCAAAGAGCAGCTTGATACGATTGAAGGCGCCTTTGCCACCAGCGGTGGTGCCTATCAGGTAGATTATCACCTTTCGGTCAAAGCCCGCTTGCCTGCGGTTACCGCACATTTGTCTTTTGATTCGACCATTGCTTATCAGTATCAGGTTAGCCAACCAAGATACAATAGCTGGGGCAATCAAATCAGCCCACGCTCGGTCACCAAACTGCTCAATGAGTCTTCATCTTCTAAGGTTGAGATCACTTGGGGCACCACCAATCCTTCTACGGCTTTACGCGAAGCCGTGGCTAACTGGGCTAACAACACCCTCTCTGATCTAATAACCACTGAGGTGCAAAAAACCATTCAGTTGCAGGGACTCAATAGTGATAATAGCTTTAATATCAATGACGTCAGCAGCTTTAACAGTACTTATAGCGAAAATACCGTTATTAATTGGCTTATCGCCCCAACAGCTGCCTTGCCATCATTTAATTCTTTAAACTTGAAAATAGCTGACTTTGTTAACACGGTGAATGAGCAACAGCAGCAAATGAGCGTGGCCGTGCACTTACCCTTTAGCAGCGACGGTAGCAGCGGAAACCCAGCACCAGCACCGACCTTACCCGGAGGCAAAGTCGCTCAGGCTTTAGTCAAAGACGTTACCGTAAAAGTGTCTTACCCCGGCATACCCGAAGCCGATGCTACCTACACTTTTACCAAAAATGGCAACCATGTATTTACCACGGCCTACGATGTAAAGGCTGGCCCAAACTGGACCTTAAACTACACAGTAAATTATGAAGACACCGCCATGGAAGCGGTCAGCGGCCGCAAATCAAATATTGAGTCCGCAGCTTATACATTAGAGGTTGAGGCCGCCGGAATTTTAACCGTCGATTTTGAAGCAAGCCAAGCTTTTGCCAGTGAGAGTACGCCGCCAACCGAGATTAATATTGCCTTTAATTATGTCTCTAGTAACAGCGATTCACCCAGCATCAGTCGTGAGCTGACCATTAAAAATACTGATGCGACCAAAGCGGCTTCTATCACTAGCTTCGTGCCCTTCCCCATCAATAGTACTTACAACTATCAAGTTACTTATGTGTATGATAAATCTGCTCAGTATATTGCATCCTTGATTCAAAATGCTAATGGACCTAAGCAAATCATTCCTGCGGCAAATGCCGTGCATGCCTGCCCAGTCATTGTTTATGTACCGGCAGAAAGTGCCGGCACAGATCCAATATTCGATGCGACGGTTAACATGTGGTATCAGGGCACGCCGAAAGTACCACCAGGAGCGAAAACCTTGCCAACAAAAGCCGCTCCGGCAACTTTTGATATTGTGCCAGCCAGTAACGCAACCGGCGCATTATTTGGCCGAGAAACCTTTGTTGGTGTTATTAATGGTGATCAACCTTTGGTTTATACCGCCACCATTAGCTCTGCGCAGGGACAAACCGAAATTCCGGAAACCCTACTAAACAATAGCCAACCTTCACTGATGGTATCGCCAACCCAACGCTATTTCACCCTAGAAATTACCCCAGCCGCCATAAACTGGCCGTCGGCAACGTTTAATAGTGCTGAAGTATTGGTAGATATTACCCTGGCTCAAGGCTCAGCAGCAACCCAAGTAACGACTCAGCCCTCTCAGCAAGTATTTACTTGGAATAAAGGGGAAACGGGTAGCAAGTATCTAACGGTGAGCATACAAGCGGGTAACGAAGTCACTTATAACTGGAAGGTCAATTATATTATTCCAGGTCAAACGGTTCAGCATGAAGCCGATAAACATCAGTCTGACTTAATTCTGAACATTCCGGCTAAACCTAGTGCTTAAAGCAAACTATACAGGCAAAAAATATAGGTAAAATAATGTTGATGGACAACACAGCATCATTGCCAGCAGAGGCAATAGCGTTATTGCAAACGGCAAAATCAATATGTCCGGCAGAGGTTGCCGGGGCTAAGCAGTTTTTGCAACTACTCTATCGCTCTTGGCATTTAGGCTCTAATGCTAATGACGCTGAGTTGTCTTCGTCTGTTTCAACTAATGGTGTGCTGGCTAACAGTGCACCAGCTAACAAAGTACCGGCTAACAGCTTATTAACGCCCAGCGGTTACCCGCTGGAGTTTACCTTTCGTTCGAGCAAATCCGAGCTGGCCTATACCGCCGAACCCGGTTTAGCACAAAGTAAGGTCATAGAAAAATGGGCCTTTGCCCACGAGTTAGAGAGCAGAGCTGACACTCAACTTAACCCTTTATTAGCGCAACTTATCGCACAACCAGCGCAACATTTTGGTTGCTGGTTAGGTGTTTGTCATAAAGGGGCTAAACAAAATTTTAAAATTTATCAGGAAGTCACTTCAGCCATGGCCGAGCCAGTGCGCAATCAGCTTTATGCAAGCTTAATGGCTAATGTAAGCTTAACCACTAATGTGAGATCAGGCGCGCTATTCACGCCTACCTTACTTGGGGTATTACCAGCAGATAAAGACACTACCGAGTACTACGGGCAAGTTGAAAACCCCAGTTTCTCTGTGCTGCATAAGTTGTACCGTGCCTCAGGTAAGGCAGCTATTTTACCTTGTGTACTCAATTATCTGGCCGAACTGGCCGCGCTGCCACGCGATGAAGTATTCACTAAACTCAAAATTGGTTTAAGCTTTAAAATAACGAATAGCCAAGTTAGCTGCATAACGCTGTTTTGTCATGCCAGCCAGTTGTTTTCCAGCAACTTTCAGGCACGCACACGTTGGCTGGCAATGGTTGGTCAGCTATCTGGCGAAGCACAACTTTATCTACAGCTAACCGCAAGTTTGCAAGCCGAAAGCCTGTTAGAACATGACTGCCCGCAGCTAGTGCATGGTTTAGTGGGGTTAGGGGCAGGTGATGGCAATCACATTGAATGCTCTATTGGTTTACGACCCTTTTCTCCTTCGCCTAAAGAACAAACAGCAAAAGCTCAAGGTGCAAAGGATGTGTAATAAAAAAATGCTCACGCAGTGGCGTTTAGGACTACCGTTGCGCTTATCTTTTTAATGAAAAGAATAATTTGGGCTGGTTCTTAAAATAGTGCTTATACCATAAATCACTGTAGCCCCATGAATCGCGCAATGAAAACTTAAACATAGAAATTAAAACGCTCAGTTACAAGCTACAATACAACAAAGCTTCCAATATGCAGGTGTAGTGGGAGAGGTGACTAGGTTTCCATATGCCTAAATCAGTGCTATTGATTACAACTCTATCTTCGGGATCTCCTGTGCCTGCTCGGTAAAGTGCTGACAACGAGCCTCAACCAGCTGGTGGTATTTAGCCATATAAGCTTGTTGATCAGCACTTAATTCGCCTAGCAACTCAATCACGTTATTTAGCTGAGCAGTGATTGCCTTCGCTGTTTTATCTAACTGGCGCATAAGCAGCTTACTGTTGATATTGCAGTCATCGGCAAACTCCATGAGCTGATAAGCATTAATTGCATGTGGGTCGAACTCATCCCCTATTGCCATCGCAAGCTCTTGTTCAAACTCTGGGTACATCTGCACATTAACTAAGTCATACAAAGGTGTTGGCTCTAATCCAGCTTTACTGACAAAGAAGCTCATGTTCTTACCGTGGGCGTCATGGTTAAACACACACAAATTGAACAGTACCCAATTCAGCAGGGTTAACTTTGCGGCAATGGGGTTCTGGCACACTTGAGTTAGCTCAAACAGCTTTTTGAGACTGACACCATCACGAATATGAGCAACATCACGCTGCTTACCTAAATTACGCTCGTACTTTCTATCAACTCCCAAGTTACAGGCCTGGCAGGCATCGATAAGATGTTTTCGCTTTACCACGTCATTAATGAGTTTTCGGTCAAATCGCTCAACCACCAGCGCAGGATATTCGTCAAAGTAGTGCAGCTCAACATTGGCTGTCGGCAAGCCTATTAACTGGGCGAGCTTCATTGTTACAAACTCATTAATCACTAAGTGCTGCTGAGTACTCTTTTCAAACTTGATAATATGAGTAGAGCATAAATCACCGCTACCAAAGCCGAACTCACCATTTAGCTGCAAAACGTTAATTTTTGACTGTACACCAGCAACAGAGAGCCTTGGCTTATCATCCCACACCTCCATGGCAAATAAGCTTGGGTCAGTTAAGCGTTGCACTAATTCATGAATACTTGATAAGAAATAGTATCTTAAATAGGCCTAACTCACATTATTAACAAAGAGTCATAATAAGAACCAGCCTAGGCTTTTCCCTTAAGAAGAATGGGAAAGACTATGACATTAATTTGAGAACGCTAAGCCTCAAGTTGCTTCATGGTGTTGCTTTGCTATCTTACAGCGACTCGAATGTATGTTTACTCTTCTATCAATACCACCACGGCTTTGTGTTGGGCAGCAGCATCCCGGAAAGTCACAAAATACTTGTCACGTACCATCTCATAAGCCTGTGGATCCAGCTCACCGGCCTTCGCCTCCACCATATCGACAACCGCTTGTGCATCGGGTGTCGTAATATCAAAATCAATATTCACTGCCATGGCGCTAGATAAATCTTTCACCATGTCGGTAGGGAAAAAGCCAAACTGGCCACTAATATCGGCATCTGGACCGATAAGCTTGTGAGGATAGAAGTTAAAACTGCACATCGGCAATAAATGACTATTTCCCGCTAAAGCATCCCACATTTCAAGGGCGGGCATAAAGCCACGGATATTCAGCTCCAGTGTCTGCCAGCGGATCGCCTCCTCATCGACGATTTCGAGTAAGGTTTGGTATGTCGACTCATCATTCCCTGCGATCTGTGTCGGGAAAGCGGCCTCATCAATCAACAGCAGGTGAATTAAACTACTCATATTGCTTAAGCATCCTTAGCAATTAAAAATAAAGGTAGATACAGTGACTGAGTGGTACAAGACCATCGATGTAAGTCTTGTCCAAGTTTTGCCATGGTAAGGGCATTTAAACACATGAAACCCTGTTCCATCTCTTTTAAGTCACCGAACTTACATTGCTCAGTATGCCAAGCAATGGCCTTATCTATACTGGCTTGCCACTTTACTTGATCGCCATCAACCAGTGCCTGGATAGCTTCAATTAGCGGCAGAATATACTGTAAAACGTCTTTGTCTTTTGCTGTATGGGCTGCAGTTAACGCGACATCTAACAGTGGGGCACTGGGTAATATTCCCGTGCCAATTTTTAGCAATAAGTGGTCGTATAAATAACACGCGTGATTGATGATTTGATTATCGGGTAACGACCACTCACTGTTTTGCAATTGCTGTAATAACTCAGAGGAGCCAAACAAGAGCACAATGTTCATCTCTTGCTGAATGGTCCAATCCACTTTCTGGGTTTTTAATTGAAGATCGAAGCCTCGTAAAAAAGCAAAGGGGGCCGCTTGTTGTAAATACGGTTTTACCTTTTCATACTCTTCGAGCACATAGTGAGCATAAGCTAGTTCTATATATTTCCCTGCAACAACGAAAGTGGCTTGCTGCCTAGAGCCAATATCACGGCTTGTATCTTGTATATGGGGAATTCTTTTTGCTAATACAGTTGGCGCACGCCTAAAAAGACGGTCAAAATCAATTTCTGCTTTATTGAGCTTTAACATAATTATCCTTTCAAAAGAGGTTGTAATTTGCCCGAAGTCACCACACCATCACTCTCAACGGCTTCAATAACCATTTTACTGATCTTGGGATCACCGTCTTCAATTGCATCGATCAAGTCACTGCCTAATTGATTTTTTTGTGGGTATTTTTTTGATTTTCTCATGGAGTTAAAATTAGACTCTACCCATTCATCTGACATTTGCATGCCCTTAGAACTGGTCTTTTGCAGTTTGGCTCCCGGCCCTTTTGCTTCAACCACAAAATATTCCAACACATTGCCATTAGCGTCACGTTTAGACCAAATTTGATCGACACCAGGACCTGGGCTAAAACCTAACTCCATTTGCGCCGGTGGCGGAGGGGTAGCAAAATGCTTTTCCATATACATGGCAGCAGCACGCTCACCTTTCGCTTCGGTTAACTTAGCCTTAAAAGCACCTTGACGACGTTTTGAATCCCCATTAGCGATTGAATTTTCTAGCTTCTTTTTATACGCGGCTTCATAAGCTGCAACATCTTTATAGTGCTGCTCTAATTTTGGATCTTTACGTATTAGTCCAGCAGCTGCAATCTTTTTCTTATCCTTAGTCTGCTTCTCTATATCCACAGCTTCTAGAGGGGTGACGTTCTCTTTCTTATAAGGCTTTGCTTCATGCTGATTATTGATTTTTTTCAGCGATTGAGACATCTCAGTGACGATGTCGATGGTGGCCTGAAGGGCTTTGCCACCTTTTCGTCCAGTCGTGGCTGCGAGCAAGATAGCCGCTGCAACTGGACCTCCAGCGCCTCCGGCTAATGTGCCCACTGCTGTACCACCAGTGACAATGGTAGTATCCATGCCCAACTGAGTTATTTGATATGCCGCCAGTTCCGCGACTTGGTCCTCAGGAAGTGCAGCCAAAATACGCTTAGGCACACTGGCCAGCATTTCACGGCTTGTCGGGTCACTCAGTAACAGAATAAGCGTTTCCATGGACTGATTGGCCGCAGTAAACTTTAGCTCACCTCTCCCCTTCCACTGTTGTAGTTTCGCTTCTAAGGCGTCGATTTCTCCCGTGCTGATGGCCTCTATCAGCATGGTGATATCGATGTCGGCGGCCTCCATCAGTTTGCCAAAATCACCTAAGTCCGGTAGGTATTCGGTGAAACCATTGGTGGCACCCGCTTTTGTTGCTTTGACCAGCTCCCATGATTGAGATAGGTATGAGAGGTTGTCAAACGCTTCACTCTGAGCGTTGAGTTCAGACACTTTATCATCGACTGCCTTTTTGAAAGTTGCAGTGACTTCGGTAATCTTTGACTGCTCGTCAGACAATGTTTGTTTGGCAGACAGTACTTGCTGGGCAACTTGGTTGGCAGTTTCAGTAAGTGCGTTGTCGAGCTGTTGGTATTGGCTCTCAAGGGCTGACTCAGCTTCTGTTTTATCCGTTTCGTCACCAAACATGACGTGAGCGGGATAATTAGGCCCACCTTCGACCATGGCCCAACCTTTATCATTGAGCACACCCTTGATAACCGTATTGCCAGGATCATTAAAAATCACGCGATAGGGCACATTACTGGCATAGGTCTTTTCGCTGTCATCGTAACAAAGCTCAAGTTCTAGCTTAGGCGGTGGCTTAGCAAAGTTATCACTAATGAGCGCAGGCTTAGGTTTACTTTGCGCCTCCCTTATTCGCGATGTGTCAGCGATATAATCCAGAGGCGGAGAAGGATGTAGGTTACCGTTATTATTGGCGGTATAGAGTGAGCTACTGCCTGCTGACTCAAATCGCCGGGTTAGCTGTGTCAGTGTTTGAGCACTGATACCATTGCCGTATGCCGAGTAAGCAAGGGGCTGACCTTGTTCCATGGCAAACACTGGCGAAGTGGGTGTATCACTGAGCACCACACTCTCACCTTGTTCCAACTCGCTTTTTACTCTGTCCAGTGAGCGGCCAGAAGGGGTAATGGCTTGCCAATCACTGTCGCTAAGGCTGGATAAATCTGACTCAATGAGCACCGCATCATGCAGCATTAATGAATCAACTGAAGCTAAACGTATCGACATACTGCGTGACTTCCTGTTACTGCATGGTAAATCGTTCGAGGTAGAATTCTCAGCATGCAGCAAAAAACGCACCAAGATTGTATCTCCAGCGTTTATCTGGCTTTCAGTGTTGAATAGGGTGCAGCTGGGCAAGATATGGCCCAGGATCGAGCAAGAAGTTGCCCAGCGGGCAATAAATGGCCCAGCGATTTTAAGAGGTGAGTCACTGGATTTTACTGATGTTAGGTGTTGTCTCTATGTTCCGATAACTTTCTAATAGGGCGAACTAAGATTATTGTGTTTTGTACGTCAATATTATCTCGGCCTAAACGGTCTAGCTTTAATAATACCACCAGCATATCGCCACGTTCCATGTGGTGATTGATTCACATCTTGAACTTCTCACGCTTCGTCGCTTCAACAGATCCAGAAATCGTTTCACTGATAGTGCGAGCATCATTCACCTCATACCCTTTTTGTCGGATAGCAATAATTTGATTCTCTGTGGTTTGCTCTGTTGTAGAAACACGACAATAGGAAAAAGTACGCATTAGTCACTCACTTTTATAGATGGTATTAAATATAGGAGTATCACAAAATAAAGGCGTCATAAAAGCTACACCCTATAAATGACCTGAGTTTACTGTAAAGCTTGTGGAGTCTAAACTTACCTTGAAAGAGCCGCACGCCATGAATGGCGACAAAGTGGCGATAGCGCACAGCCATGCTTGAAAGAGGCGTGATTTAACGATTATTCCAGGTAACTGGCGATCTTGGCTTTACACAAACGTTCGGTGAGTGCTTGCAGATATTCCACCCGCGCGCCCAGCCATTCGAGTTCCTCTTTGGTGATGACATAGCTAGGCTTATAGCGGGCATCAACATAGCCTTTTCGCAACAATTTAAAGCGCCAGCGCTCCTCTTCAGTGCCCATCGGGAACACGGTGAGAAACTCCGACTCAATACCAGCCACTCGGCCGCCGAGTTTTTTTAAATCATGGCTATTGGGCTTGTAGCGGGTAAAGACCAGTAAGATGGCACTGTAGAGTTTTTCAGTGACTTGATGCAATAGGAAAGCTGCATTGCTGAGAAAATTTTGGCTCACCATGAATGTATATGTGATAAAAAACTCATCAGCATTTTTCATCCAGTAATCATAATTTTCCTGCGCCAGAAGATGACGTTCCAGTGCCGTCAGCTCTTTGGTTTCATCAAGGGTAAAGTTACCCGTGTAATGCAACATAATGCCTTCACGCTTGATATCAATGTAGAAGTACTGACTGTTGCTAATTCGTCTATTGATGAAGGCAATGTCTTCGGCGATCACGCTAACGGGCGTCCGTTGAATGGGTTTCATCAACGCCTGACTGAGGCGGTCATTCTGTTCTACATGACAGGCTTGTTGACGAGTTTCCATGACCACTAACAAGTCAAAGTCGCTTTGGTAGCGAAACTGCAAGGTATCAGGGTCTAGATCTTCGACCCAGTCGCCGCGGGCATAACTGCCGAACAGAATGATCATCTGCGGCTCAACAAACTGACGAATGGTGGCCACAGCACGTTTTAGCTCATGGATTTTCTGCTCAGGCAGATGATCGAGGGAAGTTTTCATTTTCATGTGGCTAATCGTAATGGATAGCGGCTGGGGGAAACAGGACACGGAAAACTCAACTGTGAATAAAAGGCCTAGATTGATAGCTGGTGAGTTTGTTGGATGAAAACCTCACCGGTATTCTGTACAACAAACTGCTTGGTGAACACGAACATTTGTGTGGTCGCCTTAATCGCATCATGGACACTTTCATCAATCACATCCCCGTCACCAACCTGAGTCACTTCCGCAATCAGAATGCCGTAGAACGCATTTTCGGTTAAACCCACATCCTGTGCGGCTTGCTGTTGGACATTACCGATTCTCCAGTGAGCTCGAAAAAGGGATCTAACTGCGAAATGGCCGGGGCTTCGACTTTGTTGAACTCGTCTTAATTCATAACTGCAGGCTCTACAAACTGCAGGCTCTACTGGTGAAATTGAAACAACGTAAGCGCGAAAAACTAGTGCCTACTCAACATTCTTGTGCTGATATTACTGATACTTAGCGATATAATCAGTCCGTAATTTCTCGCTAATCCTGTAAATATTATCAACAACTCACCTGTATTATTGACCGAGTAACTGTTGACGTTCACGCTCAAGCTCAATACGTAGCTCTTCTTCCGTGGGTAAATAGGCAAGATATTTTGAAGCAAAAAGCTGCTTACCATCTGCCAGTACTGAATACTTGGCAACCGCTTCACTTTTTAGGCTACACAAGATCAAACCGATAGTCGGGTTGTCATCAGGCTCTTTCTTAAGCTGATCGTATATCCGTACATAGGTATCCATTTGGCCAACATCTTGATGACTCAGCTTGCCAATTTTTAGATCCACGAGCAGAAAGCATTTCAGTTTGAAGTTGTAGAACACCAAATCGAGGTAGAAATCTTGATCATCGGTACTGATCCGCTGCTGACGCTCAACAAACGCAAAACCCTTACCTAGCTCTAATAAGAAGTGTTGCAGGTTATCAATCAGCCCTTGCTCTACCTCACTTTCAACTAATGAGTGATGCGGTAAGTTTAAGAAATCGAATATATAGGGGTCGCGCAGATAGTCTTTAGCTGTCACGCTGAGTTCGGTGGTTTTTTGCCTGGCTTCTTGCTCTACAGGCGCTTTGTCTTTGCTGCTCAGCAGTCGCTCATAGTATAGCGACCCGATTTGACGTTCTAACGCACGCGCCGACCACGCTTGATTGATGGATTCTTCCAGATACCACTGCCTTGCTTGAGCATTTTCAAGGCGAATTAATGCCCGATAATGACTCCAACTCAATTCGAGACGCACTGTGTCTCGAATTGGAAAGACTTGATAAAACATGCGCATACGGCGTAAATTGGTTAAGTCAAAACCTTTACCGAACTCAGCCGTTAATTCATCAGCAAGCTGTTGTAGCACTTGCTTACCATACTGGGCACGCTCAGCACCTTGCTGCTCATGCTCAACAATTAAATGGCCCACCTGCCAGTACGTTTGTACCATCGTGCTGTTGACCGTTTGCTGTAACTTCTGACGGCTCTGGCTTAATAACTCCCGCAGTGCAACCAGTAACTGTTTTGATTGCACAGCTTCGATAGGCTTAGCTTGCTGATGTTTATCACTGTTATTACTCATCGTGCCTCCGTTAGCCTAACTGCTGGCTGCAAGCTAATCTCGTTGCAAGAGTTGAAAAACTTACGCTCGCCGCAAAAGTCGGGCTTGACTCGTACCCTACCAGTGAGGAGATCTTGCATCAGAGCTTTCTTGGTGTTTTTTAACGAGTCTAGCTTTTTCTCCAAGGCAGTCGATTTAACAACATTGCTTTTTAAGCATTTAGCAATAATTTACTGCTCTTCCAAAGAAGGTAGAGCAATCAAAATGTTCTTAAATGTTGACTGCTTAATACCTGCTACAGTTGACCCTGTAGACTAAAGCTCAAGTTGCTTTACAAAATACTCACCTTGCATGATAGACATTAAATAATCCGTATCAATAACAGCCCTTTTAGGGCATAGCGCCAATACCCTTTGCCCAATCGCAAATTTATATTTAGGCACTTTAGCAACATGACCTAATGGCGCTTCGGTCGTAATAAATACATCACCGTAGGAGGGCAAGCCTCTAACCATCCAGCCATCATACTTTTCAATAGGAATATACTCTCTAGGCTTTTTATTAATAAATCCTTTCCTAATATTTTTAGCTATCAGCAATGGTACACCGCTTTCACTTTTAGGCGGGCTCTTTCCTCTATAACCAATGACCCTTTCTCAAGTCGTGACAATTGAAACAACTTCCCGACTGATAGGTATTCTGCCGACAAGCGGATCTTTAAATGCAATATGAGGTTTCCCATCCACACCAACACCGCGCGTTAATAGCTCTTGCATCATGGCGGTTTTGAGGTCTTTAAAATTGTCTATTTGCGCTTGTGTCTTTTCAATCACCTCATCAACAGAGGTCAAGATCGCAGCAATCTTTTGTTGTTCTGGGAGTGGTGGATTAAGAACCAATGTATCTTCAATACGAAATAAAGCTAACTTCGATACACCACCTCCAGTCCCTTTAGCTTGGTCGGAATACTCTGCCGCTTCGATAAAAGAATGAACGCTTATTTATTTCTGTTATTTAAAAAAGCCAAAAAGTCCAAGGTCATTGTTTGGCTTTTCCCTGACTTATCATTCAAAACAATCACGGTGACATCAGTTAAGTCATTTAAGTTATCCAATAACACGGCGGTACTGGACTCCGTTATCACGTGACTTTCGCTTAATAGCTCAATACCACTTTGCATGCTGATTTTTAACAGTGCTGCATCGATATTCTTATGCTTGCCTAGATTTTCATCCAATAGTTCACTGACTGATATATCAAAACAAGCCGCTAGCGATGCCACCTTTTTTAATGTCGGGTTAGCTGCCCCGCCGTCGCTTTTCAGGTATGAGCCTATTGTTCGCTGATTAACCTCTCCAAATCGAATCGATTCACGTGCTAAATCAGCCATTTTCCACCCCTTTTTAATCAGCAATAACTCAAGATTAATGGCTAAAACCTGTCTTATATTTTCGGGCATTAAAATAAAACCTTAACATCGCATCAAATAATGCTTGCAGAATCCTTAAAAACCATTATATTTTCCATAACACCAATATAATGGTGGAACGGTAATAGGTCCTTATTTTATATAAAGAAATGATAGCACAACACCTTAGTACTCCTATAGGTGCATCTATAACTGGCTATATATCAACTGTATATAGGTGTAACAAGCTAGATGTGTCGATCATCTCAAGCGATGCCTATAACACCGTGTTTCATCATCGACAGCCCCAACCCATCATTTTTGGGGTTTATAGCACACAAAATAGGCTCTACAGGAAGCAGGTTCGATTGATTAATCGCCTTAACGTTTTGAATTGGCTTCATTAGAGAAAAGTAAAACCGGAATGATTTTTTACCTCACTCGATCTCAACACAGGATCAAACAGTAAGGAAGTGATCAAGATGACAAGCATGACGAAAGAAGAGCGCGAAGCCCTCCGCATTAAAGCCGACCAGGAAATTGTCCGCTTAGGTGCCATGATGCCTCAATGTTATACCCCTGAAAATCGTGACTCGATGTATACACTTATCGTCATTTTTTTACTGTGGGTCTTTCTGATGGCCTGCCTTGTCTATCCAGGATTTGTTTATGCTGCCGATCCGTTTGCCCCTGCTAAAAGTGAAATAGTGGATACCGTCGGCACCGGCTCTACTGCTCAATTTGCCCTACTGGTTATTGGTTTGTGTGCGGCGGGGATCACCGGCTTCTTAACCAAAAACTGGGGCGCCGCCATTGGCGGGTTTGTGGTGGGGATGATTTTCCTCAATGTCTCCCTAAGAGTGGTTGGCCTGTAATGGATAACCCCACCCAATTTTTCAGTATTCCGAAAAAACTCAACAACGTGCCGACCTTGATGGGATTTGCCATGGATGAGTTAGCGCCTGCGCTCTGTGTGTTTGGCGTGTTGTTCCTGATGCACCATGCGCTCATTGGCATGGCGCTGGCCACGCTCTGGTTTATCGGACTGCGCCGATTAAAAAGTCAGTACGGCATCCGCATACTGCGCCTTACGGCCTACTGGTATGCCCCGACTGAGTTTAGCCAAACATTCCTCAAGCGTACGCCCTCAGCGTGTCGCCGTTACTGGCTACGTTAACCGTTTTGCTTAGTGTTCGGGGAAGCGCCCCGTAAGGGAGACCCCATGTTACGCAGTAATAAAATAGACCTGCTCAGTATCACCCAATCACTCAACACCCTGCTGGTTGGTGGCTTTATTGCCGCCATGCTGGTTAACATCATTCTTGCCGCGATTGTGTGGCAATCCTATTTCAATAAAAGCCGCACCTTAGTTCCGCCTGTTATCAGCAAGGCCTTTACCGTTTCAGACGGGCAAGTAGATGAACCCTACCTGCGACAGATGGCGGAGTATTTCGCGTTGCTGAAATTAAACGTCACCCCCGCCTCCGTTGACCATCAATACCCACAACTGAGTCAATACCTCTGCGAAGACAGTTGGCATGTGATGCAACCGCTACTGAGCAGTGATGCTGACATGATTAAACGTCAAAACATCAGCAGTCATTTCACCCTTAACCGCACTCAGGTCGCGCTGGATGAACAGTTGATCAAGCTCACCGGCGTATTGAGTAAATATGTCGGCAAGCGGGCACTGGAGCCTGAAACGGTGAGCTACGTCATCGCCACGCGGTACGACCACGGCCAACTGTGTCTGTTAACCATGAAAAAATCCCTCAAGGAGGTCACATGAGACGATTAACCTTCAAGCCCGGCATCGCAGCAAGGGGAATGCGCGCCTGGTGTATGGCATTTCCTATGACACTCTTTTTTACACTCTCGCTTGCGCTCTCGATGACACTATCAGGCCATGCATTGGCACAAAACACGCCACCGACCCAGTACCACTTCAATGACAGTGAGACCGTGCCCGTGGTGCTCTCCAGTGTCGACATCAATCGACTGGTGGTCAAAGATGACAAAATCACCTCGATAGACTGCCCCGAAGGGTTTTGCGTGGTGACGGGCACCAAGACCGATAACTCAGGCGCCGCACGGATGAGCCTCAATCTGGCCGCGCCTTTTACGGCCTATATCTCTACCGCAAAGGGCCGTCACTTTGGGCTATTCATCACCCCTAAAGCCAAACCTGCGGTCACCTCCATCTTTACCGCCAACCCAAACGCCCAGACGCACCCGTCTGCCTTTGATAAAGACAGTCCCTATACCAGCATGATGAGTGAGTTCATCGCGCAGATGATGCATTACCTCGCAACCGGCGCGCAGATTAACGGCTATCAGGTGCATCTCATCGATAACACCCAAGAGGCACTGAAACAAGCGCTGAACCGTCGCAGCCATAAAGGATTTGCGCATCGTTCTGTCAGCACCGAAGATCCGTTGCCCACTCCGACGGGACTCACCACCGAGCCCGCCATGGTGTTCACTGGCAAGCATTTCAACGGCATCATTTACCGGCTCACCAATCATTCACCCCACGTGATGCCCCTCACTACTGCCCAGTTCTATTCAGCCACCGTACGCGCGGCGGCCTTGTCCACTCCCAGCCTGAATTCACAACAGGTAGGTCACCTCTTCGTGGTGTCTGGCGGGGAGGCCATGCAATGAGATCCCTTATCGATTATTTCAAAAAAGACCCGCAAGGCGATTTTGACCAAGGCCAGGCCCTCAATGAAGCCAACGGTCAGCGCAACTGGATAATACTGACGATATTGGTCACCCTGGCGGGAGGCATATATTTTGCCACTGACTATTACATGGGAAGTGATGCCGAGCCCTTGGGTGAACCTGCGGCCATCGATTTTGGTGCTGTCATCGATAATGATTTTACCGAAAAGGACAATCAATCCGCCCTTACCGCGCAGCAGAACGCGCTCGATGCCCAGCAGCGCACCCTTGATAAACTGGTGAAAACCATTGAAAACATAGAGCGCAATAACCACACCGCCACTCTCGACTTGAAGCGCAAGCTTGGGCGTTTTCAGCAGGGAGTGACCGACAAGATTGACCACCAGCTAGACACGGCCACCGCCTCATTGCTCAATGAGTCTGGCAGTTCAGCTGCAAGCAGGAGTGGAGTCAATCATGACGTCGATCCACTGGGACTGGGCAGCCCTCAAGGGCTCCCCCGTAACGGCAACAATCAACACTCCAATGTCTCAGGCCAGTACACCCTCCCCCCAAGACCCGTCGCAGGCCGTTACGATTCAAGTAATGCCGCCTATCAAGGCAGTAGCATCACGCCGCCCGCGACACAAAACGGCATTGATTCTTTCACCCTCAGTTGGCAAAGCCCAGAGCTAAACCTGCCACAAAAACGCACCACCGATAACTATGTGCCTGCGGGGACATTTGTCACCGCAGTCATTACCGGTGGCGCCGATGCCAACGCCGGCGTGAACGGCCAAGGCGATACCGTGCCCATGGTGTTTCAAACGCTTAATGCAGGCATCCTGCCTAACGGTAAACCCTCCAGGCTCACTAACTGCACCATCATCGGCGCCGTGTACGGTGAGATATCCTCCAGTCGTGGCATTGTCAGGACCCAGCGCCTCAGTTGCATTTTTGATGATGACATTATCGATATCCCCGTTGAAGGCACGGTGTTTAACTTTGGCCGCAATGGTATTCGTGGCACCACCATCATGAAAAACGGCAAGATTGTGAAGATGGCGGGGGTGTCAGGCATTTTAACGGGGATCGGTGAAACCGGCAAAGCGCTCAGCGAAACCACCTCAACCTCGCCGCTGGGGTCAACCACCACCCTGAGTGGCGGCGATGCCCTGCTCAACCTGGCAGGCTCTGCAAGTGCCAGTGTCGGCAGCAAACTGGCTGACTATTACATCAAGCTTGCTGAGCAATACCACCCGATTATTGAGCTCAATCCGGGCAACACCGTCAATATCGTGTTCCTCAAAGGCTTTCCGCTGGATCCCGTGGGGATAAGTGAATACGAAGAGGCGCTCGCCAATCAAACCCAAACGCCGCTGTCCAGTACGGCGCAAATTCTCAATACCATCAGCAATCCACTGTTCGAGCGAATGCCCGATGACATTGCGCCACGGGCCGCGAACACACCGAATACACCGAGTTCATCGGCAACTCAGTTACTCACACCACCGCAGCGTTATCACCAGCAAGGGCAACGCATTCCGGTGAATTCACCGTTTGGTCGCACACAGTAGCGGTTGAGCGAAACGCCGCCCCTATTGACGATAGTTAAGGAGTTTATTTTGAATATTGATTTAACAGTCACCTCACGGCGTTCATGGATTGTCATGGCCATTATCACTGCCATTATCACTGCCAGCCTCACGGGCTGCGCAGCGGGGCTCGATGGCGATTACGCCTGCGATAAAGTCGGCGGGATCAACGGCTGTACCGACATGATGGAAGTGAGACACCTCACGGACACGGGGGGGTTCAATCACCCCCAAGCCACCAGCCCAGCGGTGCAGGCGTTCAGCATTGCGCAACGCGCTCAGCCATCGATGGCTGTCAGGTTATCCGGCGGTGCGAGGTTACCCGTCGACGCGATGGATTTTATTCCCCTGCCTCGCCGCGACCGACACGGATTTCCTCTGCGCACCTCAGACTCCGTGCAGAAGATCACCATTTTTCCGTTCATCAATGCACACGGCGATTACGTCGACACCACCGATGTGTACATCGTACTCGATAAAAGCCGCTGGACAGGGCGTCCCGTGCAATACATCAGAGGGGATTAACCATGCGCGATATCAACACCGAACTGTCAGGACTGTTTGCGTCCAGCCAGCACACTCATAATCACCTGCATCACGAATTGCCGTACCGGTGCTTTGATGAGGAAGAGCAGGTATTTGATAATGCTCACTCGCGCGGGTTCGGCTTTTCCCTGTCACTGTTCAGTGGGGCCAATGATGATCTCATCACGGCACTCAATGCCATCGTCTGTACCTTGCCAGAGGGCGACAAGTGGAATTATCAGTTTGTCATGGTCGGTAACAATCAGATCGGTGAGCTCATTGAGCAAAACCAGGCGCTGCTCAGTGGCCGTCATGCCATTTGCGATAAGTTTGCCTTTAACGAGGCGATTTACGCTAAGCACAGTGCCAAGCATGGCTTTGGTACCAAGCTCAGTCGGGCTTATCACTATGATATTAAGCACAGTAAAGCCTGGCTGTTTGTCTCCACCACGCAAGACAGGACGGCCTTGATCGATATGCGCCTGGGACTGGAGTCAGAGCTCGCCCAAACCGGGATGTACATTGAGCGGTTATCGGCTGCGGCGCTCATTGCGCATTGCCGTGAACACCTCAACTTTAATCACCGTCAGGACCGCCCTGTCGCGGCCACCTATAACGAGTATCAGCCACTTAATACGCAAATACTCAGTCCGGACAGTGAGTTCATCGTTAACCGGGACGGGATCAATATCCGTCACACGCCCATCGCAGACAATGAGCCAGATGATGTGCCAGTACTGACGACCTTAGTCAGTTTAGGGCTTAAACGTCTGCCGAATGATTTCAGGCTGTACGCGTTCCCTAATTGCCTTGCCTCCATGACCACCACCATGAACAGCTTGCAGTGCCCGCACCGCATTAGCGTCAGCTTCTTTATCAATAAGACCGGTGAGCAAGTCACCCGCAATGACAGCAAGATAAGCTCACTCACCAAAACGGTGAGTTCACCGATGCGATTGCTTATTCCTGGCGCGGCGGATGAGTTGGCCGAGCGCAAGCAATTACAAACGGGCTTAGGGGATGGCGACTTTACCATCTGCACCATGACGATGAACGTCACCCTTTACACCACAGAAGCCAACCAGCGTAATGACACGGCGAAGGCAATATCGACGTTTCGCAGTGCCGGTCTTGAGCTGATTAAAGCCAACATGCTACAAGGACTGTGCGCCCTGTCGACCTTGCCGTTCTGCATGAGTGAGGGTTTTATGAAGGACAGCACCCACGCCGGGCTGACCTTCATGATGAAGACCTCAAACTTAGTCAACTTTTTGCCCGTGGTAGCTGACTATAAACGCCTGTCAGGTGGATTACTGCTGCCGACAATGCGCCACCAAATCAGTTTCTTCGACCCGTTCCACTGTGGCAGTGACAACTACAACATGGCCATCACCGGCGGCTCAGGCGCGGGGAAATCTTTCTTCACCCAAGCGTTAGTGAAATCCATTTTTGCCCGAGGCGGTAAAGTGTGGATCTTAGATAAAGGTGAGAGCTATAAGAAACTCACCCAGACGCTCGGCGGCGTCTATCTTGACCATACCCAAATCCACCTCAATCCCTTTACCCATCTGGGCAAAATACAACAAGTGCGCGATGCGGGTACCTTCGGCGACATTGTCAATGAACAAGGTGAAACGATCGATCCCATCACCGAAGTGCTGGGCAACATCACCGCCCTGATTGCCACCATGGCCTCCCCCGATGAAAAGCTGAACGGGTTTCAAAGCGCCATCCTCGGCGATGCGATTTTAATTGCCTGGCAACTCAAGGGCAATCTTGCGCTGATTGATGACGTGCAGCAGGCCTTGTATGACATCGCCCACCACAAAAATGATGACAGGCGCATCAGTGATATCGCCGCCCAGCTCAATAAATACTGCATTGAGGGGATCCACGGCGCCATCTTCAATAAGCCGTCACAGCTCGACCCCAATATCGACATTACCACGCTGGAGTTGGATGGATTTAAAGGTGAGCTGCAACGACCAGTGGTGTTTGCGCTCATGGTGGCCATCAATCAACAGATGTTCCTCTCAGGCCAACGCGCCATTCCGAAGGTGTGCATCATCGAGGAAGCCTGGTCATTAATGAGCGGGGCCAATGCGCAAAGCAAAGACTTCATTAACGAAGGCTACCGCACCGCGCGTAAGTTTGGCGGCAGTTTTGCCACCGTCACCCAGGGCATTAACGATTTCTTTGCCAACGCGGAAGCGGAGGCGGCGCTGAACAGCTCAGACATTCAGATCACCCTGCGTCAAGGCGACGGCTTGAGTGACTTTTTAGCCACTCACCCGGATCACTTTACCCCGTTCGAGCAAAAAATGATTAAGTCATTCCCGCGCGCCAATGATGCCGGCCACTCGTGTGTGATGCTCAAAGCCGGTGGCACGGTGTCGTTTCATCGCGTGTTTGCCGATCCCTGGTCGCGCGCCATGCTCTCCACTGAGCCTAACGAATTTGAGTATTGCGAAACTCTCATCAAACGCGGCATGTCCCTGCTGGATGCCATTGAGCACACCGCACTGCATTTCTATCCCAAAGAGATGCAACGCTTTGATGCCATCATCGAGGCGGCAAAACCACAGCGCTGCCATGCTGACGTCGAACCCGATCCAGACTCCGCTCCGGAGGCCGCATAATGTCCACTCCTCTGTTCACGCACACCACATTACCGCTCACGCTCTTCGCCTTGATGATCGGTATTAATGCAGCATTCACCGTCCAGCGATTGCTCGACAAGGAAATTGTCGAGTTCGACATGAACCACACCATCACAACTTTTGAGCAAGACATCGCCAAAAGCCACTTGAGTGATGCAAAGCGTGAGGTTGAGATCCAGCGTTTTACCCGCACGCTGGATAATGTTGTCAAGCAGTACGCTCTGGATAACAAGGTCACCATCTTGGTCAGTCCGGCGATTGTCAGTGGCGCCAGAGATGTGACAGCCAACATACAGCACGCGTTACTCGATGCACTGCACGCACAAAATGAGGCAAAACAAACAAGCCAGATCACCGACATCGATTCGATAGACGGGAGTGATGAATGAACACCTTCCGGGCCGTACTTCTCACCCTGTCATTGGGGTTGATCCCAGGTGCACAGGCTAAAGATTTGGGCGTGGTTGGCCAGGTGTTTCCCATCACTGAGATCGACATGCTGCAATGGATAGCGCAGCGCCTGAAAACCTTGGAGCAGACAGGCGAGCTCGCTAGCATGCAGCAGCAATTTAAAGACACGGTGAAAGCCAGCGTCAGGCGCCCCCGCCCTGTGGGACTTGTCACCACCACCTCCCCGGAGGTGTTCAGCGTGGATCCCACCTTGACCCTCTCCAGTGATATTACCGGCACTGACGGTAAGCTTATTTATCCGAAAGGGATGCAGATCAACCCGTTTGACCCCGCCACCTGGCCTGCCATGGCGCGCGCCGCTAAGGCGCAATTCCAATTCAATAAAATCTTGGTGTTTTTTAATGGTGATGATGTGCAGCAGCGCCTGTGGGCACAGGAGTACCAACGTCAGCACGCGGCTGGCCATGAGACCAATGAGAGTAATAAGACCATCAAATGGATCCTCACTGGCGGTGAGCCTGAAACCACCCACCAGCAGCTCAGCGCGCGCATTTACTTTGACCAGCAAGGCAACCTGAGCCGCAAGCTCACCCTGAAGCGGGTGCCGTCAGTAGTGAAGCAGGTAGGAGTCCAATGGCAAATACAAGAAATCGACGTATCGCACTACCCAAATTTCATCGACGCCGAGGCGCAACCTCATGAGTAGCCCGCAATCCTTAGGGTGTTTACTCGCGGCGGTGTGTCTGTTGAGTGTGCCCTTCAATGCGCGCGCTCAGGGGGCCTCATGTACGGGCACTTTCGTTAATCCCATGACGGATATCTGCTGGTCGTGTATCTTCCCGTTCACCATTGGCCGAGTGCCAATCATTCCCGGCAGCTTGCCCGACACGCGCAACCCGAGCATGCCCATCTCTTACTGCCCGAAGCCACCGCCGGTGTATCTGCAGATTGGGCTCAATATCGGTTACTGGGAGCCCGATACGCTGGTTGATGTGACGAGAGTTCCCTATTGCATGGTGAACATGGGCATGAGTCTGGGCGGCGAGAACCTGCCGCAGATTGGCGGGCGCACCACCCATCGTGACAACGATGCCTCCGATGGCGCGTTTTATCATGGCCACTGGTACAAGTACCCCATCATTTACTGGCTGCAAATCATCCAAAGCGGCGCCTGCATGGCCACCGACAACTTTGATATCGCCTACCTGACTGAAATTGACCCGCTGTGGGATGATGATGAGCTGGCCTTTATTCTCAACCCCGAAGCAATTTTGTTTGGCAATGTCACCTCACAACTGGCCTGCGCCACCGAAGCGATAGCCACTTCCACCAACAACGTGTTGCCGTTTGATGCACTGTTCTGGTGTATGGGCTCGCAAGGCTCCGCCTACCCGCTGACTGGCACCACCAATTATCGCGATACGCCTATTCAGGCGGGCACGCTTATCTTAGAGCGGTTGAACTACAAATTGCACCGCCAAGGCCTGGTGTGGGAGTCCCACGGGGATGATGGCGCGATTTGCTATCAAACCCCGATGCCGATTTTACCCAAATCCCGTTATCGCTATCAGATGACCAATACCATTGCGGATGCCGCGTGGGCGCATCCCTACACCACAACCACGGTGATTTGGGAAAGCGGTCATGACAATCCGGTCTCAGGTGACAACTTCGGCTTTATCAACTTTAAAAAACGCAATTGTGTGTTCCTGTGAGGGTGATGATGAGGGGAAGCCAATGAAACCGAGAGAAATGAAACAGGCTGGGATAAAACAGACTCAAGCCAGGCGAGCCACGATGACTCACCACTTATCCACATTTCCTGTGGATAAGTGGTCAATATTTAAACAAATCAATCCATTAATGGCGATAGGATTGATAGCCTTGAGCTGCTGGCTTTCACCGACCCTCACGGCGCAACCTCAAGCGGCACATGACCAACCTGACACCCTGCAAGCATTGAGTCAGCATGAGCAGCAGGTCCTGCGCCATGCGGCACCGGTAATGGGCATAGACACATTCGGCCTCATGGAAAAAGCCCGCGCCTTTGAAGCCGATACCAAGCGTGCGCTGCACACGGCGCTGTCACCGATATTGGACAAGGCCAGACAAACCAATTCCGCCGCCGATGCGACAGGCATCATGGTGTTTGCCTCCTTGTCGCTTCCCCGCACTTCTCTCACTCAACTGCTGATGCAAAGCGCCGATTTGCAGGTGCCCATCATCATACGTGGCGTACAGCCACAAGGCTTTACCGCCACCCTCAAGCAGATGAATGGCCTGATAAATTACCAGGGCCAAGCCATTAACAGTGGCTTTGCAATAAACCCGCAGTGGTTTAGCCAATTTGGCATTACCCAGGTGCCTGCCTTTGTGGCCATCAAGCCCGGGAGATGTCAGGCCAAACAACCCTGCTTCGCTGATGATTTTGATGTGCTCTACGGCAACGTATCGCTCTATGACGCTCTGACGTTACTCAGCCAGCACGGCAGCGTGGCTGATGTGGCAGCGAATGCATTGGCTCGCCGCGAATTAACCAGGAGGTCTCCATGAGATCCTTACTGTTACTGATGAGCCTGGTGGCGTCATTGCCGCTGATGGCCACGAATACCAATACCGAAACTGACTATCGCAATCAAGTGCAGTGGGCCAAAGACAGCATCAACCACAACCAGCATAAACCGGGTTTCACTGATTTTGATGTGAATGCACTGTGTAAGGACGCCGCCTGTCAACGTGGTGTCGCCAATCCTGAGCAGTCCCGTTACATTAATAATGCATCAGCATTACGTGCGGACGCTCGGGGCGAGGCGAGCAGTAATGCGCACTCTCAAGCGGTAACAGCTTCATTCAATAAAGGACGCCCGACCATTGATGAAAATGATCCGGCCTATCACGCCGCCATCGGTTACCAGAATGATGCTTACAATATCAGTCACGGCATTTCATCCAAGTATCACGATTGTGACAAGGGCTTACGCTGTGATCTCAGCACACAGACTCGCACCTGCACGGTACCCACTCACACACCCGTACCGTGTGAAAGCGTGCTCTACGCCAAACAGGTCCACACCCGCCGACATGACGTCACACTGCCGCCCTTAATAGGCCTGTCGCCTTTAACGGTCCCCTTTTCGAGCCCGAATTCAATCTTCACCACCATCTCCATCACTGGCTCACTGGGGACACAAGGACGCCCAGGCTCACTGCAACTCTTGATAAATGGCGCAGTTTTAGGGCCGATCACACTGACATCAACCGGGCACTGCGCGGGAGGCTATTGTCCCTCTTCCATCAATGCCACTTTCCCTTATCGAGGCGCAGTGGTGCCTTTTGTGCTGTCATTTAACCGACATTATGTCTATGCCAGCCACCTTATCATCACGGTCCACTACACAAAGTCCGTCGTTGAACTCGACTGGAAAAGCCGGTGTGGGACCATCCTGCCTGAGTGTCAGTTATTGACCGAGATCTGCATTGAAGGACCTGACACTCGTGAGATCGGCGGTGTCACCATCACCCGTGATTGCTGGAAAAAACAATACACTTACCAATGTAATACCCCCAACACCTGCGCCGCATTGAGTGAGTGCACGCTCCAATCAACCCGTTGTCACACCCAATTAGGGGGCGTTTGCATCGAAAAACGACAACGACGCCTGTGTGAAACCCGACGTTGCCAGGACGTGGGCTTAGTCTGTGGCGAGGACTCCTTTGCATTAAGTGGCGATTATTACGATCCCTCCGCCACGCAAAGCCCGGATTTTAATCGCGCAGCGGCGGGGTTAGCCGCAATAGGCGAAGCAGGCCAAGACGTTAAAGATAAGGCTAATATCAATGAGAACAGCGCCATTATCTTCAAGGGCGACATCATGCGCTGTTCAATAAAAGCCATCGGGTTAAGCAATTGCTGCCAGGACAGTGGTTGGGGTAATGACATTGGCATCACCACCTGCAGCGAAGAAGAGAAGGCATTAGGCCACGCTAAAGAGGACAAACTCACCATCAGTTTGGGTCAATACTGCGCTGAAAAAGTCTTAGGCCTGTGTATCCGCAAAAAGAAATCCTATTGTGCGTTTAGCAGCAAGCTTGCCCGCATTGTGCAGGAGGAAGGTAAGGCCCAATTAGGGCTCAATTTTGGCAGTGCCAAACATCCTGATTGCCGCGCATTCACCCCCAATCAATTACAACGCATCGACATGAACCAAATGGACTTTTCTGATTTCTATGAGGACTTGCATGACGGCATGGCCCTGCCGAACACCGATGAGATCAAGCGACGACTCCAGCAGACCGTCGGAGGAGACTCATGAGCGTTGGATTGTTCACATTATCCCTTGCGCATTATCGAGCCAGTAAGACCTGTGCAGTTCGCGGCGTGACGTACTCATTCATGGTGGTGGCTACCGCTGTCGTTATTGCAGTCGTGATGGCGGTTGTAATGGTGATGCTGTCTTCGTTGACGCGTGCGGCCTACGCCAGTGATGCCGCGGGCTGGCGCTGGTATAACGAACCCAAGACTGTCATCACACCACCTAAGCAGCAAGAGCTGACAGCGCCCAGTGTAACAGTCACCCGCACCCGCACGCTCAGTCCCACGGAGCAGCTGCGATCGTTTAAAAGATACTTTGATGACACGCTCAATGATGCGGTCATTAACCCGACCAATGCCAACAAGGTAGAGAAATCCATGCGGCTCAATCAATACGTCGCAGAGCAATCTTCCTTGTACGGCATGACATTTAAAAAGGTGCTGCTGGCTAACCCCGCCCTGTCTTACACCAAGAACCATCCGACGGAGCAAGCCGCCAGACGCCCCTATCTATTATTGCAGCGCAGTCAAAAAGTCCGCGCGGTGCGCCGCTTAGCACAGGCTGGTTGGGGATTATTCTTTGTCTATAAAGGCCGTGAGGCCATCGATAAAGCCCTCGCCCCGAGTGTGCAGCAATTCGCCGACCAGCACGGCATTGACCTGCTAGGCGTCACCCTGGATGGGCAAGCGCTGGACAGTATTCACCACACGAGACAAAACCAGCAGCATCTTGCGGTGCCCTTTAGTCCCGCGCTGGTGCTGGTGAATCCCGGCACTGGTGAGATGAAGCCACTGGCTTACGGCTTTATCTCACAAGCTGACTTACTGGGCCGTTTTCTCAATGTGGCGACCGATTTTGCCCCCGACTTTTAACCCGAGTTAACCACCTGGTTCCCTCAATGTTGACGAGCACGAGGAATGACATGATGACACGACGGATGGACACGCGGCGCCGCCGCACCACACTCTTGATGATCACCTTGTTGATGGTCTGGCTGCTACTGCCATTGAGTCGCCCGGCATTGGCGAGTCAAACATTGCCATTCCCCTCGACTGGTGCGCTCTCATCAGCGGCAAACCCGCGTGATTATGCCTTGGTATTCTTCTTTCGCTCAGATTGCCCCTATTGCCACTCGTTTGCCCCAAAACTGCAACAACTGGCAGCGCAGACGGGCAGTTACACCTATGCGTTCTCGCTCGACAATCAAGGTATTCCAGGCTTTGAGGTGCCCATTCCGGTCACGCCTGATATCGCCAGCACCTTCTTTGAACATCCACGCGATGTCACCGTGCCGGCGTCATTTTTGATTAACGTCAACACCCGCAAATTTGTACGCCTGACGGTGGGCGACGTCAGCCAGGCACAGTTGCAGCACAGTTACCTCAACTCACTCAATGACCCAATAGTCATTGCCAGCATGCAATAGGAGACAGAGATGAAAACATTCACGGCGATTTATCACGATTTACCGACGCTGGCTGAGCTTTATCTCGTCATTAACCTATTTCTGATGATGACTGTTTTCAAGTGTGTGCTCACGCCCCTGCTCTGCCTGATAAGCGGCTTACTCTCTCGCCATGTCATGGCCAAAGGTGACGCCCTTAACAGCACTAAAGTCCTGAGTAAAACCACCGTTCAGGCCACAACCAGCGTTAGGCAGTACAAGAGGCACTCAACATGACGCGTTTACCCGAGATGAAGGACGTCCTGCTCTCAGGTGCTATCGCCCTGCCGCTGCTGTTCACGCCCATGGCTCATGCTGCAGGCGTGTCAGGCTCACTCAATGATTTTTTCAACCACTTAGGCTATGGCGCGAATGTCACCCACCCGGCGGCGTTTAAAGGCCAGAGCGCGAACTACTACAGTGGCGGGAACCTATTTGTGCGCAGTCACATTCGGGATGCCCAGCTTGTCAGTGTGCAGATGCCCAGTGTGGCCGCAGGCTGTGGCGGCATCGATATGTTCATGGGCGGGTTCAGTCACATCAACTCCGATGCACTGGTGCAGCAGGGTAAAGCCATTATTGCTAACGCCGTGCCCTTTGCCGTGGACTTAGCTCTGCAAACCTGGGCGCCACAGATAAAACAAATCAAGGACACCTTAACCGCCATTGCGGATAAGTACCTGAATCAATCCATCAACTCCTGCGAAGCGGCGCAAGCGGGTGTATCTGCGCTGGCAGGCTTTGCCGGGGCGGGCAGTCAAAAATACATTTGCGCCACCATGGGCACGCAAAACAATGCGTTTGCCGATTGGGTCGCTGGTCAACAGGCATGCGGCGCCGGGGGCCAGGCCAATAACCAGCTGGCGAATGCCAAAAATGACCCGGCACTGAAAGACATGGTGCGTCACAACGTCAATATCGTCTGGTCGGCGATATTAAAAAACAGCTTTCTTGCCAATGATCCGACCTTGGCCGAGTTTCTCATGTCCATTTCCGGCACGTATATCTATGACGCTAGCGGGAATGCGAGGAGGTACGGCTCACTGCTGACCCATAACAACAACTTAATTAACAGTCTGTTGGCAGGCGGTGAAGCCCAGATATACCGATGCAGCAACCACGCCATAGATCAATGCCTGGCACCGAGCCAAACAACGACCACAATCTCCGCCAATAAAGGCCTGCAATACCGCGTTGAAACCTTGCTCAGGGAGCTGGCCAGTAAGATGCAAAATGATATCTCGCTCACTGATAACGACAAGTCGCTGCTGGAATACACCAGCTTACCGGTGATGACCTTGTTGCGCACCGAGCTTGAAGCTGGACTCGCGCCTCAAACCCACACCTACGCCAAAGTCATCAGCGTGCAGTTTATTACCTTGTACCTGCAAAATATGCTCTCCATTGTCAAAACGTCCATCACTGCCACCAATAATGACCCCAAAGACATCGACCGTATTGAGAGAGACATTATTCATGCGAACCGCTTTTTGGATGGCCTGACCGCCAAAGCGCAAAGCGAAGCCATTGCCGCCCACCAGTTCATCATGCAGAACCAACACATAAGAAAGCAAATCACTGGCGCCATGAGTGCGAAAGCGAAAAGCAACTTAACCTTTGGAGAGCACTAACCATGGCCGTTGAGATCTTTACTTACAGCAACGGGGACGTGGCCGCACAAGTCATGAACGCCATAGCCGTGTTATTTCAGTCTGATAGTTTTGCCAGCATGATGAGTATCTGCGCCTTGTTTGCGATTGTCGCGACCGCCTTTCGATTTTTCATCAAGCGTGATCATAACGACATCATCAAGTGGGCCGCGGTCTTCTTTGCGGTGCCGCTCTTGGCTATTAATACCACCACCGCCGTGCAAATCACCGATTTAGCCGATCCCACCGATCATTATCGTGTCGATAATGTGCCCGCTATCGTGGCCTACCCAGCGTCTTGGTCATCACACTACATGCACGCCGCCACCCAAACCGTGGAAGACATTTTCCATACGCCTAATGATGAGCAGTACAGTAAAACCGGCATGATGTTTGGCGCCAAGCTGTACCGCCTGTCGCGTCAAAGTGAGTTACAACAATCACAGCTCAAAGGGTACTGGCAGCACTACATGAGCAGTTGCATCAGAGGCGACATCTTACTCAATGGCAAATACACCTGGCAGGCGCTGGCCAATGCGCCTGACATTTGGGACTTTTTAGCCTCGCACTCCCCCTCTCCGCTGCGCGCGATACAGATGGGCTATGATGATTATCCCGTCTGTAAAGATGCCTTACCCAGGCTCAAGCGCCTGTTTGAAGCGGATAGCGCCGCCAACCTTAACCTGCTCGGCAGTTGGATTTATGGGCATAAAGCCACCAGCCAGCAGGCATTTTTAAACCGCAGTCTCGCCAACGGCTATCAGCGCTACGCCAACATCAGCAAAAGTGCCGCCCAAATCACCTTACAGAACATGACCATTAACGCCCTGCGTAATGGCCTGGCCGATAACGCCGCCATCAGCAATAACACCGCGGCGGCCTTTAACTATGCGTACACCCAAAACAAGATGCAAACCACCTCCATGTGGGCGGGCATGGCACTGCAAGCCAGAGAGTTTTTGCCCATGTTGCAATCCATTTTGTTTTTACTTTTTAGCTCAGTGGCATTTTTGGTGGCAGCTATCGCGATGATCCCCCAGTTTACCTTTCTGGTACTGGGTAACTACATCAAGGGCTTTATCTATCTCGGCACCTGGCCTGTCATGTTTGCCCTCATCAATTTCATCATGACCACCCGATTGTCACTCAACGCGACCGGTATTGCCGATATCTACCACGGCATTACCTTAAGCAATGTCGATGCGCTGCAAGAGATGCACTCACGTTACGCGGCCATGACCGGCTTTTTGATGATGAGCGTGCCCCTACTCATTGTGCCACTGATCATGAAAGGCGGCGCGGCGGTCATGAGCAGCATGTCCCACCAGTTTGCCGGCATGATGAACAGCGTCAACGCCCGTACCTCAGCCAGTGCCGCCAGCGGCGACATCAACTTAGGTAATGCCCAGGTCGATAACTACAGCTATAACAACACCCACGCCAATAAACTCGATACCGCCGGGCTGAGCCGCACCCATGGGTTTACCCAGCAAGACAGCGACGGTTACAGCACCACCACCTTTGATAGCGGCAAGCAGGTCATTAGCGGCAGTGGCGCGCTCAGTAATGCGCTTCCAGTCAATGTCAGTGGTAATGAGGTGATATCCCACTCACTGTCACAATCGGCCTCGGACAGCACCACTGCCAGCCAGCTATCCGGTGAATCTCTGAGCCAAAGTATGGCAACGGCCAACAGCTCTGCACTCAGCCAGATGAGCGCCACTAACCAGACCAGCAGCTACGGCAGTCAAAGCGCCGTCGGTGACAGTGGCAGCCACAACAAGGGCTTCTCTGACATGAGCAACACAGTGAAAGCCTACGCTGATACCTTCGAAAAATCGGAAGAGGAGGCATTAAGTGAGTTAACCGGCCTCTATGTCGCCAGCGAAGCCGGATTAAAATTAAGCACACCGTTCGGAGGAATGACGGGTTCAAGTGTCTCAGCATCAGCCAGTGCAGGCGCAAAGGGCTCTACCGATGAATCCGATACCACGCGCCTCAGGGAAAGTGAAATGATGAATAAACAAAAAAGTTATCTGGACCAATTCACCAAAAACATCAACACAATTAAGTCCTTTAGTAGCGGTGAGCAAGCCAGTGACACGCACAATAAAACTGACGGGGAAAGTGAGACCTTCCTGCAAAGCATCAGTGATGCCACCACCCATGCCCAAACCCAGCAAGCGCAACTTGCCGAGGCCCAAAGTTACACCGAGGCCGCCAATCGCGTTGAAAGCAGCTCACTTAATATCGGCCATGATCTGACTCAAAATTTTGTGGAGTTTGCAAAGGAAAGTCGTGAAAATGAGGGGTTTGACGATTACGTGGACATCATCAAAGGCACCACCTCTGAGCACGCAGGTATACGCAGTGAACTACTGGAAAGCTTTGGCAACAGCGACGAAGTGAAAGCCATGGCAGAGCAGTACAAAAACGATGCATTGCCGCAAAGCCACGAGGATATCGTCAGAGCCAAACAAGAGCATGCCGATGCAATCGATGAGCGCAAACAGCAAACCCATAATTACCTGCCACCAGAGACTCATCAGGGGGCCAATAACAACGCCGGCCGCACCTCTGAAAGCCTGTATCAGCCAGATGAGAAAACCCGAATTGAAGGCCTTGCATCCCAAGGCGTTCAAGAGATACGAGACGACGTGTTGAAGGAAGAGCGCCAGCACACGCCCTCACACGTACCCACCATCGACAAGGAACAAGCGCGCGCCGACGCAGAGGCTGAACACGCACTCATAAAGCCACAAGCAGGTAAGGATGCAAATGAAGATAAGCAGATGATTGAAACACTTCGAAAATCTCGATCAGCTCATCCAATCAGCACAAAGTGGAAGTAACCTCATGAAAATAACCATCAAACCATTAATATTATTATATTTTATCACTTTAAATGTCTTTGCAGAAAGCACCCTCTTTGGCCTTATTTTAGGTAAATCTACCCTGGAAGACGTCAAACAAACATTGGCTTTACCCGATAGCGAATCACCAAGATCCGGTCCACCTAACTGGATCTATTACACCGTCGAGGGCTCACAGTTTCAAATGGATATATCACCAAAACCAATGAAAATTCACTTGCACTTTGACAATAACCAGATATTAGGTCGCTTGACCCTATGGTGGAAAATAAAAGAATCAGATCAATTGTTTAATGTTTTAGATGAAATGATGAACAATTCTAATTACTCCAAGAAGTCTACCTGCAACTTGAAGCGTGAATGGATTGTGCGCGAAACATGTTATCAAGATGAAGCTACGCAGGTAAACCTTGTCGACACCTCTCTATTTGGGACTAATTTAGATTTTATAAATTTGAAGCATTTGGAGGGGATAAATAAATTCCGCGCCAATCCTCCCAAAAAGGATACGCCCGGTGACCATGACCAATAAACGCGCCAAGCGCAGTCACTACACCCGCGGGGGACAGATATTATTTCATAACCTGCGGATGTTCCTACAAGTTAACGCGGTGCTTATCCGCAGGGCTTGTTATGGGGTGATAGTACTGACTGCGCTGCAGTGTTACGTGTTCATGGACAAAGAGACGCTTTGGAGAGCGACGCATTACTGGTTAACCAGACTGTGAGCTTGATGAAGCCAGACAGCCATGTGGTGCAAACACAATGGCAAACTGTTAATTAACGGGAAACAACATCATGAAAATTATTATCACCACGTTATTGTCACTGTATCTATTAAGCTTTTCTGCTTTCGCGGATACGACGGCGTTTGGCTTAACACTCGGCAAAACTACCGAGACAGAACTGAAAAAAGTATATCGCGCAAAACTCACAGGAGTAAACGAGTACATCAACGGAAACATCTACTCAATACCGGTAAATCAACTTGGCATAGAAGGAGCGAGAAACGCATTTGCCATTTTCGATACTGATTTAACACTGTCTTTTATTAAGATTGAATTTAGAAAATCAAGGTTTGAGGCACTCAACCGGATCCTCAGCAGCAAATACACATTAACAGAGCAAAGCATCCCCATCGTTGGGGATAAATACGCTTTTTACGACCATGAAAATGCAGTCATAGAACTCGTCGCGCCTCACCTTTCAAATACTGCCACTCTTAGCTACATAACCAATGAATACGTTAAGGAGTACCAAACTCTTGAGAATGAAAGACTCAAAAGAAACAAAGCATCTGAATTAGAGAAGCTGTAAGGAGTGCACATGACACCCAAACGTGCCAAGCGCAGTCACTACACCCGCGGGGGACAGATATTATTTCATAACCTGCGGATGTTCATTCAGGTTAACGCGGTGCTTATTCGCTGGACCTGTTATGGAGTGTTATTGCTGACTGCGCTGCAGTGTTACGTGTTCATGGACAAAGAAACCCTTTTGGGCACATATCATTACTGGATTAGCCAGACGGTGAGCCTGATGAAACCGGACAGCCATGTGGTGCAAACACAATGGCAAGGCCGGGTGTACACCAGCACGCTCGGCGAGCAATTGCGTAACCCGACACTGATCGCCGCCAATGCCCGCTTCATGCTGTGGACCCAGATTTACTTCCTCATCAGCGCCTTGATAGGGCTGGGGGGGCTTATCTCAATCATGTGGATATTCAAGAAAAAGGGCGATGAGCAAACCGAAGAGCACTTTATTCGCGGCATGCAAAAAGCCTCCCCCAAAGAATTGGCCAAACAACTCAAAAAGCACGCTAACCAATCGGACTTTGCCCTTGATGGACGGCGTATTTTCAAACTAGGATTTGAAGTGCAGCACCTGCTCATTGATGGCACCACCGGCGCGGGGAAGTCAGTGGCGCTGCGCAAGTTATTAACCTGGATAAGAGCAAGAGGCGATAAAGCGGTTATCTATGATAAAGGCTGTACCTTTGTCAGTAAATTCTATCACCCCGATACCGATGTCCTGCTCAATCCATTTGATGAGCGCTGCGCCTGTTGGGATGTCTGGTGTGATGCCGCCGAGCCATCAGATTTTGAGAATATGGCCAGTGCATTGATCCCGCAGCACGGCGAAGGCGATCCATTTTGGGTGCAATCGGCCCGCACCATCTTCTCCAGCACCGCGTTTAAGATGATGGAAGAAAGCGAGAAAGACCGCACCACAGAGCGCTTACTGGAACTCATGCTCACCTCAGAGCTTGAATCCTTAAGTGAATACCTTAAAGGCACAGAATCAGCCTCCCTGGTGTCAGATAAAATCCAGAAAACCGCCATTTCGATTAAGTCGGTACTGGCCGCGTACATCAAATCCCTGCGTTTCTTAGCCGGGCTGGATGAGAGACACGACAATGGCACGCTCATCAGACCCAAATTTTCAATACGCGACTGGGTAAAAGATGACAATGAAACGGGCTTTCTGTTCTTGTCCAGTAACGCCAAACAACATGCCTCCCTGCGCCCGTTGATCTCGATGTGGCTGTCTATTGCCTCAACCGCCATCTTAGCCCAGGAAGAGAACCCGGACCGCCGTATTTGGGTGATCATGGATGAAGCGCCCAGCCTGCATAAATTACCGGAGCTGGCCGAGACCATTGCCGAAGTGCGCAAATTCGGTGGCTGTTATGTGATAGGCATTCAGTCGTTTGCACAACTGAAAAAAGTCTACGGTCAAAATGCGGCTGCAGAGATGTTCGATCTGCTCAACACCCGCTTGTTTTTCCGCGCCCCGTCGAATGACATGGCCAAAATATCCTCTCAAGATCTGGGCGAGCAGGAAGTGGATATCTCCAAAGAGCAATACAGTTACGGCGCCAATGAGATCAGGGATGGCGTCTCACTGGGACACCAGACCATCACCCGCCCGGTGGTCACCGCCTCTGAGATCATGCAGCTTGAAGATTTACAATTTTGGTTACGCACGCCTGGCAACTACCCGGTAACGCGCATCGATTTAGTCTTCAACAAGATGCGTTCACTGTGCCCGCCTTTCATTAAACGTGAATACACCCCGTCAGACAAAATGACACAACTGGAGTGGCACCTTAACTATCACCAATACAGCGCCGTGCAGTTTTTTGGCGGCAAAACCGATAAAACCACACTGCAAACCCTTCATGACGTGATGTATGAGGGTGATGAACATGATGACGAGCGCAAAGCAGAAGTGATCCGCATGACCGCCCTGGCAGACAAAACCCATGCGGTAGTGAAAGACCTCGCCGATAAAGGTAACGCCACAGGTGATAAGACTAAGGAAAAAGCCGCCGATGCGAAGCAGCAAGCGGCGCTTAACGAGCAACACACTGAGGATGCCCTGCACTTTGAAGAGCAGCAGATCGTCTCAGAAGAAGCTGAAATGAATTTTGAATAAAGCAAAGCACATTCACTGAGGAGATAGTCTATGACCCAATTTAATACGACAATCCATCACACTAAGCGTCGAGTAAACAAAGTGATCGCCAAAGAGGCTAAGAGACGCTGTCAAATTTTACGAGATATTGAATTCAGAAATGAATTAAAGGCGCTCGGGCTGAGCCCGGAGGAGGTTGAGGAACCATTCAACCTCAGCTCTGTTACGCCCAAGCAGAGATAACATGCTATTAGTCACGTTCGATACCTTTGAGCAAGTCTTTAGTCGGTCCCGTAGCTCCACGGCGACCTTGCTCCCAGTTGCGCAATGTCCCCACATTCATCGTGTTCAATGGGGCAGATCTTCCGACGGTAAATGGGGACACTCAGGTATCGCGTTGACTTGTGCAGCAGCGACAACGGTCTCTCTGGATGGCAGGCGCTCGCCCCGCGTGATCTCATCCATTTGCTGCACACTTTCAAGCAGTGCATCAAACCATACATTATTCATATTTTTCCCTCTGACAATAGCCCTTGACTGCCTGCATTGTTCAGGTATTTCAATCATACCCCTCAAAACAAGGCCATTCAATTTCCCGCCACATACAGGAGTCATCCATGCTCTCTATCAGCCCTATTGCCGCAAGTGCAGGTGGCGCCGCCAGTTACTACCTCAGCGAAGAAAAGCACCTGGACTTACCGGACACCTCACTGGAAAAAGCGCCTTCCTCTGGGGAAGGTAAAGACAATTATTACCTCAAAGAACAAAGCCAGCAGCCCAATACCCAATGGTTCGGTCAACTCGCTGAAGAAGCCGGCATGTTAGGTAAACCCGTAGAAGAACGCCAACTCACTGAGGTACTCGCCGGCAGATTGAACCAGCACAGGCTAAAGACCCGAAATGAACATGCCCGTAACGGTTTTGACTTTACCTTCTCCGCCCCTAAATCGGTGAGTTTGCTCGCCTTAGTCGGCGGGGATCAACGCTTGATGATCGCCCATGATGAGGCGGTCAAATTTGCCCTGTCGCACATTGAACAAGACGCGGCCCAGGCCAGACAAACAGACCCAAAAACCCACGCGATATCTTTTGAAAACACCGGCAACTTACTGTTTGCCATGGTGCGCCATAAAACCAGTCGAGAGGACGACCCACAACTGCATACCCATTCCCTCACGGCTAACATGACCCGGGACAGTGAAGGCACACTGCGCGCACTAGCCAGTAGCTTTAAACAGCAAGGCGGGATCATTAATGGCACCGGTGAGCGCGTCTATCACCATCAAAAATATTACACCTCCCTGTATCAAAGCACTTATGCCAGGGCGGTTGAGAACATGGGATACCAGACCCGTTCGATAGGCAATAATTTGTTTGAGATTGAGGGGATCCCGCAGCGCCTGCTGGATACGTTCTCCACCCGCAGTCAGCAAATCAAACAGCAGACTGAAGCCATGGGGTTAGACTCTCAAGCCGCAAAAGATGTAGCAGCCAAAGACACCCGTAAAAGTAAAGCCTACACCGCTGAGGCGACCTTATTTGAGCAGTGGCAGCATAAGGTCAATGACAGCGGCTTTGACTTGAGCCGCTTTGTGGCAGACAGTATGGAAAAAAACACCACGGTGCAACATGTGACGCTCAAGCCTGCGGCCATCGAGGCGGTGAGCCGTGCGGTAGCCCATGCCAGCAATACCCAAAACTGCTTCAATTATGCAAAATTGGTAGAATCTGCCACGCTGGATTTTACCCGTGGAGACAAGCTTGATGCACTGGACATTAAGTTAGCCCTGGATAACCAGATTGAGCAAGGGGGGCTCATTCCACTGGACAAAGCCGGCGCCACCTTTACCACTAAAGCCCAGATAGACGCTGAAATCCAGCTGCTTGAACGTATCAAAGGAAAAACCGCCCACATGCGGCAACTCGTTGATAAGTCCTCTTTGCAAGGCAAAGGGCTCAACCTGGATAACCAGAAAAAAGTCACGGCGCTGTTTGCCAGTACCAAACACATCAATCTGGTTAATGTGTTTGGTAGCAGTAAGCAACTGGCCACGGCGCTGCTACATGTCGGAGAGGCCAGTGGTAAGCGCATTCACATTATTACCCCGGACGTGAAAAGCCAGCAACACAGTAAAGCCGCGGTATGTCGTGATGGCTCCACGGTGGTGAAATGGATTAAGAACCAGTTCAAACCTGAGCACACCCATACACTGAGCCATTTTGTTAAACCAGGAGAGCATCGCCTCAGCAACCGCGACATCCTGGTGGTAGAAAAGGCCAATAAACTCGGTATCGATGAGCTGAGCGCCCTGTTCAATCAAGCCAAAGCGGGCAACAGTAAGGTGATACTGCTCAATCACGCCCAAGCCAGACAAGGCATGAAGGCTGGGAATGCCATCGAGGTACTTAAAAAAGGCAATGTAAATGTCAGTAATTGGGTCTCCACCACACGCTCAGACACTGCCCTTAGCCTGTATGAGCGCTCAGACAGTGAGCGGATCGCCGCCATTACGCAGACTTACGTTAACAGTGAGCATAAAGACACCACCCAAGTGGTCGCCTCGACCCACAAAGAGGTGAAACACCTTAACCGCGCTATCCGGGCTCAGCTGCAAACCACCGGTGAGCTGTCACGTTTAGGGCTGAACATTGCCACGCTTAACCCGGTGTACCTCTCTGACGAACAACGGGAAGTGGTGGGTCAATACACCAAGGGCATGGTGCTGACGCAGTGGACTAAGATGAATGGCCGCAATCAACAGCAGGCCTTCACCATCAGCCAGGTTAATCGCCAGGACAATCGCCTGTGCGTCATCGATAAGGCCGGCGCATCCTCCACGTTCAATCCGCGTAGCCGTACCTTTAAGGCCGCAAACTTTGCCATCGCAGCACCGGATACCCTGCACATTGCCAAAGGAGACCACCTGCGCATGGCAACCCACCATCATGACAGCGGCTTGCAAAAACAACGCTTCACAGTGCTCGCACTGAGTCGTGAAAGCGCCACACTCAAAGATGACGCGGGTAAACACCATACCGTCAACACCGCCGCGCTTAACCACGCACCACTGACTCACGCTTATGCCACGACACCCGGCAATGTCAATCCATGCGCCACCCACCACCTTATCAACATCAAAGCCTACCGCGTATCCAAAGAGTGGCTGTTTGACACCCTCACCCAGGGCCTGAAACAGATCACGGTGTTTACTGACAAGGCGCAACACTTTGATGATCGATTAGCAAAAAGTGACATCAAACCCTCGAGCATTCAGCGGGTGATGCACGCGGCCCAGACTCAGGAGAAGTTCGTCAACAACCAGACTTATGCCCTGCTCACCCAGGATGTGAGCGCGGCACTGAGCACCATCGATACACAACACAGTGACAAAGGGCTGGTGCACGATGCGGTTAACTTTGCCATTAACCACATCAGTGAAAAGCACGCTGGTTTCTCTCAAAAAATGCTTATCACCACCGCGATCCAGTATGCATTTGAAGCCCGGCACAGCAGTATCACTAAGGAGGAAATTGACAACACACTGGCACAAATGACGCTCAAGGAGAGTGGGACTGGCGGTCACCCACTACAAAGTCCTAGAGGTACGCCGCCACTGCTCAGCGCTGAATACCATGACGGTACCCGCTGGACCACGCAAGCGGCCATCGATACCGAAACCCGTATCTTGGCGCGCTTCACTGCCGGGAAAGGCCAGCTTCAGCCCCTCGTCACCCTTGAGTTCGCCACACTCTCACTCAGCCAAAACGCTCGACTCACTGTAGGGCAAAAAGACGCCGCCCTGCTCATTACCACCACCCCCGATCGCTTTGTCGCCGTTCAGGGACTCGCCGGTACCGGTAAATCAACCCTGCTCGAAACAGGCATTACCTTGGTCAAACACAGTGAGATGCTCGTCAACGGATCAAGCGGCAATGAAAAAGACAGTGAACAAAAGGCAAGCGCAGCAGCAGGCAAAAACACCCAATTCATCGGTCTGGCCTCGACCCATGCAGCGGTGAATGAGCTCAAAGACAAACATGTCCAAAGCCAAACAGTACAGTCACTGCTCAGCCATTTCCTGAGCCGGGACGTAAAACCTGACCAATACGCCCACACCGTGTTCCTGCTTGATGAAAGCTCAATGACCAGTAATGCCCAGATGGATAAGTTCACGTGCTTGATAGCCGCCACAGGGGCACGCGCCGTCTTCTTAGGCGACACGCATCAGCTGACCTCAACCGAGGCGGGTAAACCGTTTGAACTGGCGATGAATAAAGGCGCTATTGATCGTGTCACCATGACAGACATTGTTCGCCAACAAAACAACAACCTACTGGGCGCGGTCCACAATATCGTCGACCGTCAGGGCGAAAGTGCGGTGGAAAAAATTCAGCAGCAGTTACCCTTCACTGATTATCAGCTCAACGACCCAGAACAGGCTATCCGTAAACCAGGCCAGCAGGATAACGCCGAGCAACAAACACCAGAGGCCAAGCAGCCCCTTTCCCATAATCTCACCCAAAATCTTATCTCTACCTATGTGTCCGTCACCAAGGATAACAAGAAAAATCAGCAACTGGCTACCGAAGCCCTGCCCGCGACCGTGGCACTGGAATACCTTTGCCGTACTCCCAAGGCCAGAGCAAACACCCTTATCATTGCCTACACCAACAAAGAACGTGATGATATTGCGCATGAGATAAGACAAGGCTTACAGGCACAAGGTGCATTAAGTAAAGATGAAATCACCGTCCCCAGACTGCGCGGCGTTCACGCCAGTCAGGCAGCACTGGCCACTATGCTCCCCTACCAACAGGGACTCATCCTCACCACCAGTAAAGACAACTACTTTGAAATCTCCCACGTCGATAAGCGCCATAACATGCTCACCCTCGCCAACATGCACACCGGCGAAGAGAAACACTTCTTTCCCACCCACCACGGCCACAAGTTCACGAGTCTGTGGGCCAAAACCGACCAGCCTCTCGCGGCAGGCGACACCATCATGCTCAGAAAAAGTGACAGGAGCCGTGAAATGGCCGGCAACAAAACCTATCGCGTCAGTGCCATTAACAACCAGCAGATGACGTTGACGGCCAGTGATAACCACACGCTGACGCTCTCCACCACCCAACTGAAAGATGCACATTGGGATTACGCCTACACCCGAACCGCAGATATGGCCCAGGGCGCCACCTATGAAAATGTCATCACAGCCATCAGAGGCACGGCCAAACTCACCAATGTGCGCCGCGCCTACATCGATATCACCCGCGCCAGTAAGCACGTAAAAATCATTACCGATAATCCCCAGAGAATGATGCTCTCCTGGGTAAACAATGACCCCAACCAAATCTCGGCCATCGAGACGCGCGATAAACACACTCCCGCGCACACGGCTATATTCAACGACACGCCATTGCCACAGGACAATCCCAAGTACCTGGACATCAACGGCAACCTCGACCTCAAACGGTTGGCCGCAGATCTCAACACCACACTCCCGGCTTACAGCGAATCTCTGGCCACTCACCTGCTCGGTGAGTCGGATCTCAATCAACCAGATAAGCACTCGATCGCCTTTAATGACGGCAACCTTACGCTGACCACCACTGGACACTATCGGGGCTATTTCAAAGACGGGCAGACCGGCGATAAGGGCAGTTTACTTAACCTCATCATGGTGACAGAGAAGTGCAATTTCAAAACTGCACTGATAAAAGCCGATAAGATGCTGGCCAACCCTGAGTACTATCACCTCAAAGAAAATCCAGACCACCAACAACGCCAAAACACCCTTTCCATCAAACAAAGCCAATTGGAAGCCAGAGCGAACCAGTATTTCCATGAAGCCAAACCGCTCAATAACACCCTAGCGCAAGCGTATTTACACCAGCAAGGGATCACGATTAATCAGCACGACAATTTGCGTTTTCACCCCGCGGTATTTTCATCTGAAACCCGGAAAACCTATCCGGCGTTGATCGCCAACATCACCAATGAGAAAGATGAAACCAAGGCGGTTGAGATCACTTATCTGGATAAAGACACCGGTAACAAAGCACAGCTTAAAATAAACAAGCGCATACTCGGTTCAAAATCAGGCAATCGCACCATCATCTACCTGGGTAATAACACCGACTACAGCATCGTGGCCGTGGGGATTGAGAACGCCCTGTCTATCCACGCCGACAATAAAAACGGCGCCGACATTATTGCGCTTAACAATAACCATGACGCTAAATCATGCAAAACAAGCACATTAAGGGATAACGTGATCGTGGTGCTGGACACCACCAAAGAGACAGGCAAGCTTGCAGAAGAGATCACCCACAAACTGGCAAGCGACGGCAAGCAGGCCACGGTGATAGAGCCCAACACGATACCGACTGGACTCAACAAAACCGACACCACAAGACAACTGGTCAATGAAACCGTGGATAACATCACCGTCAAAGCACGTTACCTATCGAGTTCCATTAACGCACTGTGCAATGACATGATGAATAACAGCCACAAACACGACCAATCCATGGAGAAATTAGAGGTTAACCAATACCTGAGGCAATCAGATGAACATGACCGACACCTGGCAATGAACAGCCAACAAAACACCATAAAAGGCATCACTTCAGACAAAGAACCACCGGAGTGTAAACTTGGAGAAAAAACTCAATAAGACGAAATAAGGAGAGTCAGCCCTCCTTATCGGTACTCGCTCATGTATTGTCAGGCTCCTTGCTAAAGATGAGGCAATAATCGGACGTCTATTATGAGATACGATGAGCAGTGTGTATTTCAGAAAATTAATGAATTAGATGAGAAGTTCTAACTAGGTGGCCAAATTAACTATGCCACTACATGTTGTATTATTTCAAATGACATGAGTTTGATCCCTATATCAGCAGAATGGCCACAGTTAACCACCGTTGGACTTATCATTTCTTATCAGAAAGAAAAGGTAAATAATCCAATTAGTTAAACTTCAGAGGTAACATAGATTCAGCGGTGCTAACGGCTGAAGAACTGGCGTGTAGTGCGCGAGAGCATTGGGGGGATCGAAAATGGATTACATTGGAAACTTGATGTAGGCATGAAAGAAGATGATTGTCGGATCCGTCGTGATGGTGCGCCGGAAATAATGGCAGGAGTCAGACATGTTACAATGAATCAACTCCAGTCAGAAGATATCTTTAAGAAGGGGAACAGAGCGAAACAAATGAAGGCGAGTCGTAATACTGACTATCTTGAAAGAGTCATATTTGGCAAGTGATGTTTCTTGCTCTTGCTCTTGCCCTGACCAACGTACCGCCAAAATGATAACGCCATAGGAAAATTGTCGCTACTTAAAGAGTATCATGAGCGAGCCAAGTAAAAACAAAAGAGGAGCTTCGCTGAATAGGCGCTCTTTGCAACAGAGCCATAAATATGCTCTAGTGATTATAAATCAAAGAGTTCCTTTAGGGTTGCATTTCATCTGGCGGACGGGGTAATGTCGCCCAGAGAAGTTAGTGTCATGCAGTGGATGCTCCAAATGACTATTTGAACATCTTCAACACTCAACACTTTAGACCGTTTCGTCAACTTTTCGACAGGACCAGCATAAGGGGGCAAGTGAAAACAGGGCAAAGACGGTCGATACTCATCGAGGAGTGCTATATTTTACGATATTCCATTAGTTCAACAGGAGCACCATTAACTTCGATAAATGCTACCGTTAAGCGTTCGCTTGGTGTGTTTGGTTCTATGATAACCTTTTTACCTTCAAGTTCTTTTGTTAAGTTTTCAACTTCAAAGGCAACATGAGGAACTGTTTTTACCAACTCTGGATATGGGGCGTCTTCCCAAAAACGCATCCATTGAATCCCGAATGGATTATTCTCGTGGTCTGATACCGTCATTTTTAGATGAGGTAAGTCTATCTCGCCTTCGAACCATTCATTTGTCGGAATACCTAAATGATTGAACTTCATCATTACTATACCTCTTGAAGGCCGCGGCTGAGCGTCGCATTTCCTTCTCCGTTAAAAGATATCCTTATCAACTAATCCTGAACCAATAAAGAAACTGCGAAGTTCCATAAGTTATCTGGCACTCCGACTTCTAGTGCTGCCTCGCCCCCCTCAGGGTATAAGGTAAAACTAGGTTGAAAAAAAGCATCACCACAAAAAATTTCATTTTCAACAAAAAGTGTGTGATCTGGTTGCGCTGTCACTCGACTTGAATAGGTACAACTATCATTTTTTGTTTGCTCCCAATGCCCTTCAACAAGTTTGAGTTTTGGGCTAGTCAGTATTTTATTATTATGTTTCACAGTGGCAGTTAAATCATATGTTTGACTTGCCATAACATTACCGCTCATCACCAAAAGCAACAAGGCAACCAATTTCATACTCATTTTATAACGTCCTTATATATTTAACGCTTAATAGAACTGGAAAATATAACGGCTTTGACCGCAGCCTTAACTGTGACTTTTCAGTTGATATTATTGTTTATCACCAACCAAATAGATGAACACCCTGCATTAGGGGGGCCAGTATTCAATAAAGTGCTGTTATTAAACATTAAGTCCATACAAGTATCAAGGCTTAATTAGTGAACATTTGGCTGCATATTTTGCATGAAAATAATCTCGGGAGGATGTTGACACATTACTTTGACACATTACTTTGACACAATCGTTATCTGTGGCTATAAAAATGAGAAGCCATTATCACTGCCCATAGCACAAGCCACCGGACTCTCTTTACTCCAGCCATGCCCCTACTTGTCTGTGTTTCACTCCAGATATGAAGTAAGCCTCCTTCATCCCCCCCCCTAAATGCCGAGGCAGATGTAAATCTCAACTCATACACCGATTCAGTTTCAAGGTGAAATAGAGTAACAGTTACTATCGCCCTCGAGCCCGTCGGCATCTGGAGGGATAGCTTTTACCATCGGGGTAATTGACACTCATCTCCTCCCCATACCGCACTAACAAGAAATAATGTTCCTTCATTGAAAGGCGTATCCCAACTATCAAAAATCATATCTACATCCATCTCCGCTCTATTTTCTGTCTGTTGAACTAAGCCGCTGCGCGGAGCCAAATGAGGCTTAAAATGAGGCTTAAAATGAGTGTATAACTCACATTGGATCCGCTAGACTTAAAAAAATGTGAAGGAACACAACGATGACAAAGGAATTTCAATGAAATACGTAGAAACCACGCAAGATTATTTGTTCAAAACAGCTCTACAGCCCAGAGCCAACATCAAAAAAAGCAAATCCCTATAGCATAAAGCATACCAATTAACTTGGACTAGGCATCGGCCAAGTCCAACAAGCGGTTTGTGCCATGCAAACAGCGCAACACACAAATACTAAAACGTTATCCGGCTAGAACTCCAGATCAATTATTTTAGAATCACGAACAACTTAAGCGTAAAGGTTGCAAACCCACTATCCCACCAAGAAGCAGTGCTGGATTTGGGGAGGATGGGCATCCTAGGAATGAGGCCGTGAAAGCCCTCAATAATAATGAATTAGCGCAATGGAAGAAGGATAATGATTACCACTTACGGTCACTATCTGAAACAGCGATGTACCGATATAAGCATCTGATTAGTCCTAAACTTAGCCTACGAGATTATAATGCTCAAGTAGGTGAAGCTCTGGCAGGTGTAAAGGCAATGAACAAAGTCATAGGACTAGGAATGCCAGTTAGGAAACAGACTGCCTAGTTAGCTCACCCCCTTGAAGTCACTGCGTCTATAGCAAGGATTTGATCAACAACGCCACAGAACACTATTAATAATCAGCCAGATCTCCGGAGCAATTTCGCGCTAAGAGTAATCAGAGCAACAGAATCGTTAATAACTCATATAGTTGCTCTGATTGAAAGGTAGTTACACCACATTATTTACAGGATCCTGCATATATTTACTAATAATATGTTATCCAAGAACTCTATGAACGAAGATTGTCATTATCAATATTTAGCACTTGTAGTTTAAACCACTCATTAAAGACATCTGAACTCTCCTTTCCTCGGTCAATCACCTGGCAGCCCCCCTCCTTGCTATATACCATACAAATAAGTACTGCAGCCTCGTCGGCTTCATTCTGATTAGATTTCCCATAAGCATAACCATAAGTACCATTCGATGAAACAGCCCAACTCTTATATTGTTGTCTATCGATATAATCGTGATAGTCAGATGTGAAATTTGTTAGCTTTATTAATAAGTCAACAGCGTACAAATGATACTCTGAATTTAAATCAGCTAATAAATTACGTGTGTACTTATCTGTTTGCTCATCTCCTGTGAGTATTTTCACTTTAACAAGCATTAATTTCAATTGAATATTGGCAGGGTTATAGTAAATAGCTTCTTCAATCATACGAGCTGCTTTTTCTATTTCTATTCCATAAGTAATTTCAATTAGGCCATAGTAATAATAAATGCTCGAATTTCCTTTATCTAACTTCCATGCTTTATCCAAGTTTACTAGCGCCCTTTCAACTAAATTTATCTTCCTACTCTTTGACTTTTCTTGCTTCGCAAGAGCTTGGTTATATAATGCTTTCGTTAAGTAAAATTCTGATTTTTTGCTTTGCCTACTATCTTCAACAAAATTCAACAAAACTTTAGCTTTATCTAACTGATTATCAAAGATATAAGCTTTAGCTTTTCCAACCAAAGCCGTGTCTTTTTGAATGAGGAGGTTAGTTGCTTTTTCAAAGAAAAATAAGGCGTTACTAGTTTCTTTACGCGAAACGGAAAACTCAGCTAGTATTATATTTGTTTCTCCTGGGCTAAGTACACTGCTTTTAATATGTATAGTTTCTAAAATATTTTTTGTATTTATAATCTTCTTGTTAAACTTCCCATGCTCTCTATATGATACAAGAGTGTTATTAACTTGACTTATTTTTAAACCAAAAGCCTCTTCAAAGGCTAAAACATTTCCTTTTCCGTTTTTGAGATGATTAAGGTAAGATTTCAATTGTATAGAATAATCAATTCCATCTGGTAACGGACGATTGTTTAAGTAAAAAACAAGAAACCAAGATTGGGCATAAAACATAGATATATTGTCACCATCAAAATCGCTAAAAAAATCAGGGTTGATAATTTTACTTGCGGGCAACCAGCGATGATCTCTCAACCAATTCCAGCGATTGTGTTGAACTGCACCTAAGGTTAATGTGTTATCGCTAATTTCTACGCCACTTAAGTATTCAGCTGTTCCTTCCTCAAGCCATCGAGGGAGACTTAATTGCATTTCAGCATGCACATTATGTACATACTCATGGAAGATGGTACTCAACATTTTTTCTATTTCGCGATCATACCGGAGATAAATAATATTCTTATTTAATCTATTATCAAAGTACCCACTGATATTTCTTGAAATTCCAAATAGTTTACCCTCTTCTTGGTTCATCATATAAATATCAGTTGGAAATCTATTAAAGCCATAGTGTAAATTGGAGTTATTGATTAGTTGACTAAACATCTCTAATCGCTCTAAAACAAACCTATTCACAACTTCACCCTGCTTACTATATAAAGTAAAGTTGTTTGACTCGGCTTTGGTCCAAGTTTCAGATTGAAGAGTTTGTAAACTAGTACAACCTTGGATTAAAAAAAAAGCCCCCAATGTGAAAAATAATTTAAATAACATAAAGCCCCCATGTATTACATTAATATACTATCGTTAAAATTAAATCTCCCTACCTAAGACTCTTGTAAAATAAATCTCTATAATACGAATAGCTCTACAGTAGATAGTACCAAAATTTTAGTTAATCATCTTTTAACCTGTACTTTCGCATCCTGACTGTCAATACTAATCCTAAAAATCCTAAAAAGCCTAATGAACCACCGCTGCTTTGAGGAGTAACGGGTTCTTCAGGAGTAACGGGTTCTTCAGGAGTAACGGGTTCTTCAGGAGTAACGGGTTCTTCAGGAGTAACGGGTTCTTCAGGAGTAACGGGTTCTTCAGGAGTAACGGGGTCTTCAGGAGTAACAGGGTCTTCAGGGGGAAGGCTAAACTTTCCTTTGTTGAATGTTATTATTTGGTTTTCGCCAAGTATTAATTCACCTTCAAAACCATTCTGACTAGAAACAGTGTATGTACAAACAGCAAACGGTTCTACCAGGCCTATCATGCAAGTACTGTTATTAGTATCAATATTGATATCACCGCTCGATATTGAATTGTCGACAACAGAGTTAACGTGTAATGATTGAACTTCAATAGTCATGTGTTGACCAGCATCTAAAGAGCCTATGGTTTGATGATGCCATGCATTGACTGTTTGTAAAATATGTTCAGCGAAATAGCTAATACGCCAATTAGCTCTAGGGCGAAGTTTGTCTTGAGCCGACATAGCGACAACCTTGTTATCTTTACGATTAACTACTGGTGCTCCATAAGCAACGTCTATAGCTGCACTTGTAGTGGGCTTTAAAGCTAAAACATCATGACTTGATTTACCATCCTCCTCCTTAAGTTCTAGTTTGTTTAACATCATCCCAGTTTGTTCAAACCAAAAACTATCAAATCGTAGGTTTGTATCATTGGAAATAAACTCATCAGATAATAATAAAATTTTGTCTATCTGGGGGGGGGTCTCTAAATGCCACAAGACTATACGGCCAGTTGGTGAACGGACCTCTTGGAGTACATCTATTCTATCTTTATATGTTATACTATTCTCCGACCGAATGATGTCAACATGGCTTCCTGAGCAACCTATTCCAATCATCACCCAATCATTCCCAATGATATTACCCATGCAATGCCCATTAGTGACCAGAGATGGGTACTCCACGAAAGATACAAGTTTGTTACTTTCTATAGAAAGTGCACTATTTGAGAACAATAAAGCGCCAATAGTTGATAAATAATACTTATTCATAAAAACCCTAATGTAGAAGGTGTGAAAAAATTGAAGCTATACTTTAATATCTGTTTTAAAGTTTATTTTAATAGTGTGTAATGATGGATGTTAGCCACATCAAGTATTACAGTATTGCTTAACTAAGGTTATGTTTAAACAGTGCTCTAACTCAATAAGCAAAGTGTTTAATAAGCAAGTATCCCATTAAGTATACATTGCTCATTTAAATAACTTTACATATCAACTGACATGTTTATTTTTATTTATACTTAATTAAAAAATGTTCAAACCTTTCAATCGCCTCTGGAAAGTTATCTCGTCCGAAGCCTACTCTAATATTCTTACCTTTAAACCCAAAAATTTCAGCAGGGACTGTCATAACACCTTCTTGTTCAATTAGTTTTTCACTAAACTCAAGGGATGTCTCGTTGATATTTAATTGTACTACTGCAGTAGATCCGGCTTTAGGCTCTATAAAAGTAAGTATGTCATGATGTCGAGCACAGCAATTTTTAAAAAGAGCAATATTGTTTTTTATTTTGTTAATATTATAAGGAACAAACTTATCAAAGTTATTTAGTGCAATTAAAGCCAGCACCTCACTCGTCGCGCTATTACAAATGCTGAGATAGTCTTTAAATGCCAATATTTTTTCTAATAATATTTTGTCTCGTGAGACAATCCAGCCAATACGTAGTCCCGCTAAAGCAAAAGTTTTCGATGTACCCCACAGGCTAATACCTTTCTCGTAAATATCACTTATAGGTGGCAACTCTTCTACATCGGCAATGATTAGCTTATGATACATTTCATCGGAAAAAATATAGATACCTTGCTCTCTGGCAATGTCAACAATTTTATTCAACTCTCTTCTTGTTAAGTAAGCCCCTGTTGGGTTATGAGGGAAGTTTATTACAATTAATTTCGTGTTGAACTTTATTAATTTCACTAAATCACTGACATCAAAATTACCAGAGTACGAATTAGGGTGCCAATATGAAGTAGCACAACCAATTGATTGTGCTACTTCATATAAAGATTGATAACATGGTGATACAACAATAACGTGGTCATGGGAATCCAGTAATACATTCATAAATGAAAAATTAAGTTCACCAGGGGATGCGACAAGTACATTACCTTCATCAATACCTTTATAATATTGGCAAATAGCTTTTCGTAACAACAGACTTCCCGGTGCCTCTGTATAACCTAAAGTTAAGTTTTCCCATAGGCTTATCTCATCATCAGAAGCTTTATCTAAAACATATTTTAATGAATAACCATCACAATCTGAAATGGAAAGTAAATACTGGGTGTTAAACTCATATTTAGCAAAATACTTTTCTAACTTAAAATCTTCTATTTTCATTTGTTTTACTCTACCTATGAAATGTGCAGTTACTATATGTTTTTAAGCAAGTTATAATAAGTGGCTTTAGAAATGCCTAATGTTTTCATTACATATTCTGGCGCACCTTTATTTTGTAAAAAACCTGAGTTATTGAGCTCGTTAAGAAGGCTTTGCCGATGTCCTTTTTTAGCTGATGTTAAAGAAACACCGATGTCATTTAATTTTTTATAAATAATATTGTTAATTGATTCTCTCCAATCATTTTTAATTAGGGAGTTATTTTTTTCGGCAGGATTAACAATGTTAATCAAGCTTGTAAGCTCTGTCATAGCATTAATAATGGGTTGTACATTCATATTTATACACAGCATAAAGTCGCCATAATTCCTATCTTCAATTAGCACAGATACAGAGGTAATTTTCCCCTTATTGACATCGATTTTTTCATAAGGGCCAACAATATTTCCTTGGTTGCGTATTAAAATGAGTTCATCCTCATTTATTAACGATTCATCTCCAATTTGCCTGTTGGAAAAAGCACCTTCAATATGCACTATACGTCCCTTGGTTAAATCATGTACTATGACTTCCACTTGACCTGGTATTAATTTTGATATGGCTTTGCTAATTAGAGCGATCATTTTTATGTACTTTAAGTCTACTTTTGGACTTAAAGTCTACTTCAGTATTTTATTCCTGTAAAGACTTTACTTGGTGAGCAATCGATTGAACTAAAAAATCCTCTCAGAGTAAGAAGTTGACATAAAACAACCAAAAAAGGATCTGTATCTCAACTCTGTTCTGTTACACTAAACTCATGATTTTTAGTATTTAATATGATTAATTGATGAATTAATTACCTACCATCATTTTCTCAAAACTTAGACGTTATTCAGGTAATGCATTTTAAAGTTTTCTTCCCGGTGATGGTGCTCAATTGCTAATGCTGCATCAGAGTGATTGTCATTGAGTTTCTTTTTAAGTTCTTTATTAACCAAATCAGTGTCTATTCCCTTCATTTTTTTGGGATAACTTTATGTTTTAGCTATTATTTCTGCATGATATTTTTGTGTATATTTTGATTAAACAGAGATTTATGAGTGCATGTTCTCTTTCGCTTAATCTTCTTTAATAACAAGTATTGTGGTCAAGTCCAACCGGACACCTCACTTTGTAATTTCTCATAGCTGATCGGTGTTAAATCCCCGAGCGTAGTATGCAGCCGTTCGTGGTTGTAATACCGGATATATTCTTCAACATCTAGCTTCATCGATTCTCGTGTTAAATGGACCACCTTTAACAGCCATTCATGCTTCAAGCTTCCAAAGAAACGTTCAACAACAGCGTTGTCTAAACAGGCTCCTACACTGCTCATAGAAGCAACTATTCCATGCTTCCTTAACAGCTTTTGAAACTGCTTACTGGTGTATTGTGAGCCTCTGTCACTATGAAACATGACACCTCTTGCTGGCTTTCGCAGCGTTAGTGCCATTTGTAATGCCCGCTCAACTAAGCTTACGATCATGCGTTTTGATATTGCCTAACCCACTATCCGTCTGGAATGTAAGTCCATCACAATAGCTAGGTACATCCAGCCTTGATGCGTCCTTAATAGGTCACATCACCAGCCCAAACCTGATTAGCCTGCGTAGGATTAAATTGCTGATTCAGCTGGTTATCTGCAACGCTATCACTGTGTTTACGCTTCGTCGTTACCTTGTAAGCTTGACGCTGGCTGACCACTAGGCCGAGCTTTCGCATGAGGCTACGAGTGCGGTAACGACCGATACTGAAGCCTTCTAGGCGGAGTTTCTTGGCTAACTGACGAGAACCTAAACTGCTTCGACTACGCTTAAAAACACGTTTTGCCGTTCGGTATAAATCAAGGTCTCGTTCGCTAATAATTTTAGCGGGCCTGGCTAACCAATCATAAAATGCACTGCGACTCACTTGCAGAACATTACAAAGCATTTTTATCGGGAATCGAGGGTAATGCTCTCGAATAAACTGAAACTTTACTTCATTTCTCTCGCGAAGAAGGCACTGGCCTCGGCGTGCCCCTTGGGTATTTTTAAAATTTCTTTCTCCACCCGCAGCAGCTTTACCTCTTTTCGAAGTGCTAATAACTCTGCTTTTTCATCTGGACTAACGGTTGAGGTCTCTAGCTCTTCAGCCTTCTGTTTCCAGGTATAAAGCAGGTTTGACGACTCCTTGCGCATCTGCGGCTTGTGGGACTGTGTAGCCCTGCTCAGTGATTAAGCCGATGGCTTCTTCTTTGAATTCTTTGGTATAAGTTCAATACTGACGTTTTGTATTCATGTTCACCTCGATTGATTATCGTATTATCCACAATCAAGGTGTCCAGAGCCATTAGACTAGATTAAAGTTATTTCAAAGAGCATATTAAGATCAGCCTCTGGAACTCATTATCGTCATATTATTGTTGTATGACTTGAAAGTAGAACATCAATAATAGGGGCGGTATTAATGTTCTGTTTAAACTCGCTATTGTTAGAGACTTAACACTTAAATTTACCTTCCTGTTTTTCCATCAGCTAATGCTTTAACTCGAATAAGATCATAAGTCCCACTACCTTCTTCTTTCCCTCCATTAAGAGCCGAAAATCTATCTAATTGATTAGTCGTAGAATAAACATATCCGTCAGGACCAAATGAGATCCCATCCGGCCATGATTGCCCCATGGGTAATTTAGCTATTGCGTGATAACCACTTAAGTTAGTAACACCAATCGCCATCATTTCAATATCATTAATATAAACATTTCCTGAACCATCAACTGTAATCCCATCTGAAAAGGGCTTTGGAGCATATCGTTCAATCGTATATTCTACTTTCGAGCTAGACCCATCAAAACTCGCTGCAGGTACTCTATACAATGTTTTCCCATGCATAGCGCCAAAATAAACCCACTCATAGTTAGGGTCTATTGTTATAGGGTTAAGTGCAAAACCTCCCTTCATATCTGGCATCATTGAAGCATGATTTTGTGCGATTCTTTTCATTGCACCTGTTTTGAGATCTATTGTTATAAATGCGGGTGTAGGAGAGCTTTTCAAATCACTTTGTGTCATATCCGCAATAATTACTCGATGACGTTTTTGATCTAAAGCGAAATCTTGAAGAAAGCTTTTTGAAGTTAATACTTTATCTGAAATAACAAAATTTTTGACTTCATTGTTTTTTATCGTATCCCAACCAATGAGACGTTTAGAACCTAAATCAAGGATCCAAGCAATACCTGCATCATCAGTGCGAATTGATAAAGGGGCCTTTAACTTAGAGTCGATACCAGAAGCTATCAGTTTTGATGGATAAGGGTGGATCTCTCCAATAGCATCAATTTCAACTAGTTTTGTAGAGGGGTGTCCTAAGGGATGGAAACTCATTATTATACGTCCATCTGGTGTAATTGATAGGTTCCCTGGACGTTCGTCAAAAGATGTGACAATTTTAGCAAAAGGTATATCATCTGCGCTAGACGTTGACATAAAAATAATTACAGTAAGTAATGCAAGTAACGGTTTAAGCATTTTTTTCATTATAATTCCTAGTGTTATCTATTTTTTAATAGTGTAAAAATAAAATGTATCTCAGTCTTTTTTTGTTATTATATACTTTTAGAAAATGAAGATAATCAGTTTTATTTATAAACACTATTTGGGGAGATGGGATAATGGTTATTGATATAAAATCTATTGAATTATTTGTACGCATTGCTTCGACAAGGGCAATTGCTAAGGCCGGAAAAGAGTTTGGTTATTCAGCTACAGCATCTTCACAACGGATACAAGAGCTAGAAAAAGCTCTTGGTACTAAATTGTTGAATAGAACCACACGGACAGTATCACTCTCTACAGATGGAGAGTTATTCCTTATTCATTCAAAGAAAATATTAGAGAGTATCGACGAGGCTATTACTGATTTACAGGCTGCAAAAAGTACGATTAAAGGAGTGATTAGAGTTGCAGCATCTGTTTCTTTTGGTCGTAAATATATTACTCCTTACATCGCGGAATTTTTAAATTCTTACCCCGAAGTCATAATTAACCTCGAGTTAAATGATAGCATATTTGATATTGTTAAAAATGGATTTGATCTTGCTTTTAGAATAGGAGAACTTGAACCATCAACTTTAATGGCTAGAAAAATAGCAAGCAATACTCGTATGCTTGTAGCATCTCCTGAGTATTTAGCTAAATATGGTACGCCATTATGTTCGAATGATCTGAAAAAGCATAATTGCATTATTTTAGAAAGCAACAATGTTTGGGAGTTAGAAAACCCCAATGGAATAAAAGTTGAGACACGAGTTAAAGGTAATTTTTCAACAAACTATGGAGAAGCAATCACGCAGCATGCAATCAATGGTGGAGGAATAGCTTTAAAATCAAAATGGGATCTATTCGAGCATCTATCATCTAACACTTTGGTCTCTATTTTGAATGATCACACGGTAAAACCTGAATGGAATGTATGGGCTGTACGTCCTCCAGGGAGATTGGTTTCAGCTAGAGTGCGTATTTTTACTGAATTCATTGAAAAGAAACTGAAACTCGAAGTAGAAAAGTTTGTTGTATAGTTAATTCTGACATTTATAAGTTAGTATAGGCGTTTCTCCTGAACGAATTTATATCGATAAAGGGCTAACACAATGACAGCTTAGCCATTGCGGAGACGCCATCAGTAATGCTAAAGCAAGATCGTCGTGCGGTAGGTTCCAGAATGTAGTGCCCAATATTACTTGACTACTACCGTCCTTGGTTATCTAGGGTTTTATCTCGGATCTAAACAACCACGGTTTCAACTTAAGGCTTGTTGAACAACTAGCTTTACCCACATGCTATTCGGCACTTTTCCCAAATGGTTTTGTTTTAGCTAAACGAAATTGTTTTTCTAACTGCTCCAGTTTGCTTTGCTGCTGCAAAATGATGTTATTAAGTTGCGCAATATCATTGGCAGATTATCGAGGCGTTGTTGATCAAATCCTCGCTATAGACGTAGCAACTTCAATGCATGTTAGCTAGCCTAGCCAGTTTCCTAACTGGTATCACTAATTTTATGACTTTGTTCATTGCCTTTACACCTGCCAGCGCTTTACCTACTAATACCAATCGGTATAAAGATATGAGCTAATATCTAGCGATAGCTGCCTATGGGAAAGCTTAAAACGACTGATTTTCGATGCCTGGTACGCTGAGAGAAAAATGCACAAAAGCGGATCCGTCTTTAACCTTGGTGGACTTCAGTGAAGGTCATCATCGCTCTGATGATAACCAATATACATAAGGTGAGTCGTACCAGTGTAAATAAGTGGATGAGTGATTTCTTGGAGCAAGGCTTGGTCAACCTCTAGCCTTGAGTGTTGCTCAATCTAGGTAACTTTCAACATTTATTGAAGCACGTTGCCTCTAAGACACAGGAGGGAGGTTATCTGGTTATAATATTAATGAATATATTTTTGAGTATTTTGGCATTTGTTATGAGTTATGAGTTATGAGTTATGAGTTATGAGTTATGAGTTATCAAGCATCTATAGAATATTAAAAAGGCTTGGTAACTCATGGACAACGAGTCGCTCAAAGCACCCAAAACAATCGTTAGTAGCCCAAAATTCCGCTTGGAAACGATCCTTAACATCCCTAGCCATATTGCTCTATCTCAAGTCAATGTCTGGTTTCAGGATGAAGCTTAGATAGCCAATAAAAATACAACGACACGTTTATGGGCAAAAAGGAAGTCGTCCAAGAGTGGTTCGGCAACAACAGTTTGAATATGCCAATGTTTTCGGCGCTGTATGTCCGGCTAATGGTAATGCAGAGGCACTCATCACTTCATAGGTGGACAAAGGGATAATGCAACAACACCTAACTGGTCTCTTAAGGACCCTTCCAGATCGTCGCGCTGTCGTGATCATAGACGGTGCAGGTTGGCATACTCAGGATCTAGATGATGAGTTTGATAATCTGACGATGATCAAGCTCCCTCCCTAGTCACCAGAACTCAACCCGATTGAACAAGTTTGGGGCTGGATGAGACAACGTCATTTAGCTAAAAAATGGTATTTTACCAATGATTAGGATATTGTCGAGTCATGCTCACAAGCATGAAATAGCTTTATTAGTGACATCGATAGGGTAAAGAATCTGTGTAAACGTTCATGGATAAATCTGACCAGATGATCATACCGATTGGGATAACTCAACATAAGTTAAAGGGTCAGAATAACCTTCTCAGGGTAATATAAATTGGAGTTGTGGTGAATAATATTTTTAACTATTATATAAAGCTATTTTAATCATTTATACGTAAAACAAAATGAAAATAAAACTCATTGCAATATTGACAACAATAGCATTATTTTCTCAATCTGCTAATGCAGCCAATCTTATCGAATTCTGGAACTCCCCTCAGCATGGTGGGAATGTTTTCAACCGTATGCCAGCTAGTTCTTCTCTTTATCTGGATCTTTCTGGATATAATGCATCTTGGGTTCGTATTGCTTATGGTAAATGGGAATCTGAACACAGAGACTTTCTAATTGGTGATGCAGATCATTTTCGCGGGATAATACAAAAGGATCTTGTTAAATTAAAAAAAGAAATTAACAACGCGGGTGAATCAGGTCTTAAAGTGGTTATAGCTCCTCTTTCTCTGCCTATGTACCGCTGGGCCCAAAATAACGACAATCGGTTTGATGGCCGCTTGTTTGAGAACGAAGAAAACTGGAAACCTGCCATCGCTTTCTGGCTTGAACTAGCAACAGAACTGAAGGATAACCCTCATGTTGCAGCCTATAACATTCTGAACGAACCTGCACCAGAAAAGCTGAATGGATTACCAGAACATTCAGACCTCACCACCATGAGCAATTGGTATAAAAAAGCTAAGGGTTCTAGCTACGATTTAGCCAAATTTTATAATACGATCATTACAGCTATACGCGAAGTTGATCCTCATACTCCCATAATGGTTGATGCCGGTTGGTATGCGGCTGCGGATAGTTTTAGCTATTGGGATCATCCTCTGAAAGATGACAAGGTACTTTACAGTTTCCATATGTACGAACCTTATGCAGCAACCAGCGCACCAAACTTGAAACGTAAGACCCCCTATAGATACCCAGGAGTGGTACCATTTTCAGGAGACAAAAAAGAAATGTGGGATAGTTCGCGCGTAGATACTTACCTTAACATGACAGTTGAATGGGCTAGATCTAGAGGTATCCCTGTGAATCGTCTCGTTGCAGGAGAATTTGGTTGTGTGCGCAAAATGAATGATTGTGCTGCCTATCTGAATGACGTGATTGCGGCGTTTGATAGAAATGCATTACACTGGGCTTTTTACAGCTTTAGAGAAGATGCTTGGGATGCAATGAATTATGAACTTGGTGTAAAGGGTAATGTCGGGTTTGCGTATTGGGAAGCGGTTAAAAACAATAAGCCAGATCCAAGTAAGTACAAGACCTCACCACTATTCTCCTTAATTCAGAAAAAACTCTGAACTTAATGCCCTGAGTGCCAACCTGACATTGGACAGCTATCAATCAAGGTAACATGAATTTTAGGTTCGCTATACCCTTTGTCGTGGCACACTACAGATCAACTATGAAAAATGACAAAGTAAGGTGTCCAGTTAGACTTGTCCAGAATAGGTTGCGACTGGCCAGTCAATCCCTCACTCAAAAGCGAACACTGAAAATGGCCTCATGCATCTACTCACCGTCGTTGTCGATGTTTTAACTCGCGTATCAGCGGGTAATTTTTCTACTTCCATTGGTATACAAACCTACTGAATCCATGAGTAAAATTGAAGATTGAACGATCTCACTTGATAATGGGTAGGACAAAGCCTGACCGTTGCTTAGGGAGTAAGGATAGGACAAAGCCTGACCGTTGCTTAGGGGGTATGGGGTATTGTTGTAATCAAATGATAATAACATAAAGCTGGGGGGGTATCCGCCGCCGCTTCTGAGCGCGATTAAATCATTCCAACCATTAGTTTTCGTGCTAGCAGCATAGATAGGTTGGCTGGTACCTACCGTTTTTGAAATTAATTGATAACGTAAACTGAGTTTGTCCCATTGATAGACGTACATATTACAACCACCAGTACCACAAGCGTCAGGACTTACAAGATGCACCACGGCTTCATCGATACCGTCACCGTTCAAATCATACCAACTAGAGTAATAATAGACTTGAGTTGCGAACTCATTATATAGCCCCCACACAGCTTGGTCGAGGAGCTGCATACTATTTTCTTTCGCTTGCAAGACTTGAGGGCAAGTAAGACTTAGAGCGAGAAGTAGAGTGCTGAAAGAGAGATGACGCATAGATTTAATTCTTATTACTGTGTCAGTGGAGACAATGAGTATACCAAGATTTAGAGTCATAAAATCTGGTTTATTTATGTTCAATTATGTCTTAATAATGACCGTGTAATTAAGTATATTAAAATGAACAGTTTGATTTCACATATTCTATGATGCATTTTTATCGTAAATGGGTTTTGCGGGCTTTGTTGCACAGATCGACGATTCAGCTAAGATGTTCTTTTGTTTTAAACGGTTCTGTTGCAAAGATTACTCTTAGCCCGAAAGTGCTCCGGTGATCTGGCTTCAAAAGCTTAATAGAATCTCGTGAGTGGGTGGAAGAATTTGTCAACTGGTACAACAACGAGCAATAAGTACAGTAAGCTCGATTTTGTGTCACCTGGTGTGCGTCATAAGATGCAAGATAAGAAGGTGTTGTCTAAACGAAAGCTGGTGCTGGAAGATGCGAGGGCTAGAAATCCCACGCGCTGGCCTAATGGTATCAGGAACTGAGATGCTATCGGCTAAGTGATACTGAACCCAGATAAAGAACCTGAAACAGAAGCAAGAAATGCCGCTTAAAATTTGAGTATAGAGTGCCAACTACCTTGAAAAACACCGGAAGGCTCATGATAGGATCTCAGCAAAAGTGAGTATAAGATCACAACATCATTAAATTTGAAAGCCCCCCCCATTTTAGTGGCTAAAACTTGTTCACCTTCTCGCCCTGCGTTAAACATCATTCGCTGGAACCAGTTCTGAAGTATTTTAAAAAGTCTGAACATTAAAATACTAAATCCCTATAATTCAGGAGCTATCCTATTCTTAATTAAACATTTAGCAGTGGTATTGAACGCTCTAGCATTGTTTTTTTTTATAAACCCATCTTTCCACATATTATCAAGAGTATTAATAATTTTATCCGTAATTTCAGGTTTATTGAATTTAGATTCTTCATGGATAAAAGCGAATGCAGATTTAACCTCTATAACCTCACAAATGAATCCAGGTAGTTTATGGTCAACATCCGATAGTAGATCATCTCCAACCAAAATGGCTAGGTCAGCTCTATTATTTTTCAAAAGAAGAATGTTAGTGGGGTGATCAAGAGTGTAATCTTTAACAATACCCTTTAGATCTAAATATTCAATTATCTTATCGGCGATCTCCTCCTCTCCTCTAGTTATCAACATTCGATTATAGTCTAGTGCCCCCTCTTTTCTGATCAAATAAATGTTCATTTTCATAACAGGCCCTAAATTCACAACCACATCTTTGAAATCATTCCTTTCGAAAAGTATAGAAAAATCCGTTTCACCAGTAGATAAAGATCTAGTCACTCGTTTAAGTGGTATAGCCATAATATTAAACTGAATATCCGTTCTCTTTTGAAGTTCTTTTATAATATCTATATAAATCCCTTCAACATTTCCAGTTTTTTCGTTTACAAACCCCCACGGAGGAATATCGTGTATCTGAGCATCAATTTTATTTTTGGCGTATGCCTCAAAACTAAAACTTGATAATATTAAAAAAACAATAAAGTAATTTGTTAAATAAAAACTCATTATTCAATCCTTTTTTATTTATCCATCTGAATTGTATATTATGACAAGTATGTTTTAAATATAGCATCTTAGCGTAGGATAATTTACTGATTCCCTGTCTACCCCTGAAATCCATAAAACCTGCGTACATAAATATACATTTTCAAACTTATATTATTGATTAATATGCATATTTCAAATAAACCCCTCTGTAGGGCTATGGTGAAAAGATCGTAGATTCAGCTAACCTCCTCTTTTTTTGGGCTTGGGCCCCCTTGAATTGTTATCTAAGTAGGCATTTTTATTGCGGCGCATATTTGATAACCCTGTGGTTCAGGCTTGAGTGGTCAAAATGGATATTACGCTCAGCGAATATTGCCTCAATATCACGATAACTGAGTTTATAAGGCTCTGTTGCAAAGATCGTCGATTCAGCTAAGCTCCTCTTTTGCTTTGCTCACTCATGAAACTCTTTAAATATCGACAATTTTCCCAGGGCGACCGCATGAGTGTTTATTCTTTAATCGAGCTATATAATCCAGCGAGTAAAACTTTCTCTAGATGTTGAGGATTCATTAAACAACGCTTTTGTTTACCAACGATGCTGAGCTCACAGGACTGGTATAAGCTGTAATAGCTAACCCAAGTGCTTTAACAATCCAAGCGATAATGCTTTCAGACGGATCTTGCTCTAAGCCTACCACCAAAGCCTCCCTGCGATTTGCTGCATGGGCCCCTAAAGCCTTACCTGCGAGGTAGAGTAAAATGGTGCGTACCGGAGCAGGCACTAGATCCCAGATGTTGAGTAAGTTTGTCAGTAGCGCCTGAAGGTTGGTCATCGCGGCATAGATTTTCTCCATATCATCGATGGATTGGATCTTATTGAGCACATAGATGTCGCCTGCCTTTAGCACGCTATTAATCGAGTGGGATTTGAAGAAATTCCATAGAGAACTCATCATCAGATCGCTTGCCATCGCAAGCTGAATTGTTTCCATCTTAGCTTGTGCGCTGGCATGACTTTCTGGGGCGGTAAGCAGTAGCTTTCTATCAGAAATACCTTGAAAGCTTAACGCTTTTTCGCCCATTTTGTCAGCTTCAACCTCAAGAGATTGGTCATTATTAATCGCAAGTCCATTGCGCTCAATGGTAGGCTTTACACGCCCCTGCTTTTGCTGAACAACATGCCAAGCTTCATGGGGTAAGTGCTTCTCCTGACCTGAAGCTAGATGTATCTGACTACCTTGAGCATAGGCATGAGCATTTAATTAAGCAGGTTTACGGGATCCTTTATGAACCGTAACATCCCCCATATCGAAATCTGACAGAGCCTCTATTCCACCACGTAACTGCGTAGGCAAGCCATTGGGACGATTATCATGCGGCACCTCTGGTGAGCTACTGGCATACAGCTCTGTATTGAATTGTGTGGCCTCACCAAGCTTCGCGATATCTTATAATACCATTTGTGCTGGGGACACGGGACGCCCATCACTAATCACCGCTCTCGAAAGAGTTGGTTTTGGACTGCGAGGGGTGAAACTAGCATTAACTTGAGTGTGATTTTGATTTTTATCGGCGTGAACTTTACTCATCAAACATTCCCTGTTTGGTCATCGCTTGTGATTTAACGTTATGATTAACTCAACCTATCAGGTCGTCGATAAATGTTCAAATAATGACTTTTCCATTTCACCTGATGCTTAGATAACTTCAGCTAAAGAGTTTCGTCATCAATATAGTGGTATTACTACTCATAGCCAGCCTATCTCAATTCATCCTGTATTTGTTAGGTTTAGCCGACAAACACAGGCAATACCAAGCTAATTCAATAAAGCACCGTAACGAACTCTCAAATCAATTTATTGGATTAAGGGCATACAAGGATAGGCTTTCGAAGCTGCTAAAACCTCACTGGAGAACAGCCATCAAGACACTGCAAGACTTAATTAGGGATCCACAGGCATGCTATTAAATTCGTGGAGATCCCTCAGGTATAGACCCAGCTTAGTGGTTTTATGTCTTAAATGGCTCAGTCGTATCTTGAAAGTTCTGGCATGCTCTTCATACATAACTAGATAAGCAGAACATACATAGGCAAGTCCTGCAGTGATGCTAAGCAGGCTTTTTATTTGATATGTGAATTCATTCTATGCTTTTAAGCTTCGCAAAAAACAGTTTCCTTCAGCCACTATACTGATGGCCGTTCGATGGTATGTTGCTTATAAGCTGATTTATCACAATATCGAAAAGTGACTAACTGAACGTGATGTTAACGTTGATCACGCAACAATCAACACTGTTGAGGAAGATGAAAGATTGCCTCTCAACTGTGCCCCTATTTATCTCCATTCAATATTTGCGAAATCTTATACTCAGCTTTTTCGATCACTTCTTTATGCTTGGCACTCGCCTTATTCAAATCAACGCCTCTCTCATTGAAAGTCTGATAATGAACTAGGCTTGAGGTGTACTGGTTCTTCACCACATAAGTAAGAATTGTCTCCATTAACTCACGCGTTGATAACCCATCATCATTATCTGAGTGCGCTAAAAGCCGCAACGCAAACAACGTTAACTCCCTCATTGCTTCCGCATCACTGGTCAGATTTTTGCTTTTTTTGTAATCCACCACGTTTGAATACAACTCAGGGGCACAAGCCACCTGGATCACTTTATTTCTAGCCATCACAAGACACTCCCTTACACTCAAACGTCCAATATAGGTGTATTGCACCGTTGAAATAACAATGAGAATAGAGCAATACACCGGTATTGCGCGCGTTTTTCGAGTATTGCACAGGCAAAGCACCAAAACAACAAACGATGAATAAACAGTAACTTGCAATAACCCTCAAAATGCAATATACGTGCAATACGCTTAACGCCAGCCCCGGCCGCAACTCAATCTAATACGATCATATTGGACCAGCAATATACGTGCAGTACGCTTTTACCGGGATTTCAAACGGTTTTTTTAAAATTTATTTACTGATCATCTTGAACTTTAATTAAATATAAATCAGTAAGTTAACCTTACAATTAGCCGTTTAAATGACCTGTCATTTCTGCGTGGGGTGTGGTCCTCATCTCGACGTAAAACTAACCACCCAATGACTGATGGCTCACTATTACAATTTAGGCGATTTTTTTGCTTAGTATGAACAGATAGCCTGCAGATTGGCGTTTGAAATCACGTTTTTGGGAAGGAGGATGTAGAGTGATTGAGGGTTGCCAGCGCGGCTTTGATTTTTCTAATATAAGTCAATCGTCTGCCTATCTAGTTCTGTATAAAGATCATCCCTGAACCTTCAAGATGCGACAGGATCCGTTATGGCCACTTTGACAATTCAGCCTCACGTACATACAGTGTACATACGATTAAATTCGAATGAAATGCAGTCAAAGCTGCAACAAATATCAAAAACACGGTGTTTCTTTTGATGAAGCTAAGTCCGTATTTTTTGATGCTTGGCATGAGTAATGAGACAAATTTATTACTTGTTTGTCACTGTGAACGTGACGGTGGCAATACGATAAGAATAATGTCAGCGAGAAAAGCAACCAAGAACGAAAGCAGAAACTATCAGCGAGGGTATTCATTATGAAAGAGGAATATGATTTATCAGCAATGAACTCACGTACAAATCCTTACGCGAGTAAATTAAAAAAGTCTGTGACTATACGTCTTGGTGAAGATGTCATTTCATACTTTAAAAGTATGGCAGAAGAGACTGGGGTTCCGTACCAAAGTCTCATTAATTTATATTTACGTGATTGTGTCGCTACACACAAAAAAATCGATATCAATTGGCATACGTAATCACTTCAACCACATCAATAGTCGCAATGAAGGGTGTGGTCCTCTTCTCCTCGTGAAATTAACCCGTCAATGACTGATGGCTCATATTTCAATTTGGACGATTTTTTGCTTAGTAGTAACTGATAGCCTGCAGATTGGCGTTTGAAATCACGTTTCCGGTAAGGAGTATGTAGACGGATTGAGGGTAGCCAGCGCGGCTTTGATTTTTCGAATATAAGTCAATCGTCGCGTGAGGGTCTTGGCACTAAATCCAGCATTGTAGGCACCAACACTATTCCAGTTATAACCATGGGTCGAAAAGTTTTGAGACAACACCCAGGCACCAATGTGGACGTTGTAGCACGCATCCGATAACAGGTTATCTTTATTAATCCCGAACTGAGCAAGACGAGAAAACCATGTTGAGTTTATTTGCATCAATCCATAATCGGTGCTGATTGTTTTACCTTGTGAGTTTTTATTAATATTAATGACGTTGGATTGATAATCACTTTCGACTTTAGCAATAGCAGTTAATAGTTTGGGGTTAACATGATAATAAAGACCAGCCTCATCAAAACAAAACGCGCTGACGTTTAATGAAGTGATGGCCATTAGTGATATCAGCTTTTTCATAGACGCAAAAAATAAAGGCCACAAGTGACCTTTATCATATCAGTTTAGCTTGAGCGTTTACATCGGTAAGATGTATTAGTATTCGCTGGGTAACAAAATGGTGGTGACACTTCTATCGGCTTCGGTGATTATCCAAATCACCTGATCGTTAAAAAGTAAGATGACATTATTCGGCCCCCCCCTCTTAGTGGCTTCATCATTTAATATTTTATCTTCTATCGGAGTATCACCCCAATCACCATTTAAGTGGCGAGTGATAAACAGCCTTAAATCTTTGTCGCTATCAATCGCTGACTTTTGTAGTTGATGAATACCTTGAGTGACAACACAGACACCTAGATCAAAATGACCCGCATTAGACGTATAACATTGTTCCATTGAATTGTTATCTATGTTAGATATATTCATATTTTTAATCCTGTCTTTATTGGTATGAATATTCCCCAGCAATAAACCAATCTATTGCTGGTTTTTTTATTTATGCCGCTTTATTTATCAGTTCATTGTTGTCGGCGTTGGTAAGCTCGGTTAAATATTGATGGGCTTTACTGGCAGCACTGGCCGCTTTAAAGATATATCGCTTGTCGTTGTGTAATCTTTTAAGCCATGACGCGATATAAGATTCGTGTTGAACCTCACCCGTCACGCCTAAGCTAGCCATTAAAAAGCTGCATCCCAATTCGGCAATTAATTCCTCGAAAGCGTAATCCTCAGAACCAAATTTATTTCGCATTGGACGGTCCAGGCGGGGCTTAGCGCCACACCAGTGGACCAGCTCATGAAGACCTGTTGCGTAAAAGTCAGCGGCATTAGTGAAACGCTCACGGCTCGGTAACACGATTTCATCGGTAGACGGTCTAAAAAAGGCGCTCTCGCCTTGTTCGGTAATATTGGCGCCCGTATCGATAAAGAACTGCTCGACATGTTCAAGCGCTTCAAACCCGCTAACAACCTCAATATCATTCACTGGCACAGGCTCGATATTCAGCCCATCTATTTGCTCAACATTAAAGACCGTGAAGCTCTTCAACATTGGAATATTTTCTTTCTCGCCCTGCTGATTTTCTTTTTCCAGCATCTTGTAAAAGATAATGCGCGTGCCCTTCTCTCCCTTACGCACACAACCACCCAGTGCAAGCGCTTGCTTGAACGTCAACCAACTACTGGAAGCAAACCCGCTAGCACTGGCCGCGCACCAGAGCAACAACACATTGATGCCGCTATACGCGTGACGCGTATCAAAATTAACTGGCAACCCACTGCTCCCGTTTGACGTTTCCCATGGACACACCCAAGGCTTAACCCCATTTTCAAGCGCGGCTATCACTTGGTCGGTTATCTCCTGATACAAATCGGTATGGCTTTTCTTGCCCTTCGCTCTGGTTTTTCTTTTGCTGTTAGAGATATCGGATTTGGGGGAGCCTGCTTGTGTCTTGTGGCTGGCAGTCTCGATGAAGGCATTAGTGGAAGTTGGCTGCGTAGGAAGTGAGTGTGTCATTGCGTTAGCTCCAGTGGGTTAAGTTATCGTTTTTTGTTTCCGCCTGTCTTCCTGGACTCAACACATGTTCTGACATGCAGGGGCGCGTAGCGGCGAAGCTTCCCTTGCATGGCGGGTTATGGGGTGAGACAGATAAGAAGGCAGAGCGAGTGCAAAAATGAGATGACCACTGGAGATAAATGACACTCGAAGGACAATGCAGGCTTACGCACACTTAAGCCGTCAAAGAGACTGACAGTGCCTGGTACTTTGCTGTTGATGTTGATTTGCGCTCGCCGCCGGGAAGGATTGGCTATCTGGAACTTAGGGCCACGGCAAGCTTGCTTGCCCGGGTGGCGCAAGTTAGCGATAGGAGGAGCTGGAGACGAAAAGCCCGATAATCGCTCAATAAAAGTTTGAGTTTAACTTCCTATTGCTTCAATTTTTCTTTCTGAGCACAGCGCCACCCATCTTGCCACTCTCTATGACGACTGGTGCTGTAATGATGTGGATTGTCAGTGAACTTAGCTCTGCTTTCATAAGCATCCCAACCTACTACACAGTCTTTAATTCTGCCACCTTGGTCCCGAATCATAAATTCCCTTCATTCAGAATTTTTGATAAATTTTAAATTATCCTGAACATTAATAACAAAATACTCGTCAGATCTAGGACGAAAAAAACCGTCAAAACCTAGTACACTTGGATCACCAATTGCTGTTACATCTTTTGCAAGTTGAGCATGATTCCAAGGTTTTCTGTAGATTTGTCTAAGTATCTCAACGTGATTGCCAGGAAATTCGAGGAGCTTTAGGGTTTTAATAGGCTCCGCTATTAATAATGTCTTTTTTAACTTAGGGTTTTCACTATCTCCCCAGTTCATATAAGATTCTGCTATGTTTTTATCTTTTTCAAGGTGAAACCAAAGAGCACCCTCAACAGAAACCGAGGGATCATGATGACCACCATGATAAATAATATTTGGTCTATGCTCTTTTATAGTTAAATCCCTAAAGTACTCTAATAGACTTTGATTTATTTCTGTTATTTCTGTTATTTCTGCATTATGCGCGTGATTCAAACTAGAGTGCTCACCAACAGCTTTCAGAGATGCATCGAGCACATTTGAATTAGCTTCACTTACACCAAACAAGCCTTTTATCCACTTAATCATAAATTTCCTATCATTTGATTAAGCTGCTTTAAGTACAGCTTGGGTGAATATTTTTGCCATGACCGGCGGAACAGCATTGCCGATTTAACCCCTGTAGAAGTCCCTCCCGCCCCAGCGAATAAGTCGATTCCTTTCATTACAAACTTCCCATCACTTAAATTCAAAATACTCTTTAAAAGCTAACGCTAATTCCTTAGCTTTTGCGTTGCTTGGTTCAAAGTAGTTTTCACCATCATAAGTAGGATCACCACCGCAACAACCACGAGTACCAAATGTGTAAGAATATAGACCTTGTTCCTGGTCTATTTCCATATACTCACCTTCTGACAAACTCAATTCTAGAGTCACTAAACCAAAAATAAAATCTGATCCCTCGGCATCATCTGAATCATGACAATCTATACGTGGAGGATTAAAACCAAGCCGTTTAATTTCATCTATTACGTCTGTCGTAAAAGGCCAAAGCTTCATATTTAAGTTTCCTATCGCGCTAATTGATAATCACGGATCAGAACTTCTAAGGGGATTTTAAGCCCTTCATTAAGCTTTCTGATCATCCCTAAGCTAAGGTGTCTTTTGTAGCTCAAAATCTCACTCACTCGGCTACGTTGCCCCAAATAAGGTACTAAGTCGGCATCCTCTAATCCTGCTTGCTCCATTCTGAAACGGATAGCTTGAACAGGATTAGGCGCATCAATGGGGTAGTGAAGTTCTTCAAACGCTTGCACTAACGTTACCAATACATCAAGTTCATCACGGTCAGATGTATTCGGCTGTGCATCCCAAAGCTGCTCTATACGCTCTAAAGCGGCCTTATTGTCGCTCTCTGTCTTAATTGGTTTAATGCTCATGTTCTTGACCTATTAAGTTTCGTCCTATGCCACTTCTACGGTTTGAACATCCATCGACAATTGACCATTACTAAATGTCGGTTTAAATCTAAACCCAATGCGATACAAGCAGTTCATCAACTTATCGATGCTGAACTTCTCAATGCGGCCATTCACTAGATCACTAACTCGCGGTTGAGTTAGCCCCATCTGCTCCGCAGCTTCAGCCTGTGACCATTTCTTTGCTGTGATGATGTCACGCACTGCAATCATTAAATCTGAGCGTGTTTGTAAGTCTGAGGCTTCTGAACCTTCCTCAACGACTGCTTCAAAGATGTTGTCATATTCTAGAGACATAATCATTTACCTAATTGTTCAACATATAAGCACATTATATCAATACCGATATATATACAAGCACTGATATAAATTATTTTCCAACCTCTGCCATCATTAACTTATAACGCGCTTTGGCTGTTTTCATGGCTTGCCGATCAACCCCGTTTGTAGTCTTAGTAAATGAATGAAGTATGTAAACAACATCATCAAATTTAGCCACATATATAGTCCGATATGCTGGTCGGCCATTCTCGATCAGCTCAACCGCCCCTATACCAACAGAGTCTTGTATGTGCTTATATTTTGAGAACGGGACTTTGTTTTGGGCTATCGCGTTCAAATCGTTACCGAACCGCTTTTGCACTTTATCAGACAAGGCTTTGAACTCTTTAAGCGATTGTTTATTAATAAACTTAAATTTTTTCATTCTTTCGGCTTTCTCCCTCTCTTTTTAGGCTTAGGAAACATCTGACGACTACATTTTCTAATATGGTCAAAATCGATATCCGTGTAGTCTCGTTGACTATCTATGCTCCTATGATGCAAAAGATTCTGAACTACAGGATCTGCATCTAAATCTTTTCGCTTTAAAAGTTTTTGAGCCAATCGAGCCATGCTATGTCGGCCTGTGTGGGAACTAGAGTTAGAGAACCCATAATCCTTGTAAAGTTTGGTAATTAAGTTCTGTACCGCTGTAGCAACATGATATTCCTTTCCTTTCCTTATTTTTCTGGTCAAAGAAAAATGCTTCCACACTCCATGATGAAAACTTAAAAACACATGGCTTTCTGGATCTAAACCTCGATATAACTCTTTATCAGCACCGAGTTTAATTCGATGCTTAACCCGATAACCCAGCCATTTGTTAACGTAAGATCGCTGTTCATCAATAACCACGGGCGCAATGGCGGGATAATTCCCCTTTGTTGCCTCTGCTCTTAGTCTCGTTAAATGAACAAGCTCCCCGTTTTTGTACAGAGCTTCTTTTACTTTCCATTGGCTAACTTCAACAGCTCTAAAGCATGAGCCGAAAGTCATCCACAACATAGCCTGATTACGAGTACACACCAAGGGATCAAATCGCTCATTATCGATGCGCTCGACTAGATCAATAAACTCGTCAGGGGTAACAGTTTCAGGTTGCTTAACGGTGCGTAAGTCAGGAACTTTCCAGATCCATTTAAAGTCAGATTCGCTCATAGTTTTCATATAGGAACTTTCATTTCCTATATAGTAGGGCGAAAATAAAGCGGCTGTCTACAAGCCGCATTAAATAAGGGTATATAGGAAAAAAGGATTAGTAATTTTAAGGCTAAAGACCGCTCCCCCCTCTTTTGACTGGTTATTTATTGGTCGTGGTCGCACCAGCTGCCGCACTGTATAGAGTTACAGTATAATGATTACAGGCTTATACAGCCTTACCTTAAAACAACATTGACAGAAGGAATTTATATGGGAAACAAACGAATTAAAGTAACCAACGAGACTGCTTCAGGTCGGAACACCAATTTTCATGATAACCGTCAAAATAAAGATATGACAAGGCAGCAGTTTGTTGGCGAAATAGAAAAAGGAAACTACTCAAACTATCATGTAAGAATGATCAATAACGTTAAAACACCAGTCTCGAATCCAGACGCGACCAGGAATAACAATCTAGATTAAGATGAATAGACTCAATATACTTCAAACGCTCAAAGGAGGCTCAAAGGAGGGCTCTGTTGCAAAGATCGTCGAATCAGCTAAGCTCCTCTTTTGTTTTAGGCCTGCTATCTCATGACACTCTTTAAGTATCGACAATTTTCCCATGACATTATCATTTGGGCTGTACGTTGGTATTGTAAATACGGGATCAGCTATCGAGAGCTCGAAGAGATGCTCAGTGAGCGTGGTATCAATGTTGACCACAGTACCATTTATCGCTGGATTCAGCGTTATGCGCCAGAAATAGAAAAACGATTAAGGTGGTATTGGAAGCCCAAAGCAGGATTAAGCTGGAAGGTCGATGAAACCTACATCAAAGTGAAAGGCAAATGGGTGTATCTGTATCGGGCTGTCGATAAACAAGGTCATACTGTCGACTTTTATTTATCGTCCAGACGTAATGCTAAGGCGGCTAAACGGTTTCTGGGTAAAGCTTTGAAAGGGCTCAAATGCTGGGAATGCCCCTCCGCCATCAATACCGACAAGGCCGCTTCCTACGGTGTAGCCATTACGGAATTAAAGAAAGAAGGCAAATGTTCTGAAGCGCTTGAACACCGGCAAATTAAATACCTGAACAATGCGGTAGAAGCCGATCATGGAAAATTGAAAAGGCTCATCAATCCTGTGAGAGGATTCAAATCGATGAAGACGGCTTATGCCACTATCAAAGGATTTGAAGTGATGCACATGTTTAAAAAAGGGCAGTTCAATATCTGGTTATCCGGTCAAGGAATAGCTGGAGAGATCCGTCTAATCACCAATGCACTGGTAAACTATTAATAATCAGCCAGATAACCGGAGCCTTTCGGACTAAAAGCAATCTTTGCAACAGAGCCAGCAAATGAAATTAGACGTATAAGCCCAATGGGAGTTATGTTAAATTACTTCCAATATATAGAGGAGATGCTAGGATATTTAGCACCGCCAATAGAAACGCACTCACTTGATACTAGCTCTATTTTTTTTCCTGCTGCCTTTGCAGTTAACAGCATCGAATACATTTCTTTTGCCAAAAAAGTACTGAAATATAAAACACCTGTTGTCTTAACATCACAATCTCCACCTTCAAAGGCTACATCGTAAACATACAGTCTAGACTCTTCTGCTGTAGATGATATAAGTTGAATTCCGTTATCACTTATATCAATAAATCCAGTCCTACTTCCTGCGCTTGCCCCAAACGACATCAACCCTATCAACCCAGCAAAAATAAACTTCTTCATTATTCTTCCGCAATCATTAATGTTTTTATTAAAAATTGATTATATATGGACGATATTAAATGCGCACTATCTCTTTTATGGTAAATCCCCCCCCCCGTTTTTAGCCAAATTATCTCTTCTTGTCGCTTGTCAGAAAAACAAAGAAAAATTGATTGAGCGCGGAGCGCAACCCTCCCGTTAACATACCCGTCGGCTAGGCTGATTGTGTGTAAAGCTCTGGGGAAGCTTGCTATCCCAGATTTTCCACATGAGGACTTAAATATACATTTATGTGATGACCTAGGGAAACTAAAAAATCATACCATGGGACTGTTAACGTGTGTAGAGCATTACTCATCAAGCAATTCGTTTAAATATAGACTAGAGAATGAATATCATGTAATTTCTCGGCATGGTTCAAAATCAGCGATTTTTAGTGAACACTTTCCGAAGCTGAAAAACTGCTGTGACCATTTGCCCCACATAGGTTTTGGAGTATTTCGGGAATTTAAAAGTGTTCACTTAATTTGAACCATGCCCAAATTCCTTACCGTCAAGTTCTATGTTAAGTTTATTTCTGAACCTTCAAGATGCGACAGAACCATCGTTGTGTCACTTTGGCACGCGAACTTGCAACAGAGCCGCCGAAAGTCATCCACAACATAGCCTGATTACGAGTACACACCAAGGGATCAAGTCGCTCATTATCGATGCGCTCGACTAGATCAATAAACTCGTCAGGGGTAACAGTTTCAGGTTGCTTAACGGTGCGTAAGTCAGGAACTTTCCAGATCCATTTAAAGTCAGATTCGCTCATAGTTTTCATATAGGAACTTTCATTTCCTATATAGTAGGGCGAAAATAAAGCGGCTGTCTACAAGCCGCATTAAATAAGGGTATATAGGAAACGGGAAAAACAATATTTAAGCTTAGACACTAGCTTCACAGGCGGCCTCCCCGAATATCTAGTCCATCATTTTAATCTGGCCTTTTGAGCGCCTTTGTTATCCGATTAATTACACTGTAACCGCTATTTAAAGCTGTTTAGCTGTCTTCGGGGGATGCATTCAAAAATAATCTAATTAATCCAGGTAACATCGCTAATTGAATACCGTAATTAGGTGTTATACGATGCACACATACGCAAAACGCAAAAAAACTTAGAAAGGCTACAACCTAACTGAGCTTTACCGTTCTGTAAGCTACAACTTACAGGCGTTTTTTAAGTGCTAACAAAATTTTTAAGATTGCTTGGATCTCATTCGAAAGATACCCAAGTGACTTAATCAACTCTATTAATGCGTCCATATAGGCGCTCCTACAATAGAAATCCAAGCCTGCCCTATGCAGGCTTTTTTTATCTCTAAACAATAGAGACATGACATGGTAGCTATCATTTTCAATGCTGTAAACTACGGATTTTATTGACGAAATCGTCAAAGGTTAGTTAACCAACCTTTGCTTCATGCTTATGCTGCGGAGCTATAGTTATCATATTGATTTTGTTATTAGTTCGGTTTTATAAAATAAATTCGGTTATTTTCAGCCAAACACACAAAAGCCCCATGGCTAGATGCATTTATGGTAGATATAGGAAACGCCAGAGATGAGAACGACCCGCTAGAAAGCGAGGCTGAATTGTTCGTTACTGGAGTGCTACAGAAATATCAGCCAAACTAGATACTGTATATTTAAACAGTACCTAGAGACCTGTTCATGAAAGCCATTCCCAATACAGCCAGCGCCGGCATTACAGGCTTCGAATCGCCTGCCGCCGAATACATCCAGCGGCCACTAAGTCTCGATGAACTGTTAATCGCTCACCCTAGTTCTACTTTTTTTGGTCATGCATCCGGGGAATCGATGCGCAATGTCGGCATATTCGATGGTGATACCCTTATCATCGATAGACATGTTACCGCCCAAAATGGTGATGTGGTGGTAGCTAACTACAATGGTGAGTTTGTCTGCAAGTTAATTGATACTGTCAGAAAACGCTTACTGTCTGCAAACGATGAACATCAACCACTGGTCATACATGAGCATGACCAGTTTTGCATTGAAGGTGTGGTAGTCAGTTCGATACGCTGCCACAGACCCAGCCCACTATTAACCGCTAGCATATGAATAACAGCCCACCCCGCTAATAGCCCCTCACTATTACCTATGTACGCACTCGTAGACGCCAATTCATTTTATTGCTCTGCAGAACAAGTCTTTCGCCCTGAATGGCGAGGGAGACCCATTGTTGTGCTCTCGAACAACGATGGCTGCATCGTCGCCGCCAATCGCCAGGCTAAAGACGTTGGCATCCCAAAATTCAAACCTTACTTTGAGGTCAAGGCACTGTGTGACAAGCACAACGTTATAGCGCTATCTTCAAATTATGAACTGTACGCTTCACTGTCTGCCCACATGATGGACGTGATAGGCCGCTTCGCGCCCAGACAACATATCTACAGCATCGATGAGTCCTTTCTCTCTCTCAAGCATTGCTACCCTGCGATACCCAACCTCACTGAGCATGCACATAAAATCAGACGCGCGGTATGGAAAGAAACCCGCCTCCCCGTCTGTGTTGGTATCGGCGCCACCCTGACACTGGCTAAGGTAGCCAATCATGCTGCCAAAAAACTAATGGGTTATAACGGTGTCTGTCACATAGATTCAAACGAGGAGCGTAAAGCGGTATTACTGGCGATAAAGCCAACAGATGTATGGGGGGTAGGTAATCGAATAGCCAAACGTCTGGACCTAATGGGAATAAAAAACGCCTTCCAACTCGCATCGATGCCGCCAGGCCTGGCAAGAAAATCATTCAGCATTGAAATTGAACGAACGGTCAGAGAACTCAATGGTGAGGAGTGCAAGCAATGGGATGAAGCCAGAGCAGACAAGAAACAGATATTCTCAACCCGAAGCATGGAAGACCGTGTAACTGACAAAGAGGCACTCAAACAAGCCCTCAGTAAACATGTCGGTATAGCGGCAGCGAAGGCCAGAAAACAAGGCTCTGTCTGTGGCTCCATGCTCATATTCGCAAGCAACTCTCCTTTTGATGAAAGGCCCACAGGCTTTAAACAAACCATAAAGTTCTCATTTCCCACCGCCGACACCCTGCAAATGACACACGCGGTGACAGCGGCCACAGACGCACTCTTTCAGCCAAATGTCAGGTATTACAAGGTCGGAATAGGGTTACTGGATTTGTGCTCATCCAGTCATGTGCAATCAGATTTATTTGAGACCATCAGCGACCCTAAACTTATGAGCGTCTATGACGCACTAAATGCCAGATTTGGCAGCGGCGCTATGTTTCTGGCTGCACAAGGTATTTCGCCGAAATGGAGAATGCGCAGAGACAGACTCACGCCACAGTACACGACAAACTGGGCAGATATACCCAAGATTCAATGTCGATAAACAGCCGAGGATACCCCCTCAGCAAAGTATCAATCATATGCTGTCAGTGAGACCAGTTGATCTAACCTGATTTTTTTGATTCAATATTCAACTCACACAATGACATGCCAAGGAATAACAAATTGAATTCTCGCGATTTCACCACTAAAGAAGAGAATGGCCAAATAACAGCAGCGCAAAGTAAAAGTTACTGGACTGTTGATAAAGGCGGAATGCTAATCACTGGCAGCGTTGATGGGCAGGATATATTAGAGTTTTCATCCAAACCGATTCAAAATAAATCTGCCTTAGTTAAGTGGGCTCTGAGAGTATTCTATTAACAGTTAGCTGTAATATAAAAACGCTACAGTAGCTTGTACAACTGTGGCCCAATATAATCACTGTAAATCGTTATTATTTAGGTACGTCTTAGAGTGATCACTCCAAGACGTTATTGCCCAAAAATTAGCTAGGGGAAATGTGTGTTCACATCCTGTTTATCAGCTTTTGCCATAACTCAGCTAATGTGAGGTGAAAAATACAAGACCTGACCCTAAAACTATGGAGTATTGGAGCAGCCTAATTAGCTACGACCCTTTGTTGGTACGTCTCCTTTGTTGATAATGATACAAAGACACCGTGAGCGATTACGGCTGTCCGGCTGATTAAGTAATGAAGTAAGAGCGGCGGTAAATATGTGATGGCTGTGCCGTTACTGATAGTGGAAACGCAATACCTTGTTGGTATAAATATCGACGAGGGCTAAAGGTTTTTTAGAAAGCGGAAGTTGAAATGTATAACCCAAAAAAGGCAAAGAGAGATGATGAAGGCCATGATGTGGATGTAATAAAGCTCAAACCATATCAAACAATTAACTGCGAGCTGTATAAAAAACGATTACCCCAGAAAAGCAAATTCCTATAGCATAAAGCATACCAAATAACATGGATGTGGCAGCGGCCAAGTTCAACACGCGATTTATGCCTTGCAAACAACACAACGCATAAATACTAAGACGTTAGCCACTTATGCCGTATATGCGGCATTCAAATTTTATAGGGATTTATATGATGAAAAAACTATTGCTATTATCAACTTTGTTTTTTGCTTCTCAAGGCGGAGCTCAAACTTGGGTTGAGGTCGATGATGCAAGTAAATTGCTATGGCAAATGAGTGCGGGTGGTACTGTTTATTTCAGAAATTTAAATGAATTCGATTCAGCTCAAGGTGCTTGTTGTTATGCATACAATCTGGATACAACAACTCCAGGTGGCAAATCAATATGGAGCATGATCTTAACTAAGATGGCATCAAAGAAAAGAATTACTTTAGGTTTCCCAAGTGTAGCTTCAAATGATAATCCGCAAACGTTAAACTACATCGGTCGGCATTCTCATGCTTCAAACGAATGATTTTATTAGCTAATCCATGTATGAACCCCACCATCATACATAGCTAATGTAAGATGGTTCGAATGAAAAAACAGGAGTTCTTTTATGACAAATTCTCAGATTATTGGTCTTGATTTAGCAAAGAATGTTATCCCAGTTTGTAAGATAGATAAGCATGGCGAGTTAATATCAAATAAAGCCATTAGTCCTAAGAAGCTAAAAGAGCTGCTGGCAAAATCAACCACATCAATAGTGGCAATGGAAGGGTGTGGTAGCTGTCATTACTGGGGAAGGCTAGCTAAAACGAAAACGGATAAAGGAGTCGGAACTAATTAGGGATTTCGAATGAAATTCAGATACTTTTTCTTATCTGAGCTTCTTTAGCATATCTCGCCCTTAGCGTAGGATAATTTACTAATTCCCTGTCTACCCCTTATCTAATTCCTGCTCCTTGACTTGCTGTGGAGGAGGCGTAACACGTCTCCGTCGTAGAAGGGAGATCAATCACGACCCCCCAGTCCTTACCTAAAGCAAATGCTGTCAGTACCATAGACATTGCAATTTTAGTGCGCTCTACTCCCATATCTGATACACGAAAACGCACACTATTACCTATACAAAAATTTGCAATGTTTTCATTAGACATCTCGACTTCAAAGCTGCCATCACTACTATATGCACTGATGTTGCTAACTTCTCCCCAATACCATGCATTTACAGCATGGCTATTAAAGCTGAAAGAGGTAAGTAAAAAAATACTTAAAAAAATTTTCATTTTTAGTTTCCTTGAGCACGCGTACAATACGCAGGCTATTTTTCCATAAAATAAATCGTACACAGTTCTATCTCATATTCGAGGAAAATAACGAAGACACGCAAAATTGTCAACTTGACCCTTGTTCAAAGTAGAAGTAAACCCTCAATTTATAGCCGCTCGCTCTCTACTTGCGACAGAACCATGTATGGTCTGCTTATCTAGCTCTGTATGAAGATAAATAACTTTCAAGATACGACAAAACCTAAAATAAAAGAGTGACTTATCTGAATCAACGATTTTTGCAACAGAGCCTTATTTCTTGTGTATGCCTTCTCCCTCCCGGCCAGCGAAAGCACATAATGCCATAGTTACACTACGAGCATATGCTCTAGAAATACATCGTTCGGAGACTTATATCCCGAGTTGCTCTCTTTAGTGTATTGGGGGGATGCTCGGTTCTGAAAATACCGGTCCTCCTAATAAAGCTCTATTCTGGTTAAATCCTCAGAGCCATTAACGATAGTGCACAAATCATTTCCTTTTAAAGCAATTGTTTTTTGTGCTGCATATGCAGTCAGGATTTGACTTAACATTTGTTTGCCAAATTCAGATTCAGTCGCTATCACATAGTCCCATGAATGGTTGGTATGACAATGCCCAGAACCTCTGGAAGGTGCTTCATCTACTTTGATGAATATAACCGAACCGTATGATTGACTCATCATTGTTTTGGTAATCTTTACGTCTTTAATTTCTGATGCATTCCCGGAGAGTGCTATCAATGAGAGTGCTGCAATGGTTAATGTCTTCATGTCTTCATGTCTTCATGTCTTCATGTCTTCATGTCTTCATGTCTTCATGTCTTCATGTCTTCATGTCTTCATGTCTTCATGTCTTCATGTCTTCATGTCTTCATGTCATTCCATTTAGTTCTTGGGGTTGGAGTAAAGCGAAATTTTACATTATTCCTGTGCCAGATTTGACATCAGGCCTGTTACAAAATGTATCCCTTAAGTTTCATTGGTTTACATTTAATGGGGGGAATGTAAAATCGAATTCCTTTCGTAATGCCAAGTTGCTGCAGGGTGTCGATTCATGCTTAAAAATGTTGCGCTATTCGCTCTCTTGTTTATATCTATCGTTGCTCGTGTTGAGGCGGGTACGCTTCCTGATTGCGATAAACATGAAGTCTACACCGACAGCAATGGCGATATTATCCTCAGAATCCCACCGACATTTGTACTTATTGCCGGCGAAATAAATATCCCCCTGCTTATTACTCCTAAAAATGGGGTGTTTAAGTTAGTTGAGTCATCCAATTCATGGGCACTTATCCCGATGACTCAAAGTGAGTTTGATTCACTCTCTCCTACCCCTGCTAGCCATTTAGCGCTTGAATGCCATGACATTGATGGCGACGGGGTCGCGGATATATTTATCCGCGACAGCAGCAGTTATCGTGACAGTTTTATTATTACTAACCTGCAAGGCACGGCCAATGTGGATGCGTACAGTGATGCGCGTAATGGAATCGACCTGTCACAAGGGGCGCAGCTCACCATTGTTGACGTTAACGGCGATGGTATCAACGATATTGTCTCCGGTGATACCACCTACTTAGGCTCACGTTCCGGCAAGCTGATTGATACCTCTCCCGCTCCAGAGTTTACTCATCCGGGGAATGTCATTGGCCTCTCTGCCGGTGAATTTAAAGTAACCGAGGCGGGGGCCGCCACGTACAATATTCCTCTTAGTTTACCGCCAGGAACTTCTGGTGTTGTGCCACAAGTCGGGCTGGCTTATAGCAGTCAGAGTGGCGATGGCATTTTAGGGGTTGGCTGGAGTATTTCTGGCCTGCCTGCCATTAGCCGCTGCCCTAAAAACCTCGCGATTGATGGGGTGCTTGATGGCATAAACTTTGACTCGGGCGATAGCTACTGCCTCAACGGTCAAAGACTGATGTTAAATGCCAACAGCACTGATGAGTATCACACTGAAATTGATAATTTTAGTGTGATTAAAGCCTACAGTGGTCGCTCTGGTCCTGAATACTTTACCGTTACGACTCAAGCTAACGAAGTCCACTATTATGGTAAAGCCCCTGTTATCTCCCCTGCTACTGATGCTTATATCGAGCGAGGTGGCTTTCCGGCTGGCTCAGAGGCCTCTGCGTGGGTGTTAAAAGCCATTGTCGACCATAAAGGCAACTACATTCGTTATGATTATGAGAAGGACACCGCGGCAGGAAGCCATCTACTCACCAATATAGCCTATGGCGGCAACTTAACCCACGCCCAACCCGCTTACAATAACGTTGAATTTCGATATATCGATGCAGCGAGTCCTTGGCAGGGGTTTGCTCATGGCGGCGTCGTCTCTCGCAATAAGCAGTTGGACCAAATCATGGTCAAGCAAGACGCTGACATATTCAGAAACTATCAGCTGATTTGGTCGAGAACCATTATTCCAGAAGAGCGTGATTACGTCATTGGTATTCAGGAGTGTTTCGATACCAATGCGAATAACTGCTTACCCGCAACCACCTTTGAGTTTGAGCAACCCAGCAGAAAGCCGTCAGCCGCAACGCTATACGAACCGTTTGAAACAACCACTACCGACATTATTCCCAGTAACTCAAATCGAATGTTTGCTCAGGTGGCCGATTTTAATGGTAATGGCTACGCTGACATGCTGGTGCCTAATGGCAGTGGCTGGGCTATCTATACCAGCGAGTGGCAAATACAATCAGGTGGGGTGGATACTGGTAGTGATGTTAAGTGGAAAAATGGCTATTTGAGTCAGCACCCCCTTGAAAGAACGATTAAGCGCAGCGTGGTGTCAGATAAGTACGAAACGGTTGCCGACTCAAAAGTCGGCGAAAAAGGGTACGCCCAAGTCATCGATTTTAATGGGGACGGAAAAAATGACCTGCTCATTCCCTTTGCATCGGGTGATTGGCATGTTATTACCCTGGACCCCGGCACAAGAGAAATACTGGAGTGTGAGCCAGATGGCCGCGGTGGGCAGTTTTGTGTCAATACTGATGTCAGTTACGACTTTACCTATAAATCACTCAACATCTCTTCATCGGCGTATAAGGACACTATTGTTGCCGACGTCAACGGCGATGGGCTTCACGATATCGTGTTTAAACAGGGAAAAGACTTATTTTACTATCAAAATCTGGGCGGCAGCTTCTCAGCGGCTAAATCCATTAACGTTGTTTATGGTGATTTCTATTATGAGCTAAACAAGCCTGAAAATGGGGTCTCTGTTTCAACCTCATCGCTTGATTTCATTAACGCTTCCATGATGGATGTGAATGGCAACGGGCTCAGCGATATCATCATGAAGCATGAGTACAGGTGGACGCAAAGCTGCCTTGACCCAAAAATGCTCGGCACTCGCTCGACTTGCGTACCGACAACCAGCTCATCAAGTCAAAATGGGGTGTATATTGCGTCAATGATTGATGGTGTTATCACCTACACCTATAGCAATACGGTCGATGCGGCTTCTGACTTACTTCGCACCGGTGACTTCAATGGTGACGGTCTGACCGATATTGCGGTTCGCAGTAGCTGGGGCTGGCGATATTACCTCTCTAAAGGCGATGGCACGTTTACTGATTGGCAGGCCCTGTCGGTGCTGGAGGCCGCCGATGCCGATATCGCCAACCGCCATATATTTATCGATATTAATGGCAATGGTCGCACCGACATATTAGAGGCAACCAGCTCTAATATGTACAATATCTATCTATCAGTGCCGAGCACCACAAAGGGTGGTGTGGACTTTGTTAATCGCGGCTCAATGAGTATTGGCAGCGATAGTAAGGCGACAGTTCGCCTGGCCGATATCAATGGTGATGGCAAGGTGGATCTGCTCAGTGCGTCCTCTGATTCTGGGCACTGGAAGCTACAGCAAGCCGCTCGCTCCTACATCAAGGACCATGTTGTCACCAAAATCACTAACGGTTTTGGGGTTGAGACTGATATCGCTTACGCCACGCTCAATAGCGGCATCCCATTAATCAACATCGACTCAAGCCAAAAGCCGGATAGCACTGACTATATTACGCCGTTCGCTGGCATCTTCGTGGTAACAGAGGCGGCGACTCAATCCAGTAGTAGTGAGTCGGCGTTACTGCAATACCGCTATGGCGGATTTTTAGCCCATAAAAAAGGCCGGGGTTATCTGGGGTTTGAAACCGTGCAAACCACCGACCCGCAATCAGGGGTGGTGACTACAACCAAGTACAATCAGCTGTTTCCGCTGACGGGGATGCCTATTGGCACGACGCGTGAGTATCAGGGGGTGTTACTCAGTACTGCAGATAACACTTACACGCAAGCGACCAGTGCCAATGGGGGGAGGCGGGTTTACCTGAAGACCTCCCGTGAGGAAAGTTACAATCTGGACTTATCATCTAACGGCGTAACGCCGACGGCTCACCAGAAGGTCAGCGAGACGTTGACCACCAACGGCTATGACAACTGGAATAACTTACTCTCCAGTACCGTTGACATCAAAGACGCCGCTGGCTCACTGGTGCATCGCACGACAACAAGCAACCAATTTAGCGATGGGGCTTACAACACATTAACTCCAGCGGCATTGTCCTTATCCCTGTCCCACAGTCAGGTGGCGAGCCAGACCGGCGCGAATCCAGATGCACAACAGTTTGGCCGCCTCTCTCAAACCAGTGTCACTAAAACGCGCTATAAAAACACCGCCTCTGGCAGCGCCGAATCTCAGAGCCGGCTGAGTAAATTTAGCTATTACGGCAATGGTATGCTGCGTGAATCACTGGTGAATGGATTCACCACCGCCTTGTTTTATGACAGGTTCGGAAACCGAGTCGCAGAGCAAGCCTACGCAAAAGTGGATGCAAGTAATTATCAGAAGCGAGGGCAGTATTGGTTCTATGACAGCCGAGGCCAATACCTGGCCAGCCAGATGAACCAAAGCGGTGAAACAGAAAGCTATCTTTATAACGGCAGTGCTGGCAGCGCTGCGACCAAGGGTCTGATTTACAGCAAAACGACTACAGGGCCGAATAAGCTGGCCTCAACCAGCCACTTTGATGTTCAGGGTCAAGTAATACGCCAAATTCTGGCCGATGGTAACCAGACCGAGGTTAGCCGTACTTTGTGTAGCGGTTGTGGCAGTAATTTCATCACCGAGACGACCGACAGCTCCAATAAGCCACAAACTCAGACCTATTTAGATAGGTTTGCCCGGGAGCGCGAAAAGCGAGTCAGGGGCTTTAATGGCAATTGGATTGTTGCTGCGACAACCTATGACAAGCTTGGGCAGGCCACTCACCAATCTGTACCCAACTATGGCTCTGCTTCTGCGGTGACGACGCAACAGGACTTTGATGCATTAGGTCGAGTCTATCAGCAAAGTCAGCCGACCGAATCCTCGAGCGTGTGGGTAACAAGTAAAATCAACGGTTTAGTGACCACCTCAACAGATGAAAACGGTTTAGTTTATAAAGATACGCACAGTGCGGATGGTAAGCTACTGACTCGCACCGACCCCAAACTTCAAACGATTAACTATTATTACGACGCGTATGGCAACAGCGGAAAAGTGACCACTCGCGCCAAAAACCAAACTGACAGCTGGCAAAGCCAGTCAATTAGCATCAACTACGATAACTACGGGCGTAAACTCGCCACCGATGACCCAGATAAGGGCCGTTGGAGTTATGACTACAACGACTTTGGCGAATTGATAAAGCAAACGGATGCAAAGGGTCAGGCAACGACCATGGGCTTTGATGTCATGGGGCGCATGACATGGCGCAAAGATAATACGAACCTTGCATGCTGGGGCTATGGCAGTAGCGCAAATAAACATAACGTGGGCAAGCCTACCTGGGTTAAACAGTGGGCTAGGCAGAGTAGTTGCAATACGTCAGCGGCAGTTCAGAGCAGCGAGAATTACTCGTATGATTCATTTGGTCGTCCAGAGCAAACTGATTTTGTCATCGATGGCAATAGCTACAATACCCGCAGTGAATATAATGACAAGGGTCAACTGAGTCGCCAGTATTACCCCTCAAACAATGGCGCCTTCTACGTTGACTTTCATTATAACGCTGACCATTTCCTCTACCTGCAAACCGATAGCAGTAACCGTAACCTACGCAGAATCACTGCCATGGATGCGCTAGGTAACATCACCAGTCAAACCTTTGGTAACGGCACCAGTGAGGCGCGCGGGTTTAGCAGTCGCACCGGGCGCATCAGCACCGTCGAGCTTAAAAAAGGCAGTCGACAAATCCATCAGCTTAGCTATGGGGATTTTGATGGCAAGGGTAACGTCATGTTCCGCGCCCATAACTATTACAACGGCGCAGGAGTGCTGTCTTTAGCCTTCAGTGAAGACTTTACTTACGACACGCTAAACAGACTAGAGACACGCAGTTTAAGTGTCGGCTCAGGCAGCTTGACCGACTACAGTTACGATGAGCAATACCAATACGATGGCTTTGGTAATATCAAGAGTCGCAAGGGTTACTCTGGGGGCAGTTATTCCGTTAATCTTGCCAGTTATCAATACCTGCAAACTACCAGCGTTAATCGGTTAAACAGTGCATCAGTGGACGGGAATCGCTATAGCCAGTTTACTTACGACAATAATGGGAATACCACCGCAGACGGCAACCGCACCTTTACTTACAATGCCTTCGATAAGGCGAGCCGTATTCAGTCAGGCGCACAGTACACCGATTATCGCTATAACCATAATCGAGCAGTGTTGAGCCGTAATGACTACCGACAGGACGAGGGTGAATGGAAGACATTTTCAACGGATTATGTGGGTAAGCTTTACCAGCAGGAGCGTCGCTACAAAGGTGATACCCTTGAAAACACCCGCCATAAATACATGGTCGGCAACATCATGGTGGTGCGAAATCAAAACAGCACGCTTGGCAACAGTGAAGAGGTTCAGTATCAGCATAGCGACCATCAAGGCTCAATTATCAGCATCACTAACCAGGCCGGTGACGTATTAGAGCAGTATTTTTATACCGCCTTTGGTAAGCCGATGAAATTGGCGGGCGATAGCATTGTGCAAAGCGTTATCCCGATGGAGCGAGGCTATACCGGTCATGAGATGCTGCCAGGCTTAGATATTATTCAGATGGGCGGGCGGATTTATGACCCTACCCTTGCCCGCTTCCTGCAGGCAGACCCCAACATCCAGGCGCCAGCCAACCTGCAAAACTATAACCGTTATAGCTACGTGCTCAATAATCCATTGACCTATACTGACCCCAGTGGCTACTTCTTCAAAAAAATATTTGGGTTCATTAAGGATAATTGGCGAGTCATTGCCGCCGCAGTGGTGACGTATTTCACTGCCGGAGTAGCGTCTGGCTGGGCGGCGTCCTGGGGCTTTACGGGGGCAGTTAGCAATGCCATCGTTGCTGGGGCCATAGTCGGCGCTGCAGGGGGCTATGTGGCCACGGGGTCATTGCGCGGGGCCATGATGGGGGCGCTCTCCGGGGCGGTATTTGGCGCCATTGGCGGGCAAATTAATGCCGATGCGTTGAGTGGGGGAACCTGGTCAACTGGTGAGCAAATGTTTGCACACGCGATGGCCGGCGGCGTCATGTCAGAGTTACAAGGGGGTAAGTTTGGCAATGGATTTATCACTGCCGGTATAATGAAAGGCGTTGGAAAAATACAGACCGGAGTTGAGTTTGGCAGAACCATGATACAGTCACTGGTCGGTGGCACACTGTCCAAATTAACTGGCGGTAAGTTTGCCAACGGAGCCATCACTTCGGTCATTCAGTATGTAGTTAATGAAGTGTCTAACGCCTTAGGCTTAAGTAAACCCAAGGCAGGAGCTCGCTACAAAGATACAGAGTGGCGCAAAACTGGTCGATATAGAACTAAGAAATTGTTTGAAGTTAACAATGAGCATAAACTTACTAATTTACTACTGGGGATGGGTAAAAATCATATAGTTGGTCAAATAGCAGATAGCAATATGAAATTCGCTTCTATTGTCTTGGACAAAATACCCACAATAGACTTGTTTGAAAATACAAGTTTTTCTGGCTATCAACGTGAATACCAATTATTCGAAGTTGAGTTTACTCAGTTAGAGAGTGGCAGGCATTATTGGAGCCAAGTGCCTACAGAATCGATAATGTGGATAAGTGATGAAGTTTTACCAATAATAACGCATACAGAGACTAAGTACTGTATTGGAGGGTATACATGTCCAACATACTCAAATTAAAAAAAATTAAAGTGATCTTGCTTTCTAGCTTTTTACTTATAATGTTGTATTTTTTGATTCTATTTTTAAGTGGAAACTTATCTAAAGTTATTATTGATTTAGAGGTTTTTGAGGATCCTACAAAAGTTGTGTTGGCTTTGGAGGATAGTCGTAATATAGAACCGTCAATCTCTGATTTCATTAACAAAAATGGAGATGTGGAATACATTGACCCTAGAGACATCGAAAAAATCAGAACTATTGAACAAAGTCAGCTTGAAAAATCAATAGAACGCTTTCGGCAAGAGCAGTCCCGACGGGATGATATCAGTTTGCTGTGGAGTGTTCATGGGCTGCTTTTGATCGTTTTGATCTTTTTTGTATTTATTGGGGAACCTGATGAGGAAGAGTTTAAATCAAAGGCATTATTTCTATTATCGTTTATGGCATTGAATCTACTGCTTGCAAATCTTATGCTTATCACAACCATGACAATTGTAGCGCTAGCCGGGCTTATTTTTAGAAAGTATTACCCTTATCTTATGTTTATGAAATAGGTCTTTACGGCTTTGTTGCAATGCTAAATCATCAGGTCTTTTGATGAACTTAGGTAGTTCTGCACGTCCGGTTCTGTATGGAAGTGTAATTGATTTGTATGTATTTTAGCGGTGGCAATTCCCAACAGCCTGATTCGTCTCTCACTATATATAGTGAGAGACGGCATAAATGACTGTATTTATGCCGTTAAAATTTGGTGTTATAACACCTAACTTCTAAATTTTCCCCACTAATTTCAAGCATACTTTTGAGAGCTACGATATAACATACAAATCAATTACACTTCCAAGTTGAGGCCGTTGTATTGGCTCAGGGAGAAGCGTACAGCTTCCCGAGGCAACGGCTGTTTCTATTATGCCAGCCATATTTTTGATGGCTGAAGCCGCTCACACCCCAGCAGTTAAAAGCTGCTGCCCCTTAAGCGAGGATGAGGCATGACATTACAGGATTGGTTAAATAAACAAGATGAAAGCGACTGCTATTGGTTAATTGCTCAAGCTGGGGAACAACCTGTGTCATGGCACCAGTGTTAGGTGCCGATGCGGCTCGCCAGTTTATTATTGCTTCAACAGGTCAAGACCCCGTTATACAATTAGCATTAAGTGTCGGCTCTACTGAAATCCAAGCCAATATGATAGCTGATGCAACAACCTATACAACTACCCTGTTGTCAGGTGCTACTGCGTGGAAAGGAATATTCAGTTTATCTGGTCAAAGCATAGGAGTTGGTACTGTAGGACTAGGGGCTATGGACGCATATACAATTCCATATTCAGTTGGACAATTGCCAAGTAATGGAAACGATTAAATGTATAAGGTACGTATATTACTAATCTTGTGGGTGGGTATGATTATTGGTGCCATCACGTCTGGAAGTGATGAGTATGACACTGATAAATATAAAGAATATAACGGTGTCGTGTTGGGTTCTCGATGTAAAAAGCCGCTTAAAAGACCGATGCAACTACAACTAAAACTAAAACTAAGTAATGGTGGTGTGGAACATTTTCTTGTTAATACCAATTGCGAATTAGGTAAGGGAAATGATTACTTAGGCAAAGATGCAATAGTACAGACTTATAATAAAAAGTCATTCGGCTTGACTATTAATGGTGAAGTTGTTGAAGGTTACAAGGAAAGTATAGCGATAACGTTGAATTCACCTTATCGAATGATATTTGTATTGCTGGCGATATTCATGTCTATGTATATAGCAATATGTGTGATTAGAGTGCGCCGGGGGGCAAGGCAGGGCTAACTGTAGATGCCTCAATTTTGATGCTGACTTGGCGACACGTGAATCTCCATGTCGAATGCGACTTTACACGGGGAGCCGCTAACGATGTTCAATTTGATCTAAACCGAATCTTGCTTTTGACAGTAGGTAGGGACTGGTCATTTCGAAGGGGAGGTGTGACTAACTAATTGTTATTTATCAGTGAAGTAAGTGGCGTAAGTTGTCATTTTTACCGCTTTTGTACGTAGGCACTTCAATCAGGTTACGGATGAGGAGATAGCGAAGATAGAACATATATTAAACACGAGAGTGAGCCTCGCTCGGATATTATTCACCTTATGACATATTTATGCAGCATTTGAACGCGGCTTAAGGTGTAAAGTGTTGAGTTTCATGTGGTGGAGGGGCTAAAGACTAAGACGTTAGCTACAACCTCATAATCAGGAAATATTTATGCTTCGAATATTATTTTTAACATTTTTTTTATTTTCAACATTCTCATACGGAGCTGCGGGTGACAGTGTAACAACGGGTAAGGATGTAATAAGCGAGCTAAAAATACAGCTATATCAAGGTAAAGCTCATTATTATTTTATGCCGTCAAAAGGCTATTGGGAAATAGAAGGGTGCGAAAAAACTAAATATGCTTATGTTGAAGAATCTGATTTTACTAAATCTATATTATCTGTTGGGTTAACCGCTCGGACAACGAAAACACCCGTTAAATTTATAGGTATCTGTGGGAGTGTTGAAGGGGATATGACATACATGCAAATCACTAATATTGTGATGTAGCTAACAAGGGCTCTGTTGCAAGTTCGCGTGCCAAAGTGACACAACGATGGTTCTGTCGCATCTTGAAGGTTCAGGAATAATCTTCACATAGAACTTGATAAGCAGGCGATACATAGGCCAACCCTCCAGCTGAGCCTGTAAATAATTTTGCATGGGCAGCTTCAGGTTCATTAGTGTTTTTTCCTCCTGCAGCTCCCGCATTAGCTTATATATCTTTATCTTTATCATCTGCGAGTACTTTAGCGGACGCATATATTAACTTTGAAGATTTAAGTGGCGTTAATAGTAACAATAGTGCTGCATTAGGTATGAGTTGGTCTACTTTTGCGACTCAGAAAATGTTACCTAATGCTCTACCTGCACCTCTGAGGCGTCCGGCGACGTGTGATTTTAGACTCTATTGCTACAACTACAAGTACTGCAGTATTTTTGAATGAAGGAAATAACTAGCAATGAATAATAAAAGTGAAAGAAACCTATATGGTGATATGGGAATGTTAGGTGGGCTGATTACTGCTTTACCTTGTTTCTTGATTGCTCTATTTACTAAAGGATGGTGGTTTGGGGTGTTGGGGATGGTTTTCTTTATATGGATGTTCCCTCTAAAAGAAGTTGTATTCTTGTCAAAAAGAAATTTAACCTTTGGCCTACTAACATTCCTTTTAGTTATTATGTCTATCTACTCTACGTATTCCTTTCTAGAATGGCGTGGTTTTGTTGGGTACTTGATGTATTGGTTTTTGTCATTTTTCTGGGGTGGAGCTTACTATTTCTTAACAACAAAATAAATGGCACCGTCAATCCTAAACTCTAATATTTCCCCATTGCTGCTGGTGTAGATTTCATATTTATCACAATCAGGAAGGAAGTGTGATCTCTCTTGAGATTGCACCAGGGCTACGGCCCAACTCTTTAGCGATACAACGTATCGATGTACTGTAAGCGTCCGAGCAAGTACATCTTCAACAAATGTCAATGACCCCTCATATTAACTCCTGGCTATTTACTAGGAGTTAATATGGCTCTGTTGCAAAGATCGTCGAATCAGCTAAGCTCCTCTTTTGTTTTAGGCCTGCTATCTCATGAGACTCTTTAAGTATCGACAATTTTCCCACGACATTATCATTTGGGCTGTACGTTGGTATTGTAAATATGGGATCGGTGTTTTTCAAGGTAAGTGTGGAACAGCGAGCTGGCTTTTGGCTCCGCGCAGCGGCTTAGTTCAACCTTTGTATAGTGCGCATGCGCGTTCACCTCATTAGACCAGTTAAAGTACGCATAGCTAATCTACTGTATATAAGAGGTTAATGAACCTATTGCCTTAAGCGAGCACCACAACTTTTGCATTTTTTCACTTTGATTCCGGAGCCTAAATTTTGCTTACATTTAGGGCATTTCCAATAAATGGTTAAGAAAAGTAAATTCACAGTCATTCCAAAAATGAACATTAAATTCGCGTTTGACCGAGTTATACCAATAAAGCTTTCAGAACCTAAAATGAAGATAGTAGTCAATGGAAGCCACATTAGAACTGCAAATATTTTAACTAAGATCGAATTACGATTAACAATTTTAAATTGGCTCTTAATCTCAGGTTCTTTCATGGTTATCCTTGGGTATATAACGCTACCAACCGTGGGGTGGTTGGCGCGATTTGTTGTGACTTTGTTGCAAGAAACGCGACAGCTGACGGAGTCGGATTACTTGGCCTTGTTATGAGTTTATTCCAAAGTAAAACCAGCTAGCCACCACTACGGCAATCACGAGAAAATGCTTGAATTCCCTTAAGGGGCCCCCGTTGATAAAAACAGCAGCATCCCGCTTTTTTTCAATAATCTTAAGTTCAGCAATTAACATCTCAGATTGAAGTATTTTTCTTCGTGCCCAGTACTCATCTGCTGCAACAAGCAGAAGCAATATGAATGCAACTAAAGAAAATATAATGGACGAAATCTCAGTTTGCGACAGAACCGTAGCAGATCCAGTGTAACGACCTAATTTATAATGGTGTTCTATGAGTGTTATGCCATCAGCGCTTTTAACCCGCGAGACTTAATGATGTTCAGCAGAACGACTGCTGGTCCTGTTGGTTTTGAGACACCTCGCTCCCACCGTTGTACACTCACTGGTGAAATGTTCAATGTTTCCGCTAGAACAGCTTGGCTGATGTGATTTACAATCCTAAGGTTCTTGATTTCGTCAGCGGTTATGTCTTCATTGAAGATAAGGTTACTCTTATCGAACTCACGCAGAGTGATTTGGTCAACAAGCCTTTCATCAACCAACCCTTCAAGATCGTCGCGTAAAGAGTTAAGGATATCGCTCATATTTCACCTCGATTAATACTTTTGAATCTGACTTGATTTTACTTAGGTCAATGCCAAAGTAAGTCTGTGCCATGATTTTTAGTTCTTTTAGCTCTTTGTCAGAAATCTCTTTAGCAGACTTCTTAACAGTGTTCTTTTTGTACCCAACCATGAAGACAATACGTTCACCTTCCTTCATCGCTATAATGTTTCGGGTTGCTCCACTTTTACCCTGACCTTACGTTGCAATCCGCTTTTTGTAGACACCCCGCCCAATTCTGCTTCAAAAAGTCCATTTTCCATCTCTCGAACGACATCAACTAATTGAACATCAGAGATACCTTCACTGGCGGCAAACTTGTTAAAGCTCTTTGATTTAAATACTCGCATCATACCCACACTGTGATCAATATGATTATGGTCACATTGATTACACTTAACAAATATAGCATGGCAATGTCAGTTTGATTGCATAACGACATTATCTTTTTTAATGCACTGACTAAGATACCGTGCACGTTGATTCAGCCTAGCGCTCATAATTTAGGGCGTGATCATTCTCCGATGATTCATGCATAAGACCCTACAGGTGATCCACTGACGAGTCATTCAGGCATCAGCCCTCTACTCTACCCTAACGCTATCAACCTCGTGTAGTCCCTCGTTCATCAAGGACCGCTGACATGACGCCGGTGGTGAAATACAGCTGCTTATGTACCATAAGTACATCCGCTAAAATTGCATTACACATATCCTTTTTACTCTCAGTTTCGAGGTGAAGAAACAGTCCATTTAACAGGTCGACTTTCTGGTACAGCATAAATTCATTAGTCATTATTCTCATCCATCGTTGGCACACTAAGACAGTGCCTCTGCCATTATTCACACATTAGCAAACAGGAACAGATAAAATGGATACTGTCATTCATCTACTCAGTAAATGATTGAGTCGATACACTAGTCCCCTCCCAGGAATTAAAAATAGTCAAATTCACTCTCTTCTTTATCAAGCAGGCGCTCGAACTGAAGCTGACCGTCACTTACCCACCACATTCGACCTGAATCGGTAAAAATTCTTAACCCCATGGCAAGCTGCTCAAGCGTATCGTGTTCGGTTACACCATGAGACGCGAGATACCGCAACACCTCCTCAGAGAATTTGGCCTGTTGGCTTCCCCAAACGACATCTGTACAGTTATTCCCACAAGTCCAAGTATCGCCGCTGCCGCGACTCTTAACGCCAGAGCTAAGCCCAACAGAGTAAACTTGCCGCCATTTGGGGATGGGCGCCCTATCCTGTTTTTTCTCGATGGAAGCATTGTGTTTAAAGATAAACGCCCGCGCTATTTTGAGCTGTTTGTAGTCCAGCTTTTCATCATCACTCATGGGCCTGATGGTCCACTTATCTCCCCGAGTGATCACCGATCTGACACCAATCTTTCCATCTGCTTTTGTCGCCAGGGCGCGCAGCCCAAACACCCGCTTGGTCATCTCACCAAATTCGTTGCCACATTGAGTTTCTTCATAGTCGAGTTTAATAGGGTTAACTGCTAAAGCTGCTTCAAACGCCTTCCAGTTTGAACTATCAGCGGCGGCGCGAGCAGGTTCAATCTCTGCCGGCTGCGGGCACGCTTTCAGCCTTCTTAGCTCACGCCATACCTGGACTGATGACGATCCAAAAAATTGAAACTGACGTAAACGGTAACGACTGGCCCAGGCTGCAGCATTAGTTGCAGCGTCATGGGCTGACAAACCCGATTCAAAATCGAGTTCCCCTTGCATGTGTTCACCTTTAATGTTTTTCGACAGGTACTTAATGATGTAACCCACTGCTGAACCTTTAGCTTTGTCTACGGGCTCGATGACTAAACGGTGTTCTGCCGCCCCTTCTTCGTCACCATCAACTTCAAACGCGTACTTTTCCAACAACGCGTTAAGCACCTCGGCATGCTCCGGATGAACGAAGATCAGCATATGCCAATGCGGCGTACCATCTTTGTGTGGTTCAGTGACTCGTAGTCCCTGAATGTGGATATTGCGGTATGACAAAGCCGCCCGGATTTTTCGCCATTGTCCAGACAGATAAGCCTGAGTAAAACGGGCGCTTTCACCATTCCATTTATCAGAGTTGAAGTGATATTGACTCGGTGCAGTCAGGGTGATCATCAATCCGTTTTGGCCTTGTTCTTCGGCCACTTCCTCAAGCCCCCGCGCCCTGACGATCAATTCAGTAAACCGATTGGCAGGATTAGCGTTACCCGCCATGGCTGCATCAATCAGTGGCAAAACCACACCCGCTTCCGATTCAATCATGGTGCGCTCTAGCCAGTCAAGGCTACTCTTTTGCTGTTCACACCACTCATTAAAACTGTCACGACTCAGAAAAGGGCTGTCTTCACCGACCAGGCCTGCAGCAACATTCAGGTGCTCACAACACAGATCACGTAAGGTACGCAGTTGATTGAGCCACCATTTAGGACTGGTCATACGCAATATGGCGCACTCAGCCGCGGCGATAATATGATCACTTTTCACCGCGCAATAATAAGGCGGGATCACTTGCCACAGCTGACAAATAACAGCAGCTGCGTCATAAGCCTTTAAAAAAGCAATATCACCCTGGTTCTGGCTCCCTGCATCTCTCACTTCATCGAGTACGGTTAAGGCCAAACGATTAGCCACATCTTTGAGACGTTGACTATTGCGGTATTTGATTAACGCAAAGCCGCCGTAGTGAGTTGTTTTTCTGCCGTTGCTTGCATTCACGTGTTTTGAGGTGGTACTGAGAAAACTACCGACATTGTGGAATGGGTATTTCAGCCAGACTTGGTTGATAAAGTCAGTGGTCTTTCTCAAATAGATATTAGCGTTTCGCAGTCGTCGCGTAGTACTAATAGAGCTGTCTTTGGGGGTCAAGCGGCGCTGATATTCAGCACTGATCTTAATCCGGATTTTATTCGGCAGATGGCTCAAGCGGGCATTGGCAAAACGGCGGTTACTATTGAGCACCGCATGATTGGGCGAAACCTCATCGAGTAAGGCATTGACCTCGAAAAGTGCCTGATGCGCATTGGCATTCTTTGGCCGTTCAACCGTTTGATAGCCGTCGATAAAGTGGCGTTCCTGGTGATCTTCTGCAGTGAGTACGCTGATTGGTTGAACAGGCAAGGTGTGTGGCTTGAATAGGCACCTTCCCCCTTTAGGCGGGGCTTTGACGAATCCAGAAAAAAGCGCCGAGGGTAACGCCCTGGACTGCGGTGATACAATTGGGGAATACATTACATTCCCTCGATCCCATGCACTACGTTGGCTTTAACTAGTGTGCGGCGGATCCCTTTAGCAAAATTAACCAAGCCATGGCCCATCGCCTGCCAGTACAGACAGTTCAACGCACCTGAATGTTTGGCAATAGACGAGGTGCTAGCGTCAGCGAGCGAATGTGAGTTTTCAAGATAACGCCTGATCTCACTCCTTAAATCGCACTTTTCAGCGCGATAGTGGTTAAGCAGGTGATGACAAACGGCAGTGTTCATCGCTTCACTCTGATAACGGCAAACTGCAACGCGTTTACCCACTTCGATTAGATGACTCATGCCACCTCCTCGCTTCATATGCTTCCAGTAATGTCTTCATATGGTCAACGACTGCACCACTCAATTTCCAAAGGTTGATGTCATCCTCAAGACACCAAAGTGCAGCGCTATTAATGCCTACCGCCTGATTAAACGCAGACTCGACATTGGGAAGCACACCTAAATCAAGATTAATCACATGATCCACATAGACATGAGCTAATATTCTCCGCATCGCTAAATGCTTCGGATTGGCTAAATCAAACTTCCCAACTTGAGCGACGGCTTTGGCTAATGCATTCATTTAAGTCACCACTTGATTAACGTGAATGTGATTACGAATGCCAATAAGGCGAATTCGGAGTGCCTTAGTGACATCCAGCTCAAGGCTTTCGGAGATGGCATGCAATGATTCGATAACCGATTCGGCAACAGCAGGCTCAACCGGATAATTAGGATTAGATAACGCGGCAATCACTTTATTCGCTTCATTGCGAAAAGCTTCATCAATTGTTAAACTCAATTTTGTCGTTTCCATATCTGTTATTCCTCAATGTTTAATTGAAATGAGCCGACACGGCCACATCCGCTGCGAACGGAAGTGGCTTTTTAATGCCTGTCTTTTGCTTCTTGAATTAACGATTTAGCTGTGGACAATCTCATCCCTTTTGGCTTGTGGTCGAAACGGTCACGAGTCAACAGGGTTCTGCCGAAGCGATCGCTGATATCACAGAGCGCGATAATCGATTGACGGATCTGTTCACGCTCGGCAATCGTCATACTGTCTAGTGGGGTATTGATATGAGTACTTGGCTTAAGTTTGGCACCATAGAGGATCATGGCTTTTTGCTGATCGGATAACTGGCAATAACGACTGGCGACACAACTACGATCTAAGAGTTCCCTTAAGCAATCAACACCATGGATGACCTGAGTTACCTCATTGCCTTTTGGCTCATCATTTTGTTTCAGTCCCTGATTAAGGTCCGTTGCTATTTGGGGTGCGATTTTTGACACCAATGGCTGTAATGTTTTCATAAAATCCCCGATCACATCAGCACTGTCATTGGCCCAGTTTGTACGGAATAGACCGCGACAGATAAAACAGGCATAACGTGAAGCTGCAGTTCAACGTCATGTGCGTAAAGTCCTCGTTCTGTAATTACTCAATCCGCACTCTTACTGCTTCATGGCACTGACAATCGCAGTGCCTTTACATCAAGTGAAATTGAGCTCATACAACAATCCATCCTGCATGCAGTGATTAAATGCGTTTATGCCCAGATAACGGATACAGCAGAGTGAGCAGCCACTTATCACGCTGTTTCTGGCTGAAAACCTGTCTTAACAAGATATGACTGCTCACCGGATTTTTTGTGTACGCTCAGATGGGGTAAACACAAACGTAAAAAACCTTTTACTCACCTTCATTTAAAGAGGTAACAACTCAAATGATGATGTTAGTTGGTTCTCAGGATAAACAGAGCTCAGAAGCTTCTTTCATTAAGGCCAACATATTGATATAAGGCCGTTCTTGCGGCTTACACTTAGGGCGAATAGGTAGGCGTCCTTCACGGACAAGATATCGAACATTGTCAACGGTAGTGCCCGTGCGGCGGGCATACTCTTCAAATGACAAGAATGGGGCGTCAATGTGTAGTGATAGATTACTCATTTGATGCTATCCTCAAATTATGTGTCTTTCTGTCATGTTGAGTAACAGAGAGTAAAATCAACTGGCGAAACTATGATTGATCAATTTTACATCAATAGCAACAATGAAAAGGTAAATGTTTATACTTTTATTAAAAAACCGCTAGCTACGAAAGGTGGAAAGGTGCTAGTTGACCGACTTTTGCACGTGTTTAATCTGAGGAATAAGATTGAGTTATCAGAGATAATTGGTGTATCCACTGGGTCTATTGCAACTTGGCAAACACGGTCAACCGTACCCTATGAGCTATTAATTCGAATTCACTTGGCCACAGGTATTTCAATAGCGTATTTACTCTTTGATAAAGCTGAAGTTGATCTAAATGTAATGCAATATTGTCAGGATCCGAACAAGACGGCTAATTTTGCTTCGATTAATCAAAACATCCACAGTTTTCACTACCCACTACATCAGCTGCTCCATTGTGACGGTGGCGTCCCCATCATAAACCGCTTACTGAAGGTGTTAGGAGTTGAGAGTAAAGCTGAATTAGCCAGGTTATGTTCAGTGAACATAGGCACATTGGCCACGTGGCAAACCCGCAAAACGACACCGCATGAGTTGCTTTGCCGAGTTCATCTCGCTACTGGCGTTTCTATGCATGATTTATGCTTCGGTTATGAGTGGGAAGATCGTAAGGCTCAAGAAAACGACGTTGAGCCTGTTGATAACACATGCTCATCTCAGGACTCGCTAACCGACGGTGTAACGGGTTGTGATAACACCTATGTGCTTGATAACGGCAAGCTGACGACCACAACCCACTATGTGGCCAATAATTTTTTCTGGTCGAACATTGGTATTTCTCCCGCATCAGATATCGTGATAATTAGTGACAACAAATCATATTTCATTGATAAAAAAGCCTTAACGGTAACGAAAGGACTGTACCTATTTTTGGTAAATGGTGTATTTCAACTCGGTGAGTTACGACAACTACCGGACGGTAACGTGTATTTTATTGATGGTGATGATAAATATGAGGTTAACCCTGAAACCACCGAAGTACATGGCAAGGTTGTTTCAGTATTAGCGCGTTATTAAGTCATTGATAAATGAACTGGAGCGCCATGAGCAATCACCCGTGACGCTTAGTGCACTTCGTCAGCAGTGAACGGGGCGGGAAAGATGGCAGTGAAAAAGACAAAAAAGCCCGAACATCTACGGACTAAAGATTTATTCTTGCAGGTAACAGCCAAGATAGCCAGTTACCTAGAGAAATAGCTCACTTCATTGTAAACTGAAACGCCTGCTGTGTGGTCGCGGCCCCTCCTCATGTCGCTGGAAGCAAAGCCTGCCATAGGCAGCTTCCAGCTTTCAATAACTTATCTAAAAGATATAACCATACTCCGACATAAAATATACCCACAGCCTGACAAATCGGAGCCATCACCAACATCCCACTATCATAATGAACACCTTCATTACAACTAAGACACAATCTCTCGCTAGCTCACTTTTGGACAGAAACGTTTTAGATCATTGAGTCGAAACAGCCTGACATTGATTAGAAAAAGTATCTTAAATTATCAGAAAGCCCTAATTAGTTTCGACCCCTTTATTCAACGTGGCAGTTGTTATGGGAGAGGAACCCCTACCTAACAATTGTGGTGTCTTGATTATACTACGACACTCATAAGATTTCCCTTTAAAATCATCTACTTCCGTAAGGTAGGCGCGTCTAACTGTTCGGCTGTAGCAATGATAATATGGCGTATCTTAAATACTAATTTGAGTGCTGCGGGACGGGGCATAATAACCTCCTACTAAGGCTCATCATTAAAACTTAGTCGGAGGAATGTAAGTATGCCATTAACCATGCCTGTCCATATTTTTTTTATAGCGCACAATAAAATTGCTATGATTCTACAAGCTCTAGCCGTTTATCCTTCATGTTTATTGGTAACGTTTTCAAGCCAGCTTCGCTATATTTGTAATTAATATAATTAGCAACTTTGCTTTCATGGGTTGATAGTAAAATTTGCATATCTGGAAACTCATATCTCATTAGTTGTACAAAAGAAGCCATATTAACTTCATCCATTGTCTGGACGGGATCATCAATCATTATGGTAGAAAGCTTCGGAGGATAAACTTTATTCATCGCTAACATAAAGGAAATAACAACGCCGGCAAGCTGTCCTGAGCTCATTGTGTTCCATGCATCATGACTATCATTGGGAGTCGCGCTGAACTGTATAAACCCCTTAGCTCCACCTCTTTCTGGGGTAATTAAAAAAACACCACTACCTTCAGGTCTCGACTGCAATATTTTTGAGCTATAAACAAAAAGCGGTATAGCAATATGTTTCGCAACGGCTTTTTCATATGCCTTAATTTCATCGTTAAAAACTGAGCTAATGGCTGATATTACGCCTCTTTTTTGTGTTAATTTTTTAACTTTTGTTCTTAAAAGGGATAGCTCTTTTTCTTTCGCTTTATAAGATGCTGAGCTTTGTTGAACCATTAACCGAGATAGTAATGTTAAGTCCTTGGTTATATCACTCTCATCAATTGATAATCTGTCATTTTCATCAAACGCTAAATTAAACACTTTCAAATCTTGAACATAAAAAGGGTATTCTTTTGGTACTTCAGCTTCAATCAATTTCTTATGACTATTGATAAACCGTATAAGCTGATCTTTGACTTCGCCATAGTCTTGATTAATGTCAAATAAAGTGCCATCTAGAAATGATGAACAATCTCCAACATTGGTATTAAGCCAACTTCTTACTCTTACCATTCTGTCGAAATCAGTCTTTTCAATATACTTAACCTTAATCAAGGTTTCAAAATTAATGCTAATGTACTGTTCATACATAGCCGTAAACCGCTTCATTTTGACAACTAAAGGCGTCACAAGCTCTTTTATAAGCCGTTTAGTCACCTCAGCTAATAATTTACCATTTTCACCTAACTGATCGTCAAAACGCTTTGTTTGTACATCATACTCATCGAGTAAATCCTGCCATTCTGGCTTTATATCGCCACATAACGGGCAAGGTATACCTTCGTGCTCCTTACTTTCATCATGCCCAATATGCCCTCTGTAATGCGATAATAAACTCTTACGGCATCCCTCAATTTTAACTATTAGTGAATTAAATGAGCTATTAGTCAGTAATAAAGCATTGAAGGTGGCAATATCTGTTGCGAACATATCGTAGTATTTGGGAAATTTCTCTCTATATTTATCTAGAATATCTTTACTAAGAGCACTTGGTTCACCGTCAAAAAGTCTAATCAGATCGTTGTAGCTAGTTGCTTTTTTACACGTTTTTTTCCAAATTAAGTAATGTTTATTCAGTTTTACTATCGCTTGATAACTCTCAACAATGCCTACCTTTACAAAGCTATCAAGCTCAGCTGTACGTTTAGTGGTTATTTCTTTAAGAAGATAATTGAATTTTAATTCATTAAATTTTGAAAAATTCTTTAAAACCCAATCAACCCCTTCTAAGTTATTTTTGTAAGAATTAAGTTGTTCCACTGTACTTGACGACAAATCAGCTAACACAGAAATCTTACCGCTTCCAAGTATTGTTTCTTCATCTGATTTTTGAACATTAGGCTTTGACAACTCAGCAAGTTCATTTCCGATGTCAGCAATTTTAGGTGTATAAGCGTCAATTTCTTCTTTTACTTTAGTCTTAAGAGCATCTAATTTTATCGCCTTATTTGTTTCTTCTATCGTGCCAAACAAGTGACTTATTTGTTGATGGCGCTTATTTTCATCTAACTTTAAAAAATGGCAGGTTTCTTCTTGTTGAATATAATTAAACAAGGTAAAGGTTGAATCTAACTTTTCATTTTCTAGAAGCTGCTTTAACTTTTTTATATCAAGTGGAGTACTTCTCAAGCTATCAGTAACTAAGTTATCTAACCACTGTTCACTCTCAAATCGGTCTATTACGTCTCTATACTTGGATACTTTCCCTTGCGCCCCTGAAATGTCGGCAGGGATATATATACCGATGACTAAAAGCGTTTCATCTCCATTTAGTAATTCTAATTTAATAGTAGTTGGCTTGCCATTATCCCCTTTAAGAATATGATCCTTTTTTGATTTAATGTCAGTATGCTTTATTCGGGAAATTTGACCCGTAAAGCATAACTCCACAGCATCAAAAATAGTCGTTTTACCAAAACCATTCGGGCCATCAAAAAGAACCAAATCACGATCAGTAAAATCAAAAATCATCGGTTCGATAAAAGACTTAAAGTTTTCTATTAGCATCCTTCCTAATTTAATCATCGACCGTTTCCTTAACTATTTCGTTGATCCACTCATCTAACTTATTGATATCTAGTGCTAACAATTCACTACAATTGATACGCTGCTCTGTAGATAATTTGTTATCTATCTGTTGTTGTAAATTTTGTTGATTGGACTCTTTTACTAATAAGGTTAAGAAAGGTAGTTTTTCATACAGCTTCGCGGTAAAAAAATACTCAATACCGCTGCTATTAAGTCCCAATGACTTTGTGCTCGTAAATTCATTAAATCTTTCAACGTCAGAGATTAACCCTTGCAAGTAGGACGTATAGTTATCTTTATTCTGATCAAAGCTTACTGCAACAACTGTGCGCTCGTTAGTTGTAACGGATAGCACTTGTTTCTTAAAAAAATATGGATCTTCTTCTATCGCGATAGACTGTTTCAGTACCTTCAGTTGCTCACCTATTTCATGGGAGGTAAAGATGATTAAAGTCGCATTTTTATCAAATGAAGGTGATATTTCTACATCATCTAAACCACCAACACTTAGTTGTTCAAATTGTTCAAATCCATCTTTTATCAAAGAAAACAACTTGATTTGAATATCGTTAATGACATCAGCCAGCAAGTTTTCCGGAAGGTTAAGGTATATAAAATAATCACCATGCGGTTTATGAGCGATATAAACTGAAGTCGACCAATCACCTTCAGTAAATGGTGTTTTTGCCAGAGAAAACTGTGACTCAACGAAAATGCGCGCCATCAGCTTATCAAAAAATTTATCCATTAATTTCCCCGAATGCTCTACGACTGTCCATAAATTTAATGTCCTTTCCGTTCGTGTATTTATCTGACTCTTTTGCCTTTGGTGGCGAATTTTTGTAGCTGCATATTTCTGTTATTTTTTCTATGCCAGCTGAGAATACATCATTAGCGTCAGTTGAATTAACGACAATGTAATCAACATTTTTATCAATTGCTGATTGGTTTCCATGATTATCTACTAGGCCTTTTTTTACTGTATTAATTTCAATTTTTTTGCGTCGTTCACTAGTTAGGTTAAAGTTGATACAACTAGGTTGATATTTCGAAATGTTATTTGGACAATTCAACGTTAGCTCACCTGAAGGTTTTATAATTTGTTGAATAAAATCTAAAAAGACGTTTTTAATTTTTTCTGGCTCTGATATTGCCTCATAGAACTGACGAACATTATCGCCCAGTATTTTGTGCGGATAGATTTGTCTTAAAAAACCAATGCAGTCATCAGGAAAATAATCCTCAATGATATTAATGCGCACAAATTCCAGCCTAAAGACAAATTGGCGATATGATTCAACAGCAGCTTCTGACGTTGAGCTTTTTATCTCTTGATAAAGCTCATCAAGCTGCTCGCTGTAGGCGGTTTCAAAATTTTCACGGCAAATCAAATTCCAATATTGTGCGTTGTGAACTCTGTAGTCTTCTCTAAGCTCATTAACAATGGCTTTGAATGAAAGCGTTGGCTTAATACGTTGCAGGTACGGAATATCATTATCTCGTTTATCTCGAATGTGCTGGTGTCTGGTGACTATACTTTGATCAAGCAATGCACATAGGGCTGCTTTATATAATTTAACCTCAGCGTCACCAAAGCTTGTTCCTATATGTATCTTTTGTAAAAGCTCATTAATTAGATGCTCAACTTCAGCATTAAGGGCGTCATCGGATAGCGCTAAATTGTATGCAGTTGGCTTATCGAAGCTGAGAAAAATATCCATTTCAGCTAGGCTTTTAGGATTGGTTAAACCGCCAACTAAATGGCTAGGAATGCCTTTGACCTGGGAAATATCCGCTGACGAAATATCAACTTCTTCGGAAGTATGGAAATAGGTAATTGATGAGTTAAACGCTTTTTGTAACAACAGTTCAAAATCAGTAAAGCACTTAATCAGGTTTTCGCGGTATTGGCTATCAACACTTTTTATCTTCTCTTCCCAGTTGCTGTCGAGTAAGTCATTATCATCAATTAGGTTGTTATTATTTATTTCACTTTTGATCGCGGCTTTTAATGCAGCCGCATCACCTGATTTTTGACTTTTTATTTTAAAATATTTAAATATATCAGTATCAGACAATACACCGTTCTTGCGATGTAAAATCGTTGCGATAGCGTCAACATGATCCGTAAAGTTGTTCGCCGCTTTATGTTTAACCTGATGAAGAGATAAGTAATCTTCATTCTTTTTGATCGAAAAATCTTCAATCCATTCATATTCAATATGATGCTCATCAAGAAAAACATCAAAAGCTGGTAAATCGATACCCGCTTGCGCTTCTCTGGAAATGTTGACTAAACAAACATAAAGCCCAATTTTACCTTGATAATTATAGCCATTCCAAGAAGGGGTCGCATCATGCAACACACTTTTAACCGTATCTGCCATTTTAAATTCCTTTTTAAGTGAATAGCTAATTAAAAGAACTAGTACAACAATAAATAACTAAGACACCCATTGTTCAATCTAACTGATTGGGTGTTTTTGGGGAATGGCTTTTGCTGCAAAGCGTAAAAAAATAGGGGGAGGGTTGATATGAATCAATTGCTTGCGCTATTCTCTCTGCTTTTTCTCAAAAGAGTGAGTGCTGCTAGCTTGTCTTCATCCCTGAATGGCTACTTTCATGAGTAGCCTGCATTTCCCTAACTGCACCCACAATAACCTACTTTTATTGTGGGTTTCAATATACAGGCCGTTATTTTATTGAAAAATATAAGATAAAGGGATCGGAACGAATAAGGTAAAATAGCCTCAAGTTTCATTTTAATACTAACTCGTTTGGGGCAAATCGACCGTGTCAGCGTAGACTAGCTGACATGCCTATGGACAGATACGAGTTAAAGTTAAAGCTCTATAATGTCATTATCGCATTAGGTTTGTATGGCCAAATTCTGAAAGATTAAGGAGACTGTGGTGGTCGGCCTGTAATTAGGGGGACTAAACGCGTCATCTCTTTATTTTCTATAAACCGACATCTATTCAGTTTATGAACTATCTTTCTATTTTGATACTTTCTTTTTATATTTTTTACGCGATTCTCAATTGTCCAAGAATTACTCTCGGCCAGAAAAGCGTCAAGCTTTGAGTAATTATCAATAAAGCTTGTATTAAAAGTTCCCAACCCTGACTGAACTAAATCACGAATTATAAAACACAGGTATTGATGTACTTCAAACCATCTAGATATCTCAACAACATTTAGAGATCTAACCGCTGTAGTCATCGCACAATTCTCTTTTGTGCTTTTTGAATTGAGTGCATGCACCCACTGACCATGAGCTATTTTATTTCTAATGTTCTGAGGTTTTTCGATATAAGAAGCAATAACATCCCTAATATGATCTCTTTTTAAAGCAATGCCAGTATCTACTTGATAATCCCCTACATGGCTTAGAGCAAGGTCTAACATGCACTTCCACTTATCAACAATCGAGTATTTAGCCTGCACGTTCTTAATTTCAGGGTATGAGAAACCATTAGGCGTATAAAGAATTTGAAGAAACTGAGCTTCAGATAGTGAACTGTAAAGAAGAGAATAGAAATTAGTTTTTATAGCCACTTTAAAATCATCACCTTTAAGAAGGTAATGATTTATATCCATAGTTAAATTCTTCTCGACTTTTTTTAAATATCGAACATTTCGACTTTGAATTTTGAAGAGTTCTTTAATTTCAGATTTAGTCATGGGATCTCGAGTGATGGTGGGGGGGCGGGAATCGAACCCGCCTCTCCTCTTCTAATACAAGTAATAGAAGTGACGCATTAGGCCTAACTATGCTACCCCATATGTTTGAATCTAAAAGATTATACATATACAAATGACCGAGCACAAGAATTCAGACAAGAGCCTTATAAAGCTTACATCAAGCGCCGCTGTATACGGTCGCTTGGATGCACTTATTAAGCCGTGGAAGCTGATGACCTTAAGTCTTGGGACCAATGAGTTTCACCCGAAATCGTTGTAGCAACTTCATCTAACAATAAATCGTGAGGTAAAATGTCGGAAGGAATAGTCCCTTCTAGCCCAAATCGTATAGTTGTTTCAGCCCACTCAGAATCTTCAGGGCCTACCGAAGGTTGCAGTGCATGACAAAATACAGCTCGAACATTTTTGTTCTTATAATCAAATGTGTTTATAGAATTTGCTATTTTTTTGTGACGTTCAAATTCAACAAAGGGCCCGTGAAGAGTCTCATATGCTATGTGTACTATAGTATTGCCTTCATCAGGAGCTTGATTTACCGCTTTATTGAGTAGTTTCTTAACATCTTTGGCTTTTTTATCTATTGATGCGTCAGATAGGCACTCCCACTTTGCGCAGTAAGCCTTATGAACGCCAGTACAGAATAAATTTAAAATATGCTCATCATCATCAGGGCCTATTGCATTTATCCCTTTAGGTGAGTGCACTTGAGTATAACTCCCACTTCTTTCATACCCCCCTGAAAACAAAGCGACCATTTGTGGGGAGTTCCAAGATACTTGATATTTATCGAAATGTTTATTAACTTCATCCATATTTATATAATCTACAGATACAATTATTTGGTCATTCTCCAAGCACCTGCCAGAGCTAATCATTCCATTATCAGCAATTTCAGTAAATGCTGAAGCTATAATTGTTTGCGGCGTATCTGCCACTTCAACTTTGAAAGTAACATCTAAGAATGTTGGAGTCTTAAAACTAGACATGACATGAACCAGTTTATCCCAGCGTATATTCCATTCTTTCCTTTCTATTTCAGAATATTCAGTAACTTTCGCTTGTCTTTTACACTCTACGTAGAAACTTTCTGCCCCCTTCTCTACTAATAAGTCTGGTGTTTTTTTTATGGCTGTTTCAGGAATAAATGAAACACTCCAACCATTTCGTGCATACATCAATGCAACACTGATTTCAAAAAGCATTGAATCAGGTTGGTTATTTTTGCCCTTTAGCAATTCAGCCAGCTTTTCGTTTATCCCAGATATTTTTTTAGCTAGTTCAATATGTCGCCCAAAAGCTGAAAAGAAAGGGAGTATTCTGCAAGACTGTGATGGTTGACTGACATATGGCCGGTAATATTGTGATTCAACAAGATACAGGTACCAAGCAGTCCAATCTTGATGAAATGCAATTCTTTTATTTGAATCTGATAACTCTTCTCTATTCCCCCCTTTATTAGGAAAAAAACTATGTTGTTGCCTTTTAAAATATGAAACAACATCTTTTCTACGTTGGTTCCATTGCTCTTCGCCCATAATTTCTAGAAACCAATCTAATGCTTTCTTTGCATCTAGAATCCATGGTTCTTTTTTTCTGTCTTCTAGGTACTGCTCATGCTTTTTCCATCTACCATCATTATTTCCACTATTTATTTTCTTTGCTCTTTGTTTTTTGACGTTACGACAGACTTTTATTTTTTTACTTTTATTTTTATTTTTTTTCAACTTTATTCTCGATAGAAGAATTTATATATGAATTAACGGTGTCACCCATCATGCTAGCAGGCTCCTTTGTTGCCATTCATGCTATCTGAGTGGTAAAGCTTTCTCAACGATGTGATGCTTGTTTTGCGGGCTTTACACTCAATATAGAAATATTAATGGGTGATCATTGATGCCATCATCCATGTTATCTGCACAGTCATAGGATCAGGTCTTGATTCTTGCCCGATGCATTGACTTAGGTATGGCAAATATGACTAAACAATTTGTGCAATACTTGTTGCTCTAGCAAACTTTGGGGCAAAGGTGAGTCAGCCACGCACTCTGTCATTACTGTGGGAACATGACCGCATAAATACCAATCGATTTTTTCATGTTTCTACTGTGATAGCTACATGAGCAAGTTCAACTGAAAACATAAAGCCAAATTTAGCCAACAACACACAAGATCTTTCGCTATCATCTTCGATTTTATTCAGCACCTCTTTAACGAATTTCTGCTCTCTTTTTCGAACATACGCTAGAGTTCTCGGGAGTTCCTTTAACTCAATTTTTGACTTCATAAGATCATGAGCAAGCTTATTTCTGATGTTCTTTATTTCATGCAAAGGAGGTAGTAACTCTCTAAATTCTTTTTTTTCACTAGCCTCTTCAAACTCATAAATATTGATAAATGACTTCAACGTCTCAATTTTCTTACCTAGCATTGCATCTTTTATTTCAGGCTCGATACAGACTAGCAAGTTACTAATTTTGTGTTCAATGAGAAGAACAATGCTAAAAAACATTCCCGTTTTTGCATTAGACTCTTGAGTCCTAGCTTTAAGCCACTTATTACCCTCTGCTACGATCTCTATCAGTTTTTGCGTATTTGCTTCCGGTGATTGAGGCACTCGATAAGTAATAGTTGGCTTAGCTTGAGCCTTTGGTTTTTTATAATAACCAAATTTATTAAGTAATTTTTCCACGATTCCCTCTTAAACATTCAACACCTGCAATAAGGTTGTACCTAAAGAGCCAATAAAACGCACTGGTAAGCTCCTAGTATCGTAAACAGGATACTTCCATGAGAAAAAGTATGTCAAATAACTCATTGGTAAAATGTGCTTTCTGTCAGCGCTGACTCACTTTGGGGCAGAAACGTGTCAGTCTGATTCGTATCGATGTAAAATAGATTGCGCGACTAGGGTATGCCTTTAGCAATAGCTTGAAAAACGTTTTGGGGCTCTTTCGAATCCAATTCGCCATGAAAAAACCAACAAGGCTACCCATTTTTTCAATACTTATTTGTTGGTTCGCGTGCCAAAATGACACAGCAATTGCTTGTTGAACACTTTAAGACCATAATATCCATGTGACACTTTGACACGACAGGATAATTACATTATGGCTACTACTTTGCCTCGCATCACTGCAAGAGTTGATGTCGATACACAAGATTTACTTACTAAGGCGGCAGCAATTGCTGGTATGTCTAGTATTAACTCATTTGTCTTGAGCGCTGCAATCGAAAAAGCAAAACAAGTTATTGAGCGTGAGCAATTGCTAAAACTTAGTCAAACTGATGCAATGTTGTTGATGAAAAGCTTAGACCGCCCAGCAACGACAAACTCAAAGCTTAAAGCTGCTTCTGAACGTTACGAGAACAAAGTTCAATGATGAATACGGTACTTCTAGACAAAGTTAAACACGGTAGAAACCGATTCAACTGTGGTATTGAATCTCTTAACAACTATCTGAAAGTGATGGCGAGTCAGCAAGCAAAGAAAGACAACACCAGAACTTTCGTTTTAGAAGATGATAACGATAACTCGCATATCATTAGCTTTTATACACTAACAATGACACCAATTGACTTAAAGGCTTTACCCGATAAGTTACAAAAAAAGCATCAATCATCTACTTCTGGCGGTCTCATTGCCCGTTTAGCTGTCGATGATCGCTATAAAGGGAAAGGCTTTGGTGAGTGGTTACTTATCGATGCACTACGAAAGCTACTAGCCGCCAGTGACAGCGTTGCATTCCCAGTGGTTATTGTTGACGCAAAAGACGGCGCAAAACACTTCTATGAGCGCTATGGATTCAAAACATTTCAAGATGAAGAGAACAAACTCTTCATCACCATTTCTGATGTTAGAGCGAGCTTAGGCTATTTAGAAGACTAAAAAATACCTTTCTTTCGACTATAGACGCCATCTTTTAATAATCTATGGGTTAGAAATAGACATCAAGGACTATAGACGGCTCAATGAAACATAAATCACCGTACCGCTGTCTATTCAAATAAGTTCTCGTAGGGCAAACTCGCATTAACAGCATGTGAATGAGTAATAGATCTAAATGATAATGTGTTATTCCTTAAGCTCTAATTTATGTTGTTATGCGAACGCGCTAAGGGACTTGCTGTATTAATGGCGTCATGGTCCAGCGCTTTTCTAATTTCTTTCCTTCTTTTAAGTTGATGGTTCCTTGTTGAGAAATGATAGCTTGTCCTTCTTCACTTAAAATATAGTTCATAATATCTCTGGTCTTTTGCTGGGGGTGATTAAGCACAACCATATATAACGGCCTAAAATAGGGATATTGCCCAGATGCAATATTCTGCTTCGATGGGTAAACACCATCAATCGATAATATTGACACAGCTCTTTTTCTTGCAGAACTGATGCCAGTAACAGCGATACCGTAAATGGAACGAGACTCAATGTTCTTTTCAAGCGGTCCTGACGATTCATGTTGCAAGGTTTTTATGGGTAATTCAAAATGAGGGTCATCAAAAATGAGCATTCTGAACATGTAACTAACGCCTGAAATGGATGAACTCCTGACATTGACATCTATCGCCTGATTATCCCCCCCAAGAGATTGCCAGTTACTGATTTTACCAACATAGATATTTCTTAATTGCTGTGATGAGATGTTTTTTACCGGGTTACTTTTATGTGTAATGACGACAATCGCATCCCAAGCCACATGAACCATCGTCACGCCTTGTTCCTCACTGACGATGTCCCCATTTAGCCGTAAGACATGCCTACATGAGCCACCCACATCCGCTATCCCGTTGGCTGTTAAACGAATTCCTTTAGTGGCGCCGCCCCCAGCCATTCTAAACTTGATGTCATATTTTTCTGTATATGCCTTAGCTATTTCTTCCATAAATGCCTTTCTTGATATCCCACAGCCCATCCAGGTGATCCTTTCATTTGCATACAGTGGTGAAACATTCGAGATCAATATGAAAGCAGTAAAAATACAGATTAACCTGTGCTTAGCAATCAAGGCGGCACCCGTCATTTAAGGGCTATATTTAATGACTATAGGTCAAATATGGGGAGGATGGTGCAACGGAACGGTAAACTATAGAGCGACAACTAGGATAAGGATTTATTCGTCCGAAAAATAGGTTAACCCCCGTCTTTAGACGGGTAGTTGTGGCTGCTCGCTTTCATAAATCGCAATTCTCGCACTTATCCGGTTTTTCTTTTAAACACATTTCTACCTGGCACAGACAATGGCTCGGCAACGTCTATGAATGGGCGGGGAAAATCAGAAATGTAGAGATGGGGAAAGCCGGATTTCAGTTCACTTCACCGCTTCAAATTGGCAAATGTCTAGATTTGTTTGGAGAAGAGTATTTATCCCAATTTCAATATTTACCACATTTTGATAAGGAAGAATTAGTCTCATATTTAGCACGTAGTCATATCGGATTTATCTTGATACATCCATTTCGAGAAGGGAATGGACGTTTGAGCCGATGACTCTTAGACGGTATGGACAACAAAGCTGGATTAGTCTTGTTAGACTACAGCCTTTGGGATAAGCACAAAGATTTTTACATCGCTTCCATTCAAGCTGGTGTATCACATGACTACCAGTCATATGGAAAGACTCGCTATGGATATCATTTAGTGGGCTAATGACAGGTAACGGTACTTGCCCTTGTTGTCTTTTAGCTTTTGTTCAATCGAACGTACCGACGCTCTTGTTTCAATCGCGGTAGAACTAGCAACGGCTCTGTATATCATTTTTTGCGTGACTTTTTTCTTCCCACTTTTCATGACTCACGCTCCTGTACAAGCTAACACATATTATTAATGCTCCATCACAAACTGCCATTTATCAATCTGGAGTCAATAAGCATCAGTGCACTTACCGCTAACAATACCTTTTGCTGATAAAGAATTCAGAATCTATCAATTATAAACCACACTATAACCTTCCCCCAATACATGCCACCACGTTGAGCGTATGATAAAAAACGCCTCAGTGAATAAGCAGACAAAAAACGGGCGCTCATAGTCAAACTCAAAGGCACATTTTTAGCGAACCATTATGAATATTGAACAGTTCACCATGAAAAAGACGATGACAAACTCTGGCTAGGTGCAAAGACCGATAAGTTAGCACTTGTCTGAGTTGATAAAGAGGTGGCACGATGTTCACGGCCGCCAATTGATCAATCCTGAACATTGATAAATTGTAGCTTGTGGGATACAATTCTATGAAATATACGGTGCATAAAACGGCAGAATTTGATAAATGGCTTTCAAAAATGAAAGACAAGAGCGCGTTAAAAGCGATACTGATGCGGATCATGCGAGCGGAAAATGGCCACTTTGGTGACAGCAAAAGTGTGGGTGCACCGATACTAGAGATGCGGATTTTTGTCAGTAAAAGCTATCGGGTTTATTTTACCACCCGCGATCAAAAAATTATCTTGTTATTGCATGGTGGCCACAAAGGTACACAGCAGCAAGACATTAACAAAGCCCATGCGCTTCTCGCTCAGTTGGAGGATTGATATGAATACGATAACAACGGCCTTTAATCCTTTTGATTATATGGATACCCAAGAGGAAATTAATGCATTTCTGCGTGACTGCTTAGCAGATGAAGATCCCAATGTGTTTGTTTCTGCTCTCGGGCATTTAGTTAAAAAACACGGGGTAACTGATATCGCCGAGCTCACCGGGTTAAGCCGTGAAAGTTTATATAAAACATTTAACGGAAAAACACAGCCTAAGTGGAGTACGATATTCAAAGTGACTCATGCGATAGGGCTTCATCTTAAAGTCGCTTAACAGGCCGCTAACGGAACATTAGCGGGGTAAAGTATCCGCTTTAAGGTGAGTGTGCTTGACTCGCCATGAAGTACAAGGCTGCAGCTCGCGTAGATTAAAAATCGGTATCCATCGCTCCTTGGGGCCGTGCGCTTAAACAATAGCACGAGTCCCTTTCTCGACAAGGTGAAAACCTGATGGCCTGCTTGATAAAGCTCAAATTGATTGAGCTTTATGACACAGCAACTTTCTGCCCAGAATTTATCAATTAATAAACAAAATTATTAGTTTCTCCCCCAATACATGCCACCACGTTGAGCGTATGATAAAAAGCGCTTCAATGAATGAGTAGAAAAAAACGGGCGCTCATTGTCAATCTCAAAGGAACATTTTTTGAGTGAACAATAATGAGCATTGATCACTATAAAGAAAGCCGATGACAAACCCTGGCTAGGTGAAAAGGTCGATAACCGTCGATTGTCTGAATTGAGAAATAAGTGGCATGATTTTCATGGCCGCCAATTGACCAAACCCGAACAGCGCATGGCTAAGTTAACCATGGATAAGTCATGCCATGGGCGACCCTGTTGCCAGCAAGATCACCGTTAATGACTTGGCCAACTATCGCTAAATGCGACTCGATGGTGAAGTTGAAGATGCCCAGAGCAACAACAAAGTGAAACCGCACACGGTCAATCACGAACACGCCTATTTAATGCATTAGCGAGCCTAAAATAAAAGAGACGCTTAGCTGATAATGATCTTTGCAACGGAGACTCAAACTTGGACTTATATGATGCTTAATGACAATAGCCCACTAGTTCAGTAAAGGGACAAGGCATAATTTTCTCCCTCGCTAATGCCAATCGACTTACTATCCAAAACCATATTTTAAACTAATGCTATTCGGATTAGCAATAACGTATATAGCAGGTAGTTCCCAAGAGTCATTTGCATTAATAAATATTCCTTTATTAACGATTTTCACCCTCAATTATTATCGTTTTTATGATGTTTTCCATATTGAAAACGTGTAAACAATCACGAATAATTACCTTCGTAGCGACAAAGAACATCATATAAACACTTGGGGATTAACACCTTACAAAATAACACATCTAAATCTTTACTTAGCAATCACATTATGTATAATTTTAAAAGTTAAATTGATTTTTTGGGGGACAAAATGGCTATTAATATATCTATATTCAAATCATTTAGTGCTCTCCCATTCCCACCTCAATTTTCTTGGTTCACCAGAGAGCCGAGCATTAACCTCAGCACCATAAGATCACACTCTTTCTAATTATTTAAAATAAATTTATTTCCATAATTTTACTTTATTAAAATAGAGAGTTAATGCTGTGATTAATTTACCTCAACCTTATAAAATTAAGGCCGTTGAGCCTATCCACCTTCTCACTAAGCAACAGCGAGCACACGCGATCACTGAGGCGGGGTTTAATCTTTTCCTGTTAAAAAGCGATCAAGTCTTCATCGATCTGTTTACCGACTCTGGCACCGGCGCCATGAGTAACCAACAGTGGGCGGCCATCATGCGGGGAGACGAATCTTACGCTGGCAGCTCAAGTTATTATGCATTGGAAGCTGCGGTAACGGCTATTTTTGACTATCAATACACCATCCCCACCCATCAGGGACGAGGCGCAGAACAAATCCTGTTTCCTATTCTCATCCAGGATATGCAAGACAAACGAGGCGGGAAAAACCCGGTATTTATCTCCAATTACCATTTCGATACAACCGCCGCACACGTGGAGCTCAATGGCGCAAAGGCGGTCAATGTTGTCATTGAAGAGGCCTATAACGCCGACACGTTTCACCCGTGGAAGGGCAATTTCGACCTGACGCAATTGCTCGCAACCATTGAACATCATGGCGTCAATAATATTGCTGCCATTATCATGACCGTCACCTGTAATAGCATGGGGGGTCAGCCTGTCTCGATGAATAATATGGCCGAAGTTTATGCGATAGCTTCGCTTCACCAAATTCCGGTCGTTATTGATGCGGCGCGCTTTGCTGAAAATGCGTGGTTTATCAAACAGCGAGATCCAGACTATTTTGATGCCGATATCAAAGACATTGTGAACACCATGTTCCAGTATGGCGACATGTTTACCATGTCAGCCAAAAAAGATGCCATGGTCAATATTGGTGGTCTGTGCTGCTTCAAAAATAATGAAGAGCTATACCGAAAAACCCAGATCCTGTGTATCCCGATGGAAGGCTTTGCCACTTATGGAGGATTAGCGGGCAGAGACATGGAAGCGATGGCGGTAGGACTGTATGAAGCATTGGATCACGCCCACCTGACATCGCGAATAAATCAAGTCGCTTTCCTCAATAACAAGCTCGCAGATGCTGGCGTGCCCGTGCAACATCCTTGTGGCGGTCACGCAGTGTTTATTGACGCCAAAGCCTTCCTGCCCCACATACCCGCTCACCAGTTTCCTGGGCATGCACTCGCCATCGCCCTCTATCAGGAAGCGGGGATACGCAGTGTAGAAATAGGCTCATTGTTACTTGGACGGGATCCAGACACGGGTGAGCAAAAAACATCGCCAACGGAGTTGCTCAGGCTCGCGATCCCCAGACGAGTCTATACCAATGAACACATCGCGTATGCAGCCGATGCCATTATTAATGTGATGAAGCACAAAGTGCAGATCCCAGGCTATATATTCACTTACGAACCACCTGTACTCAGACATTTCCTCGCAAAATTAACGCCGGTTTAATCACCTAATGAAACTCATGTTTTTCAATGGCATGAGTTTCCGCTTACACGCCCCAGTTTGTCGTTATGCGCTAATGGACTCACTTGTTATCTCAGCCAATGAATATAGGTAATGGTACTAATGAACTCTCCGTCTGAAACTAAAAAAGTCTCGTTGATCTACGGCGCAGCCATGGTGATCAGCACCGCTGTGGGTGCAGGCATGATGAGTTTACCGATAGTCAGTATTGGTATGTGGTTTTTCCTCAGTGTCGCTGTGATCATAGTGACGTCATTATATATGCTTGCAACGGGTTCCATGTTACTTGAAGTGAATATGAAATACCCTTTAGGCACCGGGTTTCATTCAATGATAAAAGATTGCCTGGGTGAAAAATCAGTTTATATCAATGATATAGCGATGATGTTTAATGGTTTTGTTTTATTATATGCCTATATTACCGCAGGGACACATACGGTGATGATTTATAGTGAGTTATTCACAGGGTTTGAAATAAACGCATCTCTATCCGCCTTATTATTTACTGCAGTATTAGGGGCGGTCATCTGTTGTAAACCCATTATTATAAGTAAGGTATCAAGCGTACTTATTTTCACCATGCTGTGTACCTTTGCGTATATACTGATAAACCTTGGCTCAACCGTAGCTTTAAGTAACATAATTAACCATCAACAATCTGTATTCAGTATCACGATACCATTATTACCTTACGTCATATTAACCTTACCATTTTTCCTTGCTGCGACAGGTTATCAACAGATAATTCCCATGTTAAGAACGCTATATAAAAACAAACCAACTAAAGTCATGAAAAGTATTTTATTGGGCCTGTCACTGGTCAGCTTATTTTATATCTTATGGATGTTTGTCATTATGGGAAATCAAAGCCAAAGTGACATGATTAATACCGTCAATACGGAAAATGCGGATATTGAAGGCATCGTGTCACTGATCAGCCACAACAATAATGAGCTGAGTGCGGTGCTATTTTTCTTTGTACAAGTGGCGGTGATCACCTCCTTTATCGGTGTCGCTAAAGGCTTACTCGATTACCTGTCAGACATCATGATCAATCAACTGAATCTAACTCCACGTTACCCAAGGATATTAGTGCTCGTCCCTCCCCTAGTCTGTTCATTACTGCTTCCCAATGGATTTGTGATTGCCATCGGCTTTGCCGGGTTAGCGGGGGCAATCTGGAGTGGTATTGTGCCGGCCTTACTGGTGCTAGCGAGTCGAAAAAAACACCCTGACGACGGATTTGTGACGTACGGCGGCATCGTCACCCCTTGGCTCATCCTGTGTTACAGCCTACTCATTATTTGCTCGATGCTGCTGTAGAGCTGTTGCCCACGTTTCCCGCACCATAACTTACCTGACAGGAGCAATACCATGACCCATAATCTTCCCCCACATACATTGCTGCAGTTATCCTTCCTGCCTGGCAGACGGATGCAGATGAACACTCCCGCATTAGGGTCTCTGCACCGTCTTCGATACTGCAGAACAGCCTCTGTTCTGACCTCATTGCGGACAGCGAGTCTACGATGAAAAAGTTATGCATAAATACGCTGGCATTGGCTTTGTTGGGGGGATCACGGTCCTGTATTTATGGCCTGACGCGGCGACTCCGGTTTATTTAACTACCCATGTCCGCTATCAGGACATGGTAAAAGCGGTGCAAGCCAGTGGCACACTGCATCCACTCAAGCAAGTCGAGGGGCACAGGTAAACGGTCAGGTCATGCGACTGTTGGTAGAGGAAGGTGATCGCGTCAAGCAGGGCGACCTCTTGGCAGAACATCACAAAGAATTTTTATCGGGGAGCGAGGGAAATACGCTCGAATACACCGAAAATTCACTTCATTTCTCTCGCGAAAGAAGCCACTGGACTCGGCGTCCCCCTTGGGTATTTTTAATATTTCTTTCTCCACCCGCAGCTGTTCCACCTCTTTTCGAAGCGCTAATAACGCTGCTTTTTCATCTGAACTCACGGTTAAGATCTCTAGATCTTCAGCCTTCCGTTTCCAGTCATAATCAGGTTTGACGGCACTTATAGCGCATCTGTAGCTTGTGGGACAGTGTCGCCCTGCTCAGTGATGAAGCCGATGACGTCTTCTTTGAATTCTTTGAATTCTTTGGCATAAGCTCGATACTGACGTTTTGTGTTCATGTTCACCTCGATTGATTAACGTATTACCCACAATCAAGGTGTCCGGTGCGTTCAGACCAGATTAATTCGTTGCTACCCGATATTTAGAAGCAAACCTAACTCAACCTGATAAGCTATTATAAGATCCCACCATTTATTTGAGCTTTTTCGCCTGTTGCTTATATTTAACGCATCTAGCTAGCTAAGTAGCTAAGTAGCTAAGTAGCTAAGTAGCTAAGTAGCTAAGTAGCTAAGTAGCTAAGTAACGTGAAGATATGTGATTTATTTTTAACTTGCATAATCCCAGAATTATCCGATGAATATTTTCAGGGCATCGCTCTCCTAAGAATTTATGTGGACGCCCCAGCTATTCAGCAACAAGATGTGTTATCGATGAACTAATGCGGGCTTATTGACGAGCTCTAATTAGGCGTACGTTCGCAATACATGTAATTCACCTCTTCAAATAGTGAAGAAGTGTAGTGGCACACTACATGCCTGCAAGTCGACGGTTAGCCGCATACCAGTAACAAACTTGTAGGTAGTTCGGCTCACTCTACCTCCTGCATCCATGCTGTCGTGGGCGCATGCACGGCGTCGATAGTGGCACAACAGGCGGAGTCATTTAGCGCAGAATATGGTTTTGAGGTTCTCTGTGAAATTAATGACAGAATTAGGATGTTTATTCCAAGAAAACAGTCGGTCAATTATTCACTTAGACGTGAGAGTCGCTAACGGTGTTTTCCAAGCGGTTAGCCCCCCTTTAGATCTACGAGGTAACGATGGGCTATCGAAAACTTATTCAACGCTCTCCCCATGTTTGCCAGCTCCTGCCAACATATTAAGGCCACATCGCGTGGCCTGCAGGGGGCTATAACCAGCCTCTTTCAGCAAAAGACACCGTTTCATTCAATCCCACCACAATATGGTCTAACACCTGCACATCCAACACCTCTAACACCCTAACTACGCGTTCAGTAATGCCTCTCCGCCTGACTGGGCTCCGCGAGACCGGACGGATGATTGTGACAAACGATTACCGCCGCATTATAACGCAGCACGGCTTTCGCCACTTCACGTGGATACACCGAAGCGGCATCAATGGTGCCGGTGAACAACTCGACAAACTCAATTAACCGATACTGGCTATCGAGCATCAGTACAGCGAACACCTCGTGTTCTTTGGCGGCCAAACGATTGATGCACAAGGTTTTGACCGCATCAGGGCAATTAAGCGCCGACGTGATCCGACACCTTGACGTGATAATGACTGCCGCTTGACTCAAGGTGGTTACCTCGTGAGGGGTAAACATAGAGATGTTATCGCATCGGGATCTTGGACACTGCCATGCGTGCCACATTTTATTGAGTCTGGCACTGTGCGCTGGCCAATCAGCCAAGGTGATCACCGCTTGTTGACGCCAATTGATCCGTTGATGCACATCACAGCCCGAGACCCGATGTACAAGCGTGTCATAGCGCTCAAGTAATCTGGCGGTATCAGCGCCATAGAGGGCAATCACCAGTGGATTTAAGCTCGGGCGCGTCTCCCCTATCCGTCCTGCTAAACGCCATTGAACATACTCACGATAACGATGCATAAACGTGTGATGCTTGACTGTTTTGTGCTTGGACTGGATATCGGATTTGGAAGAGCCTGCAGGTATCTTGTGGCTGGTAATCGCGCTCAGTGCTGTAGTGTGAGTGATTGAGGAAGTGGCTGAATCTACCATGGTGTTGTCTCCGTTTTAGGGGGTTATCGTCTTCGTTTTCGCCTGGCTTCCTGCGCTCACTCCATGTTCTGACAGACAAGGATGTGTCTACCACCTATCGCATCGACCAATGGCTACCCTTTTTCCGAGCCGGTTACGCCGAGGGAGACGCCAGTTTAATCACCCACTCAATCACTGCCGGTGTGGGTTATCTCGGACTGGGCGGAAGCCAAGATTCCCTTAACCTTGGGCTTGGATGGGGACAACCCAATTCAGCCTTATTTGGAGACAGTGATGATCAATACACTGCAGAAGTCTTTTATAAATGGCATTGGGGGAAACACCTCACCCTCAGCCCCAATATACAATACTTGCACACACTTCCCCTGAATCCTCAAGCGGATGACTCCTGGATCATGGGACTGCGAACGTACTTCACTTTATAAACCACTATGGGACTAGGCATATTCTTCATAATGCTGGTTGACGGTGCCCTTTCATTGGCTATTTACCCCCGCTTAAACTGATTAAGTTCGACCACCAATTTGCCCGTTCAGCTCGGGCTTTTTTTTATTTACAACCTAAGGAATGGCCCGTCCCATGCTCATACCAGCCCCCTATTTATTGCTGTTAGGCGAAGATCCTAATCCACTGAACGTGAAAACCGCACGGGGGGGGTCCCTGTGGCGGCCGGAAAAATGCTTGGGACAATTACGTCTGTCTCCCCACAGCCCCTGCCTGGGCGTCAATACCCTGATCATCGGTAGTAGCCTCACCGACCGACAGCTCCCCATGTCATGGGTAAACGTGATCATCAATGCCATCGAGCTTGGGTTTCATATTGCCGCAGGGACGCATCAACGCCTGCAAGCGATCAGTGAGATTCGACTTTCAGCGGAGCTGGCGGGGGTCCAGCTATTTGACTTACGACACGCTTCTGCTTCCCTGCAGGTGGGTAACGGCAGTAAAAGAACCGGCAAACGGGTATTAACGGTTGGTTCCGATTGCTCTGTAGGCAAAATGTACACAGCCCCGTCGCTCGTTGAGGCGCTCAACCAACAAGGCGAGCTCGCTCGGTTTGTCGCCACCAGTCAAACGGGCATATTGATCAAAGGCTGTGGCATCGCCATCGATACCGTAGCCGCTGATTTTGTTTCCGGTGCAGTGGAGCAATTGAGCCCTGCTTTTACGCATCAAACATGGGATGTTATTGAGGGACAAGGGTCTTTATTTAATCCTAGCTGTGCCGGTGTGACGTGATCACGGCTAATCTTCAAGCCACCAAGTTAACCAATCCAGACGTCTTATTAGCCGGGATCAGCGTGAATACCCAATCACTGTCACACATGCCAACCAGCTCTACATTCAGTGGCAACAACTCTATGATGTCCCCGTGACCGATCCACTTCGATTTGGCATTGACGCTATCGCCCATTATCTGCCATGAAGATCACGGCAACGCGCATCACTTATCCCCTTCAGATCGTAGAGATGATGCTGAATCATAATGGGCTAAGCGTCTATAGCGAATGTACTCCCCACAACGGGGAAACATGCCGAGCGGTCATGGCACCCTCTCGCTCCCAAATCCAAGCGCCGCGTATAACGACAGCAAGAATGGTGTCGATTAACATAGCGCAAGAAGCCACACATTACCTGGCACAGGGCGCCTAACCCAAATCCTCATCGGTGCCAACGGAACTTGGAATGAACTCGCGCTGGCTTCACTGTGCCATCAACTCTCAGTTATTTGATGTTTTGGTGTTAGAACAGCAATTTACAGCAAAATACGATCAGCAGTTACTCGGCTGGGCTCACACTATTCCCATTTGTGCAGACGAAAGCTGCCATACACGTCAAGACCTAGACAAGCTCATTGGCCGTCATGAGTGACTTAGTATCAAACTGGATAAACAGGGGGATTAACCGAAACACTCGCGCTGGCCCAAGCCGCTTAAAATTAAGGTTTTGCAATAATGATTGACTGTATGCTGTGCTCATCATTGGCCATCGAAGCCAATCAGCCCTTATTAGCCTTTGCCAGCCACTTCGATCTTGATGGCCCAGCATTGCTTGCCCAAGACAGAGCGCCCAAACTCCAGTATCAACAACAATGGTTGCACTTTCGTCAGCCAGGACATTGAAAACCTCAAAGATGCTGCACCGCAATAGACTGGGCGTTAACCGTTCGCCAGCACCCGAGCAAACTTTAATAATAACTGTTGGTGCTCATCATTTAGTATCGACCAATACCCAAGCAATGAACCGGTAGCCACATCCACTTCCAACGCGGGGATCCCTGTAAGCACCGTCTGAATATCTACCCCCACCTCCGCCACACGAGAAAGATAATCTGCATCTGGCAGCCGAATACCCTGCTCATAATTGCTTTGGGTATTTTTTTTCACGCCCCCAATGCTGCCAAAAGCAGTTTGACTGATGCTCAATTTTGTCGTTCATCACGCAATCGTGAACCTAAATTGACCATTAACACGACTTCCTTGCGAACAATTCACTGAATTGATGGAAAAGGCACGTTACCAACGAAAATAATAAACCATTGATAATAGATAGTTTATCGACATATTCACACAATACCCCCTCCTGTGCCCATGCTTAATCGCCAAGTGGATAACTTCGGTACCACTCAAATTGGATAGTCATCCAACTTAGCAGTATCTTGCCACCGCCATGTTCATCACCCATTGATTCCCAGCGGTGAGTATCAAAAAATGCCAGCTCACCAAGCACAGATAAACCTAACCCTCACCCCTTCTCCGACGGGTATTCACTTAACTATGGAGACCAACAGCATCAAGCCCCTACCTTCACGTTACCACAATGATTTGGGTAGATTTAATGGCAAGGCAATCAACATCGCACTCACGTCTGCCTAATCCTGATACCCTCCGTTGTAACCGCCTTTTCAAGAACCGGGATACTGACCACCACGGAGCAACCTAGCCGACAATGAAACACGCCTTCCATTGACTCCCCAAGCTCATCAGCAGTACTGAAGGACATCTATGATGATGTCTATGAACACTGGTGTTTATTCGGTGATATCAACACTCCCCAGCACGCCCCCTTATCAGGGCTCAGGCCTTGGCCTACCAACAATTTCTTTCACTCCAGCACGCTTTATTCGCTAAATCAGCCTTAAGCCACCCCTCTCTTTCTCAACTTCATGGGGTAGTGCTACGCCCTCTCATGATCATTTTTCTGGCATCACTCCTGGTGTACACCCAGGCTCATGATCATTTTTCTGGCTCATTTAGCGTGAAATTTAGCCTTGATGATCCTTTTTATGGTGTTCATGATCATTTTCTTGGCCTTTTAGGCCTACTCTTCATATCAATTTAATACAAGCCTTCGCACAAAAAACACCACTGTCCAATATAAACCCATGATATAGCAGATATTTAACTATCAATATTTCTGTTGTCAGTATCTTAATTAACCAAGACATGCCAGTGGGCACACATGCAGATGCCCAATGTGATCAAGAGTGAGCCATCCCACTGGCAACAATTAAAAATAAAACGTTTACAAACAAGCGATTAGGTAAAGTCAGCCTAATAATGTATTTGCCAACAGTGACGTTCAACTCAGTCAATAGCACAAGAATGTGTAGATCAAAGCACATATTTATGTCGATAAGAACACAGAAAAACGTACATGGGAGCACATAAAAACGATCGTGAGAACACATAAATGTGTAGATGAGGACACGGAAAAATGATCGCCAAACAAAAAGGTAATTATAATCAATGCATTACATAAACCCGTTAATGAGCCAGTTTTAGCGTCAGCTGCAGACTCCAAAACTACGCGAGCACCTCAACACAGAAATATGATCACGAGCAGCACAAAAAAATGATCATGGGAACACAGAAAGATGTGATGGACGAGCACATAAAAGTGTAGATGAGAACACAAAATAATGATCATGAAAAAATTAGTTCTGCATCTTATTGAAATACTATCTAAAATATAATGAATAGTGAGCCGTCTTTTGTGACAGCGTCTATCGAACACGGATTTGTTCAACACAGAAAATGGTCATGTCACAACACAGAAAGCTGTAGATCCAAAACACAAAAAGTTGTAGATCCAAAACACAGAAAGCTGTAGATTGAAACACAGAAACTTGTCATTAAGCCGTTCTTGTTAGCTACGTATTTTATTATCGGTGTCATTAAATCCATATAATTAATAGCTTACAGCTTAAAATAATCATTGGGTAAATAGGAAATGACCAAATCAACTGATAAATCATTTGAAGATGGTGTCTCAAAAGTTAAGATCAGGGAAGCCAAAACCATCAATTTTGGTATGAATGACAACCTACCAGAGACCATCAAAAAATCACACGAACTGGTTTTTTCACGGCAAAACCTGTCATCCCATGAGCAAAACATCTTCAACATCATGGCTGCCCACATGAAAGTTGAGCATTGGAATGATAATAAAGCGCCGGTTTATGAGTTCCCCGCCTCTAATTTATCTGAATGGCTTAACATCTCGCCCCGTCACCTGGGATCGACATTAGCACCAGCAGCAGATCGACTGGCAAAGCGAACGGTCGGTTTTGTTAATGATGAAAATGGTGAATTTGATTTTATCCCTTTATTTTCAAGACTAAAGTACCGTAATGCTCGCCTCGTGTTGACACCGAACCCCGAGCTAAAATCACAGTATATCGACTACAGTGGGGGCTTTGCATTAATCAATACCAACACGATTTTACAACTCAAGAAAAACTACAGTAAGCGCTTATACGAGATAATCAGTCGATTTAAAGATCTCGGTTACAAGCAGCGACCGTTAAAAATTGACGAAATTAAAGGTTACTTTGGGTTATTCGATGACAATGGCAATTACCTGTCTGGTAAAAAAAGCTTGGCAGTCAACTCCGTTTTTATTAAACGCTGCATTGAAGAGTCATTCACAGAAATTGAAAAAGTCTGCAAAAATGAACTCATTCTATTTGAAGATGAAGATGGCAATAAGGGCTTTTCATTAATCAAAAAAGGCCGTAACACCATCGGGCTGTCATTCAGTTATCGGTGGCTCAATCAACAAGAACAGATGGACGAAGATGCCGCTAGGCACACTATAAGGGAGTTAGAGAATAAGCGTCTACTATCCAAAGAGATACTCACAATTAATGAGTTAAACTTATTGGCTGAAGCTTACCTTATTTTAAATGTCCGCGATAAAGCCATTAGCATTTTCTCGGCTATTCAAAAAAGGGTCAATGAAAACGGTCAACACTCAACCCCATTTGAGGAAGAAAATGAGCCGGTAGAATTGGATGGAAATGATAACTTCCTGGATAAAATTCGCCAAATGGAATCACTGAATCCTGATGCGGCCTATTAACAATACGATCGCCCTTTACCCTAATTCATGCATTTCGGACACCAAGAAAATGATCATGAAAAAGACCGTCAGATATTGATCCACGGTCTTTTTTTTAGCATAAATTTAACAAACACCAGAAAAATGATCATCAAAAGCCAGATTAATGATCAGCTAAGCCATAAAAGTGATCACCAACGCCATTTATTACCCTAAATTGTGGATAACTTTACTAAAACAGACCCAAAATGAGATTATGAATATCATGGCCAGAAAAATGATCATGAAAGCCAAGAAAACGATCATGAGATCACAAATAAATGATCTTCAATGCCATAATAAAGATCGCCAATGCCAGAAAAATGATCACGAAAGCCAAGAAAATGATCATGAAACACAAAAAAACGATCATGAACGTGTTTCTGAGTGCTTGTAAGTGATTGAATTTAAACAGTTAAAAAGGACCTAAAAATCGCCCTATAGATCTTATAGTCTTTTATAGTCTCTTATAGTCTTCATAGTTAAATATAGATCTTTATAGAGAACGGTTTTTTTTTATTCTTTTTCTTAAAATCAAAACACAAAAACCTGATCACCAAAATCACGTAAACCCTGGCTATTTTTCACCACAGCATTGTGATTAAGAATTATCAGTTGCAGCATTAACAAAATGGCCTAACCCTCTGCAATTAAAATACTCACTGCCACAAACGGGGTGTATTGTCACAGTCAAGCTTACTGAATGACTCGTGGCTGATTTGAATTAACCCAAACAGCCGTATGATTAACTCACAACAGAACAGCCCAGAGACAGCGATTGAGAGACCGCTTACGCTGTGATTGATCCAATGCCCAATTTCTACTGGAAAGCTAGGATCGATTTGCAAGACAGCGATCTTTGCTTAGATCAATTTAGATCATTGATCAACGGATCCACCGAAAGCATGAAGTTACTCTGAGAGTCTCTTAATCAAGTTCTAACAAGAGATATAAACTAATTGAAGCCCTATCACCTATTTTTAAATATAATTCAATAGAACGTCATACAAGACGCTTTAAAATGAGTTTACGTGTATCAGAATATTATTGTTACCACAGGCATATTCAAGTAAGAAACAACAATAATTAAATGGTAATGCATTGATTTTTAAGTATATTTATATCACCATTATATTTTTATTGCATGCATTCACTGTGCCCTGCCCTACACTTTGTCAAATATGCTTAAGCAAAACCTAAATCACTCTATTATTTAATTGGGGCAATTGATCCAGCTGGTAGACACGTTTTTTAAAAGACAAATTTATTACCACCATATCTATAGTGTTACCTCATTAGTTATATAATTCTCGCCTATTATGTGAATGTATCCTACATATGACACGCTATTGTTTGTGTCATTTTATATGACTAACAGCTACTTCTCTGTTACGAACCATTTTGCAAATGTGTTGAACACTTAAGCTAAAGACCTCAGTTATTCGTTATTAGAAATTCAACCAACAGTCATTATTCGTGTTCATACATGTCTTGACCCCTATGGCTTATTGGCAACACATAATCCTGTTGATGAAATACTAAAGGCAACATGAATAAGGTTGTTAATACTAATTACTGATAGATCCATACTGTTATTTTACTAGTATGCTGTGGTTGGTTCTCATCAAAAAAATTTAACAATTCTGAACTGACATCTCCTTTAATAAACTATTTGGTTGGTACAAAATACCAAGCAGCTAAGATGCTGACTTTCTATTGACGCTTCATCAAGCTTTTGGTTCGACGAGTCTAACGCTAACCTTCCCGTCCATTGGCCGGCTGACTCCGTAGCACTCCAGCGCCAAGCAACACTGTTCCAGTGTCTAAAATGAGTTCATCAGCCCGTTTCTTGATCTCCTGCATTGTTGGTGTGAGCCCCCTCCTGACTGGTGTAGGCTACTGTGTCTTACAAACTTTGGTAACCTATTATTTTATGTAGGACTCGATAATGTACCAGTCAGCATTAAGAATCGCGTTGTTTACCCCCACATTCTGTTTGGGCATGTTCGACAGTTATCGGCTGTACTCATTTTGTTTGGCATTTGAGTCATGCTCATTTGACCCGCCTATAAGCGAGCGAGATTGGGGTTACTTAATGTTCAAAACATGATAACCAGGGAGGAGAATGAGATTTTCTATTTATCTATAGCGACATACAAACGATTAAGTAGGCTTCATGCAGGCTTTCAGGGGAGTTCGATAATTGCTTGCTCACCACTAAAACACGGCTCACCTGCTCTGAACGGCAATATCTATTCAGCCATTAATTCACTTAATGATCTGGTGGTTTAACTGACTTCTCAATTTCACATAAATAATGTCATTGGTGATGTGGTTAATACTGCTAAAGATTGACTGAAACTTTATGCCATCTCGGATGGTAGGCTTATCATGACAAGCCATCATAGACGCCTTGAAGCCTGCCTGTTACTGCCGCTCAATACAAAGGGTCTACACCGATAGGTGCTGCGATATTGTTTATGGCTGTCATCAACGTGACTGACTACAGGCTCTAACATGTGTCTGCAGCTGGGAAGTCATTTGTAAAGCATCGTCCCTTGCCTGTGGCGATGACATTATATTGCCACTGCCGAACGATGGTATGGTCAGAGATACTGGGCTGTGATGATGACAAAACCATGATCAGTTGACATCCTCGCCTACCTACGCGCTTCGCAACTACGGAGGGGGATTCCCATTACTGGGCGCTCATTAAATGGCTTTAGTGGCTAGTTCCTGTTGCTGGCGGCATTGTTACAGCACTCACTTCACAGGCTAACAACAATACCGCCGCTCCAAAGTTGCTTATACTCAAGTTGCCTACGGAACCATACCAATCTTGATCTAGGACTGACTTATTGAATCCAGACTTGGCTTTTACGTTCTTGCCGTCTAATTTGTAATACTTATTGAAGTTAACAAAACGAATCGAGTCTTGGTTTTTGCCTTTCTTTTTAAATCTAGGTCTTTCGGCTGTAAGTGACCTATCAAAGCAGCGCATCCATGCAAGTCTTTAAACTTTTGCTGTAAGGTTATCGGTATACGCTTTTTTAGCCAAGAAAGATCTTCTGCTTTCTTCCATTGAGTCACTAATTTACAATCACTCTGCATAGCTTAGTATTTTCTCGCCATCTTCAAGGTTACCCAAGCTGTGACGCAAAGTTTGATCACAAAATACAGACGTAAGGTTTCGATGAGTTTCACTTGCAGAGCCTAGAGGCAAGTTTTAAAGAGCGATGTAAGGGGGGGCGATTCAGAGCTTAAAGAGTTCAACGGAGAGGGTGACCATGTTCATTTGTTGATATCAACCTCGCTAAAAAAACCAAACGTATCCAAGCTAGTTTATTCGCTAAAAGCCACTAGCACACAGAAGTTATGGAGGGGATTTAATGAGATAGCGGGTGCATTTGGTAAGCATGTTTTTTGGAGTCACTGCTACTTCGCAGGAACGTGCGGAGGAGCCTCATTAACGGTGATAAAACAATTTATCCAGCAATTGGATAGGCCGTATTAAGATGCTGCGCATCTTTGGTTATTCCCTACCCTCCTCCTTCGGAGCGTCTCCCTGTGACATAGAGATAGCGCACCAACGTGAGCTGATTCATTGGCACAAGAAGTCAGCACCTTAACGACCCCCCTATCTCTTGCTCAGTTGTCCGATCACTGAATCTGAGTTTACTCACTAATGTGTCTTATAAGTCAGCAGATGGGTGATATGCTTTTAGGGAAGTACATGATGTGATATGACTGATTGTAGGTATCTGCATTACACTGAAATAAACCGTCGTTCAGAGTGACAGGTCAAAGCGCCAACACTCATTGACGTTCGGTTCGAGGATGATTGTGCAATGGGAAAATATTTTTCCCACTGACCATTGGTTGATGATTGCAGTGATCTGGCGTGTCGTTGAACGATTGTTGCTACGACACGCCTCTTCTTTATGTCCTTATGATCTGATCACGTTATGAGAATCGCAACATGTCCGCAGTAATGACTTCGTTTACCCAAAGGGTTGAGAGGTTAATTTTCACCCGTGCTAGTCCGTATCGCCTGCTTGGTATTTTAGATTATCCCTCCCCCTTTGCATTAGGTGAGCTGATGCAGCTTAATGTTGGCCATTTATCCAGGCCGTAGGCATGTCGTTAGCTGAATTGGATTGCCTATCGTGTGCTGTACCACTATACGACAAATCCCCCCTAAAGCTGCTCTGTCTTTTGCACCAAGCGCGACGTGAATGAGTCAACGTCGCGCTACAAAACCAGATAGCTAGGCGATGCACCAGTTCATCTCCACTCACTCTCACTGGCAGTAGTCGGAGAATTTAGCTCATTCCGTTAACCTGTTTACCCAATGGGGATCACAAATTGTTTTGGAGCATTTTTGAATAGAGACTTATAGCGTGCATCACAGGCTTATTGCTTATATGTTGAGTTGGCAGGTGCTGGGTGAAAGGCTCAGGGAAAAGTCCATTCTTATTGCCACAATACCAGTGACTCTCTGACGGGAGTTATGTTCTCGGCTCAAGACGCTTTGAATCTAAGCAAGCTTAGCTGTTTTTATTGTCGGTGGCCTGTTGCAATGCCGTCAGAGCTCATCACGAGATCAAGGGGGCTATTCACACGGATAGGGCTGTTGGCTCGACTTGGCCGCACAACTAACACTGGCACGTACATCACCGTCGCCTTTACTTATTGTTATGTTGGGTGTGGGGCATCTTGTCTCAAGTGCACATCGAGGCGTGTTTTGCGCTGAGCATTGTAGAGCTTTCGTCTGTCGTTAAAAGCTACATGGGTGAACGCGGCGCTTTGATTGCTGTGGTGCTTGTTACACATGGCAGCATGAGTTTGTTGAGTGAAACCCTGGTTAATGGCTTTTTTGATGCCAGAGTGATTTCTGAAGAAGGACACTTTCTGAAGAAGGACACTAGAAGCCAATCAAACTTAGGAGCACTTAGATCAGGAAGTTTAGCCTCGTGGTGTTGCTAATGATAAATTGAGCATTATGGTCATAGACAGCAGTTGTGCTATTTAAGTATCGAATGGTAAACCACATGTACGTAACGTCATGTCCAGCTAAGGCATTGAGTGGTTAGCCGAGGGTAAAATCCGTAGCCTTATTCGCTAAACGTGTGGACGTGGCGTGGATCAGGTGAGGGCAGGGGAGGGCACTATTGACTGAGTCGTATCGGGATGTGATCCCCATTTTTGTTGATGTTGAGATCTCATTACGTGCAGGGAAATGGCGCGTTTTAGCTAGCGTATTTGGTTTTTGGTGTGGCATGGCAATGGTTACAATGCGATTTCCACTGGAAAGACACTGCGAAATGCCTGTAAAGTCGTTGAATTTCAATAGCTTAGTTGTTTTTCTCGTGGTGAGAAAGTGTCTGGGTAAGCGTAACTAGGCATAATTGCAGCTAATGTGATTAATTGTGCTGGGAGTGAAAAATAACAGTGGCAATGAAAAAACACTCCGTGTATATTAGCTGTCATTAACTGCATAATGATTAAAGGAAAGTCTTATGACCTTACCCCTGAGTGAGTCAGCCACGGATGTCACGAGTTATAATTTGAACAAGCTTTTTCTCAGCTTCAAAAAAATCGTCGATAATGAAAAGGAATATCATGCAGAGGGGGGGGCGCCAAACGGCAAGTACTACCGTACTTACAACCAACGTGAAGCGACCGAAGCCACAGGCATTAATCACAAAGCGATCAACAGTGCCTGTGAGCAGTTAGGGATTGATTACCGTGATGGCAAGAAGTGGTGCATCGATTATCCGGAGATGTTGCAACTGCGCGATGCCTTTGGTGGGATTAAACCGTTCAAACGGCCAGCGGACTCAAAATGCAGCGTGTGGAGTGTGTCGATATTAAAGGGTGGTACGGGTAAAACCACTGTCAGCACCACCTTGGCCGCGGGCCTTGCCGGGCAGTTACATGAACAATACCGCGTGCTATTAGTGGATTTGGATCCACAATCCACAGCCACCAAAATCTATGCCCCGAAATTCACCGATGATGACGTCTCTATTGGCGATCTGATGATGTGGGATGATGATGACGATGAGACGATGACTGTCGCACAAGCATCGAAAGCGGCCATCACCAAAACCAATATTCATTCTTTAGACATTCTGTGCTCTAAAGATGACGATCGTGAATATGAAGTGTATGTAAAAGAGAAAGAAAATGAGGCGACCGTGAAAGGGGAGTCCTATGCCAGTTATAAAGATTTGCAAAAAGTGATCGATGCGGTAGCTGATGACTATGATGTGGTATTGATTGATACTCCGCCTCACTTTTCGGCCAGCAACCTGGCAGCGCATTATGTAGCCAATAACTTATTGATCCCCATCAGGCCCGCTGAGAATGACTGGGATTCCAGTTATAAATATTTGCGATTTTTAAACCGCGTTTACAAATACCTCTCTGCGCTGGGCCATCCCGGCTATGACAATATTAAGATGTTGATCTCTGCACAAAAAAGTAACAGTCGTACGCAAGAACGTATCGCTCAGAAGATCCGTGTTGCCGCCAGCATGAACCATATGCTCAGCAACGTTTTTCCTGATAGTGATGCCGTTCAAGCCTGTGGCGAGCTCAACAGTACGATTTATGATTTGTCAGAATCTGATTTCCCGGGCACTAAGAAAAGTTTACGTAAAGCCCATGATGATGTGTTGCGTGTGGTGCATGAGTTTGAATTAACGATCAGAGATTCTTTTAGGAGCGAATAAACATGGCAAAGAAAAAGAGAACGACGGGCTTTGTTGTGCCAGGGATCAACGAAGAGATGCGCGAGCAGGTAGAGCATGAGATCGCTGAGTCTTCCTTGGTGTTAACCCAGCCATCCCAAACCGTGACGTTTACCTTACAAAGTGGTCAGAAGGTGGCGTTTACCCGTCATCATGTGGATGCCAATGAGGTTGAAGCCAAGACATTTGTCGACTTCGCACTCAATGGTCGGCACCAGGAAGACCTCACACGGACATCATTGCAGCCGATCATCGCCTCGATCACTCAGCAGCAATTTTATCCGGTGATCGCCGTTGAGGAAGACGGACGATTTAATGCCTTAGATGGGTCTCGCCGCCGCATGGCCGCCATTTATGCCGGCGTGGGCTTAGATCTGCTTTACACCAAAGAGGCCATCAGTCGCAGTGATGCTAAAGCCTTAGCGAAATCGCTGCAAACCTCTGCTGAACACAGTGCCAGAGATATGGGGCGTTGGTATGCGATTTTAAGGGAAAACTTGTCTCAGGCAGAGATCGCGCAAGCCGAAGCTCGCTCAGAAAGTCATATTTCGAAATGCCTCAAGGCGTGGAGCGTGCCACAGTCAATGATTGACCTGTTCAGTGATCCTAAAGAGCTGACTCAAGCCAATTACAATAAGCTGGCACAACACCATCAGCTGTTAAATGAGCAGCAGGTCGAGTTGTCTACTGTACTCGAGACATTGAAAATTCAACCCGGGACCAGCAATGATGAGATCATCATCTTTTTGCAAGAAGCCATGCCACAACAGCAAGCTCAAGGCCCTGTATTACCGCCGCCAAGAGATCTGTTTGTTGCCAGTAAAGATAAATTTATTCGGGTTAAATCACCCAGTAAGTCTAAGCGAGTGATTGAGTTGAGTCGTATCGCCCAGACCGATTTGGATAAAATTGAACAATTTATCGGGACACTTATGAATGAGAAAAATGTGTCGCTATAAATTATAAGTTATTGTTATCTAATGTGAAATTGTTATGTTTAGTTGCGATTTCCACTGGAAAGAGAGGCAGTGTTTACGCCAACACTGGCGCAAACGCTTATCCTTAGGAGAGAATATGTCTGTTCAAACGATCATTACCATCGCGCAGGAAATTGCCAGCGGTAAACCTGGAGTGCGATTCCCCGCGATGAGTTTTCAAGATTGGAGTTTGTTCGTGCGCTGCCTCAATGAGGCCAAAGCACTGCAGCAATAACCTGGCTAATCGACCCACTCCGCTTGGCGGGCAATGGCCTCTGGCAACGTCAGCTGCCATCGTTGCATGCCCGCTTTGCTGAATATGTACCGACCTTCAATATCTGAACGAAATGGCACACTCTGGGGCTCTGCGCCATTGACGATTTGGATGATCTGAGTGTCCGCCAGCTTGCCATGCTCAAAACCATCCAGCACATAGCCGCCGATATTACGGCCTTTACCAATTGAAAAACCCCAAAAACCGAAGTGCGGCACCGGCGCGTGAGCTTGCGCCCATTGCAGCGCTGTCTCTGGCGGAATATGCTGGTTCTTGTTGTCACGAATGTTGTGATATAGCCCTATCATGATCGCTTCATAACCTGGCTCATCACCTTGGCCATCGGCCTCAAGAATGATCTGTTGCCATGCGTCGAATGCAGAGGTCTGCTGAAAATCAATGTGGATGTTTCTGATCGAATGACTCTGTAGGCTATGTTTGATGTGAGTCACAATCGCTGTGGAAGTAGGACTGTTATCAAACAGTACCAAAAAACGGGTACTGTCGCCGTGAGGCACTAGAATGGCGGCCAAGAGGATGGAACGATTAAACAGTGGACGCTCAAGCACACCGGTGACATTTTTCATTAAATGGATGCCGTAGGTTCTAGGGTTAGCATTGACCCCAAGCACCACCACGGGCACGGAAAGCTGGCTAAAACGGGGGCTGAGAAGCTCTACTGCATTATCATCAGCCAAGACCACGATGTCAGGCTGCAGTGATTGATATTGGGCCCAAGCACGATCGACTTGAGCGTTAAACTGGTCTTGGGGTAATCGCTTGGTGTCTAAGTAATGGTGGTTGATGGTGTATTGATAGCCCAGAACTGACGCGATACCACGACTGTATTCTTCAACCCAAGCGAACTCTGGATGGTAACTGTTGATCACTAACACTGAAGCCGCCGACACAGGCGATGGCAACAACATCAGCAGTAACAGCGTACATACCCTCATAAACACAGCAGACTCCTGACACAATACCTCTCGGTTATGTATAGCACTGAGGATGGACTAAATGCTTACTATAAACATGAATGTGTAAGCTCGCGATCAACTTTAGTCATTGTATTTATTGGGCTTAGTGTGTTTTTGGCGTTGACAGTCGGGAGGTAATAAGTTGCCCTTGAGAAAGGTCTACAAGGGGTTCTGTCGCAAAGTTGACGACGCAAGCTAAGGAGTTGATGATACTCAAACATTAACTTGGAGCATCTACTGCATGACCCCCAACTTCTCAGGGCGACATTATCCATCAGATATCATCATGCAGGCGCTTCGCTATTACCTGGCTTATAAACTCAGTTACCGTGAAATTGAAGAGATGTTCGCTGAGCGTAATATCCATTTTGATCACTCACCCCTGAACCGTTGGGTTATCAAATATACACCGCAACTCGAAGCCGTATTTAGGAAGAAAAAACGTCGAGTCTCTGGCTCTTGGCGAATGGACGAAACCTACATAAAAGTTAAAGGTCAGTGGGTTTACTATTATCGAGCCGTTGATAAATACGGCGCTATTATTGATTTTTATTTGAGTGAGACCCGTGATGAGCCTGCTGCACGCGCATTTTTTAATAAAGCCATCAACCAGCATGGCTTACCAGAAAAGGTAGTAATTGATAAAAGTGGTGCGAACGCAGCAGCATTAGACACCATCAATATTCGTCTTTGGCTATCTGGACATATGCTGTTCATGATTGAAGTTTTGGCCGTTAAATATTTGAATAATATTGTCGAGCAAAGCCATCGAAAAGTGAAAGGGAAAATGCATCAATGCCTAGGTTGGAAATCTTGGGAAGGGGCAGAGTCAACACTGGCAGCTGTTGAGCTTTGGTCGATGATTAAGCAAGGACAAATGGACACAACTGAAAAGATGACCCCATGGCAACAATTCTATTCTTTAGTGGCCTAGTTGTATCTGAGGGAGTCTGCGCCCTTGATTTATAGCGGCTCGATCTCTATTTGCGACAGAACCAGAAATGCTGGCTTTCTATGATTTTCCAGCCGAACATTGGACGCACATTAGAACGAGTAACCCAATCGAGTCAGCATTCTCTACAGTGCGATTGAGAACACATAAAGTGAAAAGTTGTGGTAGCCGGACAACCACATTAATGATGGTATCGCTTGAAGGGCTTTAAGTTGCTTGCAGACGTTTTGAGTGGTGTGAAATTTAAAAATGGTGAGAAAGTAGAGCAAGATCAAGCAGAGCATCAAAATGATCTCATACACCAGATTTGACTATAGCTCGTGCTAAAGCGCTTCGGTCGTATTTATCACCCTTTTTTTCATGGATTTTATTCTGGGTTGCACCTACGCTTAGCATGGGGAACACTGAAATATTATCGGTAAGTTGAAATTTGTAAATAAGGCCACCTAATACGGTTTGATGATTGGCATCACCGAGTACATCAACAGAATAGCCTAATCCATCAGTAACATGAAAGTAACGTGCTCGAACGTTAGTTCGTTCATCCTTCACATCTTTTTTCTTATCGTAGCCTATGTCTAATTGAAAAATATGACTGCCAGCGCCATACATCATGTTAATCAGTCCGGCGCGGTCTGTACCGCTGAGACCGACAGTGCTAAAACTTGCAGTAGGGTCACCATAATTAACGTGTTCCTCAACTGACTCTGAAGCCATCGCCACATTAGCAGTTAAAAGTGCTGTGATTGATAGTGCGATAATTGATGTTTTCATAGTCATACCTATATTTGTGATTCATGTTAACTGTAATCTATGAGTGCATTATCTCAACACTAACCTCATAGTTTAAGCTAGTTACTATATAGAGATCGAATGGATTAACTATGCTCAACTTAGAACAGCTCAATGCATTTATCGCCGCCGCAGACAAAGGGTGATTTTCAGCTGCAGCACGACATATAGGTAAGAGTCAAAGCTTCGTCAGTATTGGCGTTAACAATCTAGAATTAGATCTAGGCGTGACTCTGTTTGACCGTACGACTAAGTACCCTAAGTTGACAGTGCAAGGGGAAAGGCTCTATCAGCAAGCAAAAATTTTGTTGCGCCAAGCGGAACGTATTAAAACTTACGCTCAAGGTGCTGTGGAAAAAGTTGAAGATCAACTCATCATTGCGTTAGACCCCTTAGTGCCTCTCTATACTATTGACTCCACATTGGAAAAGATGGCACAAAAGTTCCCTTACACTCAGATTAAACTGAGCGGTGAACAATTGTCTGAGGCCATATTAAATGGTGAAGTTCACTTGGGGAGCAATCTTCCTTCAAAAGCGGTACCTGATAATCTTGATTTTATCTCTTTCTATGAACTCGAATGGGTCTGTGTGTGCAGTCCCGACTCCAGTTTTGCCGATATGGCATTCGTTGATAATGAAACCTTAATCGTTGAGCGACAAATCACTTGCAGTAGTATGGTTGAGAATCAAGCACTTGCAGGAATGAATCTTATGTCGCAGCAAATTTGGCAAACTTACGATCAAGATGATCTGATCAGGTTAGTCGAACAGGGGCTTGGTTGGGCTTTTCTTCCAAGAGGGTTATTATCCGAAAAGTTAGCGATGGGAACATTGATTGAATTTTTTCCTGAATTTAATCGAACCAAGATGGTCAACTCTGCGGAAATAACATGGCGCTCTAACCTGCAGCATGGGCCAGTAGCACATTTATTATTGATGAATTAATCAAATAATTGTTATGGCTTAAAACTCTATAGATCAATAAATTGTGCAACAAACCAACGACCAGCAGGTCCTAGCGCGGGACTCCAGACCAATTCTATCGGCCAGCCCGGTTGTTGTTCGCTGTCTTCCATTTTAAGCTCTACTAATGATTTATTTACAAGATACTTTTCAGCTAGATGAGATGGAAACAGAGAGAAACCGAGTCCATTCAGGAGCATTGATTCAATTTGGTAAAATTGAGAACAATGAAGTAGATTCGGACTAAACCGGAGGGATTCAACCAAGTGTTTTTCTGCAAACAGGTTTTCTGAAGTGATCACTTGTCTATGGCCAATAAGATCTTGATATGTGAGTCGACTTTTTAGCTTCGCTAATGGGTGTTCAGGTGATGAAACAAATAACCAATCTAGTTGATCGATGATTTGTGTATCATAACCGTGGCGTTGTTTTAGCTGTGTTGGGGCAATAATGATGTCAGCAGTATGCTCCTCCGCGGTCAGTCCTGCAATATTTTCGACATCAAGTAGATTGATCGTCAACTCAGGAAATGCTTCAGATAACGCTTTTATTTTTTCAACATACCTGGGAAAAAAAGTGTAACCATAGACTGCAATATTAAGTTTATCTTCAATTCCGGCTTGAAACGCTTTGGCGCGCTTCTCCATCGCTTGTAGCCTTGGGATGACTTCTAGTGCTTGCATATACATAGCCTTTCCCGCTGGCGTTAACTTGGGCGACTTACCTGAGACTCGATCGAACAATGTAATATCTAGATCTACCTCCATATTCTGAATCACTTGAGCAACGGCCGAAGGGCTTACCCCAAATTCACGTGCTGCCGCAGAGAACGATCCCTTGTCTGCAACGAGGACTAAATAAGTTAAACGTTCAGGGGTCACCAACATTTTTGACTCTTCATATATCTTGCTATTGATTTCTGATAGTTTAATTAATTTTTTCAATCTTTAACACCCAAGTATAACTGCAACACAGGGGATGTATGCTTGTTCATAACACTGGGACAGACTTCCCCTCCTCCTCGTTTGTGAGCACTCAGACGAATGCCCATATCACAGGAGTTACTGAGCTTTCGGGTGTGTCCCTAGCACAACACGCTTCGCTTCATTGCCATCAAACATGTCAAAGCCATAACGCTCTACGTGCCAGGTATCATAACGATCGAGTTGCCACTCTTTAGCGTCTCGGTCAGTATAGATAGTCCACAATGTTGGAAAAACGTTATTCACATAAGGGTCCACTTGGTCATAACCTGCGAATACGGTTGCACCAACTGCTTTTATTGATGCTTTTGCCTGCGCGTTATCAGTTACATCACGCGCGTACATATCGGCAATGACTGATTTAGCCCGTAAACGGCGGTCATAAGCGCGGATTGTTGAACCAGCCTCGGTTGCTTCGGCATCTAAAATTAAGTGCACGCTAAACTCTGGGTCGTTACTCATATAGGCAGAGCCATCCTCCGTGTATGCTTGCATCTTTCCATCAATAAACTCGACCACCGCGGTATTGCCCTGAGCATCGGTGAATTGATAGTGCACGGGTGGGTAAAGGCACTCACCTTCATGATTAGGAAGATCACAGACCTCGGTTGGAATAACATCGACTTCATCCAGGGCGTTAATGACATCTGCAACGGTTGCAAAATTATCTACCGCCCAACGAGGAACACTGGCGGCGTCAACATTCTTAACATCGGGTCTATCTTCCGCAAACTGAGTCCCTGCATCAGTACTTAAATAAAGAATACGGGCTTCAAGCCCCTCTTCATTCATTGCTTCTGCCACTAACCCTGGTGTGAATGACTCAATCTTCATCGCGGCGTATTTCGCAGGGGTCTTCAATCCATCCGTTTCACTGTAGGTGTGAACCATACCAACACCGGTACCAACAACAACGGCATCATCGTGCCCAAACCAGTCCATGGTACGGACTGTTAGATGTGCGTCGCCATTGTTATAGACTGCGGTAGTACAAGCTTGTGCGATACCGACGGTTGCAGTGGCTACTATGGAGATGGCGACTAGTGTTTTTTTCATGGGTGTAACCTCAATATCTGGATAATGCCATTTTGGCTTGAGTGAATTATCACCGGAATTAATATTGAGGTCGAACTGGCACCTTTAAGTTTTAGTTGTAGGTTAGCCCTCCACAGCTTAGAGATCCCCTCATTTTTTGATCCTTAAATAATGCCGAATATTGATCGATATATATGATGTTTCTCAAGATATCGATTGAAATTATCCATTAATGGTTTCGCCGATTCTTCTCGCATTCCAGGTAACAGTTCATAATATTCACACCCTTGCCGGAATAGTGAATAAGTACGAGCTTTGCTGGTATTGGCCTTCAATATCTTCTCTAAACCCGCATCCTCACCAGCTTGACCTAACAGTGTCAGTTAACCTATCGTTATAGCGCTAAGCAAAAATAATCGTAGGTGAGCGGGTATAGGTTGCACTCATTTCCATACCAAACCGGTAGTCTTTGATATCTCTGAATGTTGTCTCTATCCCCCAGCGTTTACCATATAGCGTGAGGATTTTGCTGCTGGCTAAATCACTACGGCTGGAGGCTATATACCATGCTTCTTTCATGTCTTTCTTTTTACAACAAATAACCCTGGCAACATCTTGTCTGTTACCGGTTATTTGCACATGCTTAAGCGTCCGAGTTCGGCCACTTGGTAATAGCCATTCATTGATAGGAAACAACGCCCCAGAGGCATCCGTGACTTTAATGCTAGATTTAATCCTGATTATGAAATCGAAATCCAATTCATGCTGGATAAAGTCAAATAATGGAGTATTACCAAAGCCTCTATCTGCAACAATCGTGACCCTGACATCTTGTGGGATCAATTCTCTGAGTTTGACCAATAACTCATCTTCGTAATTATTCCGATTACCTTTAAGTCCATGGCGACGATGAGTTTTCCTGAGTAACGGTGTATTCCTGCCGTGTTTTGTTTGCATGCTCAGCACTATGCTGGAATGGTCATCGCTATCAAATTCAGTCCAATCAAGAGACACCACGATTTGTTTGCGAGCACCGACCACATAAGGCACCCAAGAGGCAAATAATGACCAGACATTCAATTTGGGATTGCTGAGTAAACGGTCAACTTTGCGACAGAACCCACAGCGCTTAATTGATTGATATTTAATGACTGTACTACCGCTAGTGTGGTTTTTCTGTGCAACTTGTCAATAGACACTGATTAGGATAAAGGCTGGATTGGTGCCTAGTTTTCCCAGTATGATCCAGTGTCACAGCGTAAACCCTGCTCCATGTCAATTGGTCCCAGCTTGATGTGCGCTTACATCGCTAGGGTGTTGATTAAATTATCCCCAAGGAGTAGCTTAATAAAATAGCAACATCACTCCAGCCATTACAGTACGGAGTGATGTGTATGTCATGTTTACCGAACGGACTTTCTGCCCTGAGCGTGATGCTGAGTACTCAGGTTACCGCGTGCATCTATTCAGTGCCGTGGCCGCTAGGTGTCCCGATACGTCACAAGACGCGGCGGGAGTGTTTAACTCTCTTTATGCCTTACAAGTTATCCCCGTTGCACATTTGCTGTTTGCCCCCTATGAGAGCGACGTTAGCCATTTTGATGGGTCACCAAGACGTGGCTGGTATGCAGGCTTGTTGGAGAACAATGATAAAGGCGCTCACACGTCAGGGTTGCACGCGGCCGTTGATAAGATAAATAACCCTGCTGTTATGCTCAATCCCAGCGGCATTGAATAAACCGGGTTTATAGCCCCACGTAAAACAGGAATGAACCATGATAACTAAACTGGTCCTTGGCCCCATCTTAGGCTTAGAGTCTGATACACGCTATACGGTGACGTTTGTGACAAACAACGCGGTCTCTGACGTCACACTTGATTACCTTGATCAACGCGTGGCCGCGGTCAAAATAGGGGAGATTGCTGCTGGCACAGTGTGGCGAGTCCCCATGGCTATCCCAGACGCTGTAGGGCGCCAAGTGACTTATACCTTGAAGGTAGGACAGAGCCCTGTTAGCGATGTTAGGCAGCAACAACGCTGGCAGTTTTATGTGCCTGCTCAAGATGAAAAACCCAAATTGGCTTACGCCTCATGCAACGGATTTTCAGATTATAAATTACTGCTGTCATCTGCAGATCCCTATCACCTGTGGGATCGCATGGCCCAGCAGCATACTGAGGCGCCGTTCTCTTTATTGTTAATGGGCGGCGATCAGGTCTATGCCGATTCAATATGGTCGACCGTGCCTACCTTAAAAGCGTGGAATGAGGGCAGTCGGAAAAAGAAAATGAGTTACGTGCCAAGTCAGCGGATGCTGGCGCAAATTGACCGATTCTATAGTGATCTTTATGTCGATAGATGGAACAAGTCCCCGATGGCCCCCTTGCTGGCATCGATCCCATCACTGATGATGTGGGATGATCATGACATCATCGATGGCTGGGGCAGCTTTCCTGACGAGATGCAACAATGTGAGGTGTACAAAGCGATTTTTGCAAGCGCGAAGAAACACTTCTCTTTGCTGCAACTTCGTGGTGAGGACAACCGTAGCCGCATTGGTAACACACAGCCTGATTCTGGCCACTTTAGCTGTTACGTCAAGTTCAGACATTTCAATATTCTGCTACTGGATAATCGCAGCGAGCGCTCGATCAGTGAGATCATGAGCGCCGCACATTGGCAGGATGTCATTCACTGTTTGAACACCCAGTGCACTGAAGGGGATTTGCTGCTGTTAAGTGCCGTGCCGGTGGTCTACCGGGACTTTTCATTTGCCGAGAGTGCATTAGATGCCACCCCGTGGGAAGAGGAGCTTACTGATGATCTTAAAGACCATTGGCGCGCGAAAGAACATGAAGGTGAACGATTAAAACTCATTATGCGCCTGCTGAACAATGCCAATCACCGTTTGGGGAAAACGATTATCTTGTCGGGTGATGTGCATCTCGGTGGACTGGGGATCATCCGCGATCAGCGCCAGACTCCCGCCAACAGTATCCATCAGGTCATCTCATCAGGCATCGTTCACCCTGCGCCCACCTATATCCAGTGGTTGGGGATCTTAGCAGTCACTAATGATGATCGTGAATACTTAGATGAAACTCGGGCGGTCACGGCTAACATGATAAAACCGCACGGATCCGATAAATATATCCGCAGTCGCAATTTTGTCACGCTTCTGGAAGGGTCTGATCACAAGTTGTGGATCAATTGGATCAGTGAAGGTAAAGATAAACCTGCCTACCCGTTGCAGTAAACGTCTCTTTGTAGCTCATACATATGGGGGATTACTCCCCGCCCTCCGCAACAAGTTGCTTTGGGCGAGGCTGCTAACTTCTTAGACCGCTATCAGTTCATGACTGGTTTTACGCAGGCCTCTGTTAGCTGAAACGGATAATCCTTCCGCCTTTAATTTGATGATGCCCTGCTGTTTCACATTGATTGCGGCATTGATATCTCTGTCGTGAATAATGAAGCATTTTGGGCACTTCCACGGGGGGAGGTTTAAGGGGATTTTATCGACTTTATGATCGCAACAATGGCATGTTTTAGAGCTGGCAAACCACGGATCTATTTTGACTAGGTGCTTACCTTGTTGCTTCGCTTTGTACTTGAGCTTATCTACAAAGCTACTCCATGACACATCGGCAATATGCTTTGCCGGCTTGCGGTTTTAATCATGTTTTTGACCTTCAGTGTCTCGACAATTATCGCGGGGTTTTTGTCAATGTACTGTCGAGAGAGTTTATGTTGAAAGTCAGATCTTGCGTTGCCTGTTTTCTCGTGGCGCTTAGCAACCAACAAGCGAGTTTTAGCCCTGCCCGCGCTGCCTTTTTGCTTGCGAGATAACGCCTTTGTTTTTTTCTCAGGTTGCTGGCCGCACGTTTTAGGAATCTCGGGGTCGCTTCTTTCTTGCCGTCTGAGGTCATGGAACTACGCCCATTTTTTATCCTTTATCATCAGGTATTATCTATTATTATTGGTTTTTATCTTGTGTTTGGTGTTTAGTAGCAACGCAAATTAAGTTCATATAATAATTTTTCATTTATTAGTGTTTTATATCTTTAGTGAGTTAATTAATATTGCAGTATGTATTCTAATGTTAGTTGGGAAAAATATATAGCAAGTCAATGATGGGTACGTTGGGCATGGGCCAAAATAAACAACCAATGATAAGTAATATCTGTTCAACAATACGAAAGCGACATGTTTTTGCAAGTTTTTTAAAAACAACCCGACATAAATATCGACTTTCACAAGAGAAGTTGTGCGCTACTCTTAAGTTGAAAAGCCGTTTGTTTCATAATTTAGACATCATCACCCTCAGTCGATGGGAGAGGGGGGTTAATATTCCCTCTTTAGCTAAACAGGTTGAGGTTGTTGAACTCTACTCTCAGGAATTGGTTGATATCTATAGTCAAGATCATCACTTTGTTGATGAAAGCCTTAACTTATTAGCTTTGTCGAATTTGAAAAAAAGTAGCAGTGCCCACCCGTATTATCATGGTGGGCATGATAATTACAAGATTGAAACTATTAATGCAGATAATCCTCGATTTAAACATATTTTAAAGATGATCCATAATTATGAAGATAATCCGCAGTTGGAAAAATATTATCTCACCGCTCTATTACAGAGAATCTATTCGTTAAAGATTGTTATCGCCACCGTTTTTGATAATCAAGTGGTGGGTCATTGCCTTTACCTTGAATCAAACCGGAATAAAGTATTACAGCTGCTCAATTGTAAAACGGCGTCGTTGGACCTCTGTGATGAAGCCGCTGATTCGATGTTGGTGCTGTCTTCTAATGGGGCGTCAGTATCTATTGAAAACTGTTTAATGTCAGTTTATATCAATAACTTTGCGAGTAATAAACAGTTGAAATATTTGTGTTGGTATATCAGTGACACGTCATTGTTGAAGAAGCTAGCGAGGATGAAGTTGCTTCCCTTTAAAGTGAAGCCTTGGTCCGCTGAAAAAAGGTATACTTCAGTGAGTTCCTTTCTGATCGATCGGTCACAAGTCATGGCAAACCGATTCTTATTGAAATTGGCGGTCATATCACCAAGCCGCCGAGCTCAATTTTTTGCAGCTCAATCGTAAAAGGTGAGGTGGGCTCATGCAGCGACTAGAGATAGCTACACACGTGTAGCTTAGTCATTTAGCCCTATATCACATTCAATATCCAGGGAGTGGATATGGGAGGCCCACTGGCCATTGTGCCGCCAACGTCAATACTCACGATTAGCGTTCGGCTGCTTCAAATGCTTGTTCGTTTGGCCGAAGAATGGTGGATAAGGCAGGCTCTCTAACTGGCCCATCAGTGATTGTTTGTTCCACCTTGTTAAGCACTTCACAAACCCACTTATCTGCTGTTTATCCCCCGCCTCGACATTACAAACGTTGGTATTGCCATTATGGTTTCACTATTGAGAACTCGAACAGATGCTCTGTGAGTGTGGTATCAAGCTGAAAAGTCGATAAAACTGACGTAAAAGGAATGGACTATTGGTAAACAAGGCCATCGCCTTGATTGTTCTCTATCATCCCATCGCAATGATGTTCAACGGCTTCGTGATAACATTGAAAGGGCATCAATACTGGCAGTGTCCTGCTTGAAATAGCGCATGAAGGCAATGCGAGGGGCCGAATCGATGCAGAGAACCTGGTCAAGTATCAAAGGCGTTGACGTCACGCATATGTGTCAAAAAGAACTATGCACAACCTGATCATGCGCTCAGGGAAATATGGGGTTATCCGTCTATTGACTAGCACATTTGCAAATAACCAATAACGGACTCGGGGGGCCAGCGTGTTTTCAGGTTAGGACTTATCTGTGCAACAAAAGAGGGAATGTGTATCGCGACGTGTTTGTTGATTTTGCAAGGGTGATTGTCTAGAATTAAATGCACTGCAAATTACATATTCGTTTCTTTCTGAGTTTGTAAATGCCTCGGCTTTAAATTAGCAGTAATCAATATCAGTGTTCACTTTATATTTTCTGCTATCTGTTTAGCAAAAAATAGGATTGCTCATGCCAACATTTTATATCGTTGTATACTGATTTAGTTATTATTTTAGATGTCACAATGCGTGTAAATAATTTAACATTACGTTATTTACAAATAACGTAATGTTAGCTCGTCACAAGATTTAGTCCAGAGTCGTTTTGCAACAGCCTCTTTAAGTGCAGTATGATTTCACCAAACAGATAAGAGACAAAAAGGATTCTATATGTTGGATATTCAGTCTGTAATCGCGCAGCGATTGCGGCAATGCCGTAATGAACAACAATGGACTGTCGAGGAAACCGCGAAAAAGCTGACCATCCTTCCAAGTCGGTATTCCAATTGGGAACAAGCCTTAAGGACACCCAAATATTGTCAAATCTTAGATCTCGCTAATTTATTCAATAAGCCTGCATCATGGATCGCAGGTTTTACAGATAGAGAAGTGCTCCCCCATTTTATCACTGTCAATCAGCCGACTATCAGTGTGGCGGACACCTCTATCACTTTGGAATGTGTATCGGATAATTCAGCGTTCAATATCAGTTATATTAAGCATCGTGGATTAAATCAAGATAAGCTCATTACTATTTTTGCTCCTGATGACAGCATGGCCCCCCTGATAAGAAAAGGGGATGAGTTACTGATTGATCTGACTCAAAACACAGTGAAATTGGCCGACTTATTCGCCATTTTAGTCAATGCCCAAGTGTGGATCCGTTGGATAAGGCCTGAGATCGATAGCTGTTTTACCGTCGCTGCTGAAGATTCAGAGTACTATCCAGACATAAAACTCTCTAAAGATGACACTTCCGCGCTCAAAATTATCGGACGAGTGGCTCGGATTTCAAAAGATAGGTGATCACGCGAAATGGCGGTTTCATCTAGGTTTCCTAACTCTTAGGACGCAAAAGTCTCTCTGGTGTCTTTTCAAGCCATTCGTTCTTTCACTGCGAAACAGGGCAAGGGTTGACACGCTGATGCATGAATGGAAAGTACAGCTGCATTCCTCCTGCTCACTGTTTTGTCACACGTAATAAAGTGCTCGCATCAAGCCTGCACCTTTCAGGCCGACGTTAAGTGAGGTCGGCAAAGCCCTTCCGGTCAAAAATTCGAAAGGGTATCTTGCCATTGTGAATGCGTTTAAAGTGAGGTCATAAAAGCCAGGTGAATCCATGGCAAAGGAAACTGTCCATTGCGCATCGCCTAAGCCCTCGGCGTTGTTTGTTGTGATTCCAGTGACTTACTTGACAGTACTAACGGCTATAATTGCCCCTTCTCCATTTCAGATAAGTGACGGTCACTCACGAGCCGCTCAATGAATGCCTCAACGTCAGCTTGGTTAATTAGCGATATCGGTCCAAGGCGCGTGGTCTGTGTTTTTGCCCATTGAGTGATCGTTTTTGTATGGTCTCAATACAGCCTCTGAAAAAGGGTTACCTCCTCCATGATCTGCGGTCGTTCGCCCCATGCCTGCTTCGAACAGCGCATTAATGGGGGTCAATAAGAGGGCGTTGTCTGGCGACATTTGGGGGCGAAAGTGAGCATTATTTTAATATGCTCAGTGCTTGTTACCACTGATGTTGCCATTAATCGGTCCGAGCTGCTTCTGGTCATACTTCCCTACACGTCATGTGCACGGTTGGCTACCATGAGGACTCGACCCAGCTACCGCAAAGGATGATAGGCAGTAGATTAATATCATTGTTTTGTAACATTGACGCTTCATATTTTCCTTGTATTGGCTCGCTAACGCCAGTGATGACGACCATGACGTTGTCTTAATGAACAACCTGAATAATCAAAAGTGTCTCAGTATGGAGACTGCTTGTGTCGTGCTCTCTTCCTTGTCGTAGTGCCATCAACAAGCGTGGATCGTTTGCTGTTTAATGGTGATAAGACATTAGAGCACCATGGTATAAACAGTGGATTAAGATCTCCCTTTGAGTTTAAAAGGTGGGAGACGCGAATGATCATGCATTGATAACGAAATTTTTGCATGTTTGATGGTGTTTTTGTATAGGCATTATTGGTTTATTTATTTATATCTGCTGCCTAGTAATATTCAGATCTGTATTGAGAATATGGAAATTGAATATTGGTTATGCAATGACGGTCGGTATTAGTTCGTTTAACGACGGCGTTAATCTTGAGGTTTACGTATAGACTTTAGCGTTATTTCGGCCGATAGACTATTCACTGTTTTATCCCCTTAGTAAGTTATGTATGTATTTGATAATAAGAAAGATATTGTTTTGCAGTTAGTCTCACTAATAAATGCAGATAAGCCTTTTTTCCCGCTTGCAGATAACTGTGAATAATTAAACATGTGTCAAAAACTAAAATTTACCATTGTGGGTGATCGAAGGAACGGTGATATTAAGGCGACTGTTAGATTGAATTTTAGGCAAGCCTAATGCGTAAGCACGACAAAGCTCGAGCCTGTGCTCGATTCATTTTGTTGTTGATAACGGGGGTTAGATAGGAATGATTGGAGGGCGTTTAATCTCTACATTCATACTGTAAAGGCGAGACCACACGAGCTTATTGAACTCTTTGCTATCTGATACTGTGAGTTCACACGTTTGTATTGAACTCGCTAGGGTCATAGCGATAGCATATTTTCTATCATCCAGGTTCATCTTCCCTAGTTTGTTACGTTGACGTCGAGCGCTCGTGTTTTGCTTACGGGCGTTCCAGGCACGCTTAAAAATTTGTTTCTGTTTGCGTATTCTTGCTTCTTTTAGCGTGATGAGTTCGTTTTCATCGGTAATGCCAGCATTACGAAAGGTCAGTTGTTGCTCACGCTGAATGTTGATTTTTTCGATATTGGCCCCCGCGACACGGTAAAACTCATCTGTTAGTACCAATATTTTGGGGTACCAAAATCCATTGATATTATCCCAAGTTAATCCATTCTTTTTGCGGTCATGCTCACTTTCTGCATGCACATAAGCAAAGCCAAATGGGATCATGACTTCTTCAATGAAGCGACTGATCCGACTGATCGTCACCTTGCACTCTACAAGATACTGCTCTTCTGTTGCTGAGTTCTGTATCCACATTTTAGACAATTCAGTGGCCATCGCTTCAAGATCAAGTTCAATAATGCCCGTGACCAGATCGTGACGAGATAGGCATAATTGGAAAAAGGGATTAATGAGATCACGACGGACTTTTTTAAAATCACGTTGACGTCCAACAGCTTGACGTAAATAAACAAAATGTGGATCGCGAGAAATGTCTCGTGTACGGCAAAAATTAAAGGTCTTACCAAGTTCTCCTGGCAAGTTTTTCCAAGATTTAGGGCGAATATAAACCGGTTTCGGGTTTAAACAGCTGGTACTATGCAGCCCACGTTGTCGCTTGTTTTCTTGGCTAACCAGAGTGTCCTTTTTGGTGGCTTGGTTCTTAATGAGAGCGTTCTCATTGGGCTGACCGTTTTTCTCTACAGCAATACAACTTCTCATGTCTCTTGATCCTTACACTGGCCAGTATCTTAGAAAACCTGCAAATACGCAGCTGACCGCGATTATAAGGTGACGTGTAGTCGATAATGGATAAGCCTCGAGTATTAATATCAAGGCTCATTCCTTTTAAGTAACCTGTTGACTACTTTTTTAACCTACGATCTTTCTGTTAACATCTATTGGTGTGTATTACGTTAGAGATTATTTGAAATAATCTACACTTTATGTGTTGTTTCGATCAAGATGATTTTTTAATTTTAATGACTTAATCGCTTCCCTGACCATATTTAATGATTGGATAAGCCCTGGATGAATAGCATCATCATTATCAGATGCTAGGCATAGCCATTCGATATGATTATGAATCTCATTGATTGTGTCAGCGATATTTTCTCTGATTAAAGGGTTTTTCTCTTCGTCTCTTACCATTGTCATAATAAGCATCCCACTGATTAATATTCTAATACACCCAGCCCTGGTTACTCTGCTATCAATCAAGGTTGAGGTTGACCAAGTTGACTTGTAAGTATTTGTATTTAATTGTATTACTTTTATTTTACTCGTTGCCTCTCTGTCTTTGTTACTCACCTAAATAATATCATTGGTTTCTATCGGCTCGTCAACTTTGAGATATTAAATCAATTTCTGACATATACAACTTTCTAGGTTGTATACATTATTCTTAATAATATATCTCAGGAGACGGTTAATGTTTTTGATTGACGAAGTCTACTACGTATAAAATTATGTGTTTTTAATTTGGCTATATAAAACATGAAAAAAATAAATATAATTAACTACACGAAATGTGTTGCCATGGTTGGCAGTTTATATTAGATTAATCGATATTGTGCTGTTGTTGTCTTCTAGAGGCGATATAAAGAGCAGCAAATTTGTGGCAATAGTTGATTATTATGCCAGCCTAATTCAGCTAGTTTCATTCTTCATTTATTCATCCCTTACCCTGTGGCAATAGTTTTCGGCATTGGTCATTTGGCTGCATTATATTTCTCTTCGCGATATCTTACTCACGAGTCTTTGTCAGAACGCGATATTTCACCGCGTCAATCGATTACCCATAAGAAAGGATATTTATTGGGGGCGGCAGATTCATGTCCGTTAATAACCTTTCTGTGGCCACAGGGCCTTTCTTTGTTAAAGCGCATACCACTACAGCCACACCATTTTTCAAGTGTTTCTTATCCACTCGAGTCAGGCATTAAATAAATAGATACCATTTTTAACTGATCTATTAATATAAGTTCTGGCTGGGTTTGATTACGTTATTGATATCAATTATTCGCTTGCAACGTATATCCACGTTGATTTTGTGTAGACGTTAAATATGTAAAGTAGGACGAGGCAATGTTAATTTATAAATATTCACCACCCAAGAGAAAGCGTTATATTCTATTGGCTTTTATGACAGCGTTAATGCCTGTTTATGTTGCTAATGCGGTAGAGGTCATGCCCATTGATGAGTGCGTTACCCTCTCTCTATTTGAGCTTTTTACGCTGTTTATGACCTCTGAAACTGCGGCTAAATGGATAACCCTTGTTGGCTTTTTGGCATACATTTTTACTCAGTTAATGGCATGGTTGCCGCCAGAATGGCTGGCTAAATTACCGACTTGGGTCATCAAGCTAATCAAGATGATTGCCGGCAACTATCGCAAGGCATCTAATGGTACGGAAAATGACCCTGAGCGACTTCGCCGAATAGGCGGATGAGGGGGCTCCCCCAGCCCCTATGTGAAGGCGGATGCATTGATATACCGATCTTACTCCACAGCTTTGTACGCTAGCCAGGCAATCCGCTTAATTTGAATGTTGCTAATGTGGAAGCTGTTAGCGTAACAGGGGATCGGATTGATGATCCCCTGAGTGGTTTGGACAAACTAGCAGTGAATTGGTCATCGCATTCCTGATAGTCCCCCACCCAAACGATTAACAGGTTTGGCCTCTGGAATTAACATTCGCGATACGCACACAGTGCCAGCCTTAAGGCAATAGCCACTTTCCAGGGGCCGCATTTTTACTGTCGCGAGGGGGACTCCCTGGCGGCACTCCACAGCCAATACTACGGCAGACTAAGTTCAAAAGGTTTGGCCTCTGGAATTTAACATTAGCGACATGCACACAGTGCCAGCCTTAGGGCAATAGCGATGTTCCAGAGGCCGCATTTTACCATAGCTGAGTGGGTTCAATCCCTGATCAGCCCGTTGATTGCGGGTGTCGCCAACCAATCCCACGTCTGATGACATGGCTTCAGATGCGTTTTGCCTCCATACCGCGCTAATAACCGATCACCCTAAGCCATATTGCGATGGTCCCAAAAGAGACCACCCATTTAAATACAACCGCGTGAGAGTGTAGTCCGTGATTCATCCCCAATGGATGATGACTCCCCAATATTCATGCATGTCTATTTAGCTGTATGTGCAGATTATTTTCTATTTCATATGAGAGGTGTAACACACAGATTAATTAAACCCAGTGCTTTTAATGTATATCAACTTTTTTAATTAAGGAAATATCATGTCTACAACTGCTGAACTTATCGCTGATGAGTATCCCATTCCTTCCTATCGATTTGTTGTGGCTTTAGGGGAGGACCAAGTCGCGTTTAAATCTGTGTCTGGTCTGGATATAAAATATGACTCCATTGAATATAAAGATGGAACAGGCGGCGTTTTTCGTATGCCCGGTCAACTCCAAAAAGTCAATATCACCCTGAATAAGGGCGTTTTTTCTGGGGCCAATGAATTGTACAACTGGATTAACTCGATCTCGCTAAATCGAGTTGAAAAGAAAGACTTGATGATCAGCCTGACGAATGAGTCCGGCAGTGAACTTCTTGTGACCTGGAATGTTTCTAACGCCTTTCCCACCGGGTTGACGGGTCCTTCTTTTGATGCGACCAGTAATGACATTTCGGTACAGGAAATCACCTTAGAAGCCGACCGCGTTTCTATTCAAGCCCATTAACACTTTTGATTAATTCAATGATCAATAAGGAATAAATGTGACAATTACAACATCTTACCCTGGCGTTTATCTCGAAGAGCTAAACAGCATGTCCCTGTCTGTTTCCAGTAGTGCGACTGCAGTCCCCGTTTTTGCTATTTCAGACACCGATGCAAAGTTTTCAACCACTACTCGTATCAGTTCCTGGATGGACTATATGAATCGACTGGGTGGCCCGTTTAATCCGGATGATGTGCGCGACGCGTCGATCCGCACCTATTTTGAGAATGGCGGAGGGTATTGTTACCTCGTTCCACTCGGCAAGCTGGAAGTTGAAGTCCCCGATCTTGATGATGCCACATTATTGGTCTCTGCTGGACAGGATATCCAATCTGCGGTGGCTACGCTGTGCGTAGAAGGTAAAAACCTCTTTGCCATTCTTGATGGGCCTACTCACGATGTGCGCGAAATCGCGCCGTTGCCAGATGGGGCGACGGCAACAGGTAATGAGGATATTAATGACTGGAAAAATGCCTACGATGAGACGGCTTATTCCGCCATTTATTATCCTTGGCTCAATGCGAAATGGGCGAGTGTGACGATCCCGCCGAGCGCGGCAATTGCAGGGATTTACTGCCAGAACGACAGTGCACGTGGGGTCTGGAAAGCACCGGCTAATGTGCCGCTTCGTGGCGGCGTATTACCTGTCCTTAAAGTGAATGACGACTTCCAGGGACAACACACCAGTGGCGGAAAAGCGCTGAATATGGTCCGTCAGTTTAACAATGGCAGTCCTGTGATCTGGGGCACGAGAACCTGCGTGGATAATGACTCTTGGCGTTATGTGCCTGTCCGTCGACTGTTTAACAGTGCGGAAAAGGACATCCAGAATTCAATGAAAACCATGATGTTTGAACCCAATAGTCAGCCAACATGGGAGCGGGTTCGCTCAGCAATAACCCTCTATCTCTATACTCTATGGCAGCAAGGAGCCCTGGCGGGAAGCACGGATGAGGAGGCTTTTTTCGTCGATATTGGTAAAGACATTACCATGAATGAGGCGGACATTAGTCAGGGGAAAATGATTGTTAAAGTGGGCATGGCTGCGGTACGGCCGGCTGAATTTATCATTCTGCAATTTACACAGGATGTGGATGTGTAACTGCTCAACCTAGTGCATGGGGAGTATCATTTATTGCTACTCCCATAAACCTTTAGTCCAAGAGTATTACAGAAGGGGATTTCATGAATAGTCAACAGCCTGGTGTCAGTGTGACCGAAGAAATGTTGTCAGTACAAAAAGCGGCAGTGGCCAGCGCTGTGCCCTTGTTCATTGGTTATACGGAAAAACAGCCTGTAGGGGCCTTTTCTGACATTGCCAACTTTTCTGATTATGAAGCCATGTTTGGCAACGCTGACGGCGGGAATGCCACACTTTATTATACCGTTAAGCATTTTTTTGATAATGGCGGTTTGGGGGGATTCATTTTTTCTCTGGGAAAAGGCATCGAATTCGATGTAAACCAGTCGGAAGAGATGATCACCGATCTGCAAACGCCGGCACTGAGACAGATGATTAACACTGAGCAGAGTATTACTTTGCTGTCTTTTCCTGACATTGTGCGGTTACCGGATCTTAATACCAATAGCGTGGTATTGCTTTGGCAACAAGCTTGGCAGCAAGTGTTAGGCCTGTGTCAGGTGCGTCCTGGATTGTTTGCCGTGCTGGATTCACCCGATGATCCGCAACTCGCTGAACGATGCTTGACCCAGTTCAGCTGCAACGATAAAGAGTCGGGTAGTGCCTACTGGCCCCGTCTGGTGACGCCTTACATGGATGGCCAGGAGGTGGTGATGGTGCCCGCTTCTGGGGCCGTGATCGCCGGCATTCAGAAAGTCGACAGTGTCAAAGGGGTTTGGTCTGCGCCGGCTAATATCGCGCTTTCTCACGTAACCCGCCCCTCTCAATCTCACCAGAACGCTAGCGGACTGTTTAACCCGCAGGCGGCTTCTTTCAATCTCATCCGAAGCTTCCCTGGCCGCGGAACGCGGATCTGGGGATGTCGGACATTCACTGACGATGACCACTCCTCATTTCGTTATGTTCAGGTTCGCCGATTGATTTCTTACTGTGAAACCCAGCTTAGCTCGTTGGGACGCATGTTTGTTTTTGAGCCAAATAATGAGATCACTTGGTATAAATTGAAAGGATTAGTGCATAACTGGTTGCAACAACTGTGGCAGCAAGGCGGGTTATATGGCATGCAAGAAGAAGAGGCGTTTGCGGTGTTATTAGGCCTGCATGAGACCATGACACCAGAGGATATTTTGGACGGGAAGATGATCATGAATGTGCGTTTATCTGTCTTAGCTCCAGCAGAATTTATTGATTTGAATTTACGATTTGACATGAATGCTGATGGAAATACTTAATTATTTAAACAAAGAGATAATGACTAGTGGATATTATGAATGATCTATTTACTCCTTCAGTGTCACATCGTTTTACGACTCTTTTCATGTTTAAAGGAATACCAAGTCCGTTAGATTTAGCTTTTCAGAAAATCTCCGGACTCAGTCGGACATTGAATACGACGTCGCTTAGTCAGGGCGGGGAAAACACCCGAAACTATCACCTTGCAGACAAAATCACTCATGGTTCGTTATTGCTCGAGCGCGGAGTGATGACGCCAACCCCACTGACGGCACAATTTGACCGGGTGCTTAGAGGAGAAAACGTCTTGTATGCCGATGTGGTGATTCTATTGCTTAATCATCTTGGCATGCCGGTGTCTAGCTGGACCATCAGCAATGCGTTACCGGTAAGTTGGAAAACAGGGGATTTTGACGCGAATGCCAATTCTATCCTGATCAATTCTTTAGAACTGCGCTATCAAGATATGCGCTGGCTAGGGGTGAAGGCATGACTATTGAAATTAGAGAGTTAGTGATCCAAGCCTGTGTCCGCGAAAATGATCACCATCCACACTCAATCACGCCCTTAAATCGGGCGCAAAGACAAGATGATGACAATCGTTGGGTAGAGTTGATCAGCCAGCGGGTGATGAAAGAACTGCAAGATGAGATGAGGAGACAGCGATGATTGGCCAAGATAGGTTATTAACGAAATTGAGAATCGAAGGGTTTTCTGAACGAGAAATGAAACCATCATCGTCTCAGGGATCGGTTGAGGCCATGTACAACCCTGATGCTTTGCAGCTCAATTATCATATGGCTTACGTACCAAATACCTTTATGGATACGGATGTGCAAAGTAATTACTACCAACAGGCCCATCCTGGCAATCTCGATCTGGAGCTGATTTTTGATGCCAGGATGCCTGGAAATTGGCGCTCTATAGAGCAACAGATCACTCAGCTCAAACTGTTATGTTGCACTGTGAATGCTGAAAGTAAAGAGCCGCATTTTTTAAAAGTCACGTGGGGGAAGTTGCCCATGGGATCGGGCGCCATTCGTGACTTTGCTGGAAGAGCGACCAATTTCACCATCAATTACAGCTTTTTTGACCGAGATGGCACACCTTTACGGGCGAGCGTGAGGTTAGCCTTAGTTGAAGATGCCAGTTTATCGTTACAACAAGCCCAACAGTCTTTACAGGCGCCGACTCAAAGTCTGATGTCTGTCCCAGACAATACGCCATTGTCGATGATTGCCTCGAGCGCTGCAGTGGGGGTGGCCGGTGAGCTTGATTACCTGTCTTTAGCAGCCAGTAATGACCTGAGTAGTTTAAGAGCAATTGACCCTGGGCAATATCTGGTCTTATAAAGTTTGAAGCATAAGGTGCACAAATGGAATCCAAATATACTATTGCAATTTATGTTGGAGAACAAAGAACCCTGTTAACAAAGCTTGGGGTGGTTAGTGTGAAAACTAACCAGCAGGCAAATGGTATTCCGATCGCTGATCTGGAATTATCTATGCTTCAGGGGACTAGGCAAACCTTCAGTGAGAACCCGGATGTTGCACGCTGTCAGTCTGGACAACGCATCTCGGTGGAAGTGGGTGAGACTCAAAAAGAGGTCCTGTTCGAAGGGATCATTACTGAACATGCATTGAGCCTTAGCCGCGAGAATGCCGTATTAAAATTACAACTTACCCATTCACTCGTGCAGTTAGATACTGTCATTCATTCTCAGATCTTCGCTGATATGACCGATAAGCAGATTATCAATAATCTCTGTCCATCTGGCATCGCGACGATTAACCACCACGTCGCCATGGAGATTAAACATGAGCAAAAAGTGCAATTTCGATGCACGGATTGGCAAATGTTGCGCCGTTGTCTTGATGCGAATGTTGCCTGGTTAGTCGCAAGTCCTGCAGGGGTTCAAATTATCAACCCCACATTGAATGCGGCACCTGACCATCAGATACTCAGAGACAATGGCTTACTGCTTGATCAGGCACACTGGACGTTTAGTGTGATTGATCAACCTGAAACCTTATCCTTCGCGACGTGGGATATTGATGAGCAGAAGTTGATTTCCCGACAGGCTAATTCACCCTCCATTGGCAGTCAGGCTTTAGATGCCAACGCGATGAACACAGTCAATTCAACCGCTTGGGTGGTCAATTATAGTACGCCTCAACCTGCTAATGAGACCGCTTTGTGGGCCAACAATGTGTTATTGAATTTGCAGCTTAGCCGCGCGCAAGGTGAGTTTGAACTTGAGGGGTCTACAGATTATCAACCTGGCCAAACTCTAGAGGTAACAGGGTTTGGTGAGCGCTTTGATGGTGCGGGCTTGATCACGTCAGTGAGTCATATGTTAACGCCTTCTCATTGGAAATCTCGCGTCACCATCGGGCGTAAAGGCCTGGTACCCGCATTGGATCCCTTACTCCCCATCACAGGGATGCATGTAGGCACTGTGGTTGATCACAACAAAAATGATCCGAAAAATTATTATCGTATTCGTGTGCATGTGAGTGCGCTCCATGAAGATAAGATGAAAAATCAGCTGTGGGCCAGATTCTCAATGCCCTATGCCAGTAAGGACAGTGGGCTCTACTGTTATCCGGAAGTGGGCGATGAAGTGGTGCTGAGCTTTTTTGAAAATAACCCGTGCTATCCCGTCATTATTGGCGCGTTACACAACCCTAAAAATAAGCCTGCAATCACATACGATAAAGACAACCCTCAGAAAGGCTGGGTGATTAAGCGCGATGGTGTGACGTTTAAGCAGCTGTTTGATGTGAAGGCCAAGACCGTAACGTTTAGTTCCGGTGAAAAGAGTCTGCTGACCTTGAGTGAAGATAAAGGTATCAGCATCAAAGGTGACAAGGGCATCGATATAACAAGTTCAAAGGCCGTAACAATCCAAAGTAAAAAGATTGATCTAATCAAATAAACCGTCCCCAAGGAGAATACGATGAGAGATCCATTAGTTAAAACTTATAAACGTGGTTGGGGGTTTCCACCGACCTTCACCCATGAAGGGGCTAACATGGTAGAAAGTGCAGAAGATGTACACCAGAGTATGTCTATCTTGTTTAAGACCATGCCTGGTGAACGTATTATGCGCCCGAGGTTTGGTTGCGACTTACAACAATTTATGTTTGCCAATATTAATTCTGCCCTGTTTTCGGATATAGAAACTCAGATCAATGACTCGATATTGCGCTATGAGCCTCGCGCGCAAATTATCAGTATTAATTTCGCTCAAGACAGCCCGGCCTCTAGCCAACTTTTTATTCAAGTTAATTATCGCTTGAGTGGCAGCGATCTTGAGCAACAGTGGCAAGGGGCGTTAGATATTGTTGATGGACAAGGAATACAGTCATGAAATCCCCGGTGATATTGGATGGCGATGGCTTGAAGTTCGATCCTAAATTTGGCATTCGAACCGTCACCATCACCGCGCCGACAATGATCACTGGCAGTGGTCATGCGACTATCGGTGAGACAAAAATGTGTATTCAAGGGGACGAAGCCAAGGTGCAACTGGCTGCCACCTATACCACTGAGTCCCATACTGTTGCTGGCACCGGGATCGTGTCTATTCAAGCATTAGACAGCAGTCAATTAGCGCAAGGCCGTCTCAGTGGGGGGGTGTTGATCACTGAGGGACAGCAAACGTTCACCGCCAGTTTCCTGCCGTCTATACCGGCAACGACGCCGCCGCCAGCCAGTGCGCCGGATGCGCCCGCGCCTTCGACTGGAACTGGTGAGTTTGAGCCGAGCCAAGACTGGGTTAATGCAGGTTAGTCAGGGTATGACAAAGAACACCTTTTCTTTCATCCCTCCGGCAGTTGTTAGCGTCATCCCTTCAGATATCATTTAGTTCGCGCTGCGCGAGTAGCTCGACATCATACGATGGAATTCAAATGGCTAATTTAACATCATTACAAGCAGCATTGTCCAGTGTCGTCCCTGCGACCGGATTTATGCTTGATAACCGTACCGTGTTGTCAAAATTACAGTTTATCGAACAATATGCGCAAGCTATCCCTTATCCGTACGAGACGGATCCCAGGCCCTTTGATTCCTGGGCTGACTTTCTCTTTATGGAAGGCAATACACCAGAAGTGTTAGCCGAGCTCTACCGCAAGCCTAGGTTAGCTGATGGCAATTTACAGCCGCACCAAGCGATGTTGTTTTCAATGCTCACGATGCTGGAAACGCCACAAGCCTTGATGAACTATTTTCCTCATGCACATCGTGATTTGTACTATCGCAGTTTACTTGGCCTTAAAGAGCGTGCTGCAGCACCTTCTCAAGTTGCACTGGCGGTTGAACTGAATCAGATTACGCCGGAACTGAGGGTGCCTAAGGGCACCTTATTCTCAGCGGGACAAGATGATAATGGCACAAAAATTGAGTATGGGTTAGATGCTGATGTGTTCGCTAACCACAGTCGTTGGCGTGATTTGCGCTGGTGCTACCCAGGTGTATCGGGGTCAGCAAAGTGCGCTGTCGTGTATGGCGATGATCGAGACTGGAATGAGCAAGGGGTACGCCTGTTTGATGACATCATACCTACCGAACCTGTGTTAACCGGCCGAATGCTGATCGCTGATGCATTCACACAGAGTGAGGGTGATACCACTTTCGTGATCACGTTAGCGAGCGTGGTAGACAGTGCGCGACTGACCGGACACATTAGCGGGGGAGATAAATGGTTGGACTTATCGTTATCGACCACAGGCTCAAGTCAGACACTCACATTCACCTTACCCGCCAGTGAAGGGGAGATCAGCCCGCCAGAAGCGTTGCCAGGTGCACCTTTTGACAAACCCGTCCTGAGAATCGCTCGGCAAGACGGTGAGCCGCTTCCCTTGATAAACACCGTCACGGTTAATCATCAGCAAGTGGCAAATTTTGAACAAGTCATTCTAACCCCCTTCGGTTATGCCAACCACGCCATGCCGTCTGTTGACAACATGCAACTTTATATTGGCATCGATGACATGTTACCAGGGCAAACATTGTCGCTTTTTTGGCAGTTAAATAGTCCACAGCCTTTGGATACCCAATGGCAATATCTGAATCACGACAATCAGTGGCACAGCCTTGAGCAACATGTGGTGGATTTTACTCATGGACTGTCAGGTCATGGGGTATGGTCTGTCGTTCTGCCTGATGATGCCAGCAGTACGGTGACCGTGATGCCTACTGGACGGTATTGGATCCGTGCGGTTATTAGTCCGGTGGGGGCGTCGACCCCGGGGATCGCCGACTATCCATGGCTGACTGGGATCTTAACGAATGGCATGACGGCAACATTGACCAATGTCTCTGCTCTCGATGCTGACAGGGCGTCACAGCCGTTACCCGCAGAAAGCATCACGCAACCAGTGACGTTTATCAATGGTGTCTCTGGTGTGGTCCAACCATGGAGGTCTGTGGATGGCAAAGCGGCAGAAACCCATCATGAGCTGGCAGTGCGAGCGGCACAGCGTCTCGCTCACCGTAAACGCGCCATGACGTGGCCAGATATGGTGATGCTGCTGAAAACCGAGTTTCCCTGGGTGTTTGATGCGCTGATCCCATCTGGGGACATCTTGACCACCGTGCCGGCATTGACCCAGCAAATATTAGTCGTGCTGCCCTTGGTCACTGAAAAAGATAATGATGATGTGCTGCGCCCGATGTTCAATGCGGCCAGATTAGAACGCATGAGCCTATATTTGCAAGATCTTGCTTCATCTTGGCAAGATATTCGGGTGGTCAATCCACGCTATCGGAATGTGTCATTAGCTTATCAGGTGGTATTCAAAGAGGGGGTTAACCCTAATTATGCTGAGCAGCAATTACGTCAATCTATTACGGATCACTACATGCCCTGGGGCGTCGGGAATGCCACAAGCATTGTGCTGGCCAATCACTTGGGCTATTACGATATTTTAACGTATATCCAGCAGCAATCCTATGTGGATCATGTGCTCAACCTCACACTCAATGGGGCAGAAGATTCGGTGCAAGGCGTGGATGATGAAGTGCTAGTGCTTCAATGGTTTGAGTGAATTGAATGTTGATAAGGAAAAAACATGTCTACAACTGAGTCGTTGCTCCCGATCGTTCGGGATGATATCCATTTTAATCGTCTGCTAGAGCAGGCAACACACACGATAAATCAATACGCGAGTGAAAGCTGGAGTGATACTGCTGCCCATGATCCTGGCATGACATTTTTAGAAGCCCTCGGTTATGGTGTGGCCGATTTAGCCTATCGTCAAACCCTGCCCTTGACAGATCTACTGACACCGCCGCCGGAACAGCAAGTAGAAGGAGATGGACTTTTCCCGCAAGAATTTGGTCCTCAGCAGGCACTCACTTGTGGTCCTATTAGCGAAGGCGACTATCGCCGAGCATTGCTCGATCTGCATAGCACGGGCACTGAGGAGGGGTACTTCTTCTTTTGTAACGCTCAGCTTATTCGCGAACCTGAGTCTGAGCGTTATCAATATTGGTATCATACGCAAGAACGCGAGTATAGTTTTACCGCCCCAGACGTTCCTGACAGCGCTGTATCTATCACGCTAAGAGGCAATTATCATCTGTATCTTGTACCAGCCAGAGAAACGCAAGACAATCCGGAACTGGCGAAAGCGGCGTTAGAAACGTGTTTATCGAATCATCGCAATTTTGGTGAGTCCGTCAGTAAAGTTATCTGGTTAACGCCTGAAGACTTGATGCCTGAAATCGTGATTGAGCTGCAAGAAGATATCGGCAAAAACAGTAATGTTGCCGCTATTCTTGCTGATGTCTATCGCGTAACCGAACATTATATCACCCCGCCTGTACCGCGTTATTCCGCAGAAGAATTGCAAGATTTAGGGGTCACAAACGAAGACATTTTCCAAGGCCCTCGGCTTCAACATGGCTGGATACCGCAATTACCATTGGCGATCAATGGCGAAGCGAAAGTCGTGATCAATTTGAGTGGCTTAGCCACTTCACTGCTTGCTATTAGCGGCGTGAAAGGCATCCGAACTTTAGGCACTGAACAAAGTGTCCAAGGTGACTTATGGCAATGGGAAACGAGTACCGCAGGCCGTTATCCTCTCTTGTGGGGTCATGATCCCTTGTCAGTATTGGCGGAGGGTCTGTCCGTGAGGTTATTAGCCGTCGGTGATGTGCAGCTCACGGCCGCTAAAGATGAGATACAAGCTGAGCTGGTCAGGTCAGCGTTAATCCATAACACCCCCAAAATACTGCCTTATGGGCAATGGCGTGATACGGCTCGTTACTATCCGGCCTCTGATGTTGTCCCTCCCTGTTATGATTTGTTAACGCTGCCAACAACACAAACCCAAACCCATCTGCATCAGTTTTTGCTGACGTTTGAGCAGATATTGGCCAATGATTATCAGCAGCAAGCCTTGTTACCGACATTACTGGCCTTTCAACGTGAAGGCGATAAAGTGTGGGGCAGTCAATGGCCTTTTTCTGAACAAAGTATGGCGCAACATGTCCATGAGGATTACCGTGATCAGTTAGCACAGTTTTTAGATAAGAGCGAACATGACAGAGTGCAAGAGCTGACGATAATTCAGTTTTTATTGAGCTATTTTAACAGTCACTTAGCGCCTGATGTTTTTTTACAGTCTCCAGAACAGTATCTCCTCTCTCAGCAGGGGTATTTATCACGGCATTCTCTATTAACCTACAACAGAGCGAATACGCGTATCGCGGAAATATCGGCGTTACAGCAACGTATTGCCGCTAAGCTTGGGCTAGGCGGTGAAGAGATTTTTGATCGTGCGCCTAACTTGAGTAATTTGCCATTTTATCTGGTGGAGCACAGACAATTACTACCCCGTAAACCCTATGATGGCTATAACAGCGACCAAACACCGGTTAATGCTCGAGTTGACACTCTCGATGGACATGAATACCTGACACTTTCAAGTGCCGATACCGCACAGCTTGTGGTGGGGCAATTGGTCGATGTTATCTTTGTTGAAACTGATGATGAGTTTGTCATTCGGGGACAAATGATTAAGTTGGTTGATCCTGACAGCAACAGTTTTTCATTGAGCTTGGACAGCAGTGAACAATTATTGCGTCATGTGCAGACCATCATCGACTTGTCTGCTGAGCGGATTATTTGGAGAAACAGTGCGATTTGGCTGCAGGATATGGATTATCCCTTGGCATATAGTGAAGATCAAAACGGTATTTCATCCGATGAAAGACGCCTCAACTGCATGCCGTTTCCTGTCATGGCGGTGGTAGGCGATGAGCTGTCGTTACAATTTCAAATCACCCCCGACATCACTCAAGCACAGAACAGTGATAATGATACCTTAGTTCACATTATGGCCATCGATAGAATACGTAATATGATTGTGGTGAAGCACATCAGTGGCCCCTCTTTTCCAGAACGTGATAAAACCTCCTATTATCGTTGGCACTTTTCCAGTCATGGCCAGGCCAGCAGTGATCGCTTTTCATTTATGTTGAGTGCCGTATTTGATCTGAATTCAATTTTAGAATTGTCTTCAGATCCCTATGCCACTGAAGCCTGGGTAAAAGAAACCATATTGGCCGAGATCCCTTCGCATATTGGTATGTTGATTCATTGGATGCCAAGAGGGCACTTCAGCCAATTTGGCTTGTTCTACGAGCGGTGGCAAAACGCGGGTACGCCACTGGGCGACGATGCGTTTGAATTGATCTATAACCTGGCGTTGGGTCAACGTCCAACTCAGCTGCTTGGGATTGGGGGGATGTTCGTGGCCACCCTAGAACAGCAAGAGGATGTGATTGGCGCTGATGGTACTGAGTGGCACAGTGATGTCGTGATTCAAGATGAACTCTTCTATGTCCCTGATACGCAGAACTAGCGCGGGGACTTAATCCCCTTACGTCAATGAATGCCATTGCAGATTACGCTGCAATGGCATTTTTTGTATTACCCCTACCAATCAAAGTAAGTATCTATTTTATAGGATGAAAGTGATGAACGTGAAATCAAACGTCGGTCCAGCTGTGGGTGAATTAAAAGAACAATTTAAGTCGCGGAGTATCCCCTTGGAGAGTGATTTCTCCGTACTCATCGATATTGCCGACTGTGGTCGAAAAGCGGTGGGACTGAGCCCCGAACAAACCCCTAATCAGACGTGCGGTTTGGCGTTGGATAATGGAGGGCAGCTGACGGTAAAAATTAAACCCAATGTCGGGATGATGGTGGATGAGGCCGGGGTTGGTCTGGTGCCGGAGCAGCAATTTTACGCTGGCATGATCATGATGTTCTCTGGTGACACTGTGCCAGCAGGTTGGGCACTGTGTAATGGTGAAACGCCGACTGGAATGACGAACGCCACACCGGATTTAAGGGAACGCTTTGTTTTGGGAGGTAGTGGTAATGAAGTCGGTCAAAGTGGCGGTGCGGCGGTAAATGGTAGTAGTGGTAATAAATCGTATTCGGTATTATCAAACAGCATTTCTGCTGGTGCTATAAATGTGAATACTCAGGATCACAGGCTAACAGTAAATCAAATCCCAAGTCATAGTCATAACAGTAAATATACGTGGAATACCACTGGGAATGCAGGCGGGTATACATCTATTACTGTGGGTAATGATCAAAGTCCTGGTGTCAGAAACTTACTGAATTCAGCTGGAGGTGGGCAGGGACATAAACACAGTGCTACTGCTACGCAAGGCACGCATAGACATACCATTACGACTTTACCTTCCTATTACATTTTAGCCTTTATCATTAAACTGTAATAGGTTAAATCAGGAGTGGAAATATGCCGCATACTTTCCCTCAGCTGGCTCATAAACTTGACACTCTGCGTATCGAACTCTCCGTCTGTCCTGACCATGTTGATCTTTTTAGTCACCGATGTAGCCGTCTGTTTCAGCGGGAACTGCAAGGTCTGATTGAACGGGTACTCACCCGACTTGATATACCTGGTCAGCGGTGCCGTATTTCATCCCCCTTGGTGGTGAACTTGGGGGCGTTACCTGCGGTTGCGTTTGAGAGAGCGTTTTGTCAGCGTCTGGAGATCAGGCTGGAGCAACTGCTCCGGCCCTTATTGTCTACCGCACATATCGAGCCCGTTGGATGTCAAACAACGCGATCACTATCTGATAATTACTTGCTGTTTGAGCAGGTGTTGTTGCAAGGCAAAGGGCCTTTGTCGGAGCCTCTCGATGAGTGGTTACAAGTACAATGGTTACGTGATCCAGAGTCCAGTTTAGTCACATTGGCACGCCTTTGCCTCAATGGCGCTTCAGCACAGCGGTTGTATCGGTCATTAACTCCCTCGACCTTGACTACCTTGTGTGAAGCCTGGATGCCGTGCGTATCAATGGATGAGAAGTGTTATCAGGAAACCCTGCTGTTAAGCGCGTTAGGTTACTTTCAGCAGCACCCGCAGTTGGCGATGCCTCATGCTGAACTTGAGTGGCCATTTTCGCTGAGGACATTACACCAAAAGCAGCTGCTCACGCTGCTGTTTAAAGAGGTGTCCAGCTTGCATGCCAGTCCCTCACAGACGATGAAGCAATGGTTACAGGTTCTGTGGCGAGACGTGCGGATTCAAACAGCGGTATTGACGCCTCTGTCTGACGCGCAAGGTAAAAGGCTAATCACCTGGCTGGGCCAACCGGCGATAAAGGTGACAGGAGAGCAGAAGCTCTGTGCTTTTGAGGTGAAAGCTCCGGCACTAGCCCCGCTTGATTCTTTTCATTTCGAGCGGGCACAGAGGCCCGCTGCGACGTCAAACTTGGCGGTGATGGCTGAGGATCTGCTGACTGATAACGCTGTCAGCTGCCCGACATTCGGACAGCGTGAACCATTCATTCATGAATGTGCAGAGGATAAAGCTCAGCGTCAGAATCCGGAGGGGAAGGTGTTAAAGGTGAACTCTGCCGGTCTGTGTTTACTCTGGCCATTTTTACCCAGTCTATTTCGTCACCTCGGTTTCATTCAGCGTCATGCCTTTGTGACGGAAGCGGCCCAATATCAGGCTGCATCATGTTTGCAGAGGTTAAGCCACATTGTTCAGGCACAAGAACAGCCACCAGAAGCCATCCCCATGCTGCTATGCGGGCTGACGCACAAAGAGCAACAACCAGGCATTCACGTGGAATCGGCAACCAATGAAAAGTTACTCAAGTGGTTTTCAGCGCTGCCTGGTTTATTGCCCTCTACCTGGCAACGGCTGTCACCTGTCGACATTCAACAATGGTTCTTACAGCGCCCAGGCTGGTTAGCTTACGAACAAGGAGACACGGTGATCTACATTGAACCTGAACCGTTTGATGTACTGCTCAATGAGTGGCCCTGGCCAACCAATATGATCGTACTGCCTTGGTTTGAGCGACCCATTAAAGTGAAGTGGGGCACGCCTAGCGACTAAATCTACACGGTCAACACCGCTTATGCTGCCCGCGTTCTCATCATGGGAATAAGACGCCTAAGGGGATTTTATCAAGATAACTGAGACGGATTTAATGAATTATTTACATCATAGTCCATTCTTTAATGACAGTAATGGTCAGCTCTTTAAAGAATTAGAACGCATCGATTTATACCTACAACATTATACTGACAAGCAAAGAACATCTCTTGATCAACATGTGCTGGAAGATTTTTTGTTAGATGAAGCTGCTATTTTAGCGCATGTTAACGCATCGAAGGGGACCCCCCATTGGATGGCCCCTCAACGTACCTGCGATGTCTACGCACACCATGGCGAGCGTATGTCGACTGGTTTGTTGTCACAGTTAATCGAATGCTTTGAATTAACGGCATTTGAAGTCGACATTATTTTGCTGGGACTAATGGCCTACTTTGATAGCCGTTATTTCTCTCTGTTTGCCGCGCTGCAGCGTCATGAACAGAAAAAAAATCCCAGTTTTGAACTGGCATTGAAAGTGTTTTGTTCATCCCAGGCACAACAGCACCAGCAACAAGCTTGCCTGCTAAATCATGCTCCGCTGTTGCAGCATCGGCTGATCACCTTGGTGAGCACCGGTCAAAGCCAGAAAGAAAGCTGGGGACAATCCTTATTTCAAACCTCAACTGAGGTGTTTCATTTTCTAACGGGCAATTGCACACTTTCGTCATTATTAGCCAAGAGTGCGATTTGGCATCCTGTGGCTCAGGAAGTGGGTGATTGTCCTTTGAGCGTGTTGTCCGGACTTCAAGCACAAGAAGCAGAGCAAGACAATGGATGCTATCCGGTATTGATGCTCAAAGGGCCCTTGGGGAGTGGACGATTCAGCGCCATTAAGTCGGCAGCCGCGAAAAAAAATCGCCTTGTTTTGACACTCGATATCGCGCGTTTGCCTACCGATTACCACGAGGCGAAATCCAGCCTCATCCAGGCAATACGTGATGCCAGAATGCATGATGCCATGCTGGTTATTCGCCACTGGGATGAATTCACGGATACCGCGAAAGAAGTCTTCCCGGATTGGCTGACACTGCTGCAGCGAGCCAAGGTACGTGTCGTTGGTTTATGTGAACAAGATAGTGCCAGATTCAGCATGCCTGATATACCACAAATATCGTTGGCAATGCCAAAGTTGACCCTGAGGGAAAAGGCGACACTGCTAAGCACCGCGCTGTCTACGGATACGTACGCCTCCGTAGATGAAGATTCTATTTGTCGCCGATTCTATTTTAACCAAGAGTCTTTGCCGCAAATATTACAAGAAGCTAAGTGTTATCGCTCATTGCGAGCACCGAAGACCCCGGTTAATCAAGACGATTTGAACCTGGCTTTTCGTTTGTTTTCTCAGAAAAATTTTGGGAAATTAGCCCAGAGAGTCGAACCCATCCGCACCTTTGAAGACTTAATCATCACCGATGAGCTAAAAGAACAGCTGCAGGAAGTGCTGATTGCAACTAGGCAACGGCAACGTCTGCTAGAAGCGGGCTTTGCAGATAAAGTGAATTATGGCACGGGGATTAGCACCTTGTTCTATGGTGATTCCGGTACCGGGAAAACCATGGCGGCAGAGGTGATTGCTAAGCAACTTAATGTCGATTTAATCAAAGTGGATCTGGCGAGTGTGGTGGATAAATACATCGGTGAGACAGAGAAACACCTGGCGCGGATTTTTGATCTGGCAGAGGCCGATGCGGGCGTGCTGTTTTTTGATGAAGCTGATGCCCTGTTTGGTAAACGGTCTGCGGTGAATGATTCAAAAGATCGCCATGCCAATATTGAAGTGGCCTACCTGTTACAACGACTCGAAAGTCATCCCGGGCTGGTGATCTTGTCGACGAATAATCGTAGCCATCTTGATGATGCGTTTAGTCGACGATTTACCTTTATTACCCGCTTTAATTTCCCTGATGCGGCTGTACGGGAAAGAATGTGGCGAACCATATGGCCTAAAAATATCAGCCTGTCTCCTGACATTAATGTGAAAGCACTGGCGATGGGGGCTGAGCTGACCGGGGCCAATATCCGCAATATCTCCGTGCTATCAGCATGGTTGGCTGCTGAAGACGGTGCACTGCATATTGGTGAGCACCATATTAGAAAAGCGATGAAACGAGAGTTGGCTAAGATAGGCCGCATCACCCTGTGATCCCCAATTAAGGAAACGATATATGAGTACACCTATCCCTTCGGACATGTCGATCATTTCAGTTAACCAGGCGTTGAATGACGCGTTACTGGAATATCTTGATGACAGTATCGTGATCCGTTTCGACTTGCCAGATCCTGATAATTTACCTGCTGAACCTGTGATCAGTGTGTTTTTGTATGATCTTCATGAAGACTTACGATTAAATACAGCAGAGTCACGCCAGTATAGCCAAGGCATATTAGTGCCGGGAAACATCAATGTATGTTGTAACTACCTCATTACCTATTGGGATGCCCAAGCCGTAAGCAGTGGAGGGCCGGGCAGTGAGCCGGCAAGCCAGGCGATGGTCGTGATGAACCAAGTGATGAATGCGTTAATTAACCATCGCCAACTGGCAGGGATCCCGGGGGCATTTACGCGCGTTATGCCACCAAAAGAAGAGCTGAACAGCTTAGGTAACTTTTGGCAATCCTTAGGCAATAAACCGAGGTTGGTGCTGAATTACTCGGTTACTGTGCCTGTTTCATTAACCGATAGAAACGATAACGTGCCATCGGTTCAATCTGTTCAACATCAAGTGAATAGAATATAGCGGCTCTTAATGCATTTTATTACGATCACTCTCGATGTTTTGTAACGTGAGGGAGAGTCAATATCTGGAGATATATTGTGCCAAGACGATTGTACCGGTCCCAACAACCCAATGAAAATCGCTTCGTTGAGCCTCAGGAACAGGCACTGCAGGAACCTGAATCAGCTTTTGTCATGACGGATTTTTTGTCTAGCATTGGTTATCAGGAGGGGGACGATAACCACTTGCCGCCTATTAATCCTGCTTCTATTTCGTCTGTTCGTCCAAGAACGACGAGAAGGCGTCCGACAACACCCGCTTCAGTAATGAGACCCACTACAGGGGCTAGCGCAGCACAAGATGTCACACTTCCGGCATCGAGGAGAAGCGCAAAACCGAAAGTCAAAACCAAAGCTGATCTACTCGACATCAGTCAACAAAAAGCCAATATTGGATGCCGAATACAAGCCACGGAAGATGCATTATTATATGCCACTCAGGCTTTACCTTACGGGGCCAGTAACTTACAGGTTGATTTCATCAAGTCTGCAGGCCAGTGTGTCGGCAGGGTTGCTGATGCCCACTTGTCATGGAATAAAGAAAAAGTCTGGAATGAAGAAAAACATCAGCACGAATATAGAAGCCGACGCCATGCAATGGCTAATACGCAACGCATAGCGGATGCGGCTGTCAAGTATGGTGCCGGAAACTGTGTCGATAATGCCGCTCTCACTTTTACTTTTTTATGTGATCTGAGTCGTCAGGCATCACGGAGTTTTAAATGGAACTCATCCCTCTATCAACAGCAGGCTTCTATTGTCGCTGAGGAGATGTTTAATGCCTCCATCGCTCGTGTCTGTACCACAGACAGGCTGCATCATTATGTGATCATCGGCGATTGGATTAATGATCCACATAACAGCTTTATTGTCGACAGTTGGGTGCCTATCTCAAAAATTGGATTGCGCTTTTCAGAAGTCAAAGATTTTAAAGACGTCATGGTGTTAGCAAAAAAAGCGCCATTTAGCAGTACGGTTAACAGTCGTCATGGAAGTCGATTTATTACTAACCCTGACGAGATGACCGCCCCGATAACTGGCGTATTAACACGTTCTAAACCTGCCAAGCCTAAAGGAATGAAAGTGATGCACGATATGCTCAAAGGCGTGTGGGGGATCACTGAAAGGGAGACGGATCCATCCGTCAAATACCGAACCATTAAACGCGCGATGCATGCAGATGGTGATGATGGTTTAAACGATGCTTTGAGCTGTTGGGAAGCGCTAGAATGAACCACAGTAAATGCGACTCAATTGTTATGCGGGCGTGTAGCCATATTAACGGCTCAAGTGAGCGCCAGTCGCTATCAAAGTGGCTAGCAGAAGAGATATAGACTCAGGCGCTTACGGTTAACAAAACGACCAGTAAAGCGAAAAGAGGGAGCGTAGAATGCCATTAACAAGCCCATATTTAGATAAAGATAAAGATAAAGATAAAGATAAAAGTAAAGATCTAAAACCATTAGCGCAACATACCTCAGCCGATTTGGAACCGTCTGGGGCTGAGTGTTGCCTGCCTAAATCTTCTGGGGCGACGGGTGATGTCATTCAAGTCGAAGAGGTGGATAAAATTGGGATAGAAATTGAGATCCCATCAGCCCTTTTCTCGGGTCGAAAGGCAAAGCGGCTCACAGGAGATGAGGTACTCGCTAAAAGTTCACAGGGGTACTACGTTGGCAGTAAATGCATTCCCAACATTGAGTTACAAGTTGAAGCTCCGCAAGGTGGTATGACTGCTCAAGGAGGGGGCTTTGTTGAAATTGTATTTGGCCCGCTAAGTAAAGGTGAAGTGTTATCACACAGTTTTAAACAGGCAGTATCTGAGCTGAAGGGACTGTTGTTACAGAATCCGATCAGTATTAATGATTTAATCACTCAATATAATAGCCTCATTGGGCATGCTTCTATCTATCGAATGGCGGTTGTAGACGAATATAAGGATGTCATAATCAGTCCAGGAAAAAGTGATGCAATGGCAATGCAAACCAATATTATGCTGGACTTTCGCGCGATAGGGGAAAGTGCCAAAGTCGCTGATCTTTTTGACGGTGCAAGAAAAAAAAATGACAAAGTGAGATTCATTAAAGCCCAAACTTTAGCGAAAAAATGGCAAGAAGAGCACGGTGATACACCTAATAACCTAAATATACGATCTTTTTTAACCCTGCTCATTTTTCAAACTGACTATTGTATGAACAGTGGTTCGACTATGTATGATGATGAGGACAAAACGAATTCTTTCCCTGTTTTTTTTAGAACGTCACCGGAAGATATTATTTTTTCAATTTTATCAAATGCAGAAGTTGAGGAATTAGAAAGGATTGGTGCAAAAATAAACCAGCCTGGGCGTCGTGGTACACCCTCCATAGCAAAAAAAGCGTTTGTAGAACTCAATACTTCTGGAGATAAAGGCGTTGCCATTACCACCCCTTTCAAAGCTGTCTTTACTGATATTATTCCATTAAGAAAAGACTACTCAGAAAACAGAAGGCTTAACATGGTGGTTGAAGATGATGATTGGCCACAATATGCTCCTGATGGCATGGACGCTGCTCGTGCTTTTCCGTTAACGATGTTCTGGGAGGATTGCCGTAGGGATGTGATGCAAAAAGGCCACAATCATTACATTGTTGCAGAAATAAGAGAGCAACGAATGAATGCCAGTTTAAATTGGAAAGAATATGATCAATGGAAAGGAAAGTTAGCTAAAGAAGGGACGATAGGCAGTCTATTACCTTATACCCCGTCTGCTACTAAAGCGCCTGCACGAACATCATTGCCAGTCAAAAAAGGGCTTCCTACTAAGTCTATGAAGCGGAGATGATCAGGTATTGATTTGAGCATCAGCAGTAGGACACTCCACTTCTCAGGCCGACATTCCCCGTACGCAGTTAAGGATAAAACATGTAAAACAGGCGCGATGGTGTAGGTGAACATGTCATTTATATGCTCCAGTCCGAAGCTATTTTACTCGGTAATCTTTGATGTTGTGAGGCTACCGATTTGATGGAAAACATTGCTGATCACCGAGTTATATTGGCTGATTTTCCTGCCCCGCTTATTATCGTGAGACTATCCACATGAGAGAATTTAAAAGACAGGAACGAGGCGCTAAGAAGAGGGCACATGGCGATAAAGAAACCGCTGATTTACAGGTGACACATGCAACGCCTAAGCAAGGAGCAACAGCATTACCTGCAACCCAGAAGGCAATGCAGGCAGATATTGGATATCAAATGTTCGTCAGAACTGACCGTGAACATGGGATTAACCCCCTTCCGAATTCGCTTAACACTTCTCCCGCTGGGCATATGAATTATGACGGTAATCATCACTATGATAAATCAGGGTATTTGAGTTTATTTAAGTATGATCCGAGTCAGAAAAATGTCCATGGGGTTGGTAATAATGTGGTTTCATCAGCTTATAAAGCCATCAAGGAAATTGACAGTCAGTTTACTCACTTTTTCTTTATAAAAGATGAAGTGCAGGAGGTGACATTACTGGATGAAAATGTCCATAGCATGCCTTCAACCCGTGGCGAACCGACCTTGTTTAATACGGATGAACTTAATCCACCGTCACTAAAGAATGAAGATGGAGAGACGCTTCAACATGCTGGTCGGTACATTCATGAATATTTGTTTTCCGGAGAATTAAGGCATGCAGGTATCGTGCTGACTCAAAAAACCGCTGATTCTGATATTTTAATGAAAATGAAACACGGCTGGAGTGTATTAGGGATAGTTAATAGCATTCCACGAGAAGAGCTTGGCGACGGCCCAGCCTTACCGAGTAAAAAAATGAAAATGGGGCAGTAGTCATGGTTGTGCCAGCACGGTTTATCGTTATCGGGCTTGGTAAATCACGACAATCTTGCCTATTTGAGGTGTTAACGAGGGACATTACCTAAGGCCGGGAAAATACGCCATATTGGCTGTGAACATGATTTTGATACTGTATCTCGCTTTGACGTCACCGTCACAGAATAAAGTGCATGTTGTTGATTTGAATCAGAGTAAAAACGTAGACGGTTTAATGGATCTATCGGTTAATGGCATTGACTCTCAGCGACGAGAATATGGCCTAATGCTTCTCGCCTAGCGTATCAATATCGTTCTGGTTACGCCCCCCTCCTTTTCCTTGATATTCGCTATGGCGCTTTATCAGCCTATGGATAATTTTGGGGTTGAGTCAGTTACCCGCAAAGTCATGATTGTTCGGTTAACAGTTGATCACCCTGGACAATCAGTGAATCCAAAGTGTTGACAATATTGAAAGTCACAGTAGACAAAAATTATTAGCAAGGTGAGTCAGAGATGAATTATAACAATTTTTCAGATGTTGAGCTTGCTTGCCAGCATTGCGGTCAGAGAAATCCTCAACCGGAAATAGAAAATAACACGATGCGTCATATTCAAGCGATCAGACAGCGATTAAACCAACCGATGAAAATCACCTCTGGTTACCGATGTAAGCTGCACCCTATAGAGATAAACAAAAAACGACCGGGCGAACATAATAGAGCGGCGGTTGATATTGCTTCTGACTCGATCACATCTTATCAGATCCTTAACGAAGCCGTCTCGCTGCCTTATTTACAGCTAATCGATCGCTTACTGGCTGAAATAACGAATGCCGGCATCATTACTGGTGATTCTCTTCAGGCACTCCTTGTCCATTCTGGCTGGGACGGTGACAGGCTAACACCAATATTTACCGGCATTGGTGTTAGCCAAAAGTCAGGTGGTTCAAGGTTCATTCATCTTGATACGCGTATTACAGCACCAGTGTTATGGAGTTACTAAACTATGGAACCATCAAAATTGCTAATTTGGTTACAACTAGCCGCTATTGCGGGGGGAGGATTTTATGTCATGGGGCAATTGCGATCAGATTTTGATGCATCAAAACGATTTAATACCAGACAATTTGACTCGCTGCAAATGAACCTCAGTAAACAATCTTCGATGATAGAGAAAAACCAACATGGCAATGCCATTAAAATCGACCAGTTCAATGAGTTGCTTCAAAGCATAGAGGTTGAACTGCTTCTGGTAAAAAAAGATGTAGATAGTATGGATAATGTATTGAAAAAAATGTAGAGGGATAACAGTTAATCTATGATTGTCGTATTCATTAATACCAATCCCTTTGATTCGATAAATCAGCGGCGGGTAACAATGTATTACTGTGTTGATAGAACAGAGGGAAGACAATGGTGTTTGAATGATATTACGAAGTCGGGGGGGCGGTTATTTAGTCCAAAGTTAACGGTCTACTCACTATTACCGAACACGTGTTAATGGTGTCCATTAAGTCATCAGGTATTGATGCACTTACAGGGTATTAATTACGTGAAACCATGGAATAACATTTTATGTTCATCTCAGTGTTGCCTGTTAAGGGTAAACCTGATTGATAATGAAATCTACATGCCATATAAGACGTTTAACGTCGTGGCATTATTAAGGTGACCTATGTTTGCAATAAAAAGTATTCAGCAGGCGTTGACAAGAAATAACGCACCTAGCAACGCGATTCAAAAAGAAAGGCTGAGTTTAGACGATGAACTCACCAAAGTGGGTGAGTCTGATATTAAAAGTAGCATGCTTTTTCCAAGTGCAGTCTCGTTCGTCAATAAAAATTTAATGTCACATGGCCATCATGGACTGCCAGAGGAGAAGTCGGCACAATACAAGAGTTTGGTTAATGGTGTTGCTGAGGGGGACATCTCAAATACAAGTGCTTTCGCCGCTTCAAGTTTTGGCTGGTCACAGCAATACTTTAAAGCCAAGCAACCACAAGAACGGGCGGATGCTTTAGTGGGGGCGGTGATGAATGCAGGAGGGGCTTTTTTTGCGGGGGCTGCAGATCATCAAGATTATAAGCTAGGTAAGAAATAATATTGTTACCTGCACTGCAAGTGTTCGAAATACGCCTATAAATAAGCAATGAATAAGGCACTTTATCGTTCGTCATTGCAGTCGTTATCCAGGTGTATAACCCGTTATCGTTCACTTGTTATTAAAGCGGTTACCACTTTCTTACACTGATAAATTATAGGTGTTCGGATCAGCCCGAGCAGTGGATTAACGTTTTATGGAATTAATTTCACGCCTACAGCCCGGTGAATACTGCTGTACTCATCTCGTTTTTAATGGCGTGTTTGGAGAGGGATGTTTTACTGATGCGTTTAAGTAGACTGATAGTGCTAAATGATCCCCTGGGTTAAGTGTCGGCGCTTGGCTTTACTTTCTTGTCGCAATGGGACGCAGAATGCGTGCTGTACGTTGACTCTTACCGTGAATAATTTTGCTGTAGGTATCCCTAAGTTGATGAAACATTTAGACAGAGTGTTAATCGCTAAGAATATAACACTAGGCATTTTTAATTGGTCTTTAAATATAGAGTGCCCATGTACAGTGAACACCATTAATGTGATTATTCTTGTTAGAAAGAGCGAAAGTATGACGTGATTTATACAGTCATTCCCTCATTTTTTTCCTGTCAATCATCAATAACCCATGATAAAAAATGTGATAAGCACATGTTGTGGATCCTTCAAGAGGTGTGCTGACACCTTTAGCAAGATGATTAAAGGGGCCATGAAATTATGGGCCAGTTTATTATCGTGTATCAAGCACCATTGCAGTCATTTATAAAAAATACGGTTCCAAGCTAACTATCTAGTTTATATCGAGATGTGTTCAACCTAGGTTAAGTGTAGAGGTGATTAAATGTTTATTATTGGATTGGTTGGTGGAACTGAAGTGGAACGAGACGCAGTCGCTGCTGCATTTAATCAGTTGGATAAAGCGACGTTGGGTGTGTTTCCTTTACGCCATCCTGTGAATGGTAAAGAACGAGCCAAGTTACTCGATGCTGTGATTATAAAGTATTACAACAGAAAGTTTAGCGGAAAGGGCCTGGTTTTATCTCATATAAAAACACCTGAAGAAGCAGAGTTAGTCGCGGCTAAGGGAGGGGTCTTGATGCATATTGATGGTATGCCGTCCAGTTGTATTGCCATTCAACGTAATGACTTAATGGTGACCGCTAAGTCTAATGGTGATCGACATTATCTGGGACCGTTAGAAGCATTATCAGAAGTCATCACTCGACATATACGGGTGATGTAATGCGTTTATATTCACCCTTAAGTCACAATTATTTGCTTTACTGATAGAGGATATATGATGGGACGACGCGGTCAAAATAAACTGGATGAATTGCTAGAATCATGGGTGAGATGGTGTCACTCAGGTGGGCTTGTGCCAAGCCATAGCTCCTCCATCATTGCTAACTTGATGGATAATAAAGGCAACATTACATTTGGATCGGGTCAGGGGCAATCACCCATTATTGATAGTTATGAAGCTAAAATTGAAGCACTCGTCATGAACATGGCCAATAATAACCAACGCCAAGCGGATGTGTTACGTATAGAGTATGGCGCGGGTTGGGTAGCGGCTTCTCAACGGCAGTCTATGCGAAGATACCATCAAGCCAATATGGGGCAATTTGAGAAAGCGTGCGCGCTTGGGATCAGTGTTCGCACTTATCGTCGTTATTTATCTGCCGCTCGAGTGCAGCTGAATCAAAAACTAGGGTTAAGTTACTGTGCGTGACAGGTTACAGACGTCACCATGGCTTGTTTGAAGACCCCCGTTTCTTCTGGCTGAGCGGTCATCGCAATATTCATTCACATTCACATCAATAGCTGAATGACGTCCGCCTTTTCCTAAGGTTACTCATCGATTGCTCCACCTCCCCTTTGCTTGAAAGTCATGGTACATCTAAGTTTATGCTTTTATTGGCTGTGGTGGTTACCACGATGAATGCATTGATCGCATTATTGCTGACTTAATGCAGTCATTGGAAGACGTCATCAGTTGATGTATTGCCAGCGGTTGCTTTACTGTGAGCACGTTGCGACAGCAGGCTAAACGCCTTGATGTGGGGGGCGGGTGAAGACTGAAACCAATGCAGTGGTTACGTCTTGTTGGGCCACCGTGTTATACGTCAGCCAGTCTCTTGCTTTAAACGCATTCGATGTAAAATAACCACGGTATGGTGCAGTTTATTTTGGCTGTCATAGCCAACAATGTCATTTGTTTTACCTCCCTCTTCTTCACTCAAATAGGCATAACCTGATGACAGTATCCCGCGGTTTTTTACACTGCTAAAACATCATGCCATTGGTTCATTACCTCAGCTATTTTCGCGTCTGCTTACCCGCTCTATTATTTGGTCATAGCATCATCATGATCCATATCTTTGGCTGAGTCGAGGGGGAATATATGGCCATGATGATGTTTAGTCTAATCATGATAGGCAATGAAAGACGCTTATCTACTGTCCAATAAAGTCAATTAAAAGGTGTGAGATATGTATGAACAATCAGAGGAGCTCAAAAAAGAGACCCGTAGAACCGTTGTTGGTTCAGGGGGGGGGAGCAACGGTAAACGTGATCAATTTGTTGCGTTGCCAGATCACCGCCCAGGGCCTGTCGGTAAGGGAGATGACGCCAGCGGCGCCACGTCAAATCTCATGCTGCCCGCAATGAAAATGGCTAAAGAGTGTGAGTTAAAATCCCAAACCTGGCAAGGGCTAAAAGAGAGGTTTGGTGGTGGGCGAGAGCATATTACTAAATTTAAGGATTGGGAGAAGATACTGGGGCATGTCAAAACGGGCGCCTGTGGAGATGAAGCTGATGTCGGGAGGTATATTGACAAGCAATACCCTAGCCCCCCCCATCTTGCTAAGCCACTTCAGGGGATAGCCACCACACCTAAAGGCGTTCGAACTCATAAGCTGACAGCGCCAACTCAACTTGTTACGACGCATAAAAAGCAGCTCGAGGTGGCCCACGCAGTAGCTAAGCCGGCTGTCAGTGCCAAGACTGCCACCAAGCCAAGGGCTGCTGGTGCGTCGGGGAAAATGCATCTTCCTGTTTCAAAGGGAGGCCGCCCATTGAGCATCAATTACGTTTGGCTGGGCAGCAATCCTTTGGGCCCCTTGGAGAAGTTCAATATCTTCTCCTGGAGAGCGCTAGGTCACCAGGTCAATATTTACACGCATCCCTTCGCCGGGGGGGCGGCGCATACCGAAGCCACTTTGGGGCTAGAAAGGGGCGACGTAACGGTGATCTCTCTGGGTGACACCCTTACCGCCGACGATAGAGAAGCGGGCGAGGACCATCCCAAGGCGCTCCTTGGTGATGCACGGTCGCTACTAAAACGCTGGCTTGCAGGCATACCCAAAGAGGGGAGACCTTCAATAGAGCATATATTCAATATGGTGGATCTCACCAAGTCTTACCTTGGTGGGACGCAACGAGGGATCGTATTGGACATGAAGGTCGGGCCGAGTATTCACCTCCAAGACTATGCGGCCAGTTTCGACAGTCATCTCGTCAGTTACACACGAGGTGGGAATACCGTTGAGGGGCTGCCAGAAAACCAGTGCATCGGGACGATGCAGGGATCTGAAGCGCTACGAAAATGCTATGCACAGCGCTTCAACAGTAAGGTGAAAAGACTGGCCGAGGAGGATCCCAAAGACCCCTGGTTCAATCAGATCACCGGTTATCATGGTCTATCCTATAAACAAACAAAGACATGGCTAGATGTCGCCTTAAAAACACCATCAGGGCTGGTGGCGACGACAGACGAGTTTAGTGTAAGTGAACCGGGAGTTTCAGGTCATGGCCCGTTTCGTGTCTTTAAGAGAGCGAGTGATCAAACCAACAAAAATGCCGGTAAAACCAAACCGATGGAGGTAAAGAGCTTGGCCGATGATGTCCTAATGAAGGAGTTATTGGGCAGTGGAGTCGATCAGGCGTTTGTTGGCAAGGCGCAGGCTGCGGCGAAGCTCCTGCCCTCTTAGTCGTTTCTCAACGCCAAAGGGTCGCGATGGGGCCTCAGAAAGGCTGCGCATGTGAAAGCAAAGATAGGGTTTTGTGACCCTTTATACTGGCCATAACGTTTGTGATAAGAACATCATTTTTCTTATTGATCAATTGCAGCAATAACCGTCACGGAGCACTTTGGATCAACCGCACAATGATGCGTGCCAATCTCTATGTTGACGCCTGTGACGAACGGCAGACTCGCCACTGCCTGCTTTATCCATATCATTTCCGAATTTTAAACCCTACCCAAGCATGTTATTAAGCATGCAACATTAACCAGAGAGAAAAAATGAGTACACATAAAAATAACCCCGTTGGTCCGAGCTTAGAGGAACTAAAAAGGCAGTTTAGAGCCCGCAGTATTCCACTGGAAACAGATTTTGTGGATCTGATTGATATGGCTGATTGTGGTCGCAAGGCGGTGGGGTTGAGTCCGGCCCAGGATGGGATGACTGGCGATGGACTCGAATTGGATGCAGAAGATAAATTGGCGGTCCATGCGAACCTGGCTAAGGGGCTCGTGGTCGATAGTGCCGGAGTTGGGATCAATACTTCAGCCTCACACGGATTAACGCTAGATGACAATGCGCTGAGACTTGCGGTGTCGGCGAATAATCCCGGGGTGAAGCTGGTCAATGATGGGCTGCAGGTCAAGCCGAATAAGGCGAGGGGGATTGTCGTCGATAGTAGCGGGGTGGGGATCAATACTGCAGTATCACACGGTTTACTGCTCGATAATAATGCACTAAAACTGGCGGTGTCGACCAACAACCCCGGAGTAAAATTGGTGAGTGATGGGCTGCAGGTCAAGCCGAATAAAGCGAGAGGCATCATGGTGGATAGTAGTGGGGTCGGAGTGAATCACGACTCCACATTACAAATCAAAAATAACCAGCTTCAGGTTGCATCATCGGTATGGACAAGGGTGGAAGCCAGGCAAGACATTGAGGTGCCATCAGGCCAAAAAGTACAGCGTTCATTTTTTAGATCAAGCATTAACCGACATATTACGGGATCTGTCTCGATCATGGTTGACCGAGATCAAATGTTTACCCTGAGTTGGCTGGGGACGGACATCTCGTATCCCAATCTAAATAGCCGGGTCGCGTTAACATTGTCGAATGTCAATAACGCATCTAGCAACCCGCTGACGCGCGTGTTATTCGGTCATGGGCTCTCAACAGGGTATGGTTTGGTCTTGAATTTAGAGTTTTCTCGGAGTTGTACTGTTGAGTTTACCTACGATAAAGGTGATTGTTTTGGTTTCCAAATGGAGGCATTAACACAGAAAATCAGTATGGCCAGTGAGTCTAAGCTTCTTATTGTCAATCCAAATGCCAACGGCAATTTTGCCAAAGGGTAAAATGTGTTGAAACCAGCAAAAATGGCGGTTTGCTGGGTCAATGTGAAGGGTCATCAATCCTTTCAGTCAGGGGACTGAAAACAGGCATGCACCCTCTCTAAGGTATTTAACCATTAAAAATCGGTGCGAACGCGGCTTGACTCAGGCCGCGCTGACAGGTTGAGTTATCGGGATGTGCAGGCGGTTTTCCCCGTGGGGTGTTAACGTTAATCACGCTATGCGCCATTGCCGGGAGTTGAGGCCTGCTTGAGGAATGTCACCTTGTGGAGTGAGTGGCAGTCAGGCGTGTAAAGGCGATTGATGGCATCTGGATAGCAGCGCGTGTCAATATTTACAGCTATCGGTGTCAGCCAAAGAGCAAGGAGTTAATCTCTATTCCCCCGCAACCCACTACAGCAACAGCGTTATGGAGTGACTCATCTATGGAGCCATCAAAATTGTTAATTGGGTTACAACTCGTCGCGATTACGGGCGGTGGATTTTATTTAGTGGGGCAATTTAACTCAGATTTTGAAGCGTCAAAAAGATACAACGTCAGGCAATTTGAGTTGCAAAAATTAACCCTCAATAAGCAGTCTGTAAGAATAGAAAAAAATCAACTCGCCAATAAAATTGAAATCGCCCATTTGAATGCGTTGCTGAAAAAAGTGGAGATTGATCTTATTCTCGTCAAAAAAGATATCGATGATATGGATAACGTGTTCAGAAAATTGTAGCTATTTGGGCTGGCTAACGAGACGTTGAGCGTGTAGGGGTATCTGGCTTGTTCAACGAAAGGCTGAGCGGTGGGGGGTCGACAGGCCCTTTGCCTGCAGACATCCACATTGCGCGATCGTCATGCTGCATTTTTTGCCCTTACGTGTTGCTGTGCCAACTGCGATTTAGAGTGAATGGAGGCCTGCGTAAAACCAGTCAAGAACTGGTGGCGGCCTGAGAAGTTAGCAGCCTCGCCATTCATGGCGGGGAGCAATCACGTATCCCCCTATCTCGCACTCCTGAAGGCATACGATGTGATGCAACATTAAGAGTGGCTCATCCATGTGCTAGCGCGTGTTTACGGGCTGCTGTCTCCTGTATCGTTGTCCATTCATGCCCCGATTTCCGGTGAAACCATGTTGGTGAAAATGGTCCATCAGATCGGCGGTCGTTCATTATCACGCTATGACGTGTCTACTGCCCTAAGTGGGTCAAAGATAACACTGGAATTAACGCAAAACTGCCAAGGACATGGCGTCACGGGAACATAGCGAACTATTTGTACCTGAGGCGGATCACTGTCCTCATTTATCACGGCTGAGTGTGAGTTGTCGATATCACTCAACACCTGCAAATGGGTGTCGCTATGCTGGGAATAACACTCATTCTGTTAAAGGTAATAGTGATATGGGCAAGTCGTTTAAAAGTAAGCAGGACAAAACAAAGCTGTTAAAAGAGCAGGAGCCGTTCGATGAGCTATCCGCTATTGGGGCTCAGCGAGACATTGAAGCACGTGATAGGGAGGCGGTGTCATTACCCCTACCGTCAGGTGATGAAACACTTGATTATAATGGGACTTGGGAGCGCTTTGGTCCAACCTCTAAAAAGAGAGATTTCTTACAAGACATGATGCCACTGTGGCAAGCCAAAACACAGTTTACAGACAATGACATGAGTCAGCGTGCCCGGGCTGAAGAGCATGCCAAGCAAGCTAAATCCACGCTCTATTCTGGAGCTAGACAAGTGAAAAAAGCGACCTGTCAACCCGCGAGACGCGTGCTGAACGGGGGGGCTAAGGATGAGCCATTATTGAATGAGGAGTTTGAGTACGATATGGGGGGATTCCAGACGGGGTTAGATAGCATTAATCAGAGCACCAGCAGAAAGCGATTATTTAGCGCATTTGCCCACATCATTGAGCGTCAAGATCTGCCTCACACTGATACCGATCTTGGTCGTATTGTTGGAGATTATATCGCCACGTTGCCCATGGATAGCCTGCACCAGCATACGAGCAAGCTGTCGTTGATTGCCACGACGAGTGCCTCGCTAGGCGGAACGGTTACTCAGATACCTGGGGTAAAAGTTGGTGGCGGGATTAGTGGCAACACCGAGTTGAGTCTCACGATATTGCGGGATGAGGATGGTTATCATGTTGAGCTGTTGCACCGGTACGGTCGTTCAGTTGCGGTGTCTGCCGGGCCGAGTCTCGCATCAATAGAATCGGCATTTGCAAGTGCTAGCATAACGTTAAAGCCAATTGAATATCGGCAATTTAGTAAATGGTCTGCAGCCAAGCTGAGTTTAGCACAAGTGAATCAAATCATTACCCACGCATACCATGGTCAGTTAACGGCTAATCATTTCCAGACGTATGGCTCAGAATCTAAACAATCCACCGTTCTTAGCGCTGGCATCACTGTCGGAGCCAGTGGATCTGTTGGTAGTACGGTTGCTGCAGCGGGGGGGGTGGGGACTAGCGGCACACTAAAACTGACGACCCCAGGTAGGAAACAAGTGACCGAGGTCGGGATTGAACCTCTGCTGGAATGGGATGATCTCAATGCCGCCCATCAAAGGAAAGTGGGCACTGGCGGAACGCTATCTGTTTCTGTCGATCCATTCGGTGCGAGTGCTAGCGTCAGAGGCGAGACTGTTCGGCCGGATAATATGAGCGCGGCGGCGCCAACCGAGATGAATGTTACATCACGGCGACTGGGAGAACTGAAGGATTTTAAGCATCATCGTGGTGCCACCACGATTCCATTTAGTAAGCGAAAAGGTGATCTTGTCAAGGTTGTCCAAAGGCAGGCCAAAGGTGATCTCCTTGAGCGGTTATTCGGCAAGGCTTATGCCCAACAGCTCCGGGATGCTGCTGATAATTTAGCGAAAAGCCGGGGGCGAGGAGCGTACCACGATCAAAGCCGCGCATTTGTGCTTGGTTATAAGATAAAGGACAGTCAGATAGATTATCTCATCGATAAACACCACGTGTTGGATCGCAACAATCAACTAGTCGGTCTTCATTTTCACCAAGTAGAAGATGACATGAATGCTATTCTCGCTAATCCTGTCGCGCAGGCAGAGAAGCTGTTATTTGATGTGTCGGTGACTGAAACGCTTCCGGTGATGGATGGTGCGGCTGTGGGGTTTGGGCTTAAGAGAGAGAACAGCGCTGGCTTTGTTCTCGAAAACAGTTACCGGCTGGCTAATGAGCTGGAAGCGGTGTACTCAGGGAGCCGCGATCGGTTATTGGCGTATAAAAGACTGTAAAATGGGGGCTGGGTTGCTTGGTATCCTGCCTCCGATCCTGGGCAGGGACAGTGGTGAATAAACTCTGCACCAGAGTGTGGAGCCCATGCTGACTGATCGTGCCCGCATCCTTCGGGGTGACTGAGGCGCGTGCTCGTCCTCATTGCCTTTTGGGCGGTCGAACAATCAGCGGATATGGGTAAGCAGGATGATGTATGCGCGTTAAACCGCCACTCCCACGCATCGCAAGGTGGCGGTATGTATTGCCTTGAGTTAGGTTGGTTTAACTGCGTTAAGGTGACGGTTAAACCAATCTAACCGAGGCGTAGCGATAGTGATTCATTGAAGGCGAGCAGACGAAATGATCCTCGAGAGCCTGCTCATGCATGCCTCCAAAACGGTGAGTCATTTGTTGTATGCTCACCGTTGTCGAACCACTACTTTTTTATTTTGCTACATTTTATGATGTTAATGGGTTTTAGAAGATAACAAATATCATCACTCATTAAATTCGCTTGCAGTAACTTTAGCTTCATAATATTTATTTCTGGGTCTCTTCTTGATTGAGGGGTTAATGCAAACATATTACTTAAGGATGTATCAGACATAAGGATAAACTGGTCAATGAGTCGCTTGTTGGTATTTATGAGTTCAGTTATTGAGAAACGATAGGTATCCTCGAACCAATCATACTTTATATGGCCATTGTAATTGAGCTTGGCTTTATTCCCTTCAACATTTAACAGGATTTCAGTGAAATAATTATCCAGTATCGTATATGTGACAACACTAATGTTTGCTGTTTGACCGGAATCAAGGCTAATATGTTCATCGCGTATAAATGTGCCATACTGCATTTTGTTTTTATTATTGGTCACTAATACTATAATGCTACTTGTTAATAATGAGAAAATGATTGTAGTCGAAATGATGATTGTTATTTTTGTTGTTGATTTCATTTTAACATTCTCCACGTTTTGTGAATGATTTTGCTTTATATAAGTTTGAGGTTGAAATGCTGTTTACCGCATACTGATTAATACAGTCTATGATGTATACCTTTGAATATTTATTGATAACGTAAAATGTGTTGTTAACGCCGTATTCCAGCTGTTTCCTTTCAATAATCTGCTCTTCATTGTCAAAAAAAGTAACTAATAACTGTTTTGTATTCGAGTAATAAAGGGTGTTGTGTGCCTTTATATAGTAAAGGCGGCTGTCATTGATTTTATACCAGTGATAAAAGCCCAAGGGCATGACCATTATTGCAATGAGAATTATGGTCAGTAATAAATACTTGAATAACATTCCCTTTTTTTGGGGGGACTCGGTATGACTATCGCTTGGTATTTTTTTTATCGTCACTGACGAAGAGTTGTTAAGTATGTATCCTTCATCGACAGTTGTGATAAGTTCACGAGCAGATATTTTCCTTAAGTTGCCTATTGCAACCGGAACAGAATTAGACGATACAACACGGTCGGGCCAACCATTACTGGCAAGTTGCTCTCTGCTACAAATATGGCCTTGATTTTCATATAAAAAAACTAACAAACTGATTTCTGCTTTAGCCACCTTATGTGTCATCTCATTGATAACTAATGACCGCTTGTTTTCATCTATTATTATATTCATTTATCATCCTTTAAAAATAAAACCGACAATATTTTCACACATGATTTACAGTGGAAGCTATTGATAACACCATCATTTTACCCAGATTAGGCTCAAAGGTTTTGAGTGGATCGCGGCGGGTGAGCTCCTGTTGCCAAGTCAATCTATGCGTTGTCACCACAGACGTTGTCCACTCAAGGGCATCGCACTGTGGCACAGGGTAGCCGCCTACTCTGTTGGGGACGCGTGTTGGCTATCTCAAAAGATCTGTGCTCGTGTCAGTGGCGTCTACTTGTTGCGCAATCTCTTGATTCTCACCAAGTTGAGTTAAAGACAATGTGATTAAAAGTCAGCCTCGACGATAAATTGTGGGTTTGATATATAGACAGTGCCCGGTGCGGCACTCTCGGTGTCTTTAAGCTTAAATCCTATAAATCCACGCTTTTGACTCGCCATATTGTTGCTAATGAAATCATCCTTATTAAATAATGCCCACGCATCAGGTTTTATTTCATTCTCGTAGCCCATATGTGGAAACCTGAGTTTCACGGCTAACGCGGGGCCTGAAGGGGCGACGTTGCAAAATCCATCACTATTCACACCGAAATCATTGCCCCCGCCTGGTTTACAATGATAAAGCAGTTTAAATCCTTCATTGGTTCTGATATCAACTGGGATTTCTCGCCATGTTTCATTTTTGGGATCCGTTGATATCGCCTTGTATGGGAAGCGCACATCAAAAACATGGGCAATGTCTAATTGCACATTCGCGCTAATTTGTTCAATGGGTTTGTCTCTGTGAATTTTGAATTTTGACTCATTGTTGGCAAACGTAAACCCACCGGCGTAATGACCCGGTGCAACCGAGTCATTGTTTAATATTTCATATGACGCAATAAAATAGAATGCTGGCGAGTATTGAAGCCATGCGGACAGTTTTACTTCACCTAACTCCCCATGGGCTTTTTCGATGGCTGAATAGCGTGAACCACGATTAACTCTGCAATGGGGCCCCGTGCCACTGCCAGTCGAACCAAAATTACTCCCGTTCGTTCTAGACATCCCCAAAGCTGAAATTTTTAATTGTAATAAATCGCCTTGAGCGGATCTCAACTCTACCGTTCTCGGGATCCCCGCCCAAAAATTAAATTCATATGACGCCGTTCCTGTTTGAGTTGGATAAAATCGTGGGGCTTTTCCATTGTACAATGAGTTTTCAGCACAGGTACCTTCAACCCTCCCAATGGTTTCAAATGCAATTCCATCCCCACGAGTCGTATCGTATTTTAAATTGAAATTTACGTAACCCGCAGCAACATTATGCGTGTAGCTGAGAAGTATGAGCATTAATAATCGTTTCATAGATACCTTAGTCGTTAAGCAGGGCAAGAAACTTTGGTTAAATAAATAAAATGTTTGCCGTTTAGGTTGGCTAAATTAAGTTCACTTTCAATGTTCTTTGTGCATAAATAAATACCGTTCTCATAAATTTCAATCGTTGGGTGCTGTTTAGAAACCGTCAATTGAAAGAATGTCGGTTCATTTAGCATATTGTTATCTACGGTGATCTCAGATTCATGATTTTTAATTAACACCTCAGATTCATGATTTTTAATTAATACCTCGGACTCATGGTTCTTAATTAATACCGCTTCCCGTTCACTGGTTAGAGATTGATACATCCCGGCGACTTCTATCGTTCTACGGGGGTTAATGGTGACAAATTTGAAATTGCCAGGATAAAAAACATCGGAATAAAACGATTCGTTTTCAGGTAGAACAGCGCCCAACGCGCTCATATAAACATCATTTTTACTAAAAGCATTCAATGACAACACATAAGAATTATCATCAATTAAAAACCCCCTACCTGAGAAGCTTGAGCTGCCATAAATTTCTAAATCATGGTCATTGTTCTCAATGTCAAATACATAACCAGAGCGTAAATTTTGATCTTTGGTAAAACTGTAATGGTTGGTATCGAAAACGACACCGCCACTGAACCACATGCTGGCTTGTGAATGAGTATCACCGGTTGTGTTGTTATACTGGCTGTCTAGCATGAGGGTAGAATTTATCCAAGGTGTTTTAATATTGGTCTGTACATCGACACCATAGCCATCATCATGTGCCTGGAAGCCAGCCTGAGCGCTATCGATAAAGTCAGCATCAAAACCACTGGTTTCGACATAGATATTGGTGCTATTTTTTCCTTCGATATTTTCATATCTTGCCGAAACGTTATAGTGTGAACTGGGTTTGCCAAAATCTAAGTTCACACCTAATCCAATCCTAAAATCGTTGAGATTATCTTTACCAATATTCGCTGTTAGGTAAACAGGCATGCCATACCAGCTAGTGTATTTATCTAGATTCAAAGAGAAGTCATGGGAATTGGATTTGATCGGGTAGAAGTCATCAGGTTGCTGATTAACGGGGTCTCCCCCTGCGGTTTGCGCTAAGTATTGGTTATACTTGACTGTGGACAGGTTGCCATCCACGTGATTATTGAGGTGGCTGTAGCGGGATTGATAATAAGTAAGCCTTAATGAATCAAACCAGGGGCCGTTTAATCGATAATTGAGATTAAATGACAGGTTAGAACTGGTATCGCGTTGCTCATCTGCATAGCTTGCCGAGAGGCTCACAGACATGCCGTTGACCAGATCAGTTAAATTGGTTTGCGAAAAAAGGCCAGCACTCCAGGAATCATTGGACGCATAAATAGCATCCACATCAAACTCAGCAAAGGAAAAGTGAGTGACATTAACGCCCAAGCTGCCATAGAAAACATCATCCATCCAGGAGGTGCTGCCGCGCAAATTGACGCCACTTGTTATGCGTGTTGCTCCTTCAATAGCGACATAGGCGCTATCATAGTTCATGTCATAGAAGTTAGTGCCTTGGTCTTCTACACTGTTATCATCGTATTGCGCCGACCCAAATGAAACCGTAAAATAATCTTCATCTATCGAGTTGACAATCCTGTGTTCAATCAGTGGCAATGCTGCCATAGAATTCGGTGTGCGTTTGATTATCACGTCATAATTTCCAATCGGAAAGGAATCCACAGGGATGATGATCGAGCCGGCTTGGTAACTACCAATAAATAAAGACTGTTTACCTTTGAATACTTCTATTTTGCCGGCGGTTGGCAGGTAGACCTCTAGCGGCTTCATTGCGCCACTTTTTTTATCGGTTCTGGTTTCATCAAATGAGCCTATCCACACGCCGGCAACATTGCCTATGGGCAAGATGTTTTTTGCGCGGCGCACATTGTTAACCCGGTTACTGGATTTCACCCCAGATTGAATGAGCATTCCTTGATTGACATAGCTGCCGACGAAGGAGTCGATGTTCAGCTTTGTTTCGCCATTGGATGAAATGTTGATATAGGGGTTGGTTTCAAATGAAAAATTGCCATAGCCAAGTAGCGTATTAATGTTCGTGCTGCCATAGGTTCCCCCCTCAGTAAAACGATGCGTCAACGAGGTAGAATAACCAATGCGTCCACTGAGATGAGTAATGGTACTTTGCGGAATATACTGAGGTGTTACGCTCTTTTGTGTTTCGTTTAGTTGATCAGCGTCGATACCATAGAGTTCATAGAACAATGATTCATAACCGGGTAACGGGATCAAGCTGGCGTATTCCGCTTCCTGTTCATTATTCGAGATACTCATTTGTGCGAGAAATGTATTTGTTAGGCTTGCAGGAATATCACAAGGCAGCAATTTTGTGATGCTGGGTGAGGCACTGCAATCATACTGCTTGTTTTGCATGACTAAAGCCCCATCATTCAGGGTCATGAATCTGTCTTTACCCACACCTGATACTTTAGCGTAGGCGATGATTTTGTTGAAAAAGTAGATGTTTATTTCTCGTGAATCATCGATACCTTCAAACCCCTCTGGAACCATAAATTGGATATTCCCCTCTGCATGATAAGGGGCACCAGCCGGTTTTTCAGCCATGACAGTATCAATGACAGGGGCACTCACTGTAGTGGGGTTCGGCTTAAGTACGACTGTTGCAGCCACCACCATGGGCGGTGTTATTGACGCTGGAACCCACCTCGGTTGATTCTTGATATGGTCAATGACAGGTGCAGTGATAGACACCGGTGAGCGTTTTTTTTCAACCGTGATCGGATTGACAAAAGGTATCGATTGGGTGTCATCGATGTGCTGTTTAGGTCTAATATTGATGCATATCGTTACTATGACGAATAGACAGAGTATTGACCCCAGAATGTATTTATTGACTATGTTCATTATTATATTTAACTTTGTATTCAATAAATGCAGATTGGGTAGAACTTAACGTTTCACAGCTAAATTGACCATTTTTACTGAGGCCAACTTGGGTGTTATTCATGCTGAACAATACTGTTCGTTTCGATATTAATCGTTTCTGACTGCTTAACTCGCAAATAGATCCGATACATAATTTACAATTATTAAGTAAGACAATGCTGTCCCCGGAATTGGTCAGTTCAATCGCATTGGGTTTATCGGCCTTTGTGATTTGCGGCGCTGGAGAAACTTTTGGTACGACGGCAAATGTAGAACCGGTGATAGAAACAAAAATGGTTGAATTGATATCCGTGCTGCTGTCACCATAATATTTTGATTTTATGATGGGTGTGAATCTGATTTTAAAAAAACGATCGGAAGTTGAATGCGAGTCACCAGTAAATAATAATCTCACACTTGAAGATCCAAGCGGAGCAACGATGAATTTTTCCGGAATCGCAACGACGCCATTTGCTTTTTTATCTTTATCTATTGTTTCAAATCTTTCTTTACCGTCGGGCGCTATAAATACTTCAACGACTTGTGCTTGGACATAGGCCACTGATTCTTGCTTATTTCTAATTTGAATGACTTCACTTGGATTTGAAACTGTTAAAATTGCTGTCGTTTGGGGGATGGATACTTGATTGGCAGATGCTAAAACTAGCTTTGAAAAAAAGATGCTACCTATAACGATAGCAGTAATATATTTTAACATAGAAGCTAAATTACCGTTGATGGGAAATAATGATGAAAGACCCAGTGAGGTATTTCACTGGGTCAAAATAGGTTAGATCGAATCTTCAAAGATTAAAGAAACTGAACCTGTATATAAACCGGATGATAGCGAGGAATTATCTGCAGCTGAGATACTCAACACATGCGTTGAGGTTTCCCCTGTACCGGGTACTGACACTGCATTTATTTCAGTAAACGTGGTCGTCATCGCTGTAGCATCGATATCAACCGTTAATGGAATGTAATCAGTTCCGTTGAATAGCGTTGGCGATGTCGCTAATGCGGCACTTAAGCCCACTTCATATTTAGCTTCAATTGTCATATCCCAGTCAGTAAACACCCCCGTGGTTTTTTCATAGTCTAATACTGCTTTTACATCATTAAAGTTAGGTTTTCCAAGGGGGGTAACGCTAAATGTATCACTGGAGACGGTGCTAGTGACTTGGATGGTTGCATCTATACGTTCTCCTGCTGCTGCGAAAGCATTGCTAGAAAGTAAAGTCAGTGCAATTGAAAAGCCTAATGTATTGAGTTTCATGTTTTGTCCTTTGTGGTTTTATATTAGCAATAGGAAATTTTATTTTGAGGTTATTAAAATCAAAAAAATTTCCATTGTAGCGACCCAGCACCAAATGACGCTAAATCGACACATGAGTACGGATTTGCGGATGCTAATATGAAATACCGTGTATGACCTGTAATAAAGGATAAAAACGGCAATAAATTTTTTTATGTGGTTATTTCTACCAGTGAGTGCGGATTATCCATTTGTTAAGCTTCAGGGGCAGCTATTAGCACGTTTTGACAGCAATTAGTGGTAAGGCCACTGAAGGTATTAGAGTGTATACTCTACCGTTAGGGTTCGTCTGAGTGTGATCAGAGAATCAGCAGCGCTGACTCGTGTTGGTTATCAAGCGGAGGCATTTTTCGACACGAATAGAGATGACATATTTCGTCGCTGTTGATAGGGCTATGGTGGCCTATTTACGTAAACTGCGATGGTTCGTTTCTGACACTGCGGCACAGAAGGCGACTAAGCAGATAGGATCATGGCATGTCAGATCTGTCATAGCTCTTAAGTACTGCGGGTGCGAAACATATATTGACACACGCTTTATGTGGACGCTGACAGAGTCATGTGGTGTTGATTTTTTGTTTCTTATTGTGGTGGGCTTTGTTGGTGCCGCTTTGTTTCATACATCATCAAAGGGGGGGGCGTAGACTGACGCATTGTCGTATATTCGTATTATTTACTGCCCTATTTAATCGGACATTTTTGATGGGGTCAGTGGTTGCCCTGGCTGGCCACGTTCGGTGGAGGTGTTTCTATGTTGACTTATTTAATGTGAAGCTTACACCGATATTAGCTATAGGGTCATGAGGGGGGGGACGTTGTATTTAATCACAATGAAAAAGGCAAGTTGTATGACGCTATCATTGCTTGCTAACAATCAAGTGTTATTATCTTTTCACGACTTAATCAGTCGATTATCGTGTGTGAGTACTCATCTGGTTATTTAGCCATTCCTTCTGTTTCACGTGTTAGTTCTCCTTGGTCAATATAGGAGGCTATTGATGTGATATGTTTTCAGGTCTCATTTTAATTAGCTTGGTAACGTTATACTGCTGTTGTAGTGTCTTATCTCATATTTTACCAGGTAACAATGGCGAACATTATTGGCGTGCGATTTTAACTCGGACTTGAGTCAGAGGGTGACATTATTTTCATGAATAATTCTGGATCGTGGCAGTACCACTATATACGCACATCAATCCTTTAATTGATTGTGTCCCTCCTGCATGCGAATGCGTTTTTAAACCATTGTCCTTGAGTATCACGGTGAAGTATTTAGGTTTGTTTGTGCAATATCGGCGCTATTGACGATGTAGCGAAAGCTTACTGGTTATTCCTGGGGGAACTCCCATAGGTGGAATATCAATATAAAGTACTGGTGATAATCAGCTAGGCAGGCAACACTCCATTTTACGGAGGTTCGGTGACTTAATGGTATCGCCTGACTTCTGTAATGGTTTATTTGCATATGCCTATGTACGCACCTTAATTCTTTTACTCTGATGATAGGCGGTATCCGTGTCAATAATGTCAACTCGGTCGCTAGGGAACATGCTGTAATTATATCGTTTGGTTGTGCCGCCGCTTTTGTCAATGTGACACCATCGTAGGAATAAAACAAAAGAGATAAAGAATGGTGAAACCATTTTATATTATTGGTAATGTCGAGATTTCATATCGATAAGGGCAATTATCGCCGCGAAGAAAGACGGGGTTATTTTATCACAATGGCTTACTCCCCAGGGGCAATCATTAAATGAACGATTGTCTACATGACGCATTCTCTGGCCCTGCTTGATCCATTCTAAAGCGAATAGCTTTAACCGAATTCGGCGCATCAATGGGGTAATGGGCTTCCTCAAATGCTTGTACTAACGTAACAAGAACTTCAAGTTCGTCACCTTCCTGTGTATTAGGTTGTGCCTCCCAAAGCTGCTCTATATGCACTAAAGTTACGTGGTTATCACTTTCTGCCTTAATCGGTTTAATAGTCATTATATTGGCCTATTAAATTGTTTTTTCATTTATTTAGCATTGAGCTGGGACGGATTCAACGGCTCTTGTTAAGGTGTAATCGACAAATCTAGGCTTGAAACGAAAACTGATCCAGTAAAGGCAAGTCATCAAGTCAGAACGGGTTTGAAGTTCTGACGCCTAGGATCCACTCTCTGTGACCACATCAAAAATGTTATTAAATTCGAGTCCCATCACAATGGTGGCCACGGCACGGTGCAGTTCATGGATTTTCTGCTCAGGTAAATGAGCGAGTGAAGTTTTTATTTTCATGGGATTAATCGTAATGGATAGCGACTGGGGGGAACAGGACACGGAAAATCCAACGGCCAATTAAAGTGCCTAGACGGTGTTGCTTCACGCTGTAGCATGGCGACTTCGTTCAACCCCTTCTCAACAGGAATAAGTCAGGGGGATGTGGTTAACCCATGAGATGGATTGGGACATGAAGGAGATCTTAAATAGCTGTGTTGCAGAGATCGCTGTGCAGCTCAACTTTGGCTTAATCGGTCAATGCACCCTATATTTTACTGACGTGTGTTGTGGCGGATAGCCTGATGATACCAGGAGCACGAGAGTCTGTTTTTGTCGTCTTTTTTTGAACGGGGAAAGCGCGACGGGGAATGCACCGTGTGGTAAACCGATCACCCGCGCGTAGAGAAGTAGCCCACTACCTTGATGAGCTAACTGGGGAGTCATATGGCCTTTGAAAAAGAAACCTTAGAGGCGTTAAAAACACATCAAGCTGAATACCTTAATACGGTGTGGAAGACCTTTGCCGCGCTGATGGTGTCGATAGGCTGGATCCTGTCATCGGCGGTCACCCGCGATTTTTTAAGCTCATCGCCCACGGTCAAATCCGTGGCGATTGGGGTGGTGTTATTGATGGCGGTGATGCACTGGCTCAGTTTAAACGATTTGTATTTAAAGTCGCGGCAGATAAGTCTGGCCATGTCCGTCGACAGTGCGGTATATCAAGCCATCGCGCAGTCTTATGTGATCAAAAGAGTGGCAACGCTGGCCAGCTTCTTCATCAACGGTTTGCTGTATAGCCTATTGATCACCCTTATTGTGGGCGGAAAAGTGATGATTAATGGCTAACCCCTCTTTGTGTCAGGTTATCACATGGTTCACCAGCATCCCCACACCTTGTCGCTAAGGTTGAAGATGCTGGGCTGCAGAATGGGACTGCCCCTGATAGGTATTGTCGTGGGGAGCCATAGAAATAGAAGAAATAAAGTGATAAAATTTAACCACTTGATAATCCCACTGCTTTAGGCCGCTGTTTGAATGAACTTCCTTTCCAGCACGTCATGACGTGCCTGGTTGATAATGCCCTGTTACACCTCTACTTTACCGTTGCTGAAACCTCTCGTGTCGTGCCTGTGCATAAGCGTAATGAGATTTTGGTGCGTCATTTAAAACCCCTGCTTAAGGACCGTAGTTATCGTCGAGTCAAAAATGAATTAAGACGGTTACTGACGACGGGTCGAAGTGCCAAAGGCAATTTAGAAGCGCAATTGCTTGATGTACAAGGCGTAGCACGTCGGGTTGAAGATGATGCGACTGATACTCAAAAGCTCTTTAACCTGCTTGAAATTCTCAGGGATGAGCAAGGGTTGGACAGCCGGTTTGTAGACTCAACAGAGCAAAGGGTGCCTGGCTTCATTTATATGCTTCAAGAACATGTAGAACATGGGTTTAGTCAGGCGGGGGAGCAGGTCGCTCCCGTGTCACTATTTTTAGAGTCAGATAAGGTCTGTGCGCTGGTTGAGGCGATAGAGCAAACCGGTTTATTTGGCGCTGAACTTCAACAGCTAAATCAAGATCAGCAGCAAGGGCATATTTTGCTGCATCCCAAACCGAGTGCTAAACGAGGGTGAAACAGCTTGTGTCAGCGCAGATGAGTTATCTGTGTAGTGGCTGGGTTGTTGTGTTAAATCGCCATCAATATTTGTCAGAAAAAGGGAAAATCATGAATGTGTTCAAGGGCGTGTTAATCGGTGGGCTGGTATTGATGAGCGGCAGTGTGGTGGCTAATGAGTCTAACCCGTCATTCAATAAAGCCAAGAAAATGCTCGAACGCCAGGTTTATCAAGATCACCGTGAAACGGTATATTGTGGTGCCAGCTTCGATGCTAACAAAAACATTACCCCGCCAATAGGCTTCACCACGACTAAACATGTGAAGCGGGCAAAGCGGGTGGAGTGGGAGCATGTCGTCCCTGCGGAGAACTTCGGCCGTGCGTTCAGTGAATGGCGTGAAGGTCATGGGCAATGTGTCGACAGTAAAGGGAAATCGTTTAAGGGCCGTAAGTGCGCCGAAAAAATGAATGTCGAGTATCGATACATGCAAGCCGATATGTTCAATCTGTTTCCGGCCATTGGGGCGGTGAATGCCATGCGCTCAAATTATAATTTTACCATGCTGCCCGGGGTAAATAGTGAGTTTGGCTCTTGTCAGATGAAAATTGATAACCGTAAAGCGGAGCCACCGGTCAGCGCCAGAGGCCGGATCGCCCGGACGTATCTGTATATGGATAACACGTACCCGAAATACAGCATGAGTAAGCAGCAAAAGCAGCTCATGAATGCGTGGGATAAAACCTATCCGGTGAGTGCCTGGGAGTGTCAACGGGTGAAGCGTATTGAGGCGTTGCAGAAGAGCAAGAATCCCATCACCCAAAGCCGCTGTGAAACCGCGGGTCTCTGGAAAAAGTCTAGCTAACTGCGCGAGTAGCGCAGACCAACGGCCCCTCCTCAGGTTACAAGGTGGGGCAACGATTACGGTGCTATGGATTCGATGAGGAAATCATTGAGATCGAAACCTTCATTTAACTCTTTTTTAAATACCGTTGGCATACGGCCTTGGCCTGTCCAGGTGATGGTCTCGCCATTCACTTCAATTTGATACTTTGCCGGACGAGGAGCGCGTGCCTTCTTCGGTGCTTTGACCGCTTCAATATCCTCTGCACTTAATCCAAGTTCTGCCATTTGTTGGCGGATAGCGTCAATTTGTGCATTTCGCTCAGCGTTCATTGCTTGGGTTGCGGCGGCTTCTTGTGCTCGATCATCAATAATCTGTGTGAGTTTTTGTTGAAATTCCTTGAGTTCGTCTAAGGCTAACTCTTTTACTGCTGCTTTGAATTTACGGCCATGCGTGAGGGTGTCTAAAAATTCTGACATGAGTGTGGTTTCTTTTTCATTAAGGAGATTTATAGCGGACAGTATTCAAAAAAGTGTCGTTGAAATCAAGTTTATTACGCTGATCGGGCGTTTATGTCATGAGTGTCTCTAGTGGGTCACCAGATTCAGCCAGGCAAGCATATCGAGGGTGTGTCTTGGTGGTTTTTCTGTTAACTACCAGTGGTAAATAAACAGGCTGGTAACCCCTAAATAACAATAGTATCCAGGCTCCGTTCTAGCACATGTCGTTGTTGTGGTCATCGGCCGATGAAATGCCTTTACTGGTAAGATGGTAAGAATGCCCAACGGTTCAACACGGCATGATAGTGGTATCCATATCGCTATTACTATTAAACGGCAGGGCGCAATTATTTACAAGTCTGCTCGAAGTCACCAATGCTTAAGATCATGACATTCTTGTGTCAGTGAACAGGGTGACAGTACTCGTTTGAGACCGCGCCATGGCGATAAATCTGTCGCTCGTTAGTGCGTGGGTTCATGGGGAACGATAACAAGGTTAAAGGTGCTGGGGAAAACAGCACGCATGGGGCCATCTGACCTACTCGTAGAACAAGACACTCATATTCGCATCAGCGCCTCAATTGTCTATGGTTGGCGCAGGATCCCTGCTCGACGGTAATCAAAAATCACTGACTCGATTACGTCGACATTTTCAATGGACGGTGCCGACTAAGCAATGGTACCCAGTCCACGCGTTTTGACGGGGTAATTTAATGACCCATTACGACCTTACCACCTTCGCATACCGTGCCATTATTAGGCCTGTCATACCAAAACTTTATTGGCTTTCTAGTAGCATGAGCTGCGAGAACTATGCTTTGTATTTGCATAATGGCCTCAGTCGTTACCCCCTGAGAATTGCCAACTTCAACATACATCCGTTTTCCTTCACCGGTTGTGCAACCTGAGTTAAATACTTCAGGAAAGTTGATTTCAATGGTTCCATTAGGGAAAACGCCAACACTATCTGGAATTTGGTAGCTAGCCATCCCTACACTCGCCAAAGCGCTTGATGACATATACACCAGGGAGGCCACTGCGATGATTATTTTATTCACACTACGTCCTTTACTAAATTGTTAATTTCCATTTAAGCAATGTGTTACCACAGAGCCGTTAAACTTGCTTTATCTTGAATACATAGAGGTGTGGATGGTGTCTACTGATATCGCTGCACTGCAGTCGTCAGGGCTAGATAAAGGATAAAACTCAATCACCACTTATTTGTATGCGTTATGTTATAGGAGTTTACTTTTTTGTGGTAGTTGTCTTTTTAAGCTCAGGTGAGGTAATTGTTTGATATTATGAGCAGTTTATTGCCTTCATCGCTACTCTAGTTTCGATAGATGCATTTCAGCGCGCTGAGTCAGTGTGTGAGGGGGGACAGTTCTGCGTGGTAATCCGCCATGAAGATGATCAGCGCAGCTTGGTTTCATGACGTAAAACAGGGCAATGGTTCAGAGCCAATGATACGTATTGGTACGAACTAATGCGGAGTTTCACTCTGTACGTACGACTCCATGTGATGTGTGACGCTTTGCTGGCGAAAGTGGCTTTGGGAAATGAAATCATCGACGTCTTTATCTGAATTTTCAACCGGCTAATAGGTGTTCGCCATAAAATAACCGCGGTTAAGGAAAGTGCTAGCGTGATGATGGTTCGACAGAGCGTCACTTGGCGCGTTCGATTAGCACACTCACATGACTTATTATTACCGATGCATTGTGGGGAAAAGCTTGCCTTGACCGTAGCGTGACTTTCAATGGATTATCTTGCCAATTACCCTCCTGTTTCAGCGTGGCTAGAATAGGGGTTAACTCAATTGTATGATTGAGCCCGTCACCATGGCTACTCGTTGAGTGTGACGAACTGCTCTCCATCCCATACAAGGCACATGATCCCGCCCAATGTTTATCAGTCGCTGTTTCATCATTGGGTATATTAATATACACATCCAATATTGAGGAGGTGCCATGGCCGATGATCCCTTCAAAATATAACCATAAACGCGGGTTGTTCGCCATCACGTCACTCTTGTTTAACGGTAAACAAAATGAATTAAGCCCATTGCTCAATAGTAAAGGGCCATCAAGTGCTGCAACGCAATCCAATGTTGATGGATCATCTGTCATGGCATCATCTCTTCATGTTTACAACAGGGTGGTCGCGATGGTGATCCCCGCCAATAATCCCCACCACACACTCATTTGTTTACTGAGATGGGGGAGGCAATAGCGTTCGTACCATAATGCCAGCGTGACTAAAAACATCAACATAAAATCATGACCGGTCAGCATCAATGCCAGCATAGGCAGCCCACAACTTCGAATACAATTCTGTGCCGTTTTCAGTCCATACAAGAGACAATCCATGTTCGCTCGCCAGCCTTGGATTGAGAGTGACTTTGTTGCATTACAGCTTGCCATCACAATGGGGTGGTTTTTTGACCACACTAACAGGGCGGCTAACACAAAACAGCTCACCCCGATGATGGGGTAAATACCGTGGTCTATCCCTAACGCATTAGCGGCCGCTTGCGCTCCCCAGAAAACCGTTGCAAAGACTAGCCACAACCCGCTATAACCCGATAAAAATAGCATCACGCTTTGATAACGACGAAAGCGCGGCGAGGCAAACGCCACATGATTAATTTGCACCATCAGTAGCGGAAACATCATTGCAATCAACATCAGTATCCAATGGCTCACTTGGGGGAAAAATCCATTCACTTGTGTGACCATATGATGATGGTGATGACCCTCTTGAATGGACAAAATATTGACCAATAACCACAGCCATATCCCACCGCTGATCATCCAAATCCAGCCAACCGCGGTATGTAATAGACCGTGGGGTAACTGTCGCCATTCGATAAAGCGCCAGACACGGCGCACTGATGTTGATCTATTCATCATGATGCCTTAACAATGTAGGCTGATACGGCCAATCGTGATATCCGTGTCAGCAAGCACGTCACCCGTTGGCACTAAACGCACCGTTAATTGATTGGCATTCCAATCAGGTAGGGTACGTAAACGGTCAAACACATCGCTTAAATCCAACGCAATATTCAGCCCACTGCCATTGTGATGGATACTCGGCGTTGATGCGACTTCCAGACCAAATAATGAAATTCTTCCCACGACGAATTCTTGGCCCTCAGCCTCAGTCCCAGACGTATTCATCAACACCGTGTAAATGGGGGCGACGCCTTTTCCTGTGACATTTTCAAAATACAAATAAGCTTCAGTGGCGGTCTCAGGGGCGGAACTCAGTGGACTAAATAGGGCTTTTCTGCGCGCATGAACATGCTCAGGTAAAGCTAACGGGATGACATTCTGTGTGCGGCCTAATGTTTGTTTGATGTGGCTGGCTGCGACCAGCTCCAGTGGCTGATTTAATGGGGTTAACCGTCTCTGTGATTGGGCCGGGATCGGAGAATAAGACGCCTGATAGGTATAACCTGACAAGACCTCTTTTGTCTCTAATACCTGTGAGACTTTAAGCTCAGCATCCTTACCGGCACCGTCATGAAAAGGAAAGGATTGCGATAACCAATTAGCGGCACTTGTGTTGTGTCTACCCGCACCTAAATCTAACCATATCGGCCAAAGGCGATCGATATTGGCATGATGTAACCAGAAAATGGGATCTAATGCGGCGGTGATTGGATTGCCCATGGCGCCACCGATATCAGAATGGACGTGATTATGGGGTAAATCCTCTAAGCCACCAGACGCGTGACCAAATTGGATCGGGCCATCATCACCTCCACCAAACCCGGGAATGACTTGCTGATTGACGAACGGGATGATGTTGAGCCTTTGTAGGCTCACATCACTTTGTTCAAGCACTGGGTTCACCCGCCCTTCGATCCACAATGGGTTGGTATTATTCGCTGGCGTGGTGAATGCTGGCGGGATGGTCAGTGCATCGGGGTTGTCGGTATTACTGTAATTCCAAAACGGCAGCGCCCAATCGTCAATGGATGCGATCTCCCCTAAGTCAACCAAGGTTTGTGCTACGATCTGTTCAAAATACGCAATGTACATTCTATGCCAAGGGATAAAATACCAAGAGGAGTGCTGGCATTGATTCCAATACATTGCTTGCTCGGTATTGGAGGGCAGTTGGCCGACGTTTTTCCAGAAGGGATTATTCGCATTAAAACCATGCATTGCCGCCTGATAAGACCAACTTGTAGGATCTGTTGCCTTGCGCGTCTTCATTTCAGCCACCGCCTTAGCATATAAAGCTAAGGTGTTATCGTTTTGGCCTAATTGATAGACATCGTTACGTTGTTTCATGTTCACTCCTGATGTTGCGCTATGCCTGAAGCCAGTGCGTTCAGGCGTGTTGACCGAGACGGATGGTTGAAAAAGCGAGGCGTATATTGATTAAGGCCACTGACTTGTCAAAACATTAGCACTGCCAGGGAATAAAAATATTACACGTTATTACACCCGCAATGTGAACATGAGTAATGCCTGCGTCATCTCGCCCCATCGATAATGTGATCGCTCATGACTGTATTCATCTGCTCCTGTTGCTTAGAAGCGATGAAGGAGTAAGTCGAGAAAGGACCACACCAGATCATGATAAAGGGAGCGATTATTGGGCTATTTGGATAATTTCTTTAGCTGTTAGGCCGGTCAGGTTGATGACGGTCAGATGTGCCATACCGTGACGTATTATGGTGCGCGCCATGTCATTGAACTCATCTAAGCATCCATCTTGGCGTAATTGTGCAGCGATGGCGGTGAATGTGTCCTCCTGTTGCCGTACTTCGGTGGCGATTTTCGTGCACAACTCGCTGGGTTTTAGTGTGTTAACCACTTGGATAATATCGTTAAATAGTCGCATCGATGTTTTTCTGTCGCGAACACTTTAAGCAGTAGGCGGATATGTTTTACAAACCACTCTAACGAGGCAATACGTCGATGTTGCATGATATCGTCATCGGGGATCACGCTGACATCGATTAAGGGGAAGTCTTGACGATACAGCTGCGCTGCGAGTTCGGGGGCTCAAACCCTTGGAGCCAATTCATGTGGTTGGGATACGGTGACACTTTGCCATGATAAAACAATAAGGGGATAACCAGTGGCAGGTGTTCATAGCCTGCATCAAGGTGTTGCTGCATCACGGCGAGGGCATAACGCATTAACCGAAAGGCCATGTGTTGGTCTTGATGGCTTTGATGTTCAATCAGCACGTAAACCCCGCGCCATGAGACGTGTTCAGTGAATAGAGGAAGTCAGACGGAAAGGGGCATAAGCGCGCTTCGATAAAATGCCCTGACTTTAGTTTAAGGGTGGAGAGATCACAGATGTCCCAGTATTGGGCGGGTAAATGAATGTCTAACAAGTCCCTGGCTGTCTCAGGATCAGTCAAAAACTGCTTAAACAGCACTTGGCTCGGGGTAGGTGTTGATGGTTTCATGATCTCATCCTTAGTCATCAAAAGTTGTTGGATACATTGAATACATCGGTGAGTGTGGCGCTTTTATGGGGCTATGCTACTGGATACTGTCGGTGTTTAGCAGGGCACGTTTGGTGGGAGCATTTTAGAAAGTGCCTGGTTTGTCATCGGTGAGCGCCTACGGTGAATCACAGCACTTGCTAAGTGTATTTGAACAAAAGCGACTTAACGCGATGGTTCAATCCCAGGGTCTTTGAATGAGTTTTTTATCGCTAAACGTTTGGCCCATATTGCTCATCCATCACAGAGGCTAAGCACTTCCAGTAACCCCATCAAGTTTCTTTGATTTTAAAATATTCTTTGATCTTGAATGCCACATGAAGGCGCTGGGACTTTCATAGCCGACGGCAATCGCGGTATCGAGCACATTGCCACCATGCGCTAGCAGCTCCATACTTTTAAATAGACGCAGGTACCTTAACCACTTACTGAAGCTGAGGCCTGATGAAATTTACGCGAGACGGTTCGCTCGGAGACGTGGAGGATTTTTGCCGCGTCAGTTAATGACCAAGGATGAGCGATTCTGGCAGTAATGTGCTGACACAAGGTCAACAGTAGCTGATCTTCTGGCAAGGGTACCGTAAAGTCTTGCTGTGATAATCCCCGTAGCTCATCGAGGATTAACTCACAAATTCTCTCTTCCCGACTGCCTTTATCAACAGATGCAGTGATCTGGGTGGCTGTAACGATCAGTGCATGAAGCAGAGGGGTGATTTGTACCATACCGCTGCGGCTGGGGAGATCTGCGCGGGCTAATGGATCTAACAATAAGCGACATACTTTCACCGCGCCGACTGATTGCACCCGATGGGAGACACCAGCCGGTAGCCACTGTCCCCTCGATGCAGGAATGACCCAACAGTGACAGTCACTGTAGACACGGAGTACACCGCAAGTGATGAGCGGTTGGTTGTTGGTGATAGGATTGCTCGACCCCAAGTTCATAGCAATGAACCAGGGACATGATGGGCTGAGTGAGTCTGTTATTTTGAAAACACATGGCTTTCCTTATCGAAGTTGTCTTTAGGGTTCGGTTAGCAGTGAGTCCTAATAGGCGTTTACTGCTCATCACTCAAATGGCGCTGCTGAAGTCGGTGCTCCATGCTGCTCTGTTGCACCTCTGAGCCGCGCGGTTGAGGATACTCAGAGGCGACCACGTTTCACATTGCTCTGCTCAGGCGATTTTTACTGGTGGATCCTGTGGCAGATCTTCCCTTTTCCTCGCCTGACGGTCTCTTCAGCGTTACTCAACGCGTTGCAGATGACGGCACGAGAGTGACCACAGGCTCTGCTGGTCGTGCATCACGCAACGTGAGCCACAAAGCGCTCAATAATTGCCTGGTTGAGTAAGGTTGATGTGCTCGCACAATATCCTTACCAGCATTGATGTTTACTCTGGGCACCTGTGTTTATTTTGGAGAATGACGTCAGGTGCCTTTGCACCAAGCCTGAAGAGAAAGTGTACTTTATCGATACTGGGATTGATGTCTCCTGTAGGGGAAAGTCAGCCGTTTTACATTCAATGGCCCTTTGCGGTAATCGTCATCCTTGAGGCTGAACAGTGCTCCTTAAGCACGGCGTTGTCGTGAGCGGTGCTTAGCATGACGGATGACGGTGCTTGCCACCTAAAAAGGCAGTGCTTTAATCTGTATTGGTGGCTCAGCATCATCAAAATGGCTTGCTGTCTCTGCCGTTAAAATGTGCATGTTCCGTACTCTAGCAAACTCACAGCATGACAAAAGGGCAGCTTGCAGCGCTGCGCGCCACAGTGTGTTCAGTTAGTCCTTGATGCGTGGCGGCAAGTCACTCAGACAGAGGAACCTGTGGTGTACGCGGATGCGGGGATCTGGGAACAACTCACCGCCGTCACATGGGCTCGAAATCAGACAACAGACCCGCCGAGTATTGCCCTCTTCTGCTGATGTATTGACTGCCAGGATCACGGGATGGGCCAGTGGGGCAACAAAGGTGATGAAGAAAATGATACGATGGAGTTAACAACAACTTTGCAATAATACGTTAACGTCTACGCTGGCCGTTTTGAGCAGATATCAACAAGTCAATGCTGTAGCATCAAGCATAGCGGCACTGCAGCGGCCAAGCTGGATATGTGATGTCGGCCTGGCCACAGCGCAGCGCTCAAAGACTAAGATGTGAGTAAAAAGAGGGATCGAATGTGAGCCAATATGGTATTGCAGTCATTCTATTTCTGACATCCAGTGTCGTTCAGGCTGGCAGTTGGAATGAGGTGGGGAAAGTGACACGGGTGCATTCAGGCCATGGTGACGGCGTAGTATATTTTACGGCTGAAATACAAAAGAGTAATGCGACATGTACCGTAAATGTGGGATATAGCCTGAGTGATAATGCGTCAAATACTGATCGAATCTACAGTCTGTTGTTATCAGCCTATGTCAGTAAACAGCCGGTATCCGTTTACTTAACGGGTGATTTCCTTGCAGGAAGGCCTGAAATCAATGCAGTGCAATTTAAAGATCGCGGAGTCGAATTTTAATCTAATCGAGGGAGACAATGCCTGTTCGTGATGGCGCTGAACAGGATGGAGAGAGTGGGCCTGCTTCTCGCTGGATCTTCCATCAATGAGCGGATTGTTTAATGCGGGGGATGACCTGCCCGTGTCGCTATGTGCTGTTGAAGGTCACTGTTCATCACGGTGTTGCAGGGTTTTACTCATTCATTGTTGATAAACGACTGTTAATGTGAATGTTTAGTTGATATTGTTTGCGCAAATAAGAGCAGAGGAGTGCAGATGATGCGGCATTATGTTGTACCAACAAAAGTCATTGGGTTATGCAGTTTACTCATTATCAGCAGCCAGGCAATGGCCCAGGTTGATTGTAAAGGCAAGATCACCCGACTGGGACTGAGCTTGAATAACGGCATCTTAACTGTCGGCCTACAGGGAGGCCCGAATGCAGCGCAGTTGTGCTCTATCCAACTAGGGTACAGCTATAACAATATCGACAATGATGTGTGCAAAACCCTCTACAGTACGTTGCTGGCCACCAAAGCGTCAGACAAGCAAACCACCATACGGTTTTACGATCATACAAGCTGCACCACCCCCGAGCTGTCATGGAAAATCGCAGGTGCGCTGGGCTGGACTGCGCATTTAGAGGACTAAACCGCTGGTGATAAACACCAACAACAAATAAGGTTAAAGGACAGAGAATGAAGCACGTTATCGTGATATTCGCCATGTTGATGTCAATGTCGGCTTTTGCAGGCCTAGGTAGCAATGCCACAACCAGTGTGAAGCAGATCAGCAAGATTGACATTCAGCGGGTAGGTGGGGAGGTTTACTATTACTTTACAGCAGAGGGGGACAATTGGAACTCCAGTAATTGCCCCAACGCCAAAAGTGGATTTATCAAGCAGAGTGAGATTGGCGCCGACGCGTTTTTATCGGTTGCACTGATGGCAAAGGCGAGCGATACCCCGGTTCAGTTACGGGGAATATGTGGCAATGGCGCCGTGGGTGGCACCAGCGATGCCTATCTGTATATCGACTACATTACCTTGGATCCCATTTAATCCGGTCGGATTGAGTGTTCAGCCGAAATAAGCGATGCATCATTGAAAGGGGAACCTTCAATGATGCATCGAATTGAGAATGTCGAAATGATGAGTTGGAAGGAAACATGTTGCGATCACTTTTTTTAAGTTCGATAGTGTTGTTCATGTCGAGCAGTGTCTCTGCGGCACAGTTCAGCGGCATTGGCTACATCAACAAAATTGTCGCAATACCGGCAAAAACTAATGCAGATTACATATTGGTGGATAATTTTACCCTTGCCGGTTCGTGCCCGCTTAGCCATGGAATGGTGGTCGTCAGGTTCAAATCAGCGGAAGAGGATCATCGCGCCTATTCGTTGGCGATGGCGGCTAAGATGGCCAATAAACGCATTAAGCTCGCTGTCGATGATAGTGTTAAAAATAGCAGCGGTTATTGCTATGTCATTTCACTTGAGCTCAATGAGTAAGGGGTGTTGATAAGGCCGTCAACTTGAGAGGGTGACCGACAAGGGTGACCCTTATGCTTACCCTTGGTAAACCGCCGGGACAGGCGCGTTGCTATTGTGTCTTTGCCCGTGGTGCCATTGACCGGTTTATTCTGTCCTGATGTCACCCGCATGCAGAGGTCATTGCTGTTGCTCATCTTTATGTATCAACTTATCTATCTGCTTATCGCGCTGCGGATAATTGACTCAAGGTGAGTTTGATGTGCTTTCAGTCACGCCAGCCACACATTTAGCACTTGAATATTATGACATCGATGGTGATGGAGTCCTGGATATATTCATCAGAGACAGCAGCAGTTATCGCGACAGTTTCATCATTACCAATCTACTGGGCACGGCCAATGTAGACCCTTATAGTGATAGCCGCAATGGCATCGACCTGTCCCAGGGGACCCCGCTCACCATTACTGATGTCAATGGTGATGGCATCAACGATATCGTGACCCCCGCAGGGACGTACTTGGGATCGCGTGCCGGGACGCTGGTCAGTACCTCGCCTGCCCCGGATTTTTCCACCCCCGGTAACGTCATCGGCCTGTCTGCAGGTGAATTTAAAGTGACCGAGGCGGGGGCGGCCACCTACACCATTCCGTTGAGTCTGCCACCGGGCACGTCCGGGGTTGTGCCTCAGGTTAGTCTGGCTTATAGCAGCCAGGGGGGCGGTGATATTCTTGGTGTTGGTTGGAGTATCTCTGGGCTATCTGCCATCAGTCGTTGCCCTAAAAACCTCCCGATTGATGGGATCCTTGATGGCATTCATTTTAATGCGGCTGACAGCTACTGTTTAAATGGTCAGCGATTAATGTTCAATGCCAACAGCAGCGATGAATATCACACTGAAATAGATAATTTTAGTGTGATTAAAGCCTACAGTGGCACCAATGGTCCCGAATATTTTACCGTGACCACTCAAGCGAACGAAGTCCATTATTACGGTAAAGCCCCCGCCATTTCCGCGGCGACCGATGCTTATATTGAGCGCGGCGGCTTCCCGGCAGGCTCTGCGGCCTCAGCTTGGGCGATTAAGGCGATTGTCGACCATAAAGGCAACTACATTCGTTATGATTATGACAAGGACACCGCCGCAGGCAGTCATTTACTCAGCAGTATCGCCTATGGTGGCAATGTCACCCTTGCCACCGGTGCATACAATCACATTGAATTTAATTATATCGATGCGGCCAAGCCCTGGCTGGGGTTCGCCCATGGCGGCGTCGTGTCGCGCAATAAGCAATTGGAACAGATCATTGTCAAGCAAGACGCGGATGTGTTCAGAAATTATCAGCTGATGTGGTCAAGAACCGTGATCCCTGAAGAACGTGACTATGTCACTGGCATTCAGGAGTGTTTCGATACCAATGCGGCGCATTGTTTACCGGCGACCACTTTTGCGTTTGCCCAACCGAGTCGAAAGTCATCCACGGCCATCTTGTACCAGCCATTTGACACCACTACACGTGACATCGTGCCCAGTAACGCCAATCGAAGTTATGCCCAGGTGGCTGACTTTAACGGCAATGGCTATGCTGACATGTTGGTGCCCAATGGGAATGGCTGGGCGATGTATTCCAGCGCGTGGCGGATGCAGTCGGGTGGAGTCAGCAGCACTAGTCATTCAGATTGGAAACAGGGGTATTTGAGTCAGCATCCGGTGGCAAGGACAATCAAACGCAGTGTGGTGTCAGACAAGTATGAAACGGTTGCTGGTTCCAGGCTGGGTGAAAAAGGCTACGCCAAAATCATTGATTTTGATGGCGATGGCAAAAACGACCTGCTCATTCCCTTTGCATCGGGTGATTGGCACATCATTACATTAAACCCAGGCACAAGAGAGACGCTAGATTGTGAGCCTGATGTCCGCGGTGGACAGCATTGTGTCAATACCGATGTCAGTTACGACTTTGTCTATACCTCGCTCAACATCTCTTCTGCGGCGTATAAGGACACCATTGGCGATGGACTGCACGACATCGTGTTTAAACAGGGTAAAGACTTATTTTACTACCAAAATCTGGGCGGCAGTTTTCTGCGGCGAAACCCATCAAGGTGATTTACGCTGATTTCTATTATGAGCTGAACAAGCCTGAAAATGGGGTGACCGTGTCAACATCGTCGCTGGATTTCATTAATGCGACCATGATGGATGTTAATGGTAATGGGCTCAGCGACATTATCATGAAGCATGAGTACAAGTGGACGCAAAGCTGCGTGATCCCAAAGATGCTCAACGCGCGCGCTACGTGCCGACCGACCACCAACTCGACCAGTGCTAATGGGGTGTATATTGCGTCCATGGTGAATGGTGTGATGACCTACACCTATAGCAATACGGTCGACGCGGCTTCTGACTTACTTCGCACCAGTGACTTTAATGGTGATGGATTGACCGACATTGCGATGCGCAATCGCTGGGGCTGGAGTTACTCCCTTTCAAAAGGCGATGGCACGTTTACCGATTGGCAGGCCCTGCCGGTGCTGGAAGCGGCAGATTTGAGTATCGCTCAGCGGCATATTTTTATCGATATTGATGGCAATGGCCGTACCGGCATCTTAGCGGCAACCAGTTCGAATAAATACAATATCTGTCCGTGCCAAGTACCACCAAGCAAGGGGTCGACTTTGTTCACCGCGGCTCGATTAACATTGGCAGCGACAGCAAAGCGACAGTTCGCTTAGCGGACATCAACGGGGATGGCAAGGTGGACTTACTCAGTGCATCGTCAGATTCTGGGCATTGGAAGTTGCAGCAAGCGGCGCGCGCTTACATCAAAGATCATGTGGTCACCAAAATCACCAATGGCTTTGGGGTGGAGACTGACATTGCCTATGCCACGCTCAATAGCGGTATTCCGTTAATCAACATCGATCCAAGCCAGAAGCCGGTGAGTACTGATTATATTACGCCGTTTGCGGGGATCACGGTGGTCACCCAATCGAGTCTTAGTGAGTCTGTGCTGGTGCAATATCGCTATGGGGGATTCATGGCCCATAAAAAGGGCCGTGGCTACCTGGGGTTTGAAACGGTGCAAACCACCAACTGTTCCCACTGACGGGGATGCCGATCAGCACGACCCGTGAGTATCAGGGGGGGGGTACTTAGTGCTGCAGATAACACGTATGCCCAATCTACCAGTGCCAAAGGGGGCGTGCATGTCTCTTTGAAAACATCAAAAGAGACCAGCTATAGTCTGGATTTATCCTCTGACGGTGTGACGCCAACGGCGCATCGCACCACGACCAGCAATGTGTTCAGCAACAGCGCTTACAGCACATTAAATTCAGCGGCCTTGGCCTTAGCGCGATCCCATGGTCAGGTGGCAAATCAGTCGGGATCCAATCCTGACGCAACACAGTTTGGCCGCCTATTTCAAACAAGCGTCACTAAAACGCGCTATAAAAATACCGCTTCAGGTAGCGCTGAATCTCAGAGCCGGCTAAGCCGGTTCAGTTATTATGGCAATGGAATGTTGCGTGAGTCATGGGTTAATGGCTTACACACCGCACTTTTCTACGACCAGTTTGGTAACAAGGTCGCCGAGCAAGCCTACGCCAAAGTGGATGCAAGCAATTACCAGAAGCGAGGGCAATATTGGTTCTATGACAATCGGGGCCAATACCTGGCAAGCCAGATGAACCAAAATGGCGTAGCAGAAAGCTATCTGTATAACGGCAGTGCTGGCAGCACGGCGACCCAGGGATTGATTTATAGCAAAACGATTACCGGACCAAACCATCTGGCCTCAACCAGTTACTTTGATGTTCAAGGTCAAGTCATCCGTCAGATCTTGGCCGATGGCAATCAGACGGTGATCAGTCGTGCGTTATGCAGCAGTTGTGACAGCAACTTCATAACAGAGACAACCGTCAGTTCGAATAAACCCAAAACGCAAACCTATTTCGATAAATTTGCCCGGGAGCGGGAAAAACGGGTCAGTGGTTTTAATGGTAGCTGGATTGTCACTGCTACAAACTTGGACAGGTCACCCATCAATCCGTGCCAAACTTTACCTCTGCTTCGGCTGTCACGACACAACAGGAGTTTGATGCCTTAGGTCGAGTCTATCAGCAGAGTCAACCGACCGAATCTTCGAGCGTGTGGGTGACAAGTCAAATCAACGGTTTAGTGACCACCTCAACAGATGAAAATGGCTTAGTTTATAAAGACACACACAGTGCGGATGGTAAACTGCTGACTCGCACGGACCCCAACCTTCAGACTATTCACTATTTTACGACGCGTATGGCAACAGTGGGAAAGTGTCCACTCGCGCCCAAAACCAAACGGACAGCTGGCAAACCCAGTCAATTGACATCAGTTACGATAACTATGGGCGTAAGCTCGCAACCGATAACCCAGACAAAGGCCGCTGGAGTTATGACTATAACGATTTTGGCGAATTGATAAAGCAAACGGATGCAAAAGGCCAGGCAACGGCCATGGGCTTTGATGCCATGGGCCGCATGGTATGGCGTAAAGATAATTCTAATCTGGCATGTTGGGGCTATGGCAACAGCGTCAGTGCCCATAACGTTGGTAAACCTATCTGGGTTAAGCAATGGGCCGGGCAGAGCAGTTGCAGTACGTCAGCCGCTGTTCAGGGCAGCGAAAGTTACGTGTATGACGTGTTTGGTCGTCCGGAGCAGACTGATTTTGTCATCGGCGGCACCGCCTACAATACCCGCAGTGAATATAATGCCAACGGTCAGGTGAGCCGGCAATATTACCCGTCGAATAATGGCATCTTCTACGTCAATTTTCATTATAACGCTGACCATTATCTGTATTTGCAAACTGACAGCAGTCATCGCAGCTTGCGCAGAATTTCGGCCATGGATGCGCTAGGCAACATTACGGCTCAGACGTTCGGCAACGGCACTAGTGAGGCGCGTGGGTTTAATAGTCGTACTGGTCGTATCAGCACCATCGCGTTAAAAAAGGCAGTCGATATATTCATCAACTAAGTTACGGGGATCTTGATGCCAAGGGTAACGTCATATCATTGTGCGCTTTTTGCCCATACTAAAGATGTTTTGATCATAAAAAAGGCTATTTTTCTGTTACTAAAGTGAGTGTGTATAAAGTCGAAGGGACATTAGAGCCTCGAGATTGTAAACGTGTTGATATCTGGAAACTAGAAGAAAAACAAACGGATGTCGATGCAATGACAGAGCCAGAACTAGAGCAAATTGTTTTTGTTACTCACGATACTGATATTGCGCCTGCAATGCTGAAAATTAAAGAGTATGACCAATCTCAGTTGATCAATCGCACCCGCCAAATTACGATTGGTTTGGTTATTCCGCTGTACGTTGCTAGGCTCAACCAGAAGGCTTATCCATTGAGGTTGATCGCCAAATAGGCCGTTTGTATGGTGGCATACGAACTCCGAAAGTGCTTATTAGGCATGCTGTACGCGCCGAATAAGCGTCAATAAACTCAGGACCCACCTCAACACATGCTGAGGTGGGAGCACACTGCGTGAGCCCGACCCGCGCAGTATTACGCGGGTTGGGCACCGGTTTACGTTCGAATGGTGTAACTGATGTGCAAAATGATATCGGATAAGGTTTGCACAAGGTCATGTTGCTTCTTATCCGCCGCGACATTCGGGAAGGTCAGTGTCAAACTGGCACTGTTCCCCCCATCGATTGGCAGGCCTTCAAACGGCAGGTATTTACCTTCATTGAAATCCAGCTGAAACTGACCACTGTCGTTCATGCCATGTGAAATGGCGGTCTGGGTGCAACTTTGATGGATCCCATCGCCACTGCCGCTGTACCCCAGTACCGCCTGAATATCCTGATAAGGCCCCAGTAACGCCGGCAATGACACACTTACCTGCTTAATGCGGCGGACCTTACCTTCTCCCACCACGCTGCCCGGATAATCTGACAGAATATCCAGCGCCCCAAGGTCAATGCTCGCTACAAAGGATGCCTCCCCATCTTTTCCTGACAAGGTCAGCTGATGCTTGGACTCCTCAACAGCAAGCTGACGGCTCTCACTAGCCCCTTGAATGACCTCGATGACTTTGTCGTTAAAACTGCTGCCTTGCAGCTCCATCTCCTGCGCCATTGAAACCGTGCGCTTAACTTCCAGGGCCCGGGCGTCCCAGTCAACATAAGCTGACTCCATCTGTGCCAGATTCAGTGCCAACGCCTCACCACATAATAAACCTGCATGATTACTATCCCACGCACCGGGTTGTATGAAGGTCGCGGCATCACGGGTTTCCCATTGGTAAGCCAGCTGCGCCTTGAGGCAACGCGACACGGCAAGATCATAAAATTGATAGAACAAAGCCGCTAGTCGTCCCTGCATCCAAGAATACAATTGCTCATTACTAAACTTCGTCTTCATGAAGTCCAGTTGTGTCTGGGCCTGGGATTGCTGCGTCTCTAAGTAAGATTTTTGCAGTTGGGCCGCTTGGCATTGAATGGTTAAACTCGCCTGCTGCGCCTCTATCTGCTTAATCTCGTGCAGCGCGCCATCACGCTGAATGGTCCACTCCTGAGCACGGCGGCGATATTGTTCACTGGTTACCTTAGCGTTCGCCTTGGTGGTCAGATCGACTGCGCCAGCATCAATGCCATAAGCCGTCGCGTGGCTAAGCGAGCCTATTTGCATGCCACCCACCGCCATGCCAAAGACATTGGGGGTTGCATCAATCGCAGCACCGGCGACACGAAAAGCATTCGATGCCGTTGACATGCTGCCTGAAGCTACATAGTCATCCATCGCCTGCTGCTCTAAATTGCTAATGCCTTCATCAAGTAATGCCTGATAACTATCTCGGTGAGCCTGTGCCCCCGCTAAGCTGGCCTCCAGTGCATGCTGCTCGGCTTGCAACTGTTCAAGCGTGTTTTCCTGCAACTTGATACTACTGATCATCAAGTCTTGTGCCTGCGTCTGTAGCAATACATTTAATGCTTCAACATCCTTGCGCTCCAGAACCGACGTTAAGTTGCCACCGTATTGCACCAGCTGGGCAATCAGGCCACGGGCACTCTCCAGCATCAGCGGAAAACGTTGCAACGCAATACTGATCTTGGGCAAGCTTAGGCCACCAGCACTGTCGACTGCTGCGGCGCTTTGCAGTGCTTTGGGATCTGCCGGCGCCGCATATATTGGCAAGGTCAGTGGTTGGCCGTCAATACTCAGATTATGGCGCAGGTTAAACAGCCGTTGGTTGAGCGTTTGCCAATAGCCTTTGAGCTTCTCGTTTTCAGACGGCAGGAATAACGCCGTTAACGAGTTCGCAGTGCGAGCCTGTGATGTGTCCTGAGGCGCAGAAATCCGTTCCTGCACTGGGGCTGAGCCGCCCGTTAATTGCTCAAGTACATAGAGATTCTGGTTTTGCAACACCTGGCTGGCCGCTGTGCCCAGTGTGGGCTCACTCCAATTACTGGCCAGAGGCAGATCTGGCTCCTCACCCAGCATATTGAGTGCGGTGACATACCACATCTTGGCCTCGGCAAGGCTATCTTTCTCGAGCTGCCGATAAGCCATGTCGCCGCGCGCGATGAGTAAGTCCTGCAGCTTCATGTAGGTGGCGACCTTATAGTGCATCGGATCACCCTGTGCCACAATATCGGGATCGGTACTGTCAGTCTGGGTCTCATCCCAAGCCGTATCTTCCTCTAACGGCCGCACATTCCAATAACGGTCAACGGGTGACGCCGTTATGCCTTCCCCCGTCAGATACCCTTGCGGATTGAACACATATTTTAGCCATTTTTCTGCCTCTTCGAAACTTTGTGCATCGAGTAGCCTTTCGACAACCAGCATGGGGGTATAGTAGAACAACTCCCAGAAATAGAGGCCGTTGGCACCGCTGAAATCCATCGGCTCAGTTGTGTCTTGTAATGCCCGGGCTGAAGAGAGTCCATCAAAAGTCCCCTCGTGATATGTAGACTCCAACTCCCAGCCATGGGGGTCACTGATATCATCTCTCACAAATCTAATATCATCCGTTGTCCCCGATGAGTAAATGGCCCTAATATAGGCTCTATTTTGGTTACCAAAAGAAGAGTCATAGTAACCAAGGAATAGTTTTATCGTGGTTTTATGTTGTTTATTAAGCGTTCCTGAATAAATTGGAAAGTGATCACTATTCTCCCAGAGTTTGATGTACTCAATAGTGACATCCATTTTTGGCCCATGAATCTCTGCATCATAGACATCTAGAACCAATTCCACATAGGTGCCTTCCCCCAACTGAGGCTCTGGTAGTTGCTGCGTTTCCCAACTCAGTACGTTATCCAGACCACTACTGGCTCGCTTGATGAGTTCATTAGCAAATAGGGTATTTAGCCGGGTACGTGTGGGCTGTTTAGTAGATTCTAAGTCCAGATATATTGCTTGGTTATCGTCCTGTACAATCTGAGCAAAATCAGCAGGATTAATATAGTTACCAGCGGTTTGGAATGTATTAAGCGTAAATGTTTGTCTATATATTTCAGTGCCGTTCTTTTTGATAACTAAACTGACTACCTTAGTAATGGGGTCGTTTGGTGGAAGATCAATGAGTGAAATCCCCCGGTTAATATTTTGCGTACCTTGTGGTATCGCAATCTCGGTAGAATTGTTACCATCTTCCCATTGATATGAGTATTGATCTAACGCTTTGCTTCCTGTATTGGACACTTTAAATTTCTGAGTCCAACTTCCTCCACTTTCGTCAGTAATATTAAGAGAGAAGGTTTCAGAGACAGTTTCGTTGCTAACAGACTGCTTGTATGTCAGTGTTCGTGTTATTGCTTCTGCTGGCGTTGACTCTAGCCTTTCAATAACCTCCGTGTCACCTGCGAACTTGATCGTTATTTTTTCTGATATGGCAGTCACTTCATCATAAACATGACAAGTCTTTATGTCTCTTATTACGGTGTGGTCTGGAGTCTGCATATCATCAGTGTCTGTCCCAAAACAAAATATAGCATAGTGATAGCCATTCAGTGGCTTGTCAAAATCAGTTGTTTCATCCATTTCAAGGACCGGTGACTCATCAACAAACTCCAATGCATACTTGGTAAAACTGAACGCATCTGGTTCTGGCGCGGGATTATAAGTCCCAATATAAGTACTCGGGTTAGGTGTCTCCCCATCAGGCCAACAATCATTTATATCCAAAGTACGAAAGACACTAAATTGAATACGTGCGCTTGACCAATCAGGAGCATCTGACATTTTACAGTTCATCTTTATTTTGGGACTAGCACCATCGCCATCAACGTTTGCGCTGCCTGAGCTAATAATATTTGCATCTGTTTTCGTATCAAACCAAATAGGTTCCTCAGGTTTATTAGCAGCTTTAAATATTACGAGATTGGCTTTTGGTGTTATTGCGGGAGTTAAAGTGCAGACAAACTTATCGCCTTCAATGTTGCCTTCTACCGCCACAGGAACTGACACGTCGAACATGTCCCCAGCAGTATCTATAGGATCACTGTCTGGTAAGATTGTCCCCGTTGGAGCTGAAGGTGCTGGTTGATCAAGTGTGATCTCCCCGACAGGACGATAGCTGAGTTCCTGGGGAAGCTTATAGGGATCTACAGCAGCATCAATAAAAGCGGAATTAACCGTTATTGCTGAATTTTCAACGACTACATTTTCAACTGGTTCTGCGGGAGTACAGTTAACATCAAAAGCATTCACATTAATGTAACGGATGACCTTGTTGGGCGTTGACGGGCCATTCAGGTTATTGTAAAACAGACTAAAAATAGCTACAGCTTCATCATTAGTATCCTCTCCTTCATCTTCACCATCAACAATAGGATGATATTGCATACGATTGTCAATATACCCGCCAACCCACTCGCCTAATCCGTCTACTGAATCATAGTCACCGCCATCATTTTCTTGGGTAGGATCATACAGTAGTGCCAGTATGGCGTTTTGTAATGGATGATACGAAAAATACAAATCGAATATCGGGCCCGATGGATCAATTAATCCGGATGGTATACTCAAGGCAAAGCTCATTGCCGGATTCCAGCTGCCATTAATCTTGCGATAGCTTAGCTGCAGTGAGTATTCGTCGATGGTATCAACCACCAAACCCTCTTCGCTAGTTTGTGGCTGCGAACGCAGCTCTACCCACGCAATGTACAGCCGGTCATTGTAGATCACGGGTCGCACCTGATCGCGTACGGGGTAGACTGGTGTATTCATTTCCTCCCATTCGCTCCACGCTGAGGCGACATAGCCTCCCTGACCATCACTGGCTTCAACATCGAGGCTGCGCCAAAAATAACGATAGGGCTGTGCATTGGTCCGGCCGATGAAGTAACTGATGCCCTTGTCTAATTCCGCACCATGGTGATAACCACTCACAATCTTTAGGTTGGCTATGTCTTCAAAACCATCCAGATAGTTGAGGTACGCTGCTTCGACAGAATCTTTGGAGAGCTGACTCTGGCTAATTTCAGATAATAACTGTTGTTGCAACCCCGTTTGATTGTAACGTAATGTCGGATCCAGATAGTTTTCTGGGTAATACGCCAGTTGCGACACACCCGCCCAGGAGCTGTAACGTTTATTATATTGATCCCACTCGACAAAAAAATGCTCCAGCAACTGGCTGCGCTCGACGTTAACCTCAAGCCCCTGTAAGCAGCGATGAATATACAACTGCACGCTGGAAATCGCCTCGGCCAGATAACGGGTCATGATATCTGCGCTCACCTGATTATCAATCAACAGATACTGGAAAATATCGTCTCGCTTATCCAGTTTTACGCCAGCGTTAGACAGAACCGAGCCATACTCTGCCAAAAAATAGGCGCACAATGCAGTACTAAGGGCTTCATCTTGACTGCGGGTTATTGTTGTGTGCAGATCTGCAGGCAGGCCACTGATTATATCGCCAGCCAACGTCTCCCATGAGGAATAACCATCCTCAAACTCAATACTTAACAGTGTATCCGCGATACCGGTCGATATACCCAGTTGTTCCGCCGTTTTCAGCCACACACTGATATTGGCCGCCTGTAATATGTCAAGGGAGTTAACGCTACTATCGATGGCAGCAGCTGCTAGTAAGAGCTCTGACTCCGGTTTGTTGAACAAGCCTGCCAGCTGGCTAATATTAAGCAAGTTCTGGGTTAAAGCACTCAGCAATTCACTGGCGCTTTCACCGACGCCCGTTTGCAGCGTTTTGAAACGACTCATCCGCTGAAGGTTACCCTGAGTTAACGATAAATAAAACTGCTCAACTGGTAGCATGTAGGGTTTATAAACCAATAACGCCAACTCGGGGGCACTTAATGTCCATGTTTTAACAATCAATGCAAGCTGCCCCAGAGCCTGGCAAAAAGTGGCTAAAGCGGCCGTATCGGCCTCTGTGTTTGGCTCATTATCGCAGAATTTAATGATCTCCTGCCAGAATTGCTCGATGGATGTCAGGGTTAACCCTTGCTCATTGGCAATTAAGTCCATCCAATCTTGCAACACGATAGCGAGCTCAGTGCTAGATAGTTTTAGATCACCTGCCAAATGGGGGGCAAAATGCTGCTTCAGAGACGTCGAATCGCAATTATAATCCGTTATTGATTGGTATAAACTGTTGATCAGGTTTTCCATTTCAGGAATAAGGAGCGTTGGGTAACCTTTCCCAATCATGGCTTGTAAAGCAGAAACTGATAGATTTTGTGCCCGTAACCAGCCGATTGTTTGCGCTAATTTAGTCACCATTACGGCCATCTGATCTGGCGTCGCCCGGTATACTTCTCGCAGTGATAAACATCGCCACAAGCTATCAAGTTCAAGTGTCGTGATGTCGAATACTCTGGTTAACAGTGCAACAAAATAGAGATCCGTCAGATTCGTAATGTTGTTTGAAATGTTGACATAATCGTCTGAATCGACAAGCATCGCTGCACGTTGCAGTTCAGCATCGTCCATATTAAATGCTCGTTTTAAAACCGCTCTGTGGAATTTATGCTCTACTTCATCCGGAGTAAAAATCAACTGACCAGATAAAGTAAAGTTTTGCCCTTGTAGTGGTGGGTGATTAAAAAGTGCGTCAAACTGGTTGTGTTCATCGGTCTTAGCGTAGACATTGATCTCACCACCAACGAGGACCACCGCATCGTCTTCACTCACCCCGTAGCGCGACATATACGCCAAGACACGGGCGGTTAACTGTAGTGTCTGCGAGTTGATAGAAGCTTGTGCCGTTTCACCCTGTGACAACTTTATTAAGGTATTGAGTGTCGCGGGGGTTAAGCCCGTTTTTTTGCAGTAGCGAATCACCTTGCTGAGTTTGATTAAATCAGCTGCTCCAAGCGGAGTAAATTTCACGGTGAAATTATTAGAGGCAGGGAGTTTCGCTGGGTACCACCCTCCAGGGGAGTATATATTCGAGTCACCTACGCCTATGCAAAGTTTATGCTCTTCTTTATCTGCACGGAATTCAACTTGTCTAACCCCCTTAATTAAAGGTAATGACTGAATACCTTGATCGTCATCGAAAGTATCAGCCTGATCTCCTGTGATATGTTTTCCATCAATCATGATGTCGACAAAAGTACTGGGAACTCCATCTTCGGTGACTGAAAATGCATTAAACACAATACAGTTATCGTTCATCGACGGTAAGATATTGAGTCGGTCAGTAACAGATTTTTCGGCCTCGATGGATACCCGCGAAAGGCTGTTATTGGCATAGCCAACCCATTCATCAATCGTCAAGTTTAAATATGAACCGCCATATTGGCTTGGAGATGTGAGTAAGTTTTGATGAATGTTGTCTTTAGCTTGAACAGATGAACTATGGTTTTGTACGTTATAACTTTGCCTGAAGCTAGGGAGCGCCATATAACGATTCAATTCATCGTGGCTAATCCCGGTTTTCTGACAAAACACCTCCACCTGTGAAAGCGACGTTACTGTAGCATCCGATCCGAAATGCAATTTAAGTTGGTTATTTAGGCTCCCGTTATCAGTTGGGATTTGGGCTAATAGGGCCTCAACCAATACTGGTGACAGATGGTTAGCAAACGCGGAGAGGGTATTCACGGACACACTGTTGTCAGGCATGGTCGGGGCCAAACAGGCTGCAACAGCTTCAAAGCTGCTGTCTTGCAATTTTAGCGTTGTTTCGATACTGCTAAACGGTGCATGGTAAGGCAAATCAAACGGGTATAATTGGCTAGCGAGTACAGTATCCAATTCGGACTCATTAATACTGGCACGTAAAATATCATTAGACAGTGCCAGCGTGCTGATTTCAGTGTCCATATTGCTCTGGCTCAGCGATAGGTTCTGAAGGTCGGGGCGACGGTTGTCCAGGTGTTGCAATTGCTCGCGGTTATGCAACTGCCGCCCTTCACGGTAAAGCTCGGTGAGGTAGGCGGCCGGTGAGAACATCGACGCTACCGAATTTTTAGGCACGTATTCATCTGCTCGCTGACTAAACAGCGTTTCGTAGTCCCGGTTTTCTTGCCGCATCGGATTGTGAGCTAACCGCAAGGTGTTGCTTAATTGCGGATTGGCATGGCTGATAACTTTTCGTTGATAGGCCTTTAATTGTTGCTTCTGACGCTGTGCAATTTGATAAATCTTTTGGGTTTCACTCAAATTCAAGTGCTGACGACAAGTTTGCCTGAAGGTGTCAAAAGACTGTTGGGCAATATCCGGCAAGGAGGGGTAACCCAAAGGTGCCAGTACATGGGCATGAGTGTGATACAAATTACGTGAAGATTTAATTGCTTTCATATTTATTCCTTAGCTTTTCCGGCAACAAAAATGATTGATTTCAAGTTCGATTTACTTACATTGAGATGCCGTGAACCGGCGGTATATCGACCATAAGAAAATGCACCGCAGCTCGCGTGTATGGTTTGGTTACATCACTGACTCTTACTGTTAACACACTGAACACTCGGCGCTTTTTTCGCCTTGGTTCGATTAAAACGGGTTTAACTTGCTCTGTAACGTGAAAACATGTGATTCATCATTGATCATGAATCGTGGGGGCGACGGGCGAGTGATTTTGGTTTCACAGGGCGGTGTTATCCCAGAGTGTTTGAATATCAGTCAACCATGAGTCACGTTAAATAAGGTTATGCTGCGTATGGGGGCATCAGATTAGAGAGGGGAATAGCAAAAAGTAACTGATCGGTTAGGCGGTTGACCAGCGGGGTAACATTTTGACTTAATTGAGCAAGCGAGTTGATCATAAAGGACTGGTTAGTGCTGTGATCTAGGCCTTACAAGGGCAGTTGATGCAATGTGTAAGCCCTGTTTGTGCCCCAGTTAATTGACTTGGCGTCGAAGCCGAGCGGGTGACAAGTATTGGCAAGGGATGATAACCGTCAAAATCATTGACTTTAGGGACTGAGTGATGGTCTCATACCTTCTGGTAACACATTGATCATTTTACTACCCGAATCTTGGTCGTCAAAACATCCAGTTCCCTATCCCCATTACTGATACTTTGTCAAAGACCCACTAACGGTTACATGGGGAGAGGGAGTAGGCGTAATGTCTGGCATCAACTCACTGCACCAGGTTCAGCCTACCGGTTTTTATCGCCTTTATCTTCGCACTTTCAGTCCTTAGCTGTCGGATATACTTCCTCGTTAATCTGGAACTCAGTTCCATGATGTTGGCTCTGGTATGGATAGGGCAGCCTTAGCATTGCAGATAATGATGCCTAAAATGAGGAAGTGATGGTTGCCAGTGGAGGGGAATATTCACCGAAATAGGTCACTAAAGCTGGGGCACAGCAGGTCACTCAACTATTTTGCCTTCACATGCTAAAGCTGGGTAAAGCGTTGAGAGGCAAATACCATTGCGGCAGATTAAGTCAAAACCTCTGCTCTCATTATATTGCTAATATCTACTATAAATCAAATGGTTATAATTTTTGAAAGGTGATTTATCTCTTTATCTCTTTATCCCTTGCTTTATGTGTGTTTAGTTCATCAGTTTTACTGATGAACATAAGATCATTCCAGTCATGAAAACGGCGCATAGCGTGGAGATAAAATACTTAAGCACAAGGCACTAGCTAAGCCAAAAGTAGCTGATCTCGATGTGTTGGCTCTGTTGGGTAAAGTAAACAACGAGCCTGAGTTCATTGGGGCTAGGTAGTCACTAGGCTACAACGGTAACCAGCGAGTGAAAAGTGCCATGTTGATCATAGATTGTGCGTGTTAGTGTCGGCGTTGTTACTGTTTGAACCATTTGTCGTGCTCAAGGAATGAAAGGAAGACTGTAAAGAGGGACTTAATATGACGTCATTGGCTGTACCAGTGAGGCAATAACAACGTGCCAGTCGGGGCATGGGTCCTTGTATGAGTCACTTAAGATGGAAATGCACCGCGTTTTTCACCTGAGAATGGTACTGAATGACCGTGGGTGCCGGTGGTCGTGACTTGCTAGATCAGCAGCATACGCCAATAACCCCCTAGAGTGGTCACAGTATTGACGTAACCCAAGACAGGACGGGCAACTTTTGAAGTCAATGATGATTGGCAAGGGCCTTCTAGGGGGGGATGTGCTTGCATCACCTAAGCTGATGTCGCTGCGATTCAACATCCTGATAATGCATTTGCAGATCATGGCTTATCACAACACAAGTAACGTAGTCCTTCAGATGTTTGGCTGTGATTGATCACAATAAAGCCTGCCTGAAGGGTCAGTACCTCCCCCCCCATATCCCTCGTTATTATATGCGCGTCATTCGATGCTCCCTCACTATTAATGACGATTTTTAACACATTCAGGCGTACAGCACACATCAATAAAGCGAACCGTAATAATCAGTTCATCGCTTTTTTCATGATTGGAAATGAATCATATGTTTTTATGTTACTTCGCGGGCTAAGCAAGTTATTAATCGAACCGGCTACTAAGTCATAAGCATCCATGGTTAGGTCGTATTTCAGTAATCTCTTGGTGTTCTCTTTCTTTATAACCGAGCAAGACTCGTGGCCCTTGGTGCATTGACTAAAGCCCACTATAGACCTCCGGTCCAAATATCTGAATGTCAGTAATGTGAACGCAAAATCAATCATTTTAACTAGTTAGGAAACTAAGGATTTACTATGAAGACAGGTTTAGTAATGCAACTATGTCAACAGCATGCCCACATACTGGAACCACTGGGCTATTCGTTGCCAGTGGATATTGCTCGAGAAAACTTTACCACGTTTAGACAAGCGTGCAGTCGCCACCTCAGTTGGCGTGAAACCCGCGAGTTATATCGCCAGTCGCAGCAGTATGTCGCCAGTTTGAAAGCTTATCATCGCAAAATTTTTACCCATGCCAATCCCCAGCTGACACAGGCCGTGCATTTAGCCATTTCCCCCGTAGCATACGACAGCCGTGACTATGAACAGCTATTTGGCCAGCGCGCAGATGCCTATGTGAAAACCAATTCGGTGGCATCAATGTTCTCGCCGGCGGGCTACCTTACCGAGCTCTATCGTGAAGGCAAAGCCCTGCATGCAGAAGGGCATCAGCTGTACTTGGATACCCGCAGGCCAGACTTGTTATCATTGAGCTTGAGTCAATCCAATCTCGACACCGAAATAAGCACCTTAGCATTGTCTAACGAGATCTTGACCAGTGCCATTGACGCAGACGATATCGACACCACATTCACCCAAACCTTCTATCCTTTTGACCTGCCTTACCATGCCCCCTATAGCACTTTGGAGTTTGTGTTTAACCTGCAAGACAGTAGCTTTGAAACCATCGCTGAACCACTGGCGTCCAGTATGGCCAATCTTACTCCCGCGGTCACTCGGGCGGCTTTTGCCAATCATTTATCACCGACGCTGGCGCAGGAACTCATCACGCCCATTCCGAGTAGCACCGATGAGCTGGAAACGATGCTACTGAAGCACTTTGGGACTGCTGATGCAGTATGGCTAGCGGATGTGGAGCATTTCTGTGAACAAGTCGGCATTGTTCAAGATGAACTGAGCACTTACACTGACTTAAGCACCTTTTCAGACAATGACTCCGCCGCGCTCATCGACCTGAGTAAGCGCATTCGCTATAGCCAGCTTTGTGGCCTCTCCCCTTCAATATTGGATCGCTTGATTGCACTCTCTGGAGATGGCAGCACACTGCCGTCTCCTATTTCGGAGACCACGCTCTCCTTCACTGCACGCGCTTTACTGTACCGTGAGCGTTTTGGCCTGAATGAAGCTGATGCTGTGGTGCTGGTAGGCGGTGATATCGACAATACCCCGGTACCAGAGGGCCAATTGAATCAATTTGACAGTCTGTTTAACACCCCGCCACTTAATGACATTGTGTTTACTACGGACGACACTGAAGACAGCATCAATTTTGATCCATCAGATACAACATATGTACAGGAACGAGCGGTATTGAAGCGTACGCTTGGTGTCGATGATGCTGGTCTGCTGGTACTGGCACAAATTGCCGATCATGATGATCTGGCCTGGCCGCGCAGTCTCTCCAATATCAGTATGCTTTACCGTATCGGCCTACTGGCTCGTGTTCACGATCTGACGCCGCAGGCGCTACAGGTCTTACTGCAGCTTAATGGTAAAACCGAGAACCTACTCGAACAAAACGGCATCCAAGCGGGTGACTTCACTGACTACCTCGACGCCGTGTACACCAGTCATCAAAATTTACTTGCGCAGCAGCTTACGGTTACAGCGGTAGACGTCATGACCACTTGTCACTATCCAACCGCAATGACGCCTGAAATTGATAATTTTTTGCAAATGTTGTATCACGCGGGGCAAAGCGCTACACCAGACAATCGCAAGGAGATACTAGCGCCCTCTATCGCCGCAGGCCTTGGGTTGGCCGATCGTGAAATAGCCCTCTTGCTGGAAGACTGGATCGAGCAAATCGCAACAGAGCAGTCACTCGTGCTCACCGATATCGAAGCCTACTGGGCAGAGATTGTCGTTTATTTCGATCAGCTGCCGCTGACGTCAGCCGACACCGAGAGTTTGGCAGCCTTTAGCCATGCGATGGCACAGTTGGCGCAGATAATTAAAACTTGGAAATTGTCTACCGCCGAGTTGTCACTGTTGGTGGATCATCCAGATACATTACCGAGTGAAACAGCAGGCAAGCTGTCGCTAACCCTGTACAATTTGCAACACATTCACCAGTTTAAAACACTGCAACAAGCTGTCAACGAAGGCGTGAGTGAATTACTCAGTGCGTTGGCTGACGATCAACTAGAGGTGTCCACTTTGGCACGCTTACTGGATCAGCCACAAGAAGAAATCCAACATGCAGCAGATGCGATTGGTGCGAAGAATCAACCGTTAACGGCGGTACAAGGTGCACAAATCGTGGACTGGCTGAATATCGCGTCGTCACTGGGGGTATCCGTAGCAAGCGTGAACAGCCTATTAACGACTCAAAGCACTCAGAGTTTTGCTCACTGGTTAACGTTGGCAGGTGACTTCCAGGCAGGTTTGCAAGACAAGCAGACGGTAGAGCTCAGTCAACAGCAAGATGAAGCACGAAGCACTGCACTGTGTGCTATTTATCTCGTCGATAAGGCACCAACCCTTACCAATGTCACCTTGAAAGATCGTGATGATGTATTCCAATACCTGCTGATTGACAATCAGGTTAGTGGACAGATCCAAACAACACGTATTGCTGAGGCGATAGCCAGTGTGCAGCTTTATATCAACCGCTGCCTGCAAGGCATGGATCCGGATATCAATCGCAGCCTATTGCAAAATGTTTTTTTTGTCGAATGGGATCAATATAACAAGCGGTATAGTACGTGGTCAGGTGTATCACAGCTTGCCTATTATCCAGAGAATTATATAGACCCCTCTTTGCGTTACAACCAGACCAGCCTGCAGCAACAATTGGTCACGGAAATCAGCCAGAGCCAGCTTTCCAAAGCCTCCGTTGAAACCGCCTACATGAACTATCTCGATAATTTTGAAGATATTGCTAATCTGAAAGTCATTAGTGGCTATCATCACGGTGCGGCATTCATGGATGGCATGACGTATTTCATCGGCAGGAGTCATACACTCCCTTACCGCTACTTCTGGCGCAGTCTGAACCAGTCCGGTGGGACTGCCGGACAATTTTCCGCTTCGGCATGGAGCGAGTGGGAAGCCATCAATGTGCCCATAAATGCCGTAGATGAAGAAATTCGTCCAGTCATCTTGAATAATCGATTACACATCGGCTGGGTGGAAGCCCAAACGGTTGAATCTGATTCGAGCGAAGCGGGATCTCCAGAGACGAAGTTGCAGTACACCTATAATTTATCCTATCGGAAAATCAATAATAGCTGGAGCCAACCCCGCAGTTTTAATTGGTCGGCTGATATCGCTCCGACTGATGGCAAGCCGCCAATCAGTAATTATCTGACCTATAACTCAGAATGGGACGCGATGCTGGTGGTGTTTTACGTGCCTGAGGAGGTGGTCACCTCGGAAAGTTTGTCTTATAAAAAACTCGACAGTGCCTTAAATGAAATGGACAGTGATAGTGAGGATATTGAGACGATCCTCACATTAATACAGCACAATTTAAACAACAGCCCCGACCAGAACAAGCTCGCGAATCTTATCGGTTCATTGTCGTACCAGGCCTCATCATCGCAGATTGGCCAGCCTTCCGGGTCTCTTGACGACTCTGTGACGTTTATCAATAAGCAAATAAGTGCTGAAATTGATAATTCCACCACGCCGCCTCGCTTGCTTGCCCGTGGGGATGTTGAGATCAATTATGCTGACGACTCGGCGTCGGTGAAATCGGTCGGGGATGCGACTTTTTATAATCTGCTGGGGGCTCCTGCACTTATCATTAGCACGTCAACTGATTATACCCCTCTCATTGATGTCACCGTGGGGGAGCCAGATCTCGGGATCCGTATTGAGGGGATTGGCGATTTTGCCTACTACCGCGCACATGTGTCCATGGATCTTACTGCCATAGAACTTAACGAATACGTGGATGCCGGTTCCTTGGATGCGGCCTTTTCAACGTACGCCAGCGACACCATCGGCTCAGGGAAATGGGTGGTTGATCGCAATGAAACCTTCGAGTTGGACGAACAAGGTTCAGATGATGATAGTACGCATCATGCGATAATGGACGCTTACACGGATTATAGAAATTGCTTGGCCGTCGAAAATATTCAATCTACAGAAGACACCGTCACCTTTGATTGTATTGTACCCGTTCAGCTATTGACGGGGGCAAAGGCCAATGCATTTTTCTATACCACAAAAAACACTGGTAACGATGGCGATTTCTATACTGAAGATTGGGAGATAACCGACAACTTCACGCTAGATGAGTACCCATTAGATAACAGCACGATAACCACTCCTTACTTTGAATTTGGTCAACTCCGAAAAGAGCTGGAGTTTGGTCGCAATGTAATATCTGGTGTTGCCGCTGAATGGGATATAAGAGGCGGCACTTTGGTCAAGGAGCTGTCGCTCTATGTCCTTTCTCCTGGGAAGAAATACAGCGAAACCTATCAATTTACAGCATCGCTAGAAAGTAATGGCAATACTGACTATGGTGAAATCATCTCGGATAGCGAGAGGAAGTCCATTTACATGGCGCTCAGTAACTATCCATTACGAACCCGTCTCAACACCCTCTTTGCACAAGATTTGATTGCTAAGGCCAATATTGGCCTGGACATGGTGCTCAGTTGGGATACCCAAAATATTCAAGAGCCACAATTAGGCGCTGGCGGATATGTTAATTTAACGTTTAGTCCTTACGATAGCGACACCCATGGAGAGGGAAGTGACGTCACGGTGTATTTCATCAACCAGAGTAATGCAAGTGCTGGTGTGGAACTAATAACAGGCAGTCTGTCGGATCAATCAACCAGCATGCGTGTGTTTTTACCCTGTGAGCAATCTGAAGCAGTACAAGACGTGGCTTTGGGATTTGAGTATTCAAACGGTAAACTCAGTTTTGAGGATGAGACGCAGCAGTTCACCTTTGCCGGTGACACCTTAACTGCATCTTCAGGCAATCTCAACAGAACCCCCGGATTAGCCGACTCCAATGTGCTGTATAACAATACTGAGCCGATGGATTTTAATGGTGCCAATGGTCTCTATTTCTGGGAGCTGTTTTATTACACCCCCATGCTGGTCGTGGAAAAGTTGCTGCAGGCGAAAAACTTTGAAGAAACGACACAGTGGCTAGCCTATGTCTTCAGCCCACAAGGCTACAATATTCCTGCTGAGGGGGAGGGGCTGCGCTTATGGAATGTCCGTCCTCTAGAGGAGGATACCGCATGGGATGTCACGCAGATCGACAGTTCTGATCCCGATATCGTGGCCCAAGGTGATCCGATGCATTACAAAGTGGCCACCTACATGAAGATGCTGGATCTGCTGATCGCCCGAGGCGACATGGCCTATCGGCAGCTGGAGCGCGATACCTTAGCCGAAGCCAAGATGTGGTATGTCACCGCGCTCAACCTGTTGGGCAAAGAACCCGATATTCCACTCAGCGGCAACTGGAGTGATCCGACCTTGAGTGCGGCTGCCAGTGATACAGCGCACAGTCTGGCGACCATCGAACAGCTGATCGCTGGTCAGTCTGCTACACCGGGGGCAGAGACACGTAACGCTAACTCTTTGACCGCGCTGTTCTTACCGACGGAAAACACCAAGCTTAAAGGCTACTGGCAAACCTTGGATCAGCGCCTGTACAATCTGCGCAACAACCTGAGTATTGATGGTCAACTGTTGACGCTGCCGATATATGCCACCCCCGCTGATCCTAAAACACTGCAACATGCCGCCGCAGCTGCCAGTAGTGGTGCGGGGAGTTTACCTGGCACCAGTATTGCCATCCAGCGTTTTCCTTTGATGCTCAATGATGCGCGCAACCTGGTAGCCCAGCTGATTCAATATGGCAGCTCACTCACGACGGCATTAGAACGTAAAGACAGCGAGGCGCTGAACACGTTGTTGGATACACAGGCGCAAGATCTGCTGCGCCAAAGTCTGCAGTTGCAGAACAAAACGTGTGCACAACTCGAGGCCGAGCAAAATACACTGTCTGCCAGTCTGGCAGGCGCGTTGGCACGACGGGAGCATTATCAGCAACTGCTTGATGAAGGCATTAGCCGCGCAGAGCAACAGTGCATAGACGAACGTATCACTTCCGGTGCTTTGACTACGTCAGCTAATGCTATGCGCACGGCGGGTGCTGCCATGGATTTAGCCCCTAATATCTTCGGCATGGCCGTGGGTGGCTCGCGGTGGGGTGCGGTTACCACGGCGATGGCCTTTGGCATGGACGCATCAGCAGCCGGGTTGGTCACCTCTGCTGAAGCACGCTCGACGTCTGAGCAATATCGCCGCCGTGCTCAGGAATGGACCATTCAACGCGATACCGCTGAGCATGACATTCAGCAAATCGAAGCGCAACAAGCCAGCCTAGCCATTCAGAGCGAAGCCGCCCTGCTGCAAAAAGGTTATGTGGAAACGCAGCAAGCGCAAATTCAGGTACAGCTGGATTTCCTCAAAACCAAGTTCAGCAACGAGGCGCTTTACAGTTGGATGCAGGGCCGTCTATCTGCCGTGTTCTATCCATTTTACGACTTGGCTATCGCCTGCTGCTTGAAAGCGCAGCTGGGTTACCAATGGGAAACCAGTAGTGCCACGACCTTCATACAACCCGGCGCGTGGGATAGTAATCATGCGGGCCTTCAATGTGGTGAGGCGTTGGCACTGAATCTGGCACAGATGGAGTCAGCTTATGTTGACTGGGACGCCCGGGCCCTGGAAGTTAAGCGCACGGTTTCAATGGCGCAGGCGATGGGGTTGGATAGCGCCGCGTTCAATGCAGAAGTCAACAAGGTGCTGGATGAGACGGTGTCAACGTTAACGCCGCACACCCTGGCATTGAATACTGACAAAACGGTGTTCATCGCTAGCATCGACCTTGAGGCGCTGGATATCCTGTCAGATTATCCGGACAGCGTGGTGGGGACTGATAAGGTTCGCCGCATTAAGCAGGTGAGTGTGTCATTGCCAGCGTTACTGGGGCCTTATCAGGATATTCAGGCGGTACTGGGGTACAGCGCCAGTGGCGGTGGGATCCATCAAAGTTGCATCCAAACCGCCATTTCACATGGCATGAACGACAGTGGTCAGTTTCAGCTGGACTTTAATGAAGGTAAATACCTGCCATTTGAAGGCCTGCCAATCGATGGGGGGAACAGTGCCAGTTTGACACTGACCTTCCCGAATGTCGCGGCGGATAAGAAGCAACATGACCTTGTGCAAACCTTATCGGATATCATTTTGCACATCAGTTACACCATTCGAAAGTAAACCGGTGCCCGGCCCGCGTAATACAGCGGGTCGGCTTATGATTTGTGTACCCACCTCAGCATGTATGGAGGTGGCCCTGAGTTTATTGACGCTTATTCGGCGCGTGCTACATGCCCAATAAGCGCTGTAGGAGTTCGTATGTCACAACAAACAGCCAATTTGGCGATCAATCCTCCCCAACTCCCCCAGCAGGGAGGCACTATCAACACGGCGCAAACCACCCCTGGTCACGCCGGGCCAACGGGGGATCTGCAATTTTCCATCCCATTGCCGGTCAGCGGTGGACGGGGCTTAGTCCCATCACTTGCCCTCAGCTATCAAACGAGCCAGGGCAATGGCCCCTTTGGCGTAGGGTGGCAATTGCCCCTGCTGTCAATTCGTTTGCACACCAAGCACGGCACCCCGCAATACGATGATACCGACCGCTATGTCGGCCCGAGCGGTGAAGTGCTCGAGCCTGAACGTGATGAGGTGGGGGGGATTGTGAGCCAGACTTGTAATTCATTCGGGACGACAGCGATTGATGAGCATATAGTGGTTAGTTATCGCTCCCGCGTCGCCGGAGGGTATGAGCGTTACGAGCGTTGGCAATTAGCGAGTGATGCCGCCCAGATCTTCTGGCTGGTGTTTGGCCTTGATGGTTCGCTTCATTGTCTGGGGAAATCTGCATTAGCCCAAACCGCGCTTGATGGACGTATTGCACAGTGGTCAATAGAGGAGAGCCTGTCGCCTCAGGGCGAGCATATACGGTATGTGTATACTGCGGAAAACAGTGACGGGGTGGATACAGAACACGCGCCGGAGGATATGAGGCAACGCGGCGCATTGTCCTATCTGACCCAGGTGCTTTATGGCAATGTCACCGCGTCTGATGCACTGTATTGTTTGAAGGATAACTGGCCAGATGATAAAACTGGCTGGCTGTTCAGTGTGGTGCTCGATTATGGTCAACGTAGCCAAGATACCAGCCAATCACCTGAATGGTCTACAGAGACGCCATGGCCTGCGCGACAGGATCCGTTTTCCGATTACCATTACGGTTTTGAAGTACGTTGTCACCGTCAGTGTCACCAAATCTTGATGTTCCACCATTTTGCGGATGAGTTGACTCATTCCCCCATGTTAGTGCGTCGACTCATGCTCGGTTACGATGACAACCCGGTGCTGAGCCGGCTAATATCGGCCCAGGAATGGGCCTATGGCGAAGACAGTAAACACCAGCCCCTGATTGAATTTAACCCCGCACTGCAGATAGGGTATCAGGCCTTTGTGTTACCTGACGCGTCAGCGTGGCAGACCCTGGCACCGACCCCGGGGATAAATGAGTCGCCCTTTTACCAGTTAGTCGATCTCTACGGCGAGGGGGTATCCGGTGTGCTCTATCGCTCAGGGACCGACTGGCGATATCGCGCCCCCCAACGTGCAGAAGTGGGCGGTGACGCCATTACCTACAGCGAGTGGCATTCAGTGGCATCAGTGCCTACTTTGCAAGATGGCCGACAAGTGTTGACCGATGTGACCGGGGATGGGCGTCTTGACTGGATGGTGCTCCACCCTGGGCTGAATGGATTTTTCACCTTAAACGATGATAAAACCTGGCAGTCGTTTACGCCATTTTCAGCGGTGCCATCGGAGCTGTTAAGCGGTGAAGGTATGTTTGCTGACATCACTGGGGCGGGGTTAGCCGATGTTGCCGTGATTGGCCCTAACAGTGTGCGCTTCTACCCCAATACCCGACGGGGCTTTGCGCCTGGTCTACACGCCTCGCTCGACTCACTGCACACGCCTTTGCCCATCCAAGGGCGCAACGCGCGCACCCTGGTGGCCTTCAGCGATATGCTCGGGGCCGGACAAGCTCAGCTGATTGAAGTTGATGAGGGCAGTGTACGTTGCTGGCCTAACCTGGGGCAGGGGCGGTTTGGCGAGGCCATCACGTTAAGCTGGCCTGGGGTCGAAAACTTCCAACCTGGGCGCTTATACCTGGTCGATATCGATGGCTCTGGCGCCAATGATTTAATCTACGCCCAGACCGATAAGCTGACGGTGTTTTGTAACCAATCCGGCAACGGCTTTGCCGCGGGCCTGGACCTATTTTTACCTGAAGGGGTGCGCTTTGATGATACCTGCCAGCTCACCTTCGATGATTTACAGGGCACCGGTGGCATGGCGGTGCTGCTCAGTGTGCCACATCTGGCCCCCGCCCATTACCGTTTGACGCTGAGTGCTGCCAAGCCTTATCTGCTCAACCAACTGGACAATCAATGTGGGGCGGTGAGTCAGGTCACTTATCGTCACTCCGGGCAAGAGTGGCTGGATGAAAAAACGCACACCCCGCAGGCGCACTGCACCCTGCCCATTCCCTTGTATCTGGTGAAACAGCTGACGCAAGTTGACACGATCACCGGCAATCAGTTGACCCAGCACTTCGTCTATCGGCAGGGGCTCTATGATGGCCTCGAGCGTGAATATCGAGGCTTTGGCTATGTGGAAAGCCTCGATACGCAAGTATTGGCCTCTCCTCGCCCGGATACGGATACCCCGCCGCTGCAAACCTGCCGTTGGTATCATGTAGGCCAATCGCAGCCTCAGGCACCTGCTCATTGGCTTGGGGATGATGCGGCCTATGGCTTGCAAGACACCGCCTTATCTGGCTGGAATGCACCACTTTCTGCATCAGAGTCATGGTGGGTCGAGCGCGCCTTAACCGGTTCGCTCTTGCGCGAAGAGGTGTATGGCCTTGATGACAGTGCGTTACAAGGGGCCCCGTATTCGGTGCAAAGCCTGCGTTATCAAGTGGTACAGTTACAAGCGGGGGCAGACGACACGGCTACGCCGACATTGAGAGTGCAACCGTTGGAGCAGCTAAGTTATCACTATGAACGCATCAGCCACGATCCGAGTTGTCAGCATAGCGTAACCCTGGCTTTTGATGAGTATGGCGCTCCGACGCATGAGATCACGGTTAACTACCCGCGGCGGGCAGTCGGTGAAGGTGTCTGGGATGCGATCTACCCTGTCGCAGACAAGGTCGATACCGATGAGCAACAGTTTACGCTTAGACTGAATGAAAGCCTGAGTGCTTACCTTCAGCAAGAGACGGCGTGTTATAGCGTGATAGGGCTGCCTTTCGAGAGTCGCAGTAATGTCATTGAAGGGCAGGGCATTGTGGTGCCGGAGGGGGGCTTCAGTGTGGAAACGCTGCAGGCGCTGGTGGACTCGGGTCTTCCTGCCACGTTTGCAGGCCAACAGCAGATCCACTATGTCCAGGAGGAGGGGGACGTCGATTTCTCCTACCCGCCCCGGGTCGAGTCTGTGGCGGTGGCTGCCCTCGATGAGGTGGCGTTAGCAGCTTATGCCGACGTGCTGTCAGCCACGGAACTGGCTTCTGAGCTAGTCGCGGCGGGGTACCTGTTTGCCCCTCGAGTGCTGCCGCTTGACGCGGACAATAGCGTGTGGGTCGCGCGTCAATCGTATACGCGTTATCTCGAAGCGGAGGCCTTTTATTTGCCGGTGGCGTCGCGGACAACACACTTGGTCGAAGAAAGTCTGGTGACGTATGACGCCTATTATGTCGCCGTCACCTCGGCGCAGGATGCGCTTGGTAATGTCAGCACGGCGACGGTGAACTATCAACAGTTGCAACCTCATACGCTCACCGACGTCAACCTCAATACACAACAAGTCGCGGTGAGTCCTCTGGGCGTGCCGGTAAGCAGCGCCTTTTATGGCAACGAGGGCGGGGCGTCTACCGGTTTCCCTCCGCTCGCTGACAGCATCATGGCGCCGCTGGATGTCACCACCTTGATAGAGGAAGCGGGGACCGTTAACCAACAAGAGGCGACGCTGTTTGCCCGTAATACACTCAGCTGGCAATCAGAACCATCATTGCCCCTGCATCAGGTGGCCTTGATCGCAGACGATTATCCAGAGGTGGACACGCAACAAGTACAGGTGCAGCTCGCTTACAGTGATGGCTTTGACCGGGCCTTGCAAAGCGTGCAAAAAGTCGCCCCCGGGCGCGCCTATCGCCGAACGGCAGAGGGTGAGCTGGAGGTGGATGAAAATGGGCAATTAATTGAGTCACAGACGGAGACTCGCTGGCAGGTGAGTGGTCGGGTGGAATACAACAACAAGGGACAAGTGGTGAGGCAATACCAGCCGTACTTTGTAGATGACTGGCGTTATGTCTCCGACACCGCCATGCGGGCTCAGGGGGTTGCCGACACGCATTACTATGACGCGCTGGGGCGGGAGGTCAAAGTGGTCACTGCCAAAGGGTTTGAACGCCGACAGTATTATACGCCCTGGTTCACGGTCGCAGAAGACGAGAACGACACTTGGTCTGAAGTGACAAGCGAATCACGCTAACTTAACACCTTAAGGTGCCGCTCACCGGTATCTTAAGGCCTTCACAGGAAAACTTATATGAATAAATCCACCTCCCCTGACGTGTTCAGAGGCACACCGACTATCTCGGTAATTGATAACCGGGGACTGGCGGTACGAAATGTGCTGTACAACCGCCAAACTGCATCCAGTGAGCTGGACTGTTTAATCACCC